>NZ_JCAHRL010000008.1:0-216788 GCF_059427765.1 Gordonia sp. B8661-1
CTGGCGGCTCGGACGCTACTCGATCAACGGGTGGGGGCTGGCGGCTCGGACGCTACTCGATCAGCGGCTGGGGCCGGCGGCTCGGACGCTACTCGATCAGCGGGTGGGGCCGGTTTTCGTTGGTCGAGTGGCGGCGTGCGAGCGCAGCGAGCCCGGCGCGTATCGAGACCCGCCCGCGCTACTTGGTGTAGATCGCCGAGATGTCGTCGGCGAACTTCTCCACCACGACATTGCGCTTGACCTTGAGGGTCGGCGTCATCTCGCCGGTCTCCTCGGTGAAGTCGGTGGGGAGGATGCGGAACTTCTTGATTCCCTCGGCATGCGACACCGTCCGGTTCGCCTGATCGACCGCGGCCTGCACGTCGGCGCGCAGGTCCGCGTCGTCGACGAGATCGGCGACCGAGGCATCGGCCGGCTTCCCGTGCCGTTCCTTCCAGGGGCCGAACGCCTCCGGATCGATGGTGACGAGGGCGGCGATGAAGGGCTGGGCGTCACCGACGACCAACGCCTGGGAGACGATCGGGCTCGATCGGATGACGTCCTCGAGTCCCGCGGGCGACACGTTCTTGCCGCCGGCGGTGACGATCAGTTCCTTCTTCCGGCCGGTGATGGTGAGGAACCCGTCGCCGTCGACATTACCGAGGTCGCCGGTATGGAACCAGCCGTCCTCGAGAGCCTGCGCGGTTGCCTCCGGGTTCTGCCAGTAGCCGCCGAAGACCACGCCGCCGCGCAACAGCACCTCGCCGTCGTCACCGATGCGAACGGCATTGCCGGGCAACGGCATTCCGACCGTCCCCACTTTGACGTGATGAGGGGTGTTGACGCTGAAGGCGGCAGTGGTCTCGGTTAGTCCGTAACCCTCGTACACCGGGATGCCGACTCCGGAGAAGAAGTGACCGAGCCGCGGACCCAGGGGTGCGCCACCGGAGATGGCGAGCTCGCAGGAGCCGCCGAGGGCGGCGCGCAGCTTGCCGAAGACCAGTTTGTCGAAGACCGCGTGCTTGGCCTTGAGGACGAGGCCGACGTGCCCGTCCTGCTGGGCCTGGGAGTAGGCGATGGCGGTGTCGGCGGCGAGATCGAAGATGCGGCCCTTGCCCTCGTCGTGGGCTTTCTGGCGAGCTCCGTTGTAGACCTTCTCGAACACACGCGGCACCGACAGGATCAACGACGGCTTGAAGATCGCGAATTCCGGTACAAGGTTGGGGATGTCGTTCGTGTAGCCGACCTCGACGCCGGCCTCGAGCGCGACCAGATTGATCGCTCGTGCCAGCACGTGGGCCATGGGGAGGAACATGAGCATGCGCTTGCCGGGGCCCAGGAGCTCATGGAGGGTGCTCTCCAGTACCGCGTACACCTCGGACAGCATGTTGCCGTGGCTCAGCATGCAGCCCTTGGGACGCCCGGTGGTGCCGGACGTGTAGATCAGGGTCGCCGGATCCGCGATGCCGAGGGTGGCGCGACGCTTGGCCACCTCCTCGTCGGCGACATCGGCGCCACTCGCCTCGAGCGCCTCGATGGCGCCGGTCTCCCCGTCGGCGACGTCGAACTGGTAGACCTTCACGCCGTCGAGGCCGGTCACCTCGTCGTAGGTCGCCCGGTGCGAGGGCCCCTCGACGACGATGGCGATGGCGCCGGAATCCTGCATGATCCACTCGATCTGCCCGCTCGACGACGAGTCGTAGATCGGTACGGGCACCGCGCCCGCAGCCCAGATGGCGAAGTCGATGAGCATCCACTCCGGGCGCGTGCCGGACAGGATCGCCACCCGGTCGCCGGGCGCGATGCCGTCGGCGATCAGTCCCTTGGCGAGCGCGGTGATCTGGGCGGCCAGGTCGGCGGCCGTCACCGGTTCCCAGGTGTCGCCGACCTTGCGGCGCACGACCACCTTGCCGGGTTCTCGTTCGGCGATCCCGAAGATGATGTCGGTGCAGTTAGCGTTCTCCGGAAGGGTGAACTGTGCCGGAACGCTGAACTCGCTCATCTGATGCCTTTCGCCGAACGTAGGACCGTGTCATCGATCGTATCGCTCGCCGTTGAGACGTTGCGGGCGCGTCCGTGAGGTCCGGTGTCCACGCAACGACCAGATATGTGAAGCTAGAGGTCGTGACGAGTATTCAGGTGGCCGACGAGACGTTCGTCGCGGCCGATCCCTCGTTGGCGGCCGGCACGGTCGGCGACCCTTCGAACTGGCGACGGTGGTGGCCGGATCTGCGTCTCACGGTCGTGGAGGACCGGGGACCGCAGGGGATGCGCTGGCGGGTCGAGGGGCCCCTGACCGGCACGATGGAGATCTGGTGCGAGGCCGTGCTGGACGGCTTCGTGCTGCACTATTTCCTGCACGCCGAGCCCACCGACGGACTTCCCGGCGAGGGACGTGCGCTGATGGACCGGCTCGCCGAGGCCAACCGGAACCGGCGGGCGGCCGGTAAGGCCATGTCCTTCGAGGTCAAGGACCGGTTGGAGAGCGGACGCTGGGTAGGCGGTCCGGCGATCGGCGCCGACGGCATGCCGGTCGGAATGGAGGTCTGATGGCCGACCACACCGAACGCTCCATCGTCATCAACGCCGACGCCGCGGACATCATGGCGGTGATCGCGGACTTCGACCACTATCCCGACTGGGTGACCGCGGCCCGTGAGGTCACCGTCGCCGAGGCCGGCGCCGACGGGCGCGCCCGACGCGTCGAGTTTCTCCTGGATGCCGGTGTCCTGCAGGACAACTACGTGCTGGACTACCAGTGGGCGCAGGACGGGATGTCGGTGTCGTGGCGCCTGGTGCGCAGCGACCTCCAGCGTGATCAGCGTGGCCGGTACGTCCTGGCACAGCAGGTGCCGGGGTCGACCAAGGTGACCTACGAGTTGATGGTCGACCTGCTCGTCCCGATGATCGGACAGCTCAAACGCCGTGCCGAGAAGGCCATCACCGAGGCCGCTCTGCACGATCTCAAGAAGCGGGTCGAAGGCTGATCGATCTCACGCCCATCCATGTCGTCATCGGTCCGGGGGGTTCCGGGGTCTCGGTGACCTCGGCATCCGGTGCATTGGGCCGCAACCGGATTCGCCGCTCCGGCACCCCTGCGACGCAGGGCGTGTCAGCCGGTGCGTCCGCGCAGGCCGACGCCGGGACGTTGCTCGTGACCGCCGACCGCTGGTCGCCGACCGCCGACATGTTCGGGGTGTTCCGCAGTGCCGAGCCGGTCGAGGTGTCGACCGGAGTGCACCTGCTGTCCCTGGATCGGCTCACCCTGCTGGAGACGATGTGGGCCGAGTTCACCGCGGTGCTCGGCGAAACCCTCGCACATACGAAACTGTCACTCCCGGGAGTCGGGGCGCTCGCGGAGATCGCACCGGGTGAACTCGCGGCGCTGCCGGGGCTGGAGGACTTCCTCGTGCTCCGGCGAATCCGGGACGAGGCGATCAGCGGACGCTGGCGCCGGATCGTCGTCGACACGTCGGGGCAGGGGGATCCGTTCGAATTCCTCCGCGCCTCCTCGGTCCTGTCGCAGGCGTTGAATCGGTTGTGGCCCAGGCATCGTCGGCTGGCCACCGCCGCCGAGCGGCCGGTCGTGGCGCAACTGACGGCTGCCGTCGACGCCATCGACCGGGACTGCCTGGACATCGTGGAGTTGATCGTCGACCCGCACAGTGTCGCAGTGCACCTGGTGACCGGTACCGACGATCGTTCGGCCCGCCTGTTGCCGCACATGCTGGCCACCGTCGACGTCATGGGGCTGCCCCTGCGTTCGGTACTCGTCAACCCCCACGGCTCGGAGGAGTCGACGGCCGATGGCGCCGACAGTGACGCCGTCGCCGCGATCGGCCGGGTGGTCGGACCGGGACCGGTGGTGACCGCGCTGCGTCACGTCGGCGTTCCCATCGATCGGGCGGCGCGGCTGCGCAAGCTGGCCGTGCATCTGGTGGAGGCCGATGGGCGGACCGCGGGGTCGGGGGCCGCGGGCGTCGCCGAGGCGGGCGTGACCGCCGACGGTGACCCGATGTACGAATTACGGTGGCGGCAAAGACTTCCTGATCCCGCGACGCTCGAGCTCGGACGTTCCGGGGACGATCTGCTGGTCACCGTCGGTGGCTTCCGGCATCCGGTCCGGCTGCCGTCGGTGCTGCGTCGCTGCGTGGTCGTCGATGCCGCATGGGACGGCACCGACATCACCGTTCGTTTCGTACCCGATCCCGCGGTCTGGCCTCAGGGAGCCCGCGGCCGCTGACGCGGGCGGTCACATGGCGGGGTGCGCGGAGACGGGCCGCGTTGCGTAGACTACTCGCCGAGCCGGACAGGAGACTGTGCAGATGACCTCGGATGACACCGCCGGTCCCGGCGCCGACCAGGGGCGAGACCACGCCGGGGGAGCGCGCGGTACGCATGGCGCCGGCGATCCGGTGCGGGAGTTCCTGCTCGGTGTCGCCACCCAGATCGATCAGCTCGCGGCGCTGTTCGCCGACGGCGGGCTGCGGACCGCGAAGGACGGCAATGCGCTCGGCGCTCTGCTCGCCGATGTCCCGGGTGAGATCACCACACTGCTGAGTGAGATCGGCGACCTGATCGCGCGCCTCATCGCAGCGCTCATCGCGGTTCTCGAGGCGATCGCGAAGGCGTTGCGTTCCACGCCGTCCGCCGGCCCGGGCGCGGCACCCGGCTATCAGCCGATCGCGGTACGGATCGACGTCACCGACCCACCGCCCGCGAGCGGCCGTCACCGCGGAAGCGAGAGTTGATGGGGGACTTGACGATCGGCATCGACATCGGCGGAACCAGCGTCCGCGCGTCGGTGGTCGACGATCACGGTGCGATGCTCGACACCCTGCGCGCCGCCACCCCTCCGACGGCGACCGCCCTCGAACACTGTCTCGATCGGCTGGTGGCCGAGCTCACCTCGCGCTGGGCGGCCAAGGCGGTCGGTCTCGCCATCGCGGGATTTCTCACCCCGGATCGCGAGGTCGTGCGGTTCGCACCACATCTGCCGTGGCGCGAGGCGCGGGTCGCGGCCGAGATGACCGAACGCATCGGACTGCCGGTGTTCGCCGAACACGACGCGAACTCGGCGGCGATCGCCGAACTGCGGTTCGGTGCGGCCTCCCGCGGCAAGAACTCACTGGTGCTCGCCATCGGTACGGGCATCGGGGCCGGGCTGATCCTGGACGGCGAGATCTACCGGGGAAGCTTCGGAGTCGCGCCGGAACTCGGTCACCTGACCGTCGTGCCCAACGGGCGCGCATGTTCCTGCGGAAAACTCGGCTGCTGGGAAAGATATTGCAGTGGAACCGCTTTGGTTGACACCGTGATCGAACTGCTGGCCGACGGCGACTGGGGGCGCAGTCAGCTCGCCGCCGACGTCGCCGCGGATCCCGGTTCGCTCACCGGGCGCCGCGTTGCAGGTGCCGCAGCGGACGGTGATCCCGTCGCCCTCGCTGCCTTCCGTCAATTCGCGGCGTCGCTGGGACAGGGGCTGGCAATGATCGCCGACATCTTCGATCCGGATCTGATCGTGCTGGCCGGCGGCGTGGGCGCGGCCTCGGGGTTCTTCCTCGACGAGGCGAGGGAGCACTACGCCGGTCTGGTGACGGGTGCGGGACACCGCCAGCTGGCCCGGATCCGGGGCACGCAGCTGGGGGAGAGCGCAGGTGTCATCGGCGCGGCGGAGGTCGCACGACAAGGAATCGGCGACAAGGTTTTTGGGCAGGCGTAGCTGCGGATTCGATCACTCGGGGCTCGCCACGTGGGTATCGTCACCTACGGGTAATCTGAGTCGGTCCAGGGACAAACAGCGTAGGTCGGAGACATCCATGTGGTACGGGATTTTCAAGTTCATCCTGCTGGGCCCCATCCTCCGGGTGATCGGACGTCCCCGTGTCGAGGGGCTCGAGAACATCCCGGCGCGCGGGCCGGCGATCCTCGCGAGCAATCATCTCGCGGTCATGGACAGTTTCTTCCTTCCCCTGATGGTCCCGCGCCGCATCTATTTCCTCGCCAAGTCCGAGTACTTCACCGGTACCGGACTCAAGGGCGCATTCCAGCGCTGGTTCTTCACCGCCGTCGGTCAGATCCCGATCGACCGGTCGGGTGCGGAGGCCGCGGCCGGCGCGCTCACGGCGGCCCGCAGACAGCTCGAGGGCGGACATCTGATGGGGATGTACCCCGAGGGCACCCGTTCCCCGGACGGTCGGCTCTACAAGGGGAAGACGGGTCTGGCCCGGATCGCCCTGGACACGGGTGTGCCGGTGATCCCGGTCGCGATGATCAATACCGACAAGTTCAACCCGCCCGGCACCATCATTCCGCGGCCGTCCCGGATCGTCGTGAAAATCGGTAAGCCGCTGGACTTCTCGCGCTACGAGGGGATGCAGGGCAATCGCTTCATCGAGCGCGCGGTGACCGACGAGATCATGTACGAGCTGATGCAGCTCACCGGTCAGCAGTATGTGGACATCTACGCGGCGTCGCTCAAGGAGGGCGCCAAGCCCTCCTCGGAAGCGTCCGGGCTGGCTGCCTGACGCGGAGCGGCCGGCCGGGGCGGCAGGAGCCAGACGACGGCGAGCACCGCGAGACCCCAGAGCGAGTACGCGTTGCCGACGATGTGGTCGATGACCGACCAGTGCCGCACGGCCGGTGACAGGAATTGGAACGGCCCCAGCGCGAAGATCAGCGTCCCGGAAGCGGCGATGAGGCCGTAGGCGATGCGTGGGGCCTGGGACGTACTGCGTGCCGCCACCACCGCAGCCGCCAGGACCGTCGGGACCGACCAGACCCAGTGGTGTGCCCAGGACGTCGGTGACACGAGCAGACCCCAGATCGCCACCACGCACACCACGAGGACGGCCTGCACGAGACGGGCCGGATCGCCGGAGCCCCGGGCGGCCAGCGCATCGAAGGCCGCAACCGGCCGGCAGGACCGCAGGGCGAGCACGGCCAGTGCGGTGACCACGAGTGAACTGAGCACCCACAGGAGTTGCTGTGCCGATTCGGACCCGGGGACGAGGCGGATCCACAGCGCATTGAGGTTCTGATTGATGCGTCCGGCGGGATCACCGATGCGGGCGGTATGGAACAGGGTATGGGTCCAGTAGGTGGCCGAATCCCCGGGCATCCACGCCCACGCGACGCCGCCGGCCACCAGGAAGGTACCGACCGCGACGATCGCGGCGCGCCACCGCCGTGCCGCCCCGAACACCGCGACGAACACCATGGGTGTCAGCTTGATCGCGGCCGCCAGTCCGGTCAGGACACCGCGGACACCTCCCGCTGAGCGTGCCCGTCCCCGTCCGAGGAGGAAGATGTCGGCGACGATCATCGCCATCAGGATCACATTGATCTGACCGAAACCCAGCGTCATCCAGAACGGGTTGGTCCACACCACCGCGGCAGTGATCAGGAGCGAGAGCCACCACCGGTTCCGCGCGTTGCCGATGGTGAGCAGGCGCAGGAAGACCTGCACGATTGCCACGATGAGCACGACGGTCGCGAGGGACATCAGAATTCCCGCGAGTTCGAGGCCGATGGCCCCGAGCGGTACGAAACCGAGTGCGGCGAACGGCGGATAGGTGAACGGCAGCCAGATGCCGTCGCTGGTGAACGGCATCGAGCCGTCGGCATAGAGGCTCTGGCCGTCCTGCCAGATCTGGGCGCCCAACCGGTACACGTCCAGATCGATGCGGGTCCGGGTGCCGAAGCTGGAGGTGAACGGTACCCCGACGATCTGCATCGCGGCGGAGACGACGAACGCCAGGGTGATCAGAATGCGCGACCGGCCACTGGGGACCCAGCGTTGCAGCCGGGCATCGGCAGAGGGCAGCAGTGACATGGCGTCGGGGGATCTCCACTCACGGGTGTGAATACTGGTGGCTATGCGGTTCTTCTACGACTCGGAGTTCATTGAGGACGGCAACACCATCGAATTGGTCTCGATCGGGGTTGTCGCCGAGGACGGACGTGAATTCTACGCGGTGTCCACCGACTTCGATCCGGCCCGTGCCGGTGACTGGGTGCGAGCCAACGTCCTGCCCAAATTGCCGTCCCCGTCGTCGAAGGCCTGGCGCAGCCGTCGCCGCATCCGCGACGACCTGTTCGAATTTCTTACCGAAAAGGGCGGTGACGTGGAGTTGTGGGCGTGGGTGGGGGCCTACGACCACGTCGTCCTGTGTCAGTTGTGGGGCCCGATGACGGAGCTGCCGCGGGCCATGCCGCGCTTCACCCGGGAGCTCCGGCAGCACTGGGAGGCCGCCGGTTCCCCGGAACTTCCGCCGACACCGAAGGACGCGCACGACGCTCTCGCCGACGCCCGCCACAATTGGCGCCGCTGGCAGGCCATCGAGGCGTCCCGCGGCTGACCGCTCGACGCGGTCCACGCCGTTCGTGTGCACCACGACCCGCCGGGTGGGTGCGGAGCGAGACTCGATTAATCTGGACACGTGGTGAACTGGACCGTGGACGTGCCCATCGACGAACTGCCGGAGCTGCCGCCGCTGCCCGGGGGCCTGCAGGCGCGTTTCGACGACGCACTGTCGCGCCCGGCGCTCCAGCAACCGAGCTGGCCGGCCGAGGAGGCGCGCAAGATGCGCACCATCCTCGAGAGCGTGCCGCCGATCTGCATGCCCGCCGAGGTCGAGGACCTGTCGCGGCAGTTGGCCGAGGTGGCCGAGGGGCGCGCGTTCCTGCTGCAGGGCGGTGACTGTGCCGAGACGTTCGCCGACAACACCGAGCCACACATCAAGGGCAATATCCGCACCCTGTTGCAGATGGCCGTGGTGCTGACCTACGGCGCGAGCATGCCAGTGGTCAAGGTCGCACGGATCGCCGGACAGTACGCCAAGCCCCGGTCGTCGGACACCGACGCGCTCGGCCTGCCGTCCTACCGCGGCGACATGGTCAACGGATTCCCGGCCGACGAGAACGTCCGCAGGCACGACCCGTCGCGACTGGTGCGCGCCTACGCGAACGCCGCGGCCGCGATGAACCTGGTGCGGGCGCTGACCGGGTCGGAGGCCGATCTTCGCCGCGTGCACCTGTGGAACCGCGAGTTCGTCCGGACGTCGCCCGCGGGCGCCCGCTACGAGGCGCTGGCCTCCGAGATCGACCGTGGTCTGCGGTTCATGGAGGCCTGCGGCGTCGAGGACCGGAATCTGGAGTCGGCGGCGATCTTCGCATCCCACGAGGCCCTCGTCATCGACTACGAGCGCGCGATGCTGCGTATGGCCAACGGGCCCGACGAATCGTCGGAGAAGGTGCTCTACGACCTATCCGCGCATTTCCTGTGGATCGGTGAACGGACCCGGCAGCTCGACGGCGCGCACATCGCACTCGCGGAGCTCATCAACAATCCGATCGGTGTGAAGATCGGACCGACGACCACACCCGAGCAGGCCGTGGAGTACGTCGAGCGGCTCGACCCGCACAACAAGCCGGGCCGCCTCACCATGGTCGCCCGCATGGGCAACAACAAGGTTCGAGAGGTGTTGCCCGCCATCGTCTCCGCGGTCGAGGCCACCGGGCACAAGGTCATCTGGCAGTCGGATCCGATGCACGGCAACACCCACGAGGCCTCCACCGGGTACAAGACGCGGCACTTCGACCGGATCGTCGACGAGGTGCAGGGCTTCTTCGAGGTGCACCGGGCGCTCGGCACCCATCCCGGCGGCGTGCACATCGAACTCACCGGCGAGGACGTCACCGAGTGCCTCGGTGGCGCACAGGACATCTCGGATCTCGACCTGGCCGGACGCTACGAGACGGCCTGCGATCCGCGACTCAACACCCAGCAGTCCCTTGAGCTCGCCTTCCTCGTCGCGGAGATGCTGCGCGGCTGATCCGTCACCGACGTTTCGGTGAGAGCCGTTGCTCGACAACGGCTCTCGGTGCTCGCAGGTGTTCGGTGCACAGGGTGTCGTGAATCACGGTACGGAGTCGATCGTTCGTACTGCTAACGGTCCGGTTGTCTGCTTCGATGTAGTGGGCAGATTGTCCGATCTCGACCGACTCACGAGGAGCCTTGATGACCCGCTCGATGATGCGTACCCGGAAGACCGCGAAGGCCGCAGTTCTGGCCATGGCGGCCGCAGGTGTGATCGGGGTGACTGCCACCGCGGGAGCGGGTCAGGCCGCAGCTGAGGGCAAGCTCTACCCATTGAGCAACTGCGTCAATCTGAGCCCGAATGTCATCGACGTTCCGTTCAACCCCCGCGAGGCGATGGTCGTGACATCGCGGGATACCGCGTCCATCTCCGTCCAGTTCAGCGGCAGCCTCTGGGGCTACGAGTCCGCCGGACGTCTGGACTGGCACAATCTGGCCACCGGTAAGCGGGGCACGGCGTTCGCGAACCACCGGGTGTCTCCGCCGTACGTCGGCTCATTGCAGTTTCAGGTGCCGCGCAAGCAGATCGGTTCCGGGGCGGTGAAGGTGACGCTCAGTGCGGTCAACAAGAACGCGCTGTGGTCGGTGCCGGCCCGTGCCTGTGGCGGAACCATCCGTCTCTGACCGATCACCCGATGCGGTGGCGTCCGCCCGGCATCGAATCAGCGGGCGGCCGACACCGGCCAGTCATCCGGGTAGCCGGACTCCACGGTCGCCGCCCGGGCAAGCAACTGCTTGCGCGTGCGCGACGGCAGGCGATCGCCATAGACGATGCCGGTGATGTGATCCGTCTCGTGCTGGAGGCATCGGCCGAGTACGCCGCCCGCGGTCACGGTGACCCGGTCGCCAAACTGATCGGTGCCATGACAGCTCGCGCGGCGTGGCCGCGACACATCTGCGTACGCGCCGGGCAGGGACAAACAGCCCTCGTCGTAGGAGACCAGGGTGCGATCGCGTCCCTCGGGAAGCTCGAGGGCGGGGTTGCAGATCACGCCGGTGCGCCTGACGTCGGTCTCGTCGGTGCAGTCGTACACGAACACGGCGAGGTCGACCCCTACCTGTGCGGCGGCCAGACCGGCTCCGCAGGCGGCGGTGTTCGTCGCGAACATGTCGGCGAGCAGGTCCTGCAGATCGGCGCCGTAATCCGTGACGGGGCGAGCCGGGCGATGCAGGATCGGGTCGCCCCAGCGGACGATGGGGCGTGGCGCACCGATGCGCATCAACTCGGCTGTGGGCATGGACCAATCATCCGCCTCGCGCATGCGGAAGTCACGGGACGGGCATCGACGATCACCCGATCAGGCTGCTGCCCGCCCACCAGCCGAGCGCTCCGACCGCGACGGCCAGCAGCATCACCAGGGTCAGCCAGATCACCACGCGCGCGGCGTTACCGGATTCGGCCGGACCGATGTCCGCGCGGTCCACGAGATCGTGGGGAGCGGTTCGGGGACGCGTGACCGAGGGAGCGACCGGTGGCGGTGACGTGCGCTCGGTGCGTGGTACGTCCGACGGCGCCACATCGGGACGGGAGTCCACCCGGGTGTGTGCGGGCGGTGCCGCCACCGGGGTCACGGAGGGATCGGGGCCGGGCTGGTGGGATGCCGCACGGAAACGGGCCATCGTCGCACGTTCCGCGGACCGACGGGGTGCGGGCACCGTGAACGGCGGCAGATCCAGGTCGTCGGCGGCGGCGACGATGGCGCGGCGCATGTCGAAGCCGTCCGCGAAGCGGTGACGCGGCTCGCGCTCGGTGGCGCGCAGGACGATCTCGTCGAACTCCTCCGGGACACCGTCGACGACATCGCCGGGGGCCGGAACGTCGAAGCTGAGGCGCTGATACGCGAGGGCGAGCGGGGTGTCACCACGGAAAGGTGTTCGGCCGGTGAGCAACTCGAACATCATCACGCCCATCGAGTACACGTCGCTGCGCGCATCGGCGTCCCCGGCCTCCACCTGTTCGGGGGAGAGGTAGGCCGCCGTCCCGAGGATGACGCTCGCCGAGGTGACGCCGGCTTCGGCCACCGCGCGGACCAGACCGAAGTCGGCGACCTTGACCTCACCGGTGTCCGAGATGAGGACGTTCTCCGGCTTCACGTCACGGTGCACCAGTCCCGCGGCATGCGCGGTTCCGAGGCCGCCGAGTACGGGTTCGGCGACCGCGGCCACCGCATGCGGGGGCATCGGTCCCCGTTCGCGGAGCAGCTCGCGCAGACTGCCGCCGTCCACCAGTTCCATCACCAGGAAGGCGACCCCGTTGTCGATGCCCTGGTCGTAGACGTTCACGAGTCCCTGGTGTTTGAGGCCGGCGACCGCCCGCGCCTCGAACTCGAAGCGTCGGAGGAACATCGGATCACCGCTGTAGCGGGAGTCCATGACCTTCACCGCGACGGTGCGTCCGAGTCGCAGATCCGTCCCCACGTACACCGCCGACATGCCGCCCCGGGCGATCGGGGCGTCGATGCGGTAGCGACACTCGAGAGTCGCCCCCAGCACGTCGTCGGTCGGTGAGTTCACGGGCCTGAATCTACCGGTCGGATCGGATCGGGCGGCGGATCCCCGGTAGGCTCGGCGGCGTGGGTTCTCTTCCGCTGTCGCCTGACACCCTTCCTCCCGACACCGAGCTGCTGAGCGTCGACCAGGTGTCCGAACGCCTACGTGTGTCGACGAATCGCGTTCGCACACTCATCCGCGATCATCATCTCCTGGCCGTCTCCCGCGACGGTCGTCCGGTGGTCCCCGCGCTGTTCTTCGACGACCTCGGACTCGTCAAGCACTACAACGGTCTGGTCGAGGTGCTCCTCGACGGCGGCTACAGCCGTGACGAGGTGATGGCCTGGCTCTTCACCGTCCAGGACGACCTCGGCATGCATCCGGCCGAAGCACTGCACACGCACTCGGCGCGGGAGGTCATCCGCCGCGCCCAGGCGCAGGCGTTCTGAGGTCAGGACTCCCGACGCAGCAGGACCGCCCGCGCGGCCAGCGCGGCGCGGCGCCCCCGGCCGACGGTCGCGCGACGATCCATCACCCGGTATCCGTTGCGCTCGACCTCGGCGAGGATCTCGGCGTAGACGGTGGCGGCGGCCGCGATGGCCGGCCGGAATCGGTTGGGCAGCATCGCTATCGCAGGCCACGCCAGGCGGTACTCGTCGCGGTTGACCGCGATGAGGTGGGCCAGCGCGCGCCGTAAGGGTGCGGAGGTGACGCCGCTGCTCCGGCACCACCGCAGATGCTCCTCGTCGACGCCGAAGGCGCCGAGTTCGTCGGAGGGCAGATAGATGCGGTCGCGGTCCAGGTCCTCGGCGACGTCGCGGATGAAATTCGTCAACTGGAACGCGGTCCCCAGGCGCGAGGCTCCGGCGGCGATCTCGGCATCGGGTCGGGATACCCCGAGCAGCGGCAGCATCTGCAAGCCGATCACGGCCGCCGATCCGTAGGTGTATTCGGCGAGTTCCGCCCAGGTGCGATAGCGGTTGCGGAACGCCGGATCGTCGGGGACATCCATCCGCATCGAGTGCAGGAAGGCGTCGAACGTCGCGGCCGGAATGTCGAACCGGTGTACCGAATCGCTCAGAGCAGCAAGGACATCGGACGTCGCCGGATCGATGTTCGCCAGGGAGTCGTCGTCGGAGCGACCGGCCAATGCGGCGTGCAGAGCCGATTCCAGCGTGCTCAACTCCTCCAGGACGGTGCCGGACACGCCCGGCCCGTCCACCAGATCATCGACGATCCGTGCGAAGCCGTACAGCGCGAACACCGCCCGACGTTCGGCCCTCGGCAGCAGACGCGTCGCCGCATGGTAGGTGCGGCCGTGCGTCGCGGTGAGCAGCCGGCCGCGGCGATAACCACGCTCGGCGGATGTCTCAGCCATCGGTGCGCGCCACCTGCGGAGCATCCCACATCCGGCGGAACGCGCGACCGATCCGCAGTGGATCGGGCCGCATCAGCGATACCGCGGCGAGTATCGAGAGTGCCAGTGCCAGAATCACTTCGGGGAGTTTGTAGAAGACGATCGAATCGTCGGGCTGGAAGACGATCAGCATGAATGTCGATACACCGACCACCAGCGCGCGGACCCGATCCGGCAGCGTCAGCGCGACCGCCACCGTCAGCACCCACGTGTAGTACCAGGGCAGTGTCGAGGGTTCGAGCAGGAGGACCGCCAGCATGGCCCACACCATGCCGGTCATCGCGGCACGTTCGTCCCGGCGGTGCCGCCACCAGATGGCCACCAGGAGTATCGCGAGGACCGCGGCGCCGATCGCTCGCGTGATCACCAGTACCGGTTGCAGATTCAGCGCGGTGAACGGTGCGGCCAGCAGAGTGACCAGATGCCCGGCGAGAGTCGGGAGGGTGAACCAGTTGATGATCTGATCGGCGAAGCCCAGTCCGGTCAACCAGCCGACGCCCAGCCCGACGGCGAGTGTGCAGATCGCGAAGACCGCCACCGGCACGGCGACGACCGTCGCGAACACCGCGACCACCGTCCGGGCGCCGAGTGACGTCTGGCCCCGTCGCTCCCGCAGGTGCGACAACCAGATCCAGAGGACGAACGGGATCGCGATACCCGCCGTCACCTTGACCGACACCGCGAGACCGAGGACCGCGAGACCGGCGACGTGGCGCCCGGTGACGGCGAGCGTCACACCGGCGACCAGCAGACCGACCATGAGGAGTTCGACGTGACTGCCCGCGATCAGGTGGAGGAGCACCATCGGATTGGCCACCGCCAGCCAGAGTCCGGTCTGCGGGGACGCCGAGAAGTGGTGGGCGAGTCGGGGAACGGCCCACAGCATGAGCGCCAGGCCGGGGAGGAGCACCAGCCGCATCACATAGACACCGAGAATCACGTGGTCGCCGGTGATCTCGGTGACCGCGCGGGTGAGGCCGACGAACAGCGGGCCGTAGGGAGCGGTCGTCGTCGCCCACACCTGGGCCATGCTGTCCAGAATGGGGCCGGGGTAGTGGGCGGGTCCGTCGGCGTAGGGATTGAATCCCTCGCGGAACACCGCGCCCTGTCCGAGATATGCGTATACGTCACGGCTGTAGACCGGTACGGCGAGTGCCATCGGTGCGGCCCACGCGAGGATGCCGAGGCGAAGTGTCCGGACCGGCATCGGCGCACCGGAGGCGACCGTGCGCCCCACCCGCACCCAGGCGATCACCAGGGTGGCGACGCCGAGCCAGAACAGGGTGCCGAACAGGGTCTTGCCGTGCCCGTAGGTGATGGCCGCGATGCCGAGGTCCTGGGCGAGGTGATGGTTGCGCGCGATGTCACCGACGCCGAAGCTGCCGATGCAGACGAGGATCGAGCCCGCGGTGCCGAGCACCAGGTCTCCCGGCAGGCGTGACCGAGAGATACTCACGGCGTGATCCTACGGCGGCGCTCGCGGCCGGTCAGGTGATCGTGGACGCGCTGCGCGGCGAGCCGTCCGGACACCAGCACCGGGGGGATCCCGACGCCGGGGACGGTGACGGCGCCCGCCAGGAACAGGTTGTCGCAGCCCGGCCACCGGTTCGGCGTACGGAACGGGCCGGTCTGACGCACCGTGTGCGCCGCGCTGAAGGGGGTACCCGCGGGCAATCCGGCGGCCGCCCAGGTGCCCGGATGATCGACACGCAGCACCCGCATCGACTCGATGCCCGGATATCCGCGGTGCGCGAGCGTCTGCAGGCATTCCGCCACGTATGGGCCCGCCAGTGCGGCCCAATCCAGATCCGCGACATCGGTATTCGGGCACGGTGCGAGTACCGAGACCGGTTCCGGCCCATCCGGGTACGACTGCGGATCGGACAGAGCAGGTCTGGTCATGAGGAACGACGGGTCCCGCATCGGACGACCCGGTGCGCGTGTGAGGTCGGTGAAGGTGTCCTGCCACGCCGCACCGAAGTCCAGCGTGTGGTGCCGCCCCGGCCAGCGTCCGGTCATCGTGCGCGGCAGCGTGCCGTGGATGACGACGGCACTGGGGGAGTACCGGATTCGGCCCCAGCGAACTCCCCGGGGCGGTGAGCCCAGCAACGTGGTCGTCGCCGGTACCGGCAGCGTGCTGATCACCGCATCGGCGGGGAGCGTCTCGCCGGTGTCCAGGCGGACTCCGGTGACGCGGGCGCCGTCGCGGATGATCGTGGTGGCCCTGGTACTCAGACGTATCCCGGCGCCGGCGTCGGCGAGTGCCCCGGCCATGACCTCTCCGACGCGTCCCATACCGCCGGTCGGGTAATAGACGCCCAGGCCGATGTCCATATGGGCGATGACGCCGTAAACCGCGGCGGCGTGGGCGGGCGGCAATCCGGCGTACAGCGCCTGGAAGGTGAAGATGCGCTGCAGCCGTTCGTCTTTCACGAATCGGTTGACCGCACCCGTGAGGCGGCGGACCGCACCCATGCGGGCGAGCAGGCCGACGGACCGCAGTGTGGCCGCGTCCGTCAGGTCGGCGAGTCCGGTGAAGTTCCGGTCGACGAAGGTGTCGAATTCGGCGTCGTACAACCGGGCGAGCCACGCCATCAGGTCACGCACGCCCGCGGCGTTCGACGCACCGAATCCGGCATCCACCGCGGCGACCAACCGGTCCGCTCCGCGGGGCACGTCGAGTGCCGAACCATCGGCGAAGCGCATGGCGTACGCCGGGTCCACGTCGACCAACCCGAGCCGCCTGCGCGTCTCGGCGGCGGGTACACCGAGGTCGGCCAGAGCCTCGTCGATGAGTTCGGGCATCGTGAGAACCGTTGCGCCGGTGTCGAATCGAATGACGTTGCCGTCATCGTCTGCTACTTCGTCGGTGCGTACCAGGCCACCGGGAGCCGCCGCGGCATCGAGCACCGTGACGTCGTGGCCCTGTCCGCGCAGGCGGGCCGCCGCCGACAATCCGGCGAGTCCCGCCCCGATCACCACGACCCGGTCGGTGCCGGGGAGCGACGTACTCATGCGGTCCGGTGCGCGATCCGGTGGGCGAACGCGGTGAGTTCGGTACGGATCGCCGGGGTGAGTTCGCCGCTGTCGATGATGCCGATCGCATTGTCGAGCAATGCGGAGATCTGCCTCTCGATGTCGTCGACCGCGCCGACATCGACGAGAAGTGCCCGGGCGGAACGGACCTCGTCGTCGGACAGGGGACGCCCGAGGTAACCGCGCAGTTGTGCGGGCAGGCCGGGGTCGCGCTCGGCGGCCCGTGCGAGGCCGACCGCGAGCAGGGCCGTCCGCTTGCCCGCCACGAGGTCGTCGCCGGACGGTTTGCCCGTCTGATCCGGGTCACCGAAGACCCCGAGTTGATCGTCGCGCAACTGGAACGCCACGCCCAGGTCGTGGCCGATGGCCCGGAGGTCCTCGATCAGTCGCGGGCCGGCTCCGGCGAGGACGGCTCCGAGTTCGAGCGGACGGGCGACGGTGTAGGCGGCCGTTTTGTACTCCATCACCCGGTAGGCCGATTCGACGCTCTCGTCACCGCTGACCTCGTTCACGATGTCGAGATACTGACCGCCCAGCACCTCCGTGCGCATCGATGCCCACACGCGCCCGGCCGCCGCGGGCAGGGGCCGGGGATCGTCGGTGGCACCGTCGGTCGGGGCGTGCCCGTGGACGAGATCGTCGGCCCAGGCCAGGGCGAGGTCGCCGACGAGAATCGCCGCCGACACGCCGTGCGCCGCCGCGTCCCCGGACCAGTCGTCGGCCCGATGTGCGGTCTCGAAGGTCCGGTGCAGCGTCGGATGTCCGCGCCGGGTGTCGGAACGGTCGATGATGTCGTCGTGGATGAGTGCGCACGCCTGTACGAGTTCGAGCGCCGCGCCGACCCGGAGAGCGTCCGCGGCGTCGGGCGGATTCGGGCCGTGTGGCGCGGAGTCGGATGCCGACGAACCGGCCAGCCAGCCGGCGAAGACGAACGTGGGACGGACCCGCTTGCCGCCCTGCAGTACGAAGTCGGTCAACGCACGGGCCGCCACCCCCACGCGCGGGGAGATGGCGTCCGCGGCGGGCACCGCGTGTCCGAAGAAATCGCGGAGCACGGCCTCCACGGATGCGGGCACCTCGTCCAGGGAGGTGGGGATGGGTGCGGGTGAGGTCACCCTGCCAGGCTAGTGGGCCTGATCCGTACACTGGCCGGGTGACCACCTCTTCCGCAGTGACCTCTCCGGTGACCGGCGCTTCCGCCGGCTCCGGGTCATCGTCGACGGCCGCGCCGTCGATCGTGGAACGTCTGTCGATGCCGCATCGTGGTCCGGTCCCGTTCTCGGTCGAGTTCTTCCCGCCGAAGGACACCGAATCCGAAGCCCGTCTGTGGCGCGCGGTCCGCAGCTTCGAGCGGCTCGGTCCCGCATTCGTCTCGATGACCTACGGTGCGGGCGGCTCCACCCGTGACCGCACGGTGCGGATCACCGGTGAGCTGGCCGCCCAGACCACGTTGCTGCCGGTGGCGCACCTGACCGCCGTCAATCACAGCATCGACGAACTGCGCGCGCTGGTCGGCGCGTATGCCGACCAGGGCATCACCAATATCCTCGCGCTGCGTGGCGATCCGCCGGGTGATCCGCTCGGGGAGTGGGTCAAACATCCCGACGGCGTCACCTACGCCGAGGAACTCGTGCGGCTGATCGGTGACCTCGGCGACTTCCACGTCGGTGTGGCGTCGTTCCCGGAGGGACATCATCGCGCGCCGAGCCTCGAGGACGACACCCGTGCACTGGTCGACAAACTGCGCGCCGGTGCCGACTACTCGATCACGCAGATGTTCTTCGACGTCGAGCACTTCCTGCGTCTGCGGGACCGGCTGGTGCGCGCCGACGCGGAGCAGGGAGCCAAGCCGCTGATCCCCGGACTGATGCCGATCACCTCGCTGGCCTCCGCCCGTCGGATGGCCGACCTGTCGGGTTCGGTGATCCCGGACAAGGTGTCCGAGCGCTTCGCCGCCGCAGCGGGTGACGGACCCGAGGAGGACCGTGCCGCGGTGCGGGCGGTGGGCATCGACTTCGCCACCGAAATGGCCGAACGTCTTGTCTCCGAAGGTGTCCCGTGTCTGCACTTCTGCAGCCTCAATTTCGCGAAGGCCAGTACCGAGGTGCTCGAACGCCTCGGCCACGACGTCTGACCCCGGCGCCGCCATCCGCCTCCGTCAGGACGTGCGGTTGAGCGGACTGCTCGGGCGCGGGCGCCCGGGACGCGGGCCACGGTGGCGTCCGGCGTACGCGAGTCGCGCCACGATCAGTACGACGATCAGGCACACCAGCGCGACGAACCACGACCAGCCGGGAACGGCGGCCGTCGCGGGGTCCGGGTATTCGGCCTCGGCCGTGAGTGTCGTCGTCTCGCGTGGTTTCAGATTCCAGGTGACCGTGTTCTCGCCGACCTGGCTGCCGGTGGTGCCCTTGACCTCGCCGCCGAAGGTGATGGTCAGCTGCACGGCATTGCGGGCCGGATCGAGTTCGGTGAGGTCGGCGGTGCCGGTCAGGCGGACAACGTCTCCGGTGCGCTTGGCCGACAGCTTGATACTCAGTGCATCCTCGCCGAAGGCATTCGCCGCGATCTCGCCGAGCTGACCGAACTGGCCGGTCGTCAGGTTGCTGAAGGTCGCGCGCGTCCCGAGACGGGGAATCTGATCCTCGTCGCTGTTTCCGTCGTCGGCGCTGGTGGTTTCCCCGGGGGTGGGAACCTGCGCGGATTCGTCCGCGGAAGGAGAGGGGGTGGCCCCGGCCGTCGGAGTGGTCGTCGGTGCACGGCGCGTGGATTCGGCCGCCGGTCCGGAGCTGTAGTCGCTGAGGGAGATCTGCGACGCCATCGACTCCGGGATGTCGAGTTTCGGTACGCCGCGCGGATCGTCCGGCGTGGAGGCCACGACGATGCTGCCGGAGAAGCGGTCACCGACGGTGGTGGAACGCTGCAGGCAGCCCGACAGCAGCGGGAGCGCGCCGACGAGGACGAGCAGCATCACGAACGCGGGCCAACGGGAAGACGGACGCACGTGGACATCGTGCCAGACGAATCGTCGTCGCCGTGGGACGCCCGAACAACAGGCAGCGCGGTGCCGCTAGCTGGACCCGAACGGCACGCGACCGGGATTGGCGATCTTCAGTGCGGTGGTGGCCCGGAGCACCGGAAGCCAGGGGACGAGTTGATCACCGGGACATTCGGTGGCGCCGGCGACCGCGGCCCAGTCACGGTGGCCCGAGATCGCGAACTGTTCGGAGGTCACGCCGTTGACCGGGTTCCGATAGCGGATACGCGAGAGCGGATCGATGCCCAGTTTCCGGCAGAGGTTGGCGAGCACCAGCCGCAGTGACTGCTGTGCCTCGGGTGTGGGCAGCGTGTGCGTGAAGTCGCCGATCAGCACGATGCCGATGTTTCCGGCGTTCGCCTTGACGACGTGTCCACCGCTGACGATCTGCGCGCCGCGGCGTGGTGCCGTGCCCGGGCGGAAAATGGGGCCTGCCGCGCCGGTGTCGCGGCCCGCGTAGATCACGCCGTTCGGATCGATGACGAGGTGATAGCCGATGTCGCCCCAGCCCTGCCCCTTGGGTGCCGGTTCCGCGTGGTAGCGGTAGATGGAACGGACGGCCTCGCGGTAGTCGTTGAACTCGTTTCCCGTCGGCGACGCACTGTGATGCACGGTGATCGATTGCGCCGGGTGATATTCGGGTTCGCCCCAGGTCTGCAGCTTCTCGTCGGCACCCCAGCCCTTGCGTGTGACGACCGGAAAACCCCAGCCGTAGAACGAGGCGACGGCGTCGGTGAACGGCGGCGCCTTCCGGATTCCGTAGGTGGGTGGCTGGGCGACTCTGCCCCGCGGCGTGGTGACCTCGATGCGGCTGGTGCCCACCGGCACCGCAACCAGTTCGGAAAGCGGTGAGCCGCGCCCGTCACGCCCGTGTGGGGAGGGGTGCAGCGTGATCTCCCGCCATTTTCCGGATATTCGGAATCGCGCGATGGAAGGGCCGCCACTGACCACAGGTGCGGCGACGAACAGAGGCGAATGACGCGCGGCATGCGCTGTGGTACCGCGTCCGAGTGCCACGACCGAGGCCGTGGCTGCCGCGCCCGTCAGAAATGTTCGCCGGTCGACCGTCATATTGCACTCCACATCAGTTGTCCCGACCCGCTGATAACACGCTCCGGACTGACCGGCGAGTGTCAGGATCACCGATCTGGGACGGGAGTGCAACTGTGCCGAAAGTCCTTGTGCATCAACGAGATGGTTGTGTGAGTGGTCAGATATCGGAATGTGGGATCAAGTGTGCTGGTCCCGCGTATGAATGTGTCGATCATGTTGTTATCCGCGAACTGATTCGACGAATGAACATGTGTGTCCATGCCGCGGCAACAATGTGGTGAGAGTTCACATATTCCGGGTGATGACATGACCGTGACCCCGCGAATTATTGTCGATCGTCGACAACGGCCGAACGGAGGAGAACCCATATACGAAATCGTTATCGGTGTGCGCCGATGACGTAGGTCACTCCATGGTGGAAAGCATGCTCAGCGGCGCATCGCGAGCCGGGCGGCAATTCGGCCGCTCGCCCCGGTCACACCACCGCCGGGGTGCGTGGACGCACCGGCCAGGACGATCCCGGGCGCGCCCGGCACCCGGTGTCCGGACAGGTCGGGGTGCGGACGCCAGAAGAACATCTGGTCGATGCTCATCTCGACGTGCATGATGTTTCCGCCGATCAATCCGAGCTCGTTCTCGAGGTCCTCCGGCGTCTGAACATGCCGGTGGATGATGTGCTCGCCGAATCCCGGTGCGTACCGGTCGAGTTCGGCCTCGATCGCGGCCGCCGCGGCGGGTGCGGCGCCGGCCCAGCCGTGCCCGCCGGCGAGGTGCCGCGGGTGCCACTGCGCCCACACGTTGACGACGTGACGGTCCGGCGGGGCCAGGGTCGGGTCGATGGCCGAATAGCCCATCGCGACGCAGGCCGGCCGGTCGGGCAATTCACCGACCGATGCGGAGGCCTGTGCCCGGCGGAGTTGCGCCCGGTCGGTGACGAGGAGGCCGAGTCCCGAATGCACGCCGTGGGCGGGAAGGTCCGAGGGCAGGTCGGGATAGTCGGGCAGGGCGTCGGTGCCCAGCCGGAGTGCCATCCCGATGCCGTCGCCGACGACGATCTGGTTCCGCCATCGGCGCAGCGCGTCCGCGTCGTGGCCACCGGCGGCGAGCAGATCGAGTGTGGTGAGGATGTGGCAGGCGGCCACCACGCGCCGCGCACACTGACTGTCGCCGTCGTCGCCGGTGACCCGCCAGTGATCGCCGCATCGTTCGATGGAGGTGGCCGAGATCCCCGGGCGCAGTTCGCCGCCGTCGGTGGCGAGCCTGCTCAGCAGGGCCTCTGTCAGTGCGCCGCTGCCGCCGACCGCCCGTCCCGGCGGGATGTCGTGCTGTAATGCCGCGAAGCCGATCATCGGTGCGGTGCCGGGTGCGTTCATCGGGGGACCGGACTGGGCGCCGAACCAGGCGAGTGCGGCCTTGAGCGGTTCGGAGGTGAACCACCGATCGAGGAGGGCGTCGCCCGAGGCCATCAGTTCCTGGGTGAGAGACAGCATCCCGCCCGCCCGACGGCCGATCGGGCCGGTGCGGGCCGTCGTCGCCGTGGACGTCAGTCCGGTGAACGCGCGGGCGAATCGACCGGGATCGGCGGGGGCGTAGAAGGCCCGCATGACCGACCGCGCGCGGGGCCGCCACACGTCGACGAAGCGGCGATACGCGTCGGCGTCGGATGCGCCCACCGCGCGTTCGATGTTCCGGCAGGTGGCGTCGAGGTCGGTGCGGAACACGATCGGGCCGGTGGTGTCGGTTCCGGGGCTGAACGCCCAGGGATCGCAATCGATGTAGCGCAGGCCGTGGTCGGCGAGGCGGAGATCGTCGAGGATCGGGGAGTGCCGGATCATCAGATGTGCCGACGAGCCGCGATCGACGCGGTATCCCGGCCAGCGCGCGACGGTCGAGACCGCGCCGCCGGGGACCCCGTCGCGTTCGAGGACGCGCACCGAACGTCCGGCCTGCGCGAGGTAGCAGGCGGCGACGAGTCCGTTGTGTCCGCCGCCCACCACCACGACGTCGAGGCCGGGGTGTCTCATGGCCGCTGCTCGGGGAGTGGGAGGTGGCGGCCGAGGAAGGCGAACGGGCGGGGGTCACCGGAAAAGGTGAAGTGCCGCAACACGTCGACGAATCCGAGCCGCCGGTACAGACGCCACGCCCGGTTGTCCTCGGCCCCCACTTCGGGAGTCGACAGCAGGACGGTGCGTTCGGGACGGTCGGTGAGCAACCGGGCGAGCATCCACTGACCGACACCGCGTCCCTGCGCGGTCGGGTGCACGTGCAGTTCGGTGAGTTCGAAGTAGTCGTCGGTGATCTCGTCCACCGCGGACTCCGGAAGGCCCGCGTGCCGGAGCCCCAGTCGTAGTTGCTGATTCCACCACTGGTCGCGATTGCCCCGATAGCCGTAGGCGATGCCGACCAGCACCTCGGCGCCGTCCTCGGTGGCGACCGGGCGGGACAATCGGCGGCGGGCGTGCTGCGGGGCATGGATCTCGGTGGGCGAAACAGTGGCCACCGCACCCACCGCGCGCCAGCCCGGGCGTGCGATGTGTTCACGCCACAACCCGGCGCGCTGGAATTCGGTGCCTCGCGGGTAGTTCATCGCGGTGACGTAGATGTCGAGGGCAGGATCCAGCCAGATGCGGGAATCCTGACCGGTCAGGTCAACGAGACGGATCGTCACCGAACGTCGGTCCTCTCCACGTCCGTCCCTTGTCCGAGGTGTGGTCACACTGCTCGCCCGGGGACACTGCATTGTTCGACACTGTTTACTCTCCGGGCGCGCCGCGGTCTTGAAGGATCGCGGTGCGCTGGCTACTATTGAATCTGTCGAACGGGTGTTCGATGAACCAGCCTCCGCAAGCTGATCCGTCTCACCCCCGACACACCGACGCCGGTCCGGCGGCGAACGAGGGAAGCGTTTGCTGTCGGACCTGCGTTGTACAAAGCAGGTGTACGTCAGATCGACGACCCGCTGGAGGTGGAACATGGAGCACACGATGCGCACCCGCGCACGGAATGCGGCACGGCCCGCATCCGTCGATATCGACCCGATCGTGGTCGGTCGTGGTCGCGACCTCTTCGAGCGGGCCGAGAATCTCTTCGACAACGCCGACGGCGTGCCCGATCAGGCCGAGCGGTTCCGCCAGTTCTATCTCGCCGCGCTGCGGGCGGCAGGCGCCGCGCTGGAGATCTTCGAACCGTCCATCCGGCCGACCCGTCGGCGCGGCGCACGGAGCGCGTGGTCGCGGTTGCCCGTGGTGATCCCGGAATTCGCCGCCTACGCCGACTATTTCGCCGGGCGGTCACGGATGCGGCAGGACATCGAATCCGGGCTGGTACGCACGGTGGATGCGGCGACGGTCGGCGCGATGCGCACGAGGGTGATGGATCTCCTCGACGATGTCGACGGCCTGCTGATCGCCTATGAGCAAGGCAAACTTCCGCATCAGGCGCCCCATGTCGACCGCACGGCCTGAACCGGGGCCCAGCAGATATCGGTTGCGCTCGTCCGTTCGGAGGCTGCCTCCGGCGACCCAACGACGGGTAATGGTGGTCGCCGAAACGTTCTGCTCGTATCATGAGATCAGGGCCGTGACCGCGGCCATGCGACATCGACAGCTCGACACCTTCGCGCCGAGCAGTGGGTCGGGTCGATGGAGTCGAGTGAGGAGGGTCGGTGCCTCTTTCTGAGCACGAGCAGCGCATGCTCGAACAGATCGAAAGCGCGCTGTACGCCGAAGACCCGAAGTTTGCGTCCAACGTCAAACGTCGTCGATTCGGACAGTCCAGCGGGCGCCGTCGGTTGCAGGCCGTCGCCGTCTTCGTCGTCGGCCTTCTGTTGCTTGTCGGTGGATTGATCGTCGACGTGACGATCGGCGGCTTTCCGATCATCAGCCTGGTCGGATTCCTGGTGATGTTCGGTGCCGGGCTGATGGCACTGTGGGGCGGCGGGGCGAAAGGTCCGGCCGGCGCACCCCGGTCGGGTCGAGGCGCCGAACGCACCAGCCGGGCGGCCGCTCCGAAGCGGAAGTTCTCCGAGCGCATGGAGGACCGCTTCAATCGGCGCTTCGAACAGGAGTGAAGTCGAAACGCTCCGCGTGCCGCTGACGCGCGTCCCGGTGATCTCCGCCGTGTTCCACGCTCGGTGATTCCCTGAATCTCACAACAAAGGCCGTGCACCCTCTGAGGGTGCACGGCCTTCTTGTCTGTCCGGAGCATGATCCGGGCGTTCCCCACGATGCTCCACCGGTTCCCCCACGTCGCCCCACCGGGTTCCCCCACTTTGCCCCACCCATCTGCGTGAACAGCTATCACCAGTACCTTTAGTCGACTTTCGTATCGTCCGTCCCAGCCGGACACGCGCGCGACGCGCGGTGTCGAGATTCTTCCACCACCGGATTTTGGTGCTGTGAACTGCAGTTTTGCTGCGGTGTGGAGCGAGGGTGGGGGATTGGGGGTGGAAAGTGGTGGAAAGTGGGGTACTGTGGCGTCATCGGAACCGACAGACCGGATGTCGGAGCCGATGGGCAGGAGGTGTCGACATGTCCGTGAGGCTTGTCGGCACCTACACGCCGAAGTTGGACGACAAAGGGCGACTGACGTTGCCCGCGAAGTTCCGCGACGCGTTGGCAGGAGGGGTGATGGTCACACGAGGCCAGGACCGCAGCCTGTCGGTGTATCGGAACGAGGAGTTCGACGTCATCGCGGAGAAGACGATGGAGGCATCCCGTAACGATGCCGAGGCGCGAGCCTTCCAGCGGTACTACTTCGCGAGTGCGGACGAGCAGCGACCGGACGGGCAGGGGCGTATCACCCTTTCCGCCGGCCACCGCGAGTACGCAAACCTGTCCAAGGAGTGTGTGGTGATCGGCAGTTTCGATCACCTGGAGATCTGGGACGCGCAGGCCTGGCGTGACTACCAGTCTCAGCACGAGGAGAACTTCTCCGCCGCGGGTTCACCCGCGCTGGATTCGCTGCTCTAGCAACGGATCACGGCCGATGTCCCGCGAGCGCAGGGGATCGGGCGAGACGAGGCCTCGGCCCGGAGCGACCCTGGCGTACTTCCCCAACGCCAGGTTCGTGTCCGGGCCGGGACCCCGGTTCGCCGGTCCCGACCTCCTACAGTCCCCGCGACACACGATCACGCGACAGGGAGTACCAGAGCACAGTCCGAGGAGATGTTCGGTGGACACAGGCCACGATCACGACGGGTCAGAACCCGAGTCCGGTCAGCAGTCCACATCCTCGCGTCGCTCAGGCGAATTCGGTCACGTGCCGGTGATGGCTGAACGGATGATCGCACTTCTCGCGCCGTCGCTGGCCGATGATCGCCCCCGGATCGCGGTGGACGCGACACTCGGTGCGGGCGGCCACACCGAACTCCTTGCCCGGGCACATCCCGAGGTGCGCATCCTCGGCATCGATCGTGATACCTCGGCACTTGACATCGCGCGCACCCGTCTCGCCCCCTTCGGTGATCGCATCAGCTTCCACCACGCGCGGTTCGACCAGATCGGCGAAGTCCTGTCCGACGCGGGTATCGACCGCATCGATGCCGCGCTCTTCGATCTCGGCGTCTCGTCGATGCAACTCGACCGTCCCGACCGGGGATTCGCCTACTCGGTGGACGCTCCGCTGGACATGCGCATGGACGATTCGGAATCCCTCACCGCCGCAGAGGTTCTCAACACCTATTCACACGGGGAGCTGGCACGCGTCCTCAGCGAATACGGTGAAGAACGATTCGCGGGCAAGATCGCGTCGGCGGTTCTCCGGGAACGTGAGCGGGAACCGTTCACCACCAGCGCGCGACTGGTCGAACTCCTCTACGCCACCATCCCGGCGGCGACGCGACGTACCGGTGGCCACCCGGCGAAACGAACCTTCCAGGCCCTGCGCATCGAGGTCAATCACGAACTCGACGCGTTGCACCGGGCCATCCCGGCGGCACTCGACGCGCTCCGTGTCGGTGGCCGTGTCGCGGTGATGAGCTACCAGTCCCTGGAAGACCGGATAGTCAAGCGCGAGTTCGCAACCCGGACGACGTCGACATCACCTCGCGGCCTGCCGGTCGAATTACCGGGCTCCGCACCGGATTTCCGTCTCGTCACCCGCGGTGCCGAACGGCCGACCGATGAGGAACTCGCCGAGAACCCACGATCCGCACCTGTCCGGGTGCGGGTCATCGAACGTGTCGAGGACAAGGAGCGGGCATGACGGTCCTGGAAGACATCGATATCGAGAGCACCGAGCGTGCGGGGAAGACCCGCACCCGGGGCGCCGGGCGAGGTGGCCTGGATACCGTGCGGGAGAATCGCTCTCGCGCCGCGCAGCGCGCCATCGACCGGCGCAGGCGCCGACTGGACCGCGACGACCGTCAGGCCGGTCGCGCCGCCCGTCCGTCGCGTGCGGCGGTCTCTGCTCCGATTCGGCGCGGATTGCGGCAGCGGATCACCGGCATGCCCTTCGTGGTGCCGGTCCTGGCGCTGTTGGTGGTCGGACTCGGACTCAGCCTGTGGCTGTCGACCAAGGCCGCGCAGGATTCCTACCGGCTGGGGGTCGTACGCCAGGAGAATCAGTCGCTCGCCGACCGTCGTGACTCGCTCAAGCGTGACTACGAATCGGGTGATTCGGCACCGGAATTGTCCGACAAGGCATCTCGGCTCGGTCTGATTCCCGCGAAGAACCCGGCACGCATGGTCGTCGGAGCCGACGGGAAGGTGCGGATGATCGGCACTCCCGAGCCGGCGCGCGGAAAGTCGATGACCTCCATCAATCCGCCCAACCGGCCGGATCCGGTGGATTCGATCGATCCGAAGAAGGTGGACGACTCGCAGGGGCTGCCCGGCGGCGGCGCCACGACGTCGCCGGATCCTGCGACGCCATCGAATGCTCCTGATACACAGTCCGATTCGCGTCCGGATGCGGCGCCCCGGCCCGCGACGCCGTCGCCCGAGGGGGCCACACCGCCCGCCGGAGGGTCGCAGGCTGTGCCCGGTGCCACTCCGGCACCCAACGTGTTGCCCTCGGCGCCGGCGGCGGATCGTAACGCGCCGGGCGCAAATTCGGCGCGATCCCGCTAAGCCGGTGGACAATTGACAACCATGACACGTGCCGTCTTCCAGCGTTTCGACGCCGGGCCCAGTGGGCGGGGACGTCCCGGCCGTGGTGGTTCCGGAGGGTCGTCCGGCGCTGCCGGTGGCCCCGGTTCGGGTGGCCCCGGTGGCGTCAACCGGTTCCTCGGCCGTAGCCGGGTGGCCGGTGCGGTGGTGCTGATCGCGGTCATCGCGGTTGCCATCCGCATGATCGTGGTGCACACCATCGAGGCGCCGTCGATCGCCGCCGAGGCCGCGCAGCAGCGTGAGTACACGCAGGTGCTCACCGCGACGCGGGGAGCGATCCTGGACCGGAACGGGCGACCACTGGCCTACACCGACGAGGCGAAGTCACTGACGTTCCAGCCCAAGGCCGTTCGCACGTCCATCGACGAGGCGCGGAAGAAGGATCCGGCACTGCCCGGCGTCGACGAACGTCTCGGGGAGATCGCCAAGGGTGTGTCGTCGGCGCTGGGCGGCTCGATCAGCGAGGCCGACCTGCTGACCAAGCTCAAGAGCAACGACACGTTCACCTATCTCGCCCGTTCGGTCAGTCCGGAGGTCGCCGCCCGGATCCTCGACGAGTACCCGGAGGTGGGTGCCGACCCCCAGAGCATCCGCCTGTATCCCGGAGGTTCCCTGGGCGCCAACATCATCGGCGACGTCAACTACGACGGCAACGGACTGATCGGACTCGAGGCGTCGCTGGACTCCACACTCGCGGGCACCAACGGCTCCAAGACCTACGACCGTGGCTCGGACGGCGCGGTGATCCCCGGCAGCACCCGCAACGTGCATCCCGCGCTGAACGGCTCGACGGTCCGGTTGACCATCGACTCCGACATC
Source organism: Gordonia sp. B8661-1 (assembly GCF_059427765.1). Taxonomy (NCBI): domain Bacteria; kingdom Bacillati; phylum Actinomycetota; class Actinomycetes; order Mycobacteriales; family Gordoniaceae; genus Gordonia; species Gordonia sp. B8661-1. Next base: position 28,821 of record NZ_JCAHRL010000008.1, read on the forward strand.
CAGTGGTTCGTGCAGAGTCAGATCGCTGCGGCGAAGGCCGCCTCCGGCGCGCAGAACGCTTCGGCCGTCGTGCTCGACGCCCATTCCGGCGAAGTGCTCGCGATGGCGAACGACAACACCTTCAACGCCTCGGAACCCTTGGCGGAACAGAAGAATGCCGAACTCGGCAACCGCGCCGTCACCTCACCGTTCGAACCCGGCTCGGTGAACAAGCTGGTCGCGGCGGCAGCCGCCATCGAATACGGCGTGACCCGGCCCGACCAGGTCCACCGCGTGCCGGGCAGCATCCGCATGTCCGGGGTCACGGTCAACGACGCCTGGGCGCACGGCACCGAGCCGTATACGACCACCGGCATCTTCGGTAAGTCGTCCAACGTCGGCACGCTGATGATCGCGCAGAAGGTGGGCGAGAAGCGTTTCGCCGACATGCTGAGCAAATTCGGGCTCGGACAGCGCACCGGTGTCGGTCTGCCCGCGGAGAGTGCCGGGGAGGTGCCGGCACTGAGCCAGTGGTCCGGCGGTACCTTCGCCAACCTGCCCATCGGCCAAGGCCTTTCGATGACGCTGCTGCAGATGACCGCCATGTATCAGGCCATCGCGAATGACGGTCTGCGTATCCCGCCGCGGGTGATCGCCGCCGAACAGCGCGACGGACAGGACGCGGACCCCGCTCCGCGGCCGGACGGCATCCGGGTGGTGAGCCCGGAGACCGCACGTTCGGTCCGCGACATGTTCCGCGCGGTGCTGCAATCCGATCCGATGGGGGTCCAGCAGGGCACCGGCTCCAAGGGTGAGGTCAGCGGCTATCAGCTGTCCGGCAAGACCGGTACGGCACAGCAGGTGGACCCGGACTGTGGCTGCTACTCGAACTCGAGCTACAACATCACCTTCGCCGGGATCGCACCGGCGGACAGCCCGCGCTACGTGATCGGTCTGATGCTCGACAATCCGAAGCGCAGCTCGGACGGCACCGGTGGGCAGTCGGCGGCACCACTGTTCGGGACCATCACCTCGTGGCTGATGCAGCGCGACCGGGTGCCGGTGTCCCGCCCGGCTCCGCGCCTGACACTCGAAGCACGGTGACCGGGACCCCGCCGACCCGATAGCGCCCCGACCCGATAGCGCCCCGACCCGGCAGCGCAAGAACCGGATCGATGACGGGTATCGTGAGTGCGTTCTCCGTGGGCCCACCCGGCCCGCCCGATCCGGATCCACCGATCCGTCCGACCCGCGAGGAGGCGAGAGATAGCGATGGCGTCCACTCGCCGTAACCGGCAGTCACCCGATCCGTTCCGTCCGTCGTCGGTCGTGCCGACCCCGGTGACCGTGCTGTCCGCGGCCACCGGAGCGCGTATCGACCTGATCGGCGGGGCAACCGCCGATTTCGAGGTGACCGGTGTGACCCTGCGGGCGCAGGAGGCCCGGCCCGGAGATCTGTTCGCGGCCCTCCCGGGGACCAGCACCCACGGTGCACGATTCGCCGACGCCGCGGTCGCCGCGGGGGCGACGGCCATCCTCACCGACAGTGCGGGGCGCGCCGAGTTGACCGGCGTCCTGGGACCCGACGCCGCGTGTGCGGTACTGGTCCACCCGGAACCACGGGCGGTGCTGGGGCAACTCAGTGCACGGATCTACGGCTATCCCTCGCAGCGACTCAAGCTGATAGGCATCACCGGCACCTCCGGCAAGACCACCACCTCCTACATGGTGGAGTCCGCGCTGATGGCGGCAGGCCATTCGGTCGGTCTGATCGGCACCGTGCAGACCCGCATCGACGGTGTCGCCCAGCCCAGCGCACTGACCACGCCGGAGGCGCCCACTCTGCAGGCGCTGCTGGCGACGATGCTGGAACGCGGGGTGGACGCCGTCGTCATGGAGGTGTCCAGCCACGCACTCGAACTCGGACGGGTGGATGGCGCACAGTTCGCGATCGGGGCCTTCACCAATCTGTCCCAGGATCATCTGGACTTCCACCACACCATGCGTGCCTACTTCGAGGCGAAGGCGCGGCTGTTCGCGCCCGGATCGTCCACACGGGCGCTGCGTTCGATCATCTGCGTCGACGACGAGTGGGGGCGGCGCATGGCGGACGTGGCGCGTTCGGATCGCCAGACCACGCCGGTCACCGTGTCCACCGGCGAGATCCCGGCGCAGTGGCACGCGGGCCCGTCGAGCGTCGACCCGGACGGTGTCCAGCACGCCGTGTGCAGCGGTCCGGGAGACGTGCAGGTGGACCTGACGGTGCCCCTGCCGGGACGATTCAACATCGCCAACGCGGCGCTGGCCCTGAGCATCGCGGTGGCCGCAGGCGTGCCGGTGTCCACCGCGACCGAGGCCATCGCCGGGATCGCGGTGCCCGGACGACTCGAGCGGGTCGATCGGGGTCAGGAGTTCCTGGTCGTCGTCGACTATGCGCACAAGCCCGCCGCGCTCGACGCGGTGATCGCCACGCTGCGTGAGCAGATCCGTGGGCGGCTCGCGGTGGTCGTCGGCGCCGGTGGCGATCGCGACACCGGAAAGCGCCCGATGATGGGCGAGATCGCGGCACGCGGCGCCGAGCTCGCGATCATCACCGACGACAATCCCCGCACCGAGGACCCGGCGGCCATTCGTGCCGAGGTCCTCGCCGGTGCGCAGGCCGTCGCCGGGCCGCGCGGCGAGATCCGCGAGGTCGGCGACCGGGCCGAGGCCATTCGTGCGGCGATCGCGTGGGCGCAGCCCGGCGATGCGGTTCTGATCGCGGGCAAGGGCCATGAGACGGGGCAGGAGATCGACGGGGTGAAGCATCCCTTCGACGATCGGATCGTCGCGGGTGTGGCGCTGGGCGATGACGAGGCGCAGGCGTGAGCGTCGGACCGACCGTGCTGGTCGTCGATGCTCCGGCGTCGGTCGCGGACGTACGCGCGCGGTTGCGTGATCTCGCCGACACGGCCGCCACGGCACGGGGGGCAGACGGGCCGGTGCGGACCTGGGCGGTACTGGGCGAACTGACCGTCGACCCCGGTCGCACGGAGAACGAGGCGGTCGTCGACCATGACCTGGTCGGACGGCAGGCGGTACGCCTCGCGGTCGACAAGACGCTGTGTGTGGGCGACTCGCGAGCCGTGCGCGCGCTGCATCAGGGAGCCGTTATGGAAGGCTCCTGGGGTGACGAAGTCCGGATGGTGGGTTCGGTGGACGACGCACGTGACGTGCTGACCTCCGGGGACGACTGGGTTCCGGGCCAGGGGGATGTGGTTCTGATCGCGGCTTCGTCGCCGGAACTGACCTCGCTGCGTGACCTCTGGCGGTCCGGCGAATGACGAGACGAGAGAGAGTTACACGAGTGACGCGAGCGCGAATGACGGCTGTGTGCACGCGGAGGCAGGCCCGGTGACCCAGATCCTGATCTCCGGTGGCATCGCGATCGCGGTGTCCATCCTGCTCACCCCGATATTGATCCGTGTGTTCTCCCGGCAGGGATTCGGCCAGGAGATCCGCGTCGAGGGACCCCAGAGTCACCAGACCAAGCGTGGCACCCCGTCGATGGGCGGCGTCGCGATCCTCGTCGCGCTCTGGGCCGGTTATCTCGGTTCCCACCTGGTCGGCTACTTCACCGGCGGTTCCGGCATCACCGCCTCCGGACTCCTCGTGCTGGGTCTCGCGACCGCGCTCGGCGCCGTCGGGTTCCTCGACGACATCATCAAGATCCGCAAGCATCGCAACCTCGGTCTCAACAAGACCGCGAAGTCGATCGGCCAGTTCGTCGCGGCCATCCTGTTCGGCATCCTGGTGCTGCAGTTCCGCAACGACGCCGGATACACACCGGCCAGCCCCTATCTCTCGTATGTACGCGACATCGACGTGATCTCGATGTGGTCGGTGGCCTTCGTGATCTTCTGCTGGCTGGTCGTCGCGGCGTGGTCCAACGCGGTCAACTTCACCGACGGACTCGACGGCCTGGCCGCGGGGTCGATGGCGATGGTGCTCGGCTCCTATGTGCTGATCACCTTCTGGCAGTACCGGAACGCGTGTGCGGGCGGCGCGAAGGCCCCCGAGGAGATCACGCCCGGCTGCTACGTGGTGCGTGATCCGCTCGACCTCGCCCTGATCGCGGTCGCCGGCGGCGGAGCATGCCTCGGATTCCTGTGGTGGAACGCCGCGCCGGCGAAAATCTTCATGGGTGACACCGGCTCGCTCGCCCTGGGCGGCATGTTGGCCGGCATCTCCATCTGCACCCGCACGGAGCTGCTCGCCGTCGTCATCGGCGCGCTGTTCGTCGCGGAGATCGTCTCGGTGGTCATCCAGATCGCCTTCTTCCGTACCACCGGGCGGCGCGTCTTCCGGATGGCGCCGTTCCACCATCACTTCGAACTCGGTGGCTGGGCGGAAACCACGGTGATCATCAGATTCTGGTTGCTCACGGCGATCGCCTGCGCGCTCGGCCTGTCGTTGTTCTACAGCGAATACCTCGCCGTCCGTGGCTGACCGGGATCTCGCGGAGACGATGTTCGCCGGACGCCGGGTCCTGGTGGCGGGTGCGGGGACCGCGGGTACGTCCGCGGCACGCTATCTGCTCACCGTCGGTGCGCGGGTCACCGTGGCGGACAAGCGATTCGGCGACGACGAGGAATCGCGTTCCGGTGAGTTGGCCGATGCCGGCGCGCGACTCGTGCCGATGGATGCGGTCACCGAGCACGCCGACTGGATCGGGGAGACCGACCTGGTGATCGTCTCCCCGGGATTCGCGCCCACACATCCGGTGCCGTCCCGCGCGGCGGATGCGGGCATCGACGTCTGGGGCGAGGTGGAACTGGCCTGGCGCGTCGACCGGGCCGGACTGCTGGGACCGCCTCGGACGTGGCTGGTCGTCACCGGGACGAACGGCAAGACCACCACCACGTCCATGCTCACCGAGATCATGGGCTCGGCCGGGGCGGCGACCGAAGCCTGCGGCAACATCGGGCTGCCGGTCCTCGACGCGATGCGCCGGACGCCACGTGTCGACGTCCTGTGCGTCGAACTGTCGTCGTTCCAGTTGCACTGGGCGTCATCGATCGCGCCGGATGCCGGTGTGGTGCTCAACATCGCCGACGATCATCTGGACTGGCACGGCTCCTTCGACGCGTATGCGCAGGCGAAGGGTATCGCCCTGCAGGGCGCGATCGGCGTCGTCGGCCTCGACGATCCGGTGGCCGCCGCATTGCGGGTGTCCGGCAGGCGCGTGGGATTCACCCTGGGTTCACCGGCGGCGGGCGAGGTCGGCGTGGTCGACGGCATGATCGTGGACCGGGCCTTCGGTGCCGATGCCCGCGACGTGGTCGAGGTGGATGCGATCCATCCGGCGGGGCCGTCGGGGCTGGCCGACGCACTGGCCGCGACGGCGCTCGCGCTGTCGACGGGAGCCGCACCCGAACCCGTCGCGGCGGCGTTGCGTGCGTTCCGGCCCGCCGCACACCGGGGAGAGGTTGTCGCCGTGCGCGACGGCGTGATCTTCGTCGACGACTCGAAGGCGACCAATCCGCACGCCGCCGAGGCCGCGATCGCCGCGCATCCCCGGGTGGTCCTCATCGCGGGGGGACTACTCAAGGGTGCCGAGGTCGACGGGCTCGTCCGGCGGATGCGCGCACGGCTGGCGGCGGTGGTCGCCATCGGCGCCGATCGTGACCTGATCGTCGAGGCGATTACGCGACACGCCCCAGAAGTCCCAACAGTCACAGTATTCACAGGGGACGATGGGGGCGTGACTGTTCAGTGTGCGACCCCGGCCGTCGACGATCTGCTCGGCGGAATCCCGGCCGAACCGGCCCCGGCGGCTACCGGCGACGTGAGCCGAGCCGTCGCCGTGATGAACGGCGCGGTCTCGGTGGCCGCCCGATTCGCGCAGGCCGCGCCGGGGGATCCGGTCGACGCCGTGCTGCTGGCGCCGGCGGCGGCGTCCCTCGACATGTTCCCGGGCTACGGAGCCCGCGGTGACGCCTTCGCATCCGCGGCACGGGCACTCCCCGGCGCCGTCGAGCCGGAACCGGCACGATGACCAGCCGCCTCGAGACCGCCGAACGCCGACGGACTCGGCGGGGCGAGAGCACGGACGGCGCCGCGACGACCGGCACGAAGGCGGAGAACGGCAAACGCGCCACCGGTGCGACGACCAAGGCCGCGGAGAAGAAGGCGGCCGCGAAAAAGGTTGTCGCCGAGGGTGCGTCGTCGTGGCCTGCCGCCATCGGCGAGGCCGCGCGCAATCTGCTGGCACGCCCGCTGGCGTCCTATCACCTGATCCTGACCATGGCGTTCCTGCTGACCGTGTTCGGCCTGGTCATGGTGTTGTCGGCGTCGTCGGTCGAGGGGTACTCGAAGGAGGGATCGGCGTACGGGCTGTTCGCGACCCAGGTGACATTCGCCTTCCTCGGGCTCGTGGTCTTCTACGTGATGCTCCGGATGCCGGTGCGTATGCTGCGCCGCCTGGCCGCGCCGATGATGATCGTCACGACGATCCTGCTCGCACTGGTGCTGGTCCCGGGTATCGGCACGCTCAGCCAGGGCGCCCGCCGCTGGTTCGTGATCGGTGGCCTGTCGGTACAGCCGTCCGAGCTCGTGAAGGTCGCGTTGTGCGTCTGGGGCGCACACCTCCTCGCCTCCCGTAAGCGGGAGAACGCGTCCCTCAAGGAACTGCTGATCCCGCTTCTGCCGGTGGCGTTGCTGGTCTGTCTGCTGATCATCCTGGAACCCAACCTGTCCACCACGATCACCATCGCCATCATCGTCGGCGCACTGCTCTGGTTCGCGGGTCTGCCCGTCAAGGTGTTCCTCGGATTCGCCGCCGCCGGTGCGGCCATCGCCGTCGGACTGGCGCTCGTCGAGGGCTACCGATCACAGCGCGTGATGAGCTTCCTCGGCAACATCGACGATCCGCAGGGCGCGGGCTACCAGGCCCGGCAGGCGACCTACGCGCTGGCCAACGGCGGCATCTTCGGTGTCGGCCTGGGCCAGAGCCGCGCGAAATGGAACTATCTGCCGAACGCGCACAACGACTTCATCTTCGCCATCATCGGCGAGGAACTCGGGCTCGTGGGTGGCCTCCTGGTGGTCATCCTCTTCGCACTGCTGGCGTTCATCGGATTCCGCATCGCCACGCGGTCGGTCGATCCGTTCCTTCGCCTGATGTCGGCGACCATCACGGTGCTCATCACCGCGCAGGCGTTCATCAACATCGGCTATGTGATCGGGTTGCTGCCGGTGACCGGTATCCAGCTGCCACTGCTGTCGGCGGGCGGTACGTCGACACTCACGGTGCTCGCGATGCTTGGCCTGCTGGCCAACGCGGCACGGCACGAACCCGAAGCCGTGGTGGCCCTGTCCGGCGGGGACACCAGCAGGTTCGGCAGGTTGCTTCGTCTCCCGCGGCCGGAGGCCTATCGGCCCGCGCGCGCGGGATCGTCGCGGCGGCGCAGCGGTCAGCCGTCCGCCGAACCGGGCCGTGGCGTTCGCGGCGGTGGCGCGCCGGTCTCGCCCGAGGCATCCCGCTGGGCATCCCTGGGCCGTCGACTCCGTGGTGGCCGGCCGGCCGAGCCCGCGCCCGGAAAGCGGGGGACACCACAGCGGGCACCTCGCGCGTCGGCCGTACGGGTCGACTACCGTACGGGGTATTCGGGGACCGGCGGCCGGTTCGACGAACCCTCGGGTTCATCGGCACGTCAGCCGGGTCACTACCGTCGGTACGCGGGCTCATCGGGTGATCGGTGGACCGCTGATCGGTACCGGACCGGACACCGGTCGTCGGGGAGCCGGGATCACCGGCGGTGATCTGTCCTTCGGTAATCGGTCGAGAGTGAATGGGAAGTAGGACACCGGTGAGTGCTGTGCTGGGCCGCTCGGGATCGGAACGGCCGCTGTCGGTGGTCGTCGCCGGCGGCGGGACGGCCGGCCATATCGAACCGGCGCTGGCCGTCGCCGACGCCGTCACGCATCTGGATCCGACCGCACGGGTCACGGCACTGGGCACCACACGCGGCCTGGAGACGACGCTGGTCCCGGAGCGCGGCTACGACCTGCAGCTGATTCCGCCCGTGCCGTTGCCGCGCAAGCCGGGACTCGAACTGGCGAAGACCCCGGGACGGTTGATCTCGGCGGTGGCCGGGGCACGTTCGGTCCTCGCCGACGTCGGTGCCGACGTCATCGTCGGCTTCGGCGGTTATGTCTCGATCCCGGCCTACCTCGCGGCGCAGATGCATCTGCGGGCGAGCCGCCGGCCGCCGATCGTGATCCACGAGGCGAACGCGAGCGCGGGTATCGCGAACAAGGTGGGGGCTCGATTCGCCGACCGGGTAATGGCCGCCGTGCCCGGATCCGGATTGGATGCCGACGTGGTGGGCATCCCGGTTCGGGGCGTGATCGCCGAACTCGACCGTCCCGCGCTGCGGGCGCAGGCCCGCCACTACTTCGGTCTCGCCGAGGACGCGCCGACGCTGCTGGTCTTCGGCGGATCACAGGGGGCGTTGCGCCTCAACGAGGCGGTTGCGGGTGCGTCGGAGGCGCTCGGTGCGGCCGGTATCGGCGTCCTGCACGCCTTCGGCCCGAAGAACTCGATCAACCCGACCACGCCGGTGGGTGCGCCACCGTATGTCGGTGTCGGATACCTCAAGCGTATGGATCTGGCGTACGCCGCGGCGGATCTGGTGATCTGCCGGTCCGGCGCGATGACCGTCGCCGAGATCTCGGCGACCGGTCTGCCCGCGGTGTATGTGCCTCTGCCACATGGCAATGGGGAGCAACGGCTCAACGCGCTGCCCATCGTCGAGGCCGGGGGAGGGCTCCTGCTCGACGACGCCGAGCTGACCGCCGACTGGGTGGCCCGCGAGGTCCCCGCGCTGCTCGCCGACACCGATCGGCTCGCCGCGATGTCGGCCGCCGCGACCGGCACCGGTCATCGTGACGCCGCGGCGTCGGTGGCCCGCGCCGCGCTGGAGCTGGCCGCCGAATTCCGGGCGGGCCGTCATCACCGTCCGCTCCGCGCGGCGCTGCACGCACCGGGATCGGGGGCCTGAGGCGTGGACATCTCCTCCGAACGGCAGCCCGAGGCCGGTGCCCTGCCCCAGCATCTGCGCCGCGTGCACATGGTCGGCATCGGTGGTGCCGGCATGAGTGGACTCGCACGCATCCTCCTGGCCCGGGGCGGGCAGGTGTCGGGTTCGGACGCGAAGAACAGCCGCGCCATCCTCGAATTGCGGACGCGTGGTGCACGGGTCCAGGTCGGGCACGATCCGTCCGCGCTGGATCAGATACCCGGCGGACCGTCGGTCGTCGTCACCACGCATGCCGCCATCCCGAAGACCAATCCGGAACTGGTGGCCGCCCGGTCGCGCGACATCCCGATCCTGCTGCGTCCCGTCGTCCTCGCGGACCTGATGGGGGGCTACCGCACACTGCTCGTGGCGGGGACGCACGGCAAGACCTCGACCACCTCGATTTCTGTTGTGGCTCTGCAGAACTGCGGTATGGACCCGTCGTTCTCGGTGGGCGGCGAACTGAACGAGTCGGGCACCAACGCACACCACGGGAGCGGCGACGTCTTCGTGGCCGAGGCCGACGAGAGCGACGGCTCGTTGCTGGAATACAGCCCGGATGTCGTGGTGGTCACCAACATCGAGGCCGATCACCTCGATCATTTCGGCACCCGCGAGGCCTACGTCCGGGTCTTCGACGACTTCGCCGACCGGATCCGCCCGGGGGGTGCGCTGATCGTCTGCCTCGACGACGAGGGGTCGGCGGCGCTGGGCGGGCGTTGTGCCGAGCGTCTGGCCGAGCGCGGTATCGACGTATTCGGGTACGGCGAGGGACGATTCGCCGACCTGGCACCCGGGGTCGACCACGCCGTCGTCCTGGATTCGTGGTCGGCACAGGGCGCGGGCGGCCTCGCGCAGGTGCGATTCGCCGAATCGCTTGCCGGGGCACCGGTTGAGGCCACGCTGCGGTTGACCGTTCCGGGTATCCATATGGCGTGCAACGCCATCGGTGCGGCGGCGGCGTGTATGCGGATCGGCGGCGACCCCACCCGGGTACTGGCCGGCGTCGAGGGTTTCGGCGGAGTCCGCAGGCGATTCGAGCTTCGCGGGCGCGCGGGCGGAGTCGACGTGTACGACGACTACGCACATCATCCGACGGAGGTGCGCGCGGTGCTCACCGCGGCGCGTCTGGCCATCGGCGACCCCGCCGACGACGACGAGACCGCCCGACGGGTCATCGCGATCTTCCAGCCCCATCTCTATTCGCGCACGGCCGATTTCGCCGAGGAATTCGCGGCGGCACTCGACCTCGCGGATCAGGTCATCGTCGCCGACGTCTTCGGGGCACGCGAGGAACCGGTGCCCGGTGTCAGCGGCGCGACGATCGCCGACCACGTGCATCGGCCCGTCGTCTTCCAGCCTGACCTGTCCGCTTTGGCCGACACCGTCGCCGACCTCGCCCGTCCCGGCGACTTGGTGCTGACGCTCGGTGCGGGCGACATCACGATGCAGGGCCCGGAAATCCTCGCCGCGATCGAGGCACGGGCCGGGGACGGCGAGGGCCGGGGCGAGCAGGGGACGGCACCGGCGGGACGATCCCGATGACGCGCGGCGGCCGGGGACGGCGCCGGTCGCGGCTGCTGCTCGGGACCGTCGCGGTGATCGTGCTGGTCGTCGCGCTGGGGCTGGTCGCCTATTTCAGTCCGCTGATGTCCGTGCGCAGTACAGAGGTCCGGGACAACCGTGCGGTCCCGTCGGATCAGATCCTGGATGCCGCACGGGTCGATCAGGGCACGCCGCTGCTGCAGGTCGACACCAGGCAGGTCGCGCAGCGGATCGCCGCGATCCCGACCGTCGCCTCCGCACGCGTACAGCGGTCGTATCCGTCGACGCTGACGATCACGATCGTGGAGCGGCAGCCCGTGGCGACCGTCACCGACGGTGAGAAGACCCATGTCCTCGATCGCACCGGCGTCGGATTCCAGACCTTCGAGAAGAGCACCGGGATACCGCCGGAGGTCAACCGCCTGCCGACGCTCGACACCCCGCATGCCGGGCCGTCGGATCCGACGACCCGAGCCGCGCTCGGTGTGGTCGCGGACCTGCCGCCGGAGATCGCCCGGCTCATCACGCGAGTCGAGGCGTCATCGCCGGTCGACATCCAGTTCACGTTGCGGGGCAACAGGACAGTCGTGTGGGGCGACGACGAACGCGGACCGGAGAAGGCCCGCACCCTCAAGGCCTTGTTGACACGGCAGGCGACGAAGTTCAACGTGTCGAGCCCGGAATTCCCGGCCTATAGCTGAGGTTTCGGGTTTCCGGTGAGCGCGCTCACGGGAAATGGGCCGCCGGGGAAGAAAATTGGCCCTCGCGCCGAAAAACTTGCAGTCATCTTCGCGACACGCCGCCCGGTTGCTGGCGACCGCGCGGGTCGATGCCTAGCGTCAAGCCCAACACGGATCTACTTGACATAACTCTAAATCTATGGTTCAGGTTTAGGGTTTGACCGACACGAGGAGGGCGGACATGACGCCACCGCACAACTACCTGGCCGTCATCAAGGTTGTCGGCATCGGCGGCGGCGGCGTGAACGCCGTCAACCGAATGATCGAACAGGGCCTCAAGGGCGTGGAGTTCATCGCGATCAACACCGATGCCCAGGCCCTGCTGATGTCCGACGCCGACGTCAAACTCGACGTCGGTCGCGACTCGACCCGCGGTCTCGGCGCGGGTGCCGACCCGGAGGTCGGTCGTCGCGCCGCCGAGGACGCCCGCGACGAGATCGAGGAGCTCCTCAAGGGAGCCGACATGGTCTTCGTCACCGCGGGCGAGGGTGGTGGCACCGGAACCGGCGGTGCGCCGGTCGTGGCATCCATCGCGCGCAAACTCGGCGCCCTGACCGTCGGTGTGGTGACCCGGCCGTTCTCCTTCGAGGGCAAGCGCCGCGGCGGTCAGGCCGACGCGGGCATCACCGCGCTGCGCGAGTCCTGCGACACCCTGATCGTGATCCCGAACGACCGGCTGCTGCAGCTCGGCGACGCCCAGGTGAGCTTGATGGACGCCTTCCGCAGTGCCGACGAGGTGCTCCTCAACGGTGTCCAGGGCATCACCGACCTGATCACCACGCCCGGCCTGATCAACGTCGACTTCGCAGACGTCAAGGGTGTGATGAGCGATGCGGGCAGCGCCCTCATGGGCATCGGCTCGGCACGTGGAGACGACCGCGCCAAGAAGGCCGCGGAATCGGCGATCAACTCGCCGCTGCTCGAGGCGTCGATGGAGGGCGCCCGCGGTGTGCTGATCTCCATCGCGGGTGGCAGTGACCTCGGCCTGTTCGAGATCCACAACGCGGCCACGCAGGTCCAGGAAGCCGCCCACGAGGACGCGAACATCATCTTCGGCACCGTCATCGACGACAACCTCGGCGACGAGGTGCGCGTCACGGTGATCGCCGCCGGGTTCGACGGCGGTGCACCCCGGAAGCGGTCCGACGCGCCCGGTGCGGCAGCGGGTTCCGGAGCTTCGACGATCGGCAAGGCGCAGGCGGGCTCGGTGTCGGCGAACACCACCTCCAACGATCCGCTGTTCGGCACCATGCCGGCCAATGCGCAGGCGGGTGATCCGTTCGCCGACCAGCAGCAGGAGGCAGCACCGGAGCCGCCGCGCCGCAACAGCGTCACGCTCGATGACGACGACGTGGACGTGCCGTCGTTCATGAAGCGCTGAGCCCGGCCATGCGGGTACGCCGCGTGGTCACGGGTCGACGGGGTGGCGTGTCGAAGCCGCCCTACGACACGTTCAACCTGGGCGATCACGTCGGGGACGATCCGAAGGCGGTGGCCGCCAACCGGATTCGACTCGCCGAACACCTCGGTCTGCCCGCTGATCGCGTGATCTGGATGGAACAGATCCACGGCCGGAACGTCGAGGTCGTCACCGGGCCGGTGGACGGTCCGCTGCCCGCGACCGACGCCGTGGTCACCGCGGAACCCGGTCTCGCTCTGGCCGTGCTGAGCGCCGACTGCACGCCGGTCCTGCTCAGTGACGACGAGGCGGGCGTGATCGGTGCCGCGCATGCCGGCCGCGTGGGCGCCCGCATCGGGATCGTGCCGGAAACCGTGCGCGCCATGGTCGAACTCGGTGCCCGTCCGGAACGGATGAAGGTGTTGCTGGGCCCCGCGGTCGCCGGACGCAATTACGAGGTGCCGCCGGAGATGCAGCGCGACGTCGAGGCGCACCTGCCGGGCAGTGCGTGCACGACCACGCGCGGAACCACCGGTATCGACGTGCGGGCCGGACTGCTGCGGCAGCTCGTCGAGGCGGGGATCGAGTCCGTCGACGTCGATCCGCGGTGCACCGTCGAGGATCCGGAACTGTTCAGTCATCGACGGACGGCGCCCACGGGGCGGTTGGCGTCGGTGATCTGGCTGGACCCGGCGGGATGACGGAGGCGATCGTCCATGGCTGAGGAACGCGGCGGGGTGCGGCTCGACGGGGATGATCGCACTCGCGAACTGGCAGAACGATATTCGGCGGCCAGGATGCGTCTCGACGATGCGGTCGCTGCTGCCGGTCGCGCTCCGGGATCGGTGCGTCTGATGGTCGTCACCAAGTACTTCCCGGCCGACGACGTCCGTCGTCTGCTGGGACTCGGCGTCCGGACCTTCGGCGAGTCCCGCGAACCCGAGGCGGGGCGCAAGGTCGCCGATCTCGCACCCGAACTCTCGGAGCTGTCGGAGCCCGCCACCTTCGACATGATCGGGACAGTCCAGTCAAAGAAGGCGAAAACGATTGCCGGATGGGCGGATTCGGTCGATTCGGTAGACCGTGTGAAGGTGCTGGACGCATTGTCCCGGGCGAGTGTGTCCGCACTGGATACCGGGGAGCGGTCGTCGGCCCTCGGTGTGCTGTTGCAGGTCAGTCTCGACGGCGATCCGCAGCGCGGGGGAGTCGTGGAGTCCGACCTGCCCGAACTGGCCGACCGGGCGATGGCCGCCGACGGGCTGGACCTGCGGGGGCTGATGGTGATCGCGCCGGTCGACGGGGATGCGGACCGCTGGATGGCGCGTGCGGCGGAGATCGCCGCCGGCTTCCGTGCGCGATACCCCGAGGCCGGGGAGCTGTCGGCGGGGATGTCCGGGGACCTGGAGGAGGCCGTGCGACACGGCTCGACATGCGTGCGTGTCGGTACCGCAATCATGGGTGCGCGGCCGCTACTCTCTCAGTAATCACATTGGTCACACCAGAACCAACGAGCACACAAATCAACAAATGCACCACCCCACTGCTCCCCGGCAGCGTTGGACGACAGAGAGGCCAGATATGACCACGATGCAGAAGTTCAAGGCATACTTCGGCATGGTGCCTCCGAGCGACTATGAGGACGACTACCTGGAGGAGCCGGGTGCGCCCGTTCGGGGTCGCACCTACCGCGACGAGTACTACGGCGACATGTCGATGCGCGACGGCGCACGCGACGCCGTGTATCGCGACGCCCCGTTCCGTGAGGCACCGCCCCGTGAGGCCGAGTACGGATTCGACGACCGTCGCTTCGCCACCGAGTACGAAGCGGCCGCATTCGCCGGTAATGGATTGTCCGGCAGCGGATTCGACGCAGGGTACGAGCCGGCGCCCGAGTACGCCTACGCGGGTCGTCACGCCGACTCAGGTGTCGAGCGGATTCGTCCGGCCACCCGGCTCGAGCCGCTGCAGAGGTCGAATACGCTGCGCGCCGCGGGTGTGGGACGCGCCGGTCTGGTGACCGAGGAACGAGGAGAGTTGGAGCGCGTGTTCGCCGATGGCCCGTTGCACAAGATCACCACTCTGCGTCCGTCCGATTACAGCGAGGCACGCACCATCGGTGAGCGCTTCCGGGACGGCAACCCGGTCATCATGGACCTCGTCGACATGAGCAACGACGATGCCAAGCGCCTCGTCGACTTCGCGGCGGGACTCGCGTTCGCGTTGCGCGGTTCCTTCGACAAGGTCGCCACGAAGGTCTTCCTGCTGTCGCCCGCCGACATCGACGTCTCGGCCGACGATCGGCGCAAGATCGCCGAGACCGGCTTCTACAACCACGGCTGAACCACCGCGGCCACCCGGCCGTCACCATCGGACCCCGATGCCTCCGGATCACCCGGAGACGTCGGGGTCCGATGTCGTTCCGGCGGGTCACGCGCGCATCGGCCCGCGGGATCAGGCAACCTGGAGGAGTGACGATTCTGTTCCAGGTCCTCTACTACGTGCTGTTCGTCTACTGGTTGCTGCTCCTCGCGCGGCTGGTCGTCGAACTCGTGCGTTCCTTCGCCCGTGACTGGCGGCCCACCGGTATCGCGGTCACCATCATCGAGATCGTGTTCACCGCCACCGATCCACCGATCCGTGCGCTGCGTCGCATCCTGCCGCCGATTCCGCTGGGGCCGGTGCGCCTCGATCTGTCCCTGATGATCGTGATGATCGTGGTGCTGATCGGCATGCAGGTGTGCAGCCGCCTGGCCGTCGGATAGGGACGACCGGCCCGACCGCGGCATCGCGGATGTTTCCGTCCGATGTGATCCGGCGGATGAAAGACGGCCGACGGTCGTCTAGGTTGGAAGTCATCATCGTGTGACTGTTTGATTGCAGGAGGGCATCGATTGACTGCAACGAGCGGTTCGCGTGTGACAGGATTTGACGCCAGTTACCAATTGGACTGGTATGAATAAATAGTGACAGCGTGTAGCAAAGACTGTGCAGGCTTGAGATCCGCCAACCGAGCACACCACATCTCGACTGACGAATGAGGGGACCGACATGCGGCTGACACCAGCTGATGTGCACAACGTCGCGTTCAGCAAACCGCCTATCGGTAAGCGCGGCTACAACGAGGACGAAGTCGACCAGTTCCTCGACTTCGTCGAGGCGGAGCTCGCGCGCCTGATCGAAGAGAACGGCGACCTGAAACAGCGCGTGGAAGAGCTCGAGGGCGATCTCGCCGACGCGCGCTCGAACGCCTCGACGTCGTCTGCGCCGGCAGCGCCGGTCGTGGAGGAGCGCACCCAGGTCTTCGCCGCGACCTCGACTCCGGCACCTGCACAGGAGACATCGTCCCCGGCTCCGGTCGTCGACGACGACGCCAATGTGCGTGCCGCCCGGGTGCTGGCTCTGGCCCAGGACACCGCCGACCGTCTCACCTCGACCTCGCGGCAGGAGGCCGAGTCGCTGCTGGCCGACGCGAAGTCGCGGGCCGACGCGATGGTCTCCGAGGCGCAGACCAAGTCCGATGCGATGCTCACCGACGCGCGTCAGCGTTCGGAGTCCATCCTCGCCGACGCGCAGACCCGGTCGGAGGCGCAGGTGCGGCAGGCACAGGAGCGTGCCGACGCGCTGCAGACCGACGCCGAGCGCAAGCACAGCGAGATCATGGGCACCATCAATCAGCAGCGCACCGTGCTGGAAGGCCGGATCGAGCAGCTGAAGACGTTCGAGCGCGAGTACCGGACACGCCTGAAGACCTACCTGGAATCGCAGCTCGAAGAACTGCAGCAGCGCGGCAGCGCGGCACCGGTCGAAGGCGGTCGTGCCGACTCGTTCTCGTCCGATCCGGGCGGCAACAGCGGTTTCTCCAGCTACAGCCCGAGCTGACCGTCCTTCGTAGGAACTGGACAGACCCGTGCTGACACTGGCACTGGCGGCCACCCTCGTCGGGTTCGTGCTCCTGGTACTCGGACTCGTGACCGGGCATGTCGCCCTTGCGGTCGCATGCATCGTGATCTGTCTGATCGGCGTCGCATTCCTGATCGCCGACATCGTGATGTCCGGTCGTCGCGGCTCCGATCGCTCGCTGTCGGATCTGGTCGGCACTTCGGATGATGGGGAAGCATTCGAGACCGACCGGTCCGACGCCGATGATCGGGGGCCGTTCGCGGATGCCCGTCAACCGGACGACTTCCGTGATGGGCGGACCGGACGACCGCTGACCGGCGGGCAGTCCACCGAGCCGTATGGCGACACGCAGTCCGCCGACACCGCACGATTCGCGGCGTCGGGCCCCGGCCCGACGCCCGAGGCACGTCAGGAGATGCCGACCGCCTCCACCTGGGCGGCGTCACCGGCATCGGACCGTGGCTTCGACGACTATCTCCGCGCCGTGGGCGCACCTCAGGGCGGGCAGTCCGCCAACGTCGAACCCGCCGCCGGCTCCGATTCGCCGGCCGGATATGGGTCGAATCGCATGGGGGCCCCGCATCACGAGGGGCGCCACGAAGCCCATCGGCATGACGCTCATCGGCACGAAGCGCACCAGCCGCCGGGACCCCGCCACGGGTCCGGCGAGCAGCGAAGGCCCGCCGCGGATTTCGATCCGCTCGACCCTCATTGGCGTCCCCCGGCCGAGTAATCGATTGGGCGACCGGAGCGCGGCCGGATACACTGGTGGCGCGTTGATCCGGCCATCACCGGGGAGCACCCGGAAGAACGGAACCGCGGCGGCCCTGCCGTCGCCTTCTCAGTAGAACCGGGCGGGTTCGGCCCGTCACAGCCGTGGATGCGATCGCCACCGGATGACCGGTGAGTTCGCGTCATCGAGAGGCGTCAGCGCCGTCCGGGCCGGATGGTCGCCACGCAAGCGGGGTGGTACCGCGCGATCGGATCGCGTCCCCGTGCCGGCATGAATGACCTGCGAGGCACGAGGAGCGCCGCTGATGTCCGACACGGATCACACCATCGATCCCACCGCACCGGATACCCACGCGAACGGTCGTGTCTATCCGATCGTCGACATGACCGGTGGGACCGGTCGCAGTGCTCCGTCCTTCCCGGACGTCGAGCAGCGCGTCCTGGACTACTGGGACGCCGACAAGACCTTCGCCGCCTCCATCGAGAATCGCGCCGATGCCGAGGAATTCGTCTTCTACGACGGGCCGCCCTTCGCCAACGGCCTGCCGCACTACGGACATCTGCTGACCGGGTACGTGAAGGATCTGGTACCGCGGTACCAGACCATGCGCGGCAAGAAGGTGGAACGCCGATTCGGTTGGGACACCCACGGTCTGCCCGCCGAACTCGAGGCCGAACGTCAGCTCGGGATCACCGACAAGTCGGAGATCGAGACGATGGGCGTGGAGAAGTTCAACGACTACTGCCGCGACTCGGTGCTGCGCTACACCGGCGAGTGGCGCGACTACGTGACCCGCCAGGCGCGCTGGGTCGACTTCGACAACGACTACAAGACTCTGGACATCGACTTCATGGAGTCGGTCATGTGGGCGTTCAAGCGCCTGTACGACAAGGGGCTGATCTATCAGGGCTTCCGGGTGCTGCCGTACAGCTGGTACGAGCAGACACCGCTGTCCAATCAGGAATCGAAGCTCGACGACGCCTACCGCATGCGTCAGGACCCGGCGGTCACCGTGACGATGCCGCTGCACGGCGGCGACCGGCATCCGGAACTCGACGGCGTGAACGCACTCATCTGGACGACCACGCCGTGGACGCTGCCGTCGAACCTCGCGATCGCGGTGCACCCCGAGGTCGAATACGTCCACGTGCGGACCACGCAGGGGCAGGACTTCCTGCTCGCGAAGGCCCTGGTCGGTGCCTACGCGAAGGAACTGGGCAGCGGGGACGATGCACCCGAGGTGATCGGCACGTACCTGGGCAAGGATCTGGCGGACCTGACGTACACGCCACCGTTCGACTTCTTCGAGGGCCACCCGAACTCTCACCGAATCCTGTTGGGCGACTACGTCACCACCGACAGCGGTACGGGCATCGTGCATCTCGCACCCGCCTTCGGTGAGGAGGACATGGACCTCGCGACCGCGAACGGCATCGAGGTGGTGCAGCCGCTCGATCCCGGTGGACGGTTCACGTCGCAGGTGCCGCCGTACGAGGGCCAGATGGTCTTCGACGCCAACCCGGCGATCATCAAGGACCTCAAGGCGGCCGACGGCGGGAGTGGAGCGAGCGGGTCGAAACTCACCGGCCGGATCCTGCGGCACGAGACGATCGAGCACTCCTATCCGCACTCGTGGCGGTCCGGACAGCCACTGATCTACATGGCCGTGCCGTCGTGGTTCGTCGCCGTATCGCCGATCAAGGACCGCATGCTGGAACTCAACCAGCAGATCACCTGGTCGCCCGAACACATCCGGGACGGCCAGTTCGGCAAGTGGCTCGAGGGTGCGCGCGACTGGAACATCAGCCGCAACCGCTACTGGGGCGCGCCCATCCCGGTGTGGGTGTCCGACGATCCGGAGTATCCGCGGGTCGACGTCTACGGCTCCCTCGACGACCTCGAACGGGACTTCGGTGTGCGCCCGGACAACCTGCACCGCCCGTACATCGATGAACTGACCCGGCCGAATCCCGACGATCCGACCGGTCGCTCGACGATGCGCCGGGTGCCCGAGGTGCTGGACTGCTGGTTCGAATCCGGGTCGATGCCCTACGCGCAGGTGCACTACCCGTTCGAGAACTCGGACTGGTTCGACGGCGGGAACGGCGACGTCGCACACAATCCCGGCGACTTCATCGTCGAGTACAACGGCCAGACGCGAGGCTGGTTCTACAACCTGCACGTGCTGGCGACGGCGCTGTTCGACCGTCCCGCCTTCAAGAGCGTCATCGCGCACGGCATCGTGCTCGGCGACGACGGCCAGAAGATGTCGAAGTCGAAGCGCAACTATCCGGACGTGAACGAGGTCTTCGATCGCGACGGTTCGGATGCCATGCGGTGGTTCCTGATGGCCTCACCGGTGCTGCGCGGCGGAAACCTGGTGGTCACCGAGCGCGGCATCCGCGAGGGGGTGCGGCAGGCGCTGCTCCCGCTGTGGAATGCCTACAGCTTCCTGCAGTTGTACGCGGAGCGGCCGGCGACGTGGCGGACGGACTCGGAGAACGTCCTCGACCGCTACATCCTGGCCAAACTCGCCGCGACCCGCGAGGAGATGACGAATGCGCTCGATGTCTACGACATCGCGGGTGCGGCCGAGTCATTCCGGGAGTTCGTCGAGGCGCTCACCAACTGGTACGTCCGCCGTTCCCGCGCACGGTTCTGGGCCGGGCAGGACGAGGACACCGACGCCTTCGACACGCTGTACACGGTGCTCGAGGTGGCGTGCCGGCTCGCGGCGCCGCTGCTGCCGCTGGCCACCGAGGCGGTGTGGCGCGGTCTGACCGGCGAACGCTCGGTGCACCTGACGGACTGGCCGACCGCCGACGAACTGCCCGCCGATGCCGCATTGGTGTCGGCGATGGACGAGGTTCAGGCGGTCTGTTCGGTGGCCTCGAGCGTGCGCAAGGCCAACAAGCTCCGCGTGCGTCTGCCGCTGCCGGGGCTGACCGTGGCATCGCCGACGGCCGAGCAACTCGCGCCGTACCGGGACCTGATCGCCGACGAGATGAACGTCAAGTCGGTGACCCTGGCGACCGACGCGGATGCCTACGGCCGGTTCGAGATCGCGGTGAACGCGCGCGCCGCGGGACCGCGCCTGGGCAAATCCGTCCAGCAGGCCATCAAGGGCGCGAAGTCGGGGGACTGGTCGGTGCAGACCGGACCCGACGGGACCGAGGTCGTGGTCGCCGGCGGCATCGAACTACAGGAGGGCGAGTACTCGAAGAAACTCGTTGCGGTGGAACCGGATTCGACATCGGAGCTGCCGGGCGGGCGTGGTCTGGTCGTCCTCGACACCGCGGTCACCGACGACCTCGAGGCAGAGGGATGGGCCAAGGACCGGGTGCGTGAGCTGCAGGAAGCACGCCGCAATGCCGGACTGGAGGTGTCCGACCGGATCGTGGTCCGGCTCGTCGTGCCGACCGAGCGTGCCGAGTGGGCTCGCACGCACGCCGACATGATCGCCGGTGAGGTGCTCGCCACGACCTTCGACGTCACGGCCGACGGCGAGCCGGGGGCGATCGGCCTCGGCGACGGCGTGACGGCCGACCTGTCGAAGGCCTGATCCGCACGCCGAATCGGTAGCGCCCCGCGCGGCGAGCGTGTATCGCGATGCCGCTTTCCTGTCACATTGCCGTTCCCCTCGGTGTCCTGGGTGTGACAGGCTCGAAAGGCGAGCCGATCGAGGCGCCGCGGAGGCGGCGCAGGCGAGAGGGGACACGCATGAACAGCACAGGGCAACGCCGGGTCGTCGTTCTCGGCGGCGGCTACGCGGGCATCATGGCGGCCAACCGTTTGTCGAAGTCCGCCGAGGTGACGGTGGTGAATCCGCGTCCGCAGTTCGTGCATCGCATTCGGCTCCATCAGTGGATCGCGGGCACCGGTGAGGCCGAGGCGGACTTCGGGCGAGTGCTGAACAAGCGCGTGCGCCTGCTGGTGGATACCGCGACACGTATCGATGCCGTGAATCGCAGGGTTCGATTGTTCTCGGGCGAGTCGCTCACCTACGACTACCTGGTCTATGCGGTCGGCTCCACGGGAACGCCGGCGGAGAGTATTCCGGGGCTTCGGGAACACGGTTTCGTGCTCGGCGAATGGGAAGCGGCGCAACGTCTTCGGGATCACCTCGCGGACGTCGACGCCGAATCCGACCCGGTGACGGTCATCGGTGGTGGACTGACCGGTCTGGAGATGTCGACCGAACTCGCCGAGGCCGGCCGGTCGGTTCGCCTGGTCACCGGCGAGATCGCGCCGTCCTTCGGGGCAGACGCGCGTGAGGTCGCGCGTCGCAGGCTCGACGATCTCGGCGTGGAGGTTCTCGAGGATTCGCGGGTGAAGTCCGTCGGCGACGGGGAGATCACCGTGGACGGTCCCGGGGGCGTACGAACACTGCCGAGCGCGGTGACGATCGCCGCCGCCGGTTTCGGTGTGCCCGATCTCGCCGACGTGAGTGGCCTGGCCACCGACGATCTGGGGCGCCTGATCACCGACGAGAGTCTGACCAGCGTCGACGATCCGCACATCATCGGAACAGGTGACGCCGTCGCGCCGTCCGGGGTGCCGTTCCGGATGAGTTGCCAGGCGGCGAACCAACTGGGGCCGCATGCCGCGGAGACCGTACTCGACCGGATGGCGGGAACCGCGCCCTCGCCGGTGATCGTGAAATTCCTCGGCCAGTGTGTCTCGCTGGGACGGTCGGCGGCTGTGGTGCAACTGACCGATCGCGACGACAATCCGACCGGCCGAACGGTCCGCGGCCGCCGGGCGGCCCGGTTCAAGGAACTGGTGTGCCGCAGCGTCATCTGGGGTCTGCGCGCCGAGCGGAGCAGGCCCGGTCTCATCCCGGCCATGCCCGGTGAGCCGCGTGAACTCGCGGGCGCCGGTGTGGGCCACCGCGTGTCGACCCTCGACGTCGTGCGATGAGCGGCGACGTCGACGAACACGCGCGGCGGTTCACCGCCCTGCGGCCACTGCTGTTCACCATCGCCTACGAGATCCTCGGCACGGCCGCCGAAGCCGAGGACGCGGTTCAGGAGTCGTTCATCCGCTGGGCCGCAGTCGATCTGGACACGGTGCAGGACACCAAGGCGTATCTGGCGAAGATCGTCACACGGCAGTCGCTCAACGCCGTGCGCAGTCGGGGGCGGCTCCGGGAGGACTACGTGGGGACGTGGCTCCCGGAGCCGATCCTGCTCGACGGGGAGGACGCGTCGCATGACGTCGTGCTCGCCGAGTCGGTGTCGACCGCGATGCTGGTGGTCCTCGAATCGCTGTCGCCGGAGGAGCGGGTGGTCTTCGTCCTCCGGGAGGTCTTCGGCTTCGCGCACGACGAGATCGCGGTCATCCTCGACAAGTCGGCGGCCGCGGTCCGCCAGATCGCCCACCGGTCGCGTGCCCATGTCCAAGCGCGCCGGCCACGATTCGAGCCGGTGACAACCGACCAGGCCGAGGCCGTCGTGTCCCAGTTCCTGCGCGCCACGACGACCGGAAACGTCGACGATCTACTCGCGCTCCTCGCCCCGGACGTCCGGCTGGTGTCCGACGGTGGTGGAAAGGCGAGTGCGGTCCGGCATCCGATCGACGGGGCCGACAAGGTGGCTCGACTGCTGCTCGGCTTCGTCCGGCTCAGCGACCAGCAGCAGGATCTGCGCTTCGAGTCGCGGATGTACAACGGATTGCCCGGCCTGGTCGTGCATTTCGACGGCAGGCTCCAGGGCGTCTTCGGCTTCTCGGTGATCGACGGCCGGATCGCCGAGATCTACGGGTGGCGCAATCCCGACAAGCTCGTCGGCGCCGAGGCGCCCCGCAGCATCACCCGCTGACCTCAGGCGACCGGGCCCGCGACCGCATCACCGTTCGGTGATCGTCGTGAGGGCCCGGTCGACCTGTGTGGTGAACACGAGCGGGTGATCGCTGAAGGTGTCCGCGCCGTATTGACCGAACACCTCGAGACTGATCGCGCCGATGACGGTGGACCAGGTCGTGACGGCCAGGATCAGGCCCGCGTCGGACAGTTCCGTCCCGAACTCGGTGCGGATGGCGGCGAATTGTTCCGGAAGACGTTCCGGGACAACGACATCCTCGATGCGCAAGAGATCTGCGCGCTCGGCCCGGGCGTATTCGCCGATCAGGGATGCGATCACCCGGGTGCCCGGCTCGGTGGTCCGTTCCGCCGGCGCCCGGTAGCCCGGCACCGGCGATCCGTACAGCAGCGCCCAGCGCGGGGGATCGGTGACGGCCCAATCGCGCATGGCGGTCGCGATCGCGAGAACCCTTTCGCGGGAACAAGACTCGTCGATGCCGTGGACCGCCGCGCGGGTCGCCTCCGCGAGTTCGTCATACCCCTCGACCAGAAGCAGCGTCAGCAGGTCGTCGCGGGACGGGACGTACCGGTACACCGCCGACGACACGACACCCATCTCCCGCGCGATGGCCCGCAGCGACAGCCCGGCGGCACCGTGGGTGCTCAGGTGTTCGCGGCCGAGCCGGAGGATCTCGGCCTCCATGGCCGCCCGATTCGCCGCGCGGCCGGTGGTCGGTGTCGTGGACGCCATGTCATCGATCCTGCCACATCCGAGAGCGGTGCTCTTGCATTGTCGGCCACCGGCATACATTCTTAAAACGAGAGCACCGCTCTCTAAAATAACAACACCTCGGATCACGACGAAGGGTCGACCATGAACCGGAGCACACACCCGAGCAGCGGGATGACACGCCATCACAGCGCCCCTGCGAGGGCGGAGGTCGCGATGAATCGCGCCGTCCGCTGGCTGGCCGATCGGGGCATCAATCTGGCCGGGGCGGAGGTACTCACCGTCGCCGGCCGGACGACCGGTGCGCCGCAGCGCATTCCGGTCAACCCGCTGACCGTCGATCACCGTGAATACCTCGTGGCGCCACGAGGTGAGACACAGTGGGTCCGCAACGCGCGTGCCGCCGGACGCGCCGAGTTGAGTCGCGGTCGGAGATCACGGCAGGTGAGCCTCGTCGAGATCGATCCCGCGCAACGGCCTGCCATCCTGCGTGCGTATCTGCGCCGGTGGGGCTGGGAGGTCGGCAGGTTCCTGCCGGAGGGTCTGGGCACCACCCCGGACGACGCCACGCTTGCCGCCTACGCCGCACAACTGCCGGTGTTCGAAGTTCGGCCCTGATGCACGGAACTACCATGCGTATGTGCCGTCCGACGATCCATCCGCCGTATCCGGGGTGGATCCGGAGGAGCGCAGCGCCCGCTGGGTCCTCCACCTCGACATGGATGCGTTCTTCGCCTCGGTCGAGCAACTGACGCGTCCGACACTGCGCGGCAGGCCGGTTCTGGTGGGCGGCCTCGGCGGGCGGGGCGTGGTGGCCGGAGCCAGCTACGAGGCGCGGGTGTTCGGTGCACGATCGGCGATGCCGATGCATCAGGCCCGTCGACTGGTCGGTAACGGCGCCGTGGTGCTTCCCCCGCGCGGGGGTGTGTACCGGCGCGTGAGCGGACGGATCTTCGGTCTCGTCCGCGAGGCGATTCCGGTCATCGAGATGCTGTCCTTCGACGAGGCGTTCGGTGAGCCGGCCGAACTGGCAGGCGCATCGGTGTCGGCGGTGACGTCGTTCGCCGAGGATCTGCGGGCGCGCATCCGCGAGGAGGTGGGCCTGGCCGCATCGGTCGGTTTCGGCAGCGGCAAACAGATCGCGAAGATCGCGTCGGGACTCGCCAAACCCGATGGGGTGATGGCGATCCCGCCGAGTCGGGAGCGTGCGTTCCTCCATGCGCTGCCGGTACGGAAGCTGTGGGGGATCGGGCCGGTGTCCGGGGATCGATTGCAGCGGCTCGGGGTCGACACCATCGGAGATCTCGCCGCACTCTCCGATGTCGAGGTCGTCTCGGTGCTCGGGGCGAGTCTCGGTCCCGCGCTCCACCGACTCGCACGCGGGCTCGATGACCGCCCGGTCACCGAACGCGCATCGGCCAAACAGATCAGCGCCGAATCCACCTTTCCGGCCGACCTCGTCGACCTCTCGGAATTGCGCACCGCGATCGATCGTGCGGCCCGCGACGCGCACCGTCGCCTGGTGACCGACGGTCGTGGCGCGCGCACGATCGTCCTGAAGCTGAAGCGCTCGGACATGTCCGTGTTGACGCGGTCGATGACCCTCGCCGCCGCCACCACCGAACTGTCCACGCTGAGCGCGGCTGCGCAACGGCTGGCCCTCGACCCACGTACGGTGGGCGCGATCCGGCTCGTCGGCGTCGGATACTCGGGTTTGTCGGCGGTGCAACAGTTCTCGTTGTTCGCCGACATCGGCCCCGGCGTGGCCGCGGCCGGTGAGCCGGACGTCGAGGATATCGAGGCGGCCTTCGTGGCGGCGGGTCACACCGACGTGCCGGACGTCGCACCGCCCGCTGATGCCGGCCGTGCCTCGGGGGCCCAATCCGGCGGTGACGCCGCATGGCCCACGGGGACCGACGTGACGCACACCGAGCACGGACACGGCTGGGTCCAGGGCAGTGGGCACGGCGTGGTCACCGTCCGTTTCGAGACGCGGACCAGCGGGCCCGGTCGCGCGCTGACCTTCCCCGAAGCCGATCCGGCGCTCCGCAAGGCCGATCCGATGGACAGCCTGGACTGGGACACGCCCGCAGATCCGTGATCCCGCTGTGCCCGCGTCAGGCCGCTGGAGCGGCCGACGCGAAGAATTCGCGGACGTCGTCGGCGGTCGCACCGCCCGACAGCAACGCGAGCACCGCGATCCGGGCCTGCGGTGCGCGCAGCCAGCGCGAGACGATCGCACCGGCGCGTTCGAGATCGACCGCCCCGCCGCCACCGCCGTACGTCGGGAGCACCTCGCCGTAGGGAACCCGTGTCGTCACCACCACGACGACACCCGCGCGCGTCGCGGCCGCAACCTCCGCGGTGATGTCCGGATGGGTATTGCCGGAACCGGTGGCCGCCAACACGATTCCCGATGCGCGCTGGGAGACCGCGGCCGCGATGATGCCGGCCGATACTCCGGGGTAGAGGCCGAAGGAATCGACCCGGACCGTCGGCCGCTGCGGTATCGGACCGTCGAGGGTGACACGCGGCAGATCGTCGGTGACCGAATCGAAGGCGATGCGGTCGGTGGTGGACACCTTGAAGGCGCCCCGTGCCACGCGCAGGTCCCCGCCGAGTGCGAGCAGGGTGCCCCGACCTCGCTGGCCGGGGTCGGCCGCCGCTGCGATGGCGGCGGCGATGTTCTCCGGACCGTCGGATTCGGGGGAGTCGGCCGGATACTGGGCGCCGGTGAAGACGACCGGTCGATCGTCGGCGATGAACAGGTCGGCGAGGTAGGCGGTCTCCTCCATGGTGTCGGTGCCGTGCGTGACGACGACGCCGACCGTGTCCGGATCGGTCAAGGCATCGGCGATCGCGCCGACGATCCGCAGCTGGTCGGCCACCGTCATCGCGGCGCTGTCGATGGACATGAGCTCCACCGGCACGATCGCGACACCGTCCGATGACTGCGGCAGCAGATCGTCGGCGGACAGGGTGGGCACGGCACCGTCGGCGGTGGTGCGGGCCGCCACGGTGCCCCCGGTGGTGATCACGACGATCTGTGCGGATGTCATGGACACAGAGTTCGGGAACCCGGCGCGCACGTCAACCGTTGGCGGTGGGACGCGTCGCTCATCGACGGTCTCCGGCGGCCCGGCGACGGTTGGGTGAGCGCGTGTGGTTTGGCATAGTGATGGCAGCTCTGGCGACCCGGATACGGTTCGGCCAGGCCCGAGAAGTGGACGACCGGCCATGTGCAGGCCGGACGCAAACAGTAAGGGAGATCTGTGAAGTTTCCGAAGATCGTGACCGCCGCGCTCATCGCGGCATCGGTCGCATCGGTGTCCGCATGCGGTTCCGACGACAGCGACGTCCCCGACGTGCCGACCGTGGCATCGACGCAGGAGACGGCTGCGGGCGGTAGCGGCGGCGAACTGACCGATCCGAACACCCGGCCCAGCGTCGCCCAGCTGAACGAGATGCTGAACAAGGCACTCGACGCCTCCGTGCCCAACTCCGAGAAGACCCAGCTCGTCGAGGGCTCGTCGGCCGATCCGAAGATCTTCGACCAGCTGGTGAAGGCGAAGAAGGAAAACCCGGACGTCACCTACAAGATCTATCCGCCGGTCATCCCCGCGGGCCCGAACAAGGCCACGGTGAAGGTCCAGGTGCAGCTGCCCGACAACCCGCCGACCAAGCTCGACGCGGGCATCGTCTACGTCGACGGACGCTGGAAGCTGTCGCGCAACACCGTCTGCCCGCTGATCACCGGCAGCGATGTGAAGACGCCGATGTGCCCCGACACCGAGAAGTCGTCGCCGACGAAGAAGCCGAACTGATCGGAACGATCGACCGAGTGACCGAGGCCGGTGGGGTTCACCCCGCCGGCCTCGCGCGTTTCGTCAGCGACCGCGCCAGGAGACGGTCAGTCCCGTCTGCTGGATGAGAGTCCGCGACGCGTCGGCGCCGACGAGTTCGCGGGCGCCCGACAGTGAGATCGAACCCTCGACCGGCAGGGCGCGGCCGAGGTCCATGGTGAGTTGTCCCTTGCCGCTGTTACTGAACCGCGCGATGTTCAGGGTCTGATCGGTTCCCGGGATCGCGAAGGTGGAATTGACCGGGGTCTCGTCAGCGGTGACGTCCAGGACCATCCGGTCGCCGTCCCAGGACTTCACCGTCACGTCGAGGTGCTGTGTCACCGTCGCGGCGGTGTTCAATACCCGCTCCACCTGCCATCGGGCGCCGACGCCGATGGCCTCGGTGGGCATCGGCACCGACATCTGAAGTGCTTGCAGCAGTGACTGTTCCACTGCCATGCGTGCGTCCGAACCGGAGTCCGGGTTCGGTACCAGGCGCAGCGAGATCAGTGCATTGCCGGGCCCGATGGCGAGGCCCGCACGAGATCCCGCGACCGCACGCAGTTGTTCGCCGAGTGCGGGATCCGGCGCCGTCACCGTCCCCAGTGTCATCTCGAGGTCGGTGGAATCGGAGCAGTGGAACTTCGCCGTGAGGGGCATCTCGACGGTGCGGGAGTCGGTGTCGCCGGGGGACGAGACGGTCGAGGTGGTGACCACGGTGACGGCCTGGGGAGCCGACCGGTTCGGCTCGGCGCCCGGGATGCGGCGTGGCTCGGCGCCGGGTTCGGTGACCGTCACCTTGGCGGGCGGCACGGGCATCAGTTTCGCGTCCTTCGCGCCGGACGTCGTGGTGTCCGAGCATCCCGGCCGCGCCGCCGCGCTGGAGGCGGAGGCGTCGTTTCCGTCGCCATCCGAGCCGCACCCGGCAACCGCGAGCAGTGCGACGGCGACGACGGCGGGCAGGGTCACACGGGCACGACGGGCGCGATCGGGGTACACGACAGCCAGGGTATGTCAGCCCTCATGGATGATGGACGGGTGGATGACGCACACAAGACCGAGCTGACCCCGGACGACCCGGAAGCCGTGGATGCCGGCCGGCCCCCTCGCGACGTCGGGGATCAGGACGACGGGGATCCGGTGGGTACACCGACCGGCCGGAGCGCGCTGGTGTGGGTGCTGCCGGTGATCGCGCTGTGCATCGTCGGACTCGATCAGCTCACGAAAGTGCTGGCCGTGCACCACCTGGACCCGATGAATCCGGTGCATGTCGTCGGTGACGTCCTGACACTGAGGCTGGTCCGCAACAGCGGCGCCGCGTTCTCGATGGCGTCGGGATACACCTGGGTGCTGACGGTCGTCGCCCTCGTCGTGGTGGTCGGCATCATCCGGTACAGCAGCCGCCTGCGCTCGCCCTGGTGGATCGTCGGGCTCGGACTCGTACTGGGCGGTGCCATGGGCAATCTGGGCGACCGTCTGTTCCGGGCGCCCGGCCCGCTGCGTGGGCACGTCGTCGACTTCATCTCGGTCGGCGACTGGTGGCCGGTGTTCAACATCGCCGACTCCGCGGTCGTGTGCGGCGCGATCCTGCTCGTCGGATTGTCACTGCTGGGATTCGAATACGACGGGACGCGGACCGGTTGGGCAGCCCGATCGGACCGCACCACCGACGATCGGGCGGATGATCGCGATGCGTGAGTCACGGTCGATGCCGGTGCCCGACGGGGTCGACGGCATGCGTCTGGATGCCGGTGTGGCGCGGATCCTCGGCTTGTCGCGCACGGTGGCCGCCTCGCTGGCCGAGGCGGGTGACGTCCTCGTCGACGGACAGCCGGTGGGCAAATCGCACCGGCTGACCGCGGGCGCATGGTTGCACGTCGTCCTCCCCGAACCGGCCGAGCCCCTGCGGGTGGAGCCGACGCCGGTCGAGGATCTCGGGATCATCTACCACGACTCCGACATCATCGTCGTCGACAAACCGGTCGGTGTCGCCGCGCATCCCTCCCAGGGGTGGACCGGGCCGACGGTCGTCGGCGCACTGGAGGCGGCCGGCTTCCGGATCTCCACCTCGGGTGCCGCCGAACGGCAGGGCATCGTGTCCCGGCTCGATGTGGGCACCTCGGGGGTCATGGTGATGGCGGTCTCCGAGCACGCCTACAGCGTGCTGAAACGTGCGTTCCGGGATCGCGAGGTGGACAAGGGATATCACGCACTCGTGCAGGGACATCTCGATCCCGCCGAGGGCACCATCGACGCGCCCATCGGTCGCCATCGCGGCAGCGACTGGAAGTTCGCCGTCACGGCCAACGGGAAACCGAGCATCACCCATTACGAGACGCTCGAGATGTTCGCGTCGGCGTCGCTGCTCGACATCCACCTGGAAACCGGACGCACCCATCAGATCCGCGTGCATTTCTCCGCGCTGCATCATCCGTGCGCGGGCGACCTGACCTACGGCGCCGATCCGGTGCTGGCCAAACGCCTCGGCCTGGAGCGGCAGTGGCTGCACGCGCGTTCCCTGGCCTTCGCGCACCCCGCCGACGGCAGGCGTGTCGAGTTCACGAGCCCGTACCCCGAGGATCTGCAGAAGGCGCTCGACACCCTGCGCGAGGCCTGAACCGCGACCTCGTCCGCCTCATCCGTCACTGCCCGCCGTGCCTCCTGACTCCTGTCGGTGGACGGACCTACAGTGGACACGGTTCTCCTGACATCACCGGTTCCCGAGCATTTGAAGAGGCGTTGTGACCGACTCGTTCGTCCACCTGCACAACCACACCGAGTATTCGATGCTCGACGGTGCGGCGAAGGTGTCGCCGCTGTTCGCGGAGGCGAAACGGCTCGGCATGACCGCGATCGGCATGACCGACCACGGCAACATGTTCGGTGCCAGCGAGTTCTACAACACGGCCACGAAGCATGACATCAAGCCGATCATCGGCATCGAGGCCTATATCGCGCCGGAATCGCGGTTCACCACCAAGCGTGTGACGTGGGGTACGCGTGACCAGAAGTCGGACGACGTCTCCGGCTCGGGCGCCTACACCCACATGACGATGGTCGCGGAGAACAGCACCGGACTGCGCAACCTGTTCAAGCTGTCGTCGCTGGCCTCCATCGAGGGGCAGCTGGGCAAGTGGTCGCGCATGGACGCCGAGATCATCGCGCAGCATGCCGAGGGCATCATCGCCACCACCGGGTGCCCGTCGGGCGAGGTGCAGACCCGTCTGCGGCTCGGACACGATCGTGAGGCGCTGGAGGCCGCGGCCAAGTGGCAGGAGATCTTCGGCAAGGAGAACTTCTTCCTCGAGCTGATGGAACACGGCATCGAGATCGAATCCCGTGTGCGCGCGGGACTGCTCGAGATCGGGCGCAAGCTCGGCATCCCGCCGCTGGCCACCAACGACTGCCACTACGTCACCCGCGAGCAGTCGCAGTCGCACGAGGCCCTGCTGTGTGTGCAGACCGGCAAGACGCTGTCCGATCCCACGCGCTTCAAGTTCGACGGCGACGGCTACTTCCTGAAGTCCGCGCAGGAGATGCGCGAGCTGTGGGACGCCGAGGTACCGGGTGCGTGCGATTCCACCCTGCTGATCGGCGAGCGCGTCCAGTCCTACGCCGAGGTCTTCGAGCACCGCGACCGGATGCCGGTCTTCCCGGTGCCCGAGGGCGAGTCGCAGGAGACCTGGCTGCGCAAGGAGGTCATGACCGGCCTCAGGGAGCGCCGTTTCCCGGGAGTGGAGGTGCCCGCCGAATACCTCGCCCGTGCGAATCACGAACTCGACGTGATCATCCAGATGGGGTTCCCTGCCTACTTCCTGGTCGTCGGCGACCTCATCGCGCATGCCCATGAGGTGGGCATCCGCGTGGGGCCGGGCCGTGGTTCGGCCGCGGGCTCGATCGTCGCCTGGGCGCTGGGCATCACCAACCTCGACCCGATCCCGTACGGACTGCTGTTCGAGCGGTTCCTCAACCCCGAGCGTGTGTCGATGCCCGATATCGACATCGACTTCGACGATCGTCGCCGCGGTGAGATGGTCCGCTACGCCAGCGATCGGTGGGGCAGCGACAAGGTCGCCCAGGTCATCACCTTCGGAACCATTAAAACCAAGGCGGCACTGAAGGATTCGGCTCGAGTCCAGTTCGGCCAGCCGGGCTTCGCGATCGCGGACAAGATCACCAAGGCCCTGCCGCCGCCCATCATGGCCAAGGACATTCCGGTCTGGGGTATCACCGATCCCGAGCACGAGCGGTACAACGAGGCCGCCGAGGTCCGCACCCTCATCGAGACCGATCCGGACGTCAAGAAGATCTACGACACCGCGCTCGGCCTCGAGGGGCTGATCCGCAACGCGGGCGTGCACGCCTGCGCGGTGATCATGTCGTCGGAGCCGCTGACCGACGCCATCCCGGTGTGGAAGCGAGCGCAGGACGGCGCCATCATCACCGGCTGGGATTACCCGTCGTGTGAGGCCATCGGCCTGCTGAAGATGGACTTCCTGGGGCTGCGCAACCTGACGGTCATCGGCGATGCGCTGGAGAACATCAAGAACAACCGCGGCATCGAGCTCGACATGGACACCGTGGTGCTCGATGACCCGAAGACCTTCGAACTCCTGCAGCGGGGGCAGACGCTCGGCGTGTTCCAGCTCGACGGTGGACCGATGCGTGAACTCCTGAAACGTATGCAGCCCACCGCGTTCGAGGACATCATCGCGGTCGGCGCGCTCTACCGCCCCGGCCCGATGGGCATGAACGCGCACAACGACTACGCCGACCGTAAGAACAACCGCCAGCAGATCAAGCCGATTCACCCCGAGCTCGAGGAACCGCTGCGCGAGATCCTGTCCGAGACCTTCGGTCTGATCGTCTATCAAGAGCAGATCATGCAGATCGCCCAGAAGGTCGCCGGTTACTCGATGGGACAGGCCGACAATCTCCGTCGCGCGATGGGCAAGAAGAAGAAGGAAGTCCTCGACGAGGCCTACGACGGCTTCGCCGACGGCATGAAGGCCAACGGGTTCTCGCAGGCCGCGATCAAGGCACTGTGGGACACGGTGCTCCCGTTCGCCGGCTACGCGTTCAACAAATCGCACGCCGCCGCCTACGGACTCGTCTCGTACTGGACCGCCTACCTGAAGGCGAATTATCCCGCCGAGTACATGGCGGGTCTGCTCACCTCGGTCGGCGACGACAAGGACAAGTCGGCCATCTACCTGGCCGACTGCCGCAAGCTGGGCATCACCGTGCTGCCGCCCGACGTCAACGAGTCGCAGCGCAACTTCGCGGCCGTCGGCACCGACATCCGATTCGGTCTCGCCGCGATCCGCAACGTGGGCACGGGTGTGGTGTCGTCGATCCTCGAGGCACGCCAGGAGAAGGGCAAGTTCACCAACTTCTCCGACTACCTGGGCAAGATCGATGTCACCGCCTGCAGCAAGAAGGTGACCGAATCCCTCATCAAGGCAGGGGCTTTCGACTCGCTGAATCACCCGCGCAAAGGACTGTTCCTGGTGCATGCCGACGCGGTGGAGTCGGTGATCGGCACGAAGAAGGCCGAGGCGGTCGGGCAGTTCGATCTCTTCGGTGATGCGGGCGGCGCCGACGATTCCCTCGCCGAGGTCTTCGCCGTGAAGGTGCCCGACGAGGAGTGGGACAGCAAGCACAAACTCGCCATCGAACGGGAGATGCTGGGGCTGTACGTGTCCGGACATCCGCTGAGTGGTGTCGAGCATTCGCTGTCGGCGCAGACGGACACCAGCATCACGTCGCTGCTCGAGGGCAACATCGCCGACGGCGCACAGATCACCATCGGCGGGATCATCTCGTCGGTCACCCGGCGCGTGAACAAAAAGGGTGAGCCGTACGCGGTGGTCACCCTTGAGGACATGGTCGGTGGTGTCGAGGTCTACTTCTTCCCCCGCGCCTTCGTCGCATACGGCATGGACATCGTCGCCGACAACATCGTGCTCGTCCGTGCCCGCGTGAATCTGCGCGACGACAGCATGATGATCAGCGCCAACGATCTGGCGGTGCCGGATCTCGCGGCGGCGGGAACCAGCAAGCCGGTGTCGCTGACGCTCAGCGCCCGCGCCTGCACGCCGGCCCGGGTGCAGGCGCTCAAGCAGGTGCTGTCGCGGCACCCGGGCACCGCCGATGTGCACGTCACGCTGGTGAGCGAGCAGCGCTCCACGCGTTTGAAGCTGACCGAGACGCTGCGCGTTGCGCCGAGTTCCGCGCTCATGGGAGACCTGAAAGCGCTGCTCGGGCCCAGTTGTCTGGCGGGTTGACAGGCCACCCGGCGCAAAGTTTTCGGGTGGCCGAACAATTCGATGTGGGATCGCGTACACTGACGGCATGACCACCGCAACCCCGGCACCCCTCATCGAGGTGAATACCGTCGAGACCGTGTCACCGCGGTCGGTGGACGTCGCGGGTGTGGCATGGCCGGTCTACAAGGTGCGGGCCCTGATCTCGGCGGTGCTGGTCGCGCTGGTGGTGTTCCTGGTGACCGGTTCCGGCCAGATCACGATGTGGGCGTCGGCGATCACCCTGCTCGCCGTGTGGTGGGGCGAGCGGCTCGTCGCCGCGAAGCGCGACCGCTCCTAGGGGGTGGCTGCGGTCGCTCCCCGGTCGAACCCCGCGGGAATCTCGAAGATCCGGCCGTCGAAGCCGGCACGGTACAACCTCCCCGACGAGAATCCGCCGGTTCCCCGCCCATAGGAGACCACGCTCGACGTGACCAGTCCCGATGCCAGTACGCAGTACCGTCCGGGTGCGTCGATCCTGATGATCTGGCCGCGCCCATTCAGCGGAACGACCGGGCGCTGCCGGGCGTCGAGCGTCAGACCGTCGGGCCCCGCGAGGCCGTCCAGGTTCAGCAAGCGTTGTGTCACAGCAGGATTCGAGGTGGACACGCGCGTGACGCCGGTCTGAGCGAAGGTCTGCGACACATACAGCCATCGGTCGTCGCGGCTGAGCACCGCGCCATTGGCGCTGGGGAGTCGGGCCCAGTCGGCGCGGGTCCGTCCATCGGGCGACACGCGGCCGATCAGTGCGCCGAAGTCGTTGGTGGCGTACACATTCCCGCGGGCGGACACATCCATGCCGTTGGCCGCCGACAGTCCGCGCACCCACGGCCTCGTGGCGCCCGTCTCGGGATTCATCCGCGCGATCCCGGCCTGCCGCAGCACATCACCGGCGACGACCCGCGGATCGGCGCCATAGCCGACGAGCAATGCGCCGTCCCGAGCCCATGCCAGTGCTC
Source organism: Gordonia sp. B8661-1 (assembly GCF_059427765.1). Classification (NCBI taxonomy): domain Bacteria; kingdom Bacillati; phylum Actinomycetota; class Actinomycetes; order Mycobacteriales; family Gordoniaceae; genus Gordonia; species Gordonia sp. B8661-1. Next base: position 63,815 of record NZ_JCAHRL010000008.1, read on the forward strand.
CTGCTCCACTCTCCGGCACGCGCCCGAGAGGTCGGGGCGCGGCGCCGGGACGATCGAAACGAAAGACCCGGCCGCTGAGGATGTCGGTGGTGTACAGCCGACCGCGGGCATCGACGGTCAGCCCTTCGAGAGCCGCACCCGGAACCGTGCCGACAAGGCGAGGTGGTGCTCCACCGCATCCCGCCGCCGTGGCGTGTCCGGCGAACGGAACGGTGGCCAGGCCCGCGGCGAGTACGGCGGACACCAGCAGACTTCGTACGCGTCCTACGCCGCGCCGGGGTGTGGTGAGGGGGTACGGATTCGATCGCATGGTCGCCTCCCTGGTTGGTGTGGCGGAACCGCCGATGTCGCGTGACGGGCCGCGAGGGCCTGCGTTGAAGTGTAAGCCGCATCACACCGGTAGTCGATGGCGCATCGCCGGCCGACCGTCGTGCCGGGTGAAGTCAACCTGCGCGCAGTGCACCCGGCGACCGGGTGAGACGATGGACGGCGTGAGTACGCACACCGCATCGGATACCACCCACGGCCACGCGCTGTCCTCGGACACCATCGTCGAGGCCGTGTCGCGAATTTCCGGCGCGGTCTCCCGTACGCCCCTCGAGGAGGCGCCCCGGTTGTCGAAGGCCGTCGGTGCACGGGTCTACCTCAAACGGGAGGACCTGCAATCGGTGCGGTCCTACAAGATCCGGGGCGCCTACAACGTGATGGCGCAACTCGATGCCGACGAACTCGCTCGAGGTGTTGTCGCGGCCAGCGCCGGAAACCACGCTCAGGGTGTGGCATTCGCGTGCCGCACCATGAAGGTGCCGGGCCGCATTTACGTCCCGACCACCACCCCCAAGCAGAAGCGTGACCGGATTCGTTGGCACGGTGGCGATTTCGTCGAGTTGATCGCCGTGGGGGAGACCTACGACGCCGCCGCGGCCGCCGCGCAGGCGGACGTGATGCGTACCGGCGCATCCTGGATCCACGCCTTCGACGATCCGCGAACGGCAGCCGGGCAGGGCACCATCGCGTACGAGATCGTCGAGCAACTCGGTCGTGTGCCCGACGTTGTCGTCACCCCGGTCGGTGGCGGCGGATGCCTCGCGGGAATCGCCACCTACCTGCGCGAGAACAGCGAGGAGGTTGCGATCGTCGGTGTCGAACCGTCGGGGGCGGCGTCGCTGGCGGCGGCTCTGGTTGCCGGCCATCCGGTCACTCTCGACACGATTGATCCCTTCGTCGACGGTGCCGCCGTGAAGCGCATCGGCAATCTCGGGCACCGGGTGCTCGCAGGTATGCGGGCCACGGTGACCGACCACGAGGTCTTCGCCGACATCGCCGATGACCCGGCGGTACCGGTTGTGGCGGCGGGACGTCATGCGCCCCGGCCGGGGTCGGCCCACATCACCCACGTCGACGAGGGGGCGATCTGCTCGACGATGCTGGAGCTGTACCAGAACGAGGGCATCATCGCCGAGCCCGCGGGGGCGCTGGCGGTGACCGCGTTGAGCGAGTTGGACCTACCGGCCGACGCCACCGTCGTGTGCCTGGTCTCCGGCGGCAACAACGATGTGTCGCGGTACGGCGAGATCATCGAGAGATCACTCGTCCATCGCGGACTGAAGCACTACTTCCTGGTCGACTTCCCGCAGGAACCGGGCGCGCTCCGGGGCTTCCTCAACGAGGTGCTGGGGCCCGACGACGACATCACCCTCTTCGAGTACGTCAAGCGCAACAACCGGGAGACCGGCGCGGCGCTCGTCGGCGTGGAATTGGGTACGCCCGAGGGGTTGCCGGATCTCCTCGAGCGGATGGACCGGTCGCGGCTGCACTGCGAGCGGCTGGAACCCGGCACCCCCGCCTACGAGTACCTGACCTGATCGGTCCGCCTGCCGACGATCACGTTGCGCCCCACCACTGGTTCGGTGACCGTCGTGTCATCCGTTCCGTCGGGGGTCCCGGTCGTCGGCGGGTGCCACCACAGTTCGGGTCGCAGCGCGAAGGGGAGTTGCACCGGATCCTCCGAGGTGGTCACGACGACGGTCCACGCCCCCCGATGCATGGCGAACCAATGGTCGCCGTGATCGGTTGCGACGGAGTCGAAGTCGTCGCGGCGGAAGTCGGTTTCCCGCTTCCGCAGTGCGATGAGGGACCGGTAGAAGTCGATCATCCGGCGATGCTCCGGCGCCGCGATCTCCGACCAGTCCAGGCGCGACCCGGCGAACGTGTCCGGTGCCTGCGGGTCGGGCACGTGACCGGTCCATCCGTGATCGGCGAACTCTGCCCGCCTGCCGTCCCGGGTCGCCTGTGCGAGTTCCGGCTCGGGATGGGAACTGAAGAAGGCGAAAGGCGTTGTCGCCGACCATTCCTCACCCATGAACAGCATCGGGGTGAAGGGTGAGAGGATGATGATCGCGGCCTTCGCGGCGAGCAGTCCCGGTGGCAGATAATGGCCGGGCCGGTCGCCGGCCGCACGATTGCCGATCTGGTCGTGGTTGCAGGTGAAGGCCACCAGTGCGGTCGACGGCACCTGCGTGGTCGGGATCGGCCTGCCATGTCTGCGGCCGCGGAACGACGAATAGGTGCCATCGTGAAAATAGCCGCCGCGCAACACTTTTGCGAGGGCGGACGGATCGGCGAAGTCGGCGTAGTAACCCTGGTTCTCCCCGGAGATGACGCTGTGCAGGGCGTGGTGGACGTCGTCGTCCCACTGTGCGGTCAGGCCGTATCCGCCCACTTCGCGGGGGAGGATGAGTCGCGGGTCGTTGAGATCGCTTTCGGCGATCAGGGACAGTGGCCGCCCCAACTCGGTTGCCAGCAGGCCGGTTTCCGTCGCCAGTTCCTCGAGTATGTGGACCGCGCTGTGATCGGACAGGGCGTGTACCGCATCGAGCCGCAGTCCGTCGAGGTGTAGATCGCGCAGCCACCAGAGCGCGTTGCCGATGATGAAGTCGCGCACCTCATCGGATCCCGGACCGGAGAGATTCACCGCGGAACCCCAGGTGGTGCTGCCGTCGCCGAGATACGGCCCGAACTCGGGCAGGTGATTGCCGGACGGCCCGAGATGGTTGTAGACGACGTCGAGGATCACCCCGAGCCCGCGCCGATGACACCCGTCGACGAAGCGCGCCAGGCCGTCGGGCCCGCCGTAGGGTTCGTGGACGGCGTACCAGCCGACACCGTCATAGCCCCACCCGTGCGGACCGTTGAAGGCGTTGACGGGCATGACCTCGACCATGTCGACGCCGAGGTCGACGAGATGGTCGAGGTGACCGAGCGCGGCGTCGAAGGTGCCCTCGGGCGTGAAGGTACCGATGTGGAGTTCATAGAGGACACTGCCACGGACCTCCCGGCCGGCCCAGTCCGCGTCCGTCCATTCATGGTCGGGTCCGCCCGGCGCGGCGAGACCGTGAACGCCGTCGGGCAACCGCACCGCCCGCGGGTCCGCGCGCGGCGGACCGCCGTCGACGGAGAAGCCGTACCGGATATCCGGCCGCGGGCCGGCCCCGTCGCGCGCGGGGATGTCCGGTGGTACGGCCCCGACACGCCACCAGCCCGTCGGCGGACGGTCGATCGGCGTGTCGTCGGCGGTCTGCCGCACCATCGGTATCGATCGGGTACCCCCTCCGTGCGCGGACGGCGGGGAGATGACGAGTGACACCGTGGTGGCACGCGGCGCCCAGACGCGGATCGAGCCCACGTCCTCCGGCGGCCGGTACCGCCGTGACATGGAAGTATGCGACGGGTTGGTCGATTGTCGAGATGAGTTCGGCGGGTTGGTGCGTCGTGGGTCATCTGTCCCAGTTATGGTTGCGGGAAGTTTGCACCGGTCGGTCACACATTTCACGGTAAATGCCGGGGGAATACGTGACTGAACACGAACTTGTGAGCCGGGACACAACGAGGGTTGGTAAGCGAGGTATATTACCGGCCCAGGGTGGGTCGACTGAGGGGTCGATCGAGGTCACCTGAGAAGTGCAGTGATGCAAATCGGGGGTCGAGCTGTTGAGTACTGACGCGGTAGCCGCCGAGCCGAGAGGCCGGCGTGCGGGTCCGGGCCCGGTACGTACATGGGTTCATGAGCACATCTTCAAGTCGTTCGAGACCTTCGGTCGGCAGCTCGGGCTCTTCGTCGAGGTGTTCAAGGTGCTGGTGGAGGACATCGTCAAACGGCGTTTTCCGTTCGGCGAATTCATTCGGCAGTGCGCCTTCATGTCGAGCACGTCGGTATTCCCGACGCTCCTGGTCGCGATTCCCATCGGCGTCATCGTGTCGATCCAGGTGTCGAACATCGCCGGCCAGGTCGGCGCGACCTCGTTCTCCGGCGCGGCCACCGGCCTCGGCGTGATCCGTCAGGGCGCACCGCTGGTGACGTCGCTGCTGCTGGCCGGCGCCGTCGGTTCGGCCATCGCCGCCGACCTCGGCTCCCGCACCATCCGTGACGAGATCGACGCCATGCGGGTCATGGGCGTCAACCCGGTCCAGCGGCTGATCTCACCGCGTCTGCTCGCGACGATGGTCGTCAGTTTCCTGCTGTGCGGCTTCGTCTGCTTCGTCGGCTTCATCACCGGCTACGTCTTCAACGTCTACTTCCAGGGCGGCACGCCGGGCAGTTATACGGGGACCTTCTCGTCGTTCGCGTCGACGGCGGACCTGGCATTCGCCGTGGGCAAGGCCGTCATCTTCGGTGCGATCGTGGCCGTGGTCGCCTGTGACCGCGGACTGTCGACCAAGGGCGGACCCGCCGGTGTGGCCAACTCGGTGAATGCCGCGGTGGTCAACTCGGTGCTCCTCCTGTTCACCGTGAACGTGGTGCTCACGCAGCTGTTCGCGATCCTCTTCCCGGCGAAGGTGGTGTGAGATGACCGCTTCCCGGTATGTGCCGCCCGTACTGCGGCCGATCGAGGTCGCCAAGGGTGCGTACCGCGGCCCGCGCAACATGCTCGCCGCGATGGGGCACCTCATCACCTTCCTGGTGCGGTCGATCGGCGCGGTGCCGATCGCGTTCACGCATTACCGCAAAGAGGTGTGGCGCCTGCTGTCCGACGTCGCGTGGGGCAACGGTGCGATCGTCGTGGGCGGCGGCACCGTCGGTGTCATGGTGATCCTCGGCGTGATGGGCGGGGCCACCGTCGGCATCGAGGGCTACACGGCGCTGAACCTGCTCGGCATGTCGCCGATCACCGGCGGACTGTCGGCCTTCGTCACCACCCGCGAGATCGCGCCGCTGCTCGCCGCGACGGCGTTCACCGCCCAGTCCGGATGCCGATTCACCGCACAGCTCGGCTCCATGCGGATCAGCGAGGAGATCGACGCACTCGAATCGATCGCGATCCGTCCGCTGCCGTACCTGGTGACCACCCGCATGTGTGCCGCGGTGCTGGCCATCATTCCGCTCTACGCCGTGTCCCTGGCCGCGAATTACCTTGCCTGCCAGGTGATGTTCCAGGTGCAGAGTGGCCAGGGCGACGGCACCTACCTCTATTACTTCAGTCAGTTCATGGTGTCGAGCGACATGTTGTTCTCGTTCATCAAGGTCATCGTGTTCGTGCTGCTGACGACTTTCATCCAGTGCTACTACGGCTATTTCGCATCGGGGGGACCAGAGGGCGTGGGAGTTGCTGCGGGACACGCGATCCGCTTGGCGATCATCGTCATCGTGTTCGCGAATCTGATTATGACGCTGGTGTTCTGGGGCACCGCGCCCGGCATCCAGATATCGGGATAGGGGGCCGCCATGCAGATCGATACCGACGGACGTAACCCGTCGCTGCTGCAGTACGTGGTGCGCGGCATCGCGTTCCTGCTGGTCCTGGCGATCCTGTTCGTCCTGTTGTTCCTGCGCTATCAGGGCACATTCACCTCGACGGTGCCGGTCACCGCGCGGATGGCCGATGTCGGCGACGGTCTCCTCGACGATGCCGACGTCCGGTACAACGGCTTCATCGTCGGCAAGGTCAAGTCGATCACGCTCAGTGACGAGGACGGGCCGGGAGGTCTGCCGCTCAAGGACGTGAAGATCGAACTCACCCCGAAGCAGGCCAAGGGCGTTCCGGAGAACGTGACGGCCCGTACGGTGCCGGCGAACCTGTTCGGCGTGAACTCCGTCGAACTCGTCAAACCGCAGCATCCCCAACAGGATTCACTGCACGAGGGTGTGACCATCCCGGCGGACACCAGCCAGGCGACGATCCGGCTGCAGGACGCACAGAACGAGTTGCACGCGCTGCTCGCCGCGGTGCCGCCGGAGGATCTCGCGACGGTGCTCGGCACGATCGCGGACGCGCTGCGCGGCGGCGGAGCGGTGTTCGGCAACTTCGTCGGCCTGCTCGACAATTACTTCGAGACGATCAACGCCCAGTTCCCGGAGGGGGCGCCGAGCGGTTTCGACAACTTCAACCGCGCCGTGCGCGGACTGTCCGCGTCCACTCCGCAACTCCTGGACACCTTGGGGCGCAGCGTGATCCCGGCCATGACGATCGCCGAGAAGCAGCGCGACCTGACCGCCATTCTGTCGGCGGGGCAGGGGATTCTGGACGAGACGCAGTCGCTCTTCGCCAAGAACGGTGACCGCGGCAAGCGACTGGTCACCGATCTCAATCGCACGCTCGGTGCGGCGGTGCTGGAGCCGGATTCGTTGCCGCAGGCCATCAACGCGCTCAACACGCTGGCACTCAAGGTGCTCACCGTGTTCACCGGCAACAACGGCCACGCACAGCTCAACATCGGCGTCAGCTTCAGCCCGTTCCTGGAGTACACGCGCCAGAACTGCCCCGTCTACAACGCAGGCCGGTACGGCCAGGCACGGGGACCGGGATGTGTGGGGCCGGGCACCGGTACCGGGCCCACCAGTTCGGGGCCGCTGATGGTGCATCCGCAGGGGATGCGCGTGCGTGGATTCTCCGCGGCGGGACGGGTCACGACGAACTCGGACCGTAAGACTCTCGGCGCCGCACTCAATCGCAAGCCCGGCGCGGCCGACACACTGATGCTCGGACCGCTGGTGCAGTCGAGCCGCGCCATGGAGAAGGGCGCGAAGCGCAACGGAACGGCGGGCGGCGACAAACGCAAGGACGCCACGGCCAATGGGGGAGGAGGCCGATGAGCACGGCGCAGTCGAGTATCCGGAAACCACTCATCGGATTCACCGCGTTCGCGGTGATCGCACTGTTGTTGACCTACATCATCTGGTCGACGCTGGAACGGTCCGTCCCGGGAAAGACGCAGAGTTTTTCGGCGGAGTTCAACGACGCCTCCGGACTCGCCTCGGCGATGACGTCCGGATGGCCGGGGTCCGCGTCGGCCGGGTCAGCGACATCTCGCTGCACAACGGCCGGGCGCGGGTCACCTTCGACGTCCAGACCGATCAACCCGTCCTGGCGAGCACCCAGGGTGCGGTCCGGTACCAGAACCTGATCGGCCAGCGGTACCTCGCGCTGAACCGGGTACCCAACGCGGACAACCGGGAACTGGCCGCGGGATCGACACTGCAGCAGCCGTCTCAGGACTCCTTCGACGTGACGCGTCTGCTGGCCGGGTTCCAGCCGGTCTTCGAGACGCTCAAACCCGAACAGGTCAACGCGCTGTCGCAGGGACTGGTCGAGGCCTTCCAGGGCGACTCGGTGTCCCTGACCAACACCATCGATCAGGTCGCGAAACTCGCGAACGACATGGCGAACCGCGATCAGATCCTCGGCGCGATCATCACCAACCTGAGCATCGTGATGCGGGACCTCGCCACGCAGGGCACCCAGGTCGGCACGGTCATCACCAGTCTGGGGACGATCATCGAGAACCTGAATTCGAACTCGGCGGCCTTCGGTAAGTCGGTGTCGAACATCGGGCGCACCGCGGCCGGATTCGCCGATGTGCTCGGGTCGTCGCGCGCAGATCTCGAGGCGGCCGCCGGCCACGCGAAGGCCGCGACCGGCACGCTCATCCGCAACGGCGCCAAGCTTGATCGCATGGCGTACGACGCACCGATCTTCCTCGGGCATTTCCCGATGGTGCTCGGGCAGGGCAATTACCTGAACATCTACGTCTGCGACCTGGACATCGCCATCGGCGACGTCCTGTTGCCCCCGGGCCTGATCAACAAGATCGGCGGGTCGAAGCACTCGGAGGTGTGCCAATGAGTAAGTGGCGCAATCATTTCGACAACAACCGGGGCTTCTGGTACGGCGTGCTGGGTGCCGTCGTGATCGTCGCCCTCGTGGTCGGTGTCACCGCTCTCGCGGGCGCACATCTGGGGAAGAAGACCTACACCGGCGACTTCGCCCAGGCGGGCGGCATCCGCCCGGGTGACAAGGTCCGGGTCGCCGGTGTCGACGTCGGCGAGGTCACCAAGACCTCGCTCGAGGGCAACCACGTGCAGGTCACCATGAAGGTGGACAACGAGGTCGACGTGCGGTCCAACGGGTCGGCCGAGATCAAGATGTCCACGCTGCTCGGTCAGCGCTATGTCGACGTGTCGCTGGGGGACGGGCCCTCCGAGGCGCCCGACGGCCGTATCCCGCATACCGAGGTGCCGTACGACCTGCAGAAGACCATCGAGGCGGGTGCGCCGGTGATCACCGGGGTGAACGGTGACACGCTTGCCGAGAGCATCAAGACCCTCAACAAGCAGCTCGCCGGTGCCCCGGCCATCGCCAAACCCACCCTCGATTCGCTGACGGCGATGTCGCAGGTCATCACGAACCGGCGGGACCAGATCAATCAGTTGATCACCGACACGAAGACGGTCACCGGCATCGTCAACGATTCGCAGGCGCAACTGTCGGTGATCGTGGGCCAGGGCAGGCAACTGGCGGACAAGATCGCGACGCGGGAGGCGTTGGTGACCCGAATGCTCGACGGCATCGCCGAGTTGACCGAACAGGCCAGAGCCGTGGCACGGGAGAACGGCAACCAGTTCGCGCCGATCATGGCCAACCTCAACACCATCAGCCAGGGCCTCGAGAAGAACCGCCACAATCTGCGGAAGCTGCTCGAGATCCTGCCCATCACCGCGCGCGCGACCAACAACATCCTGGGTGACGGTCCGTACGCGAACGGCTATCTGCCCTGGGGCATCTTCCCGGACAACTGGCTCTGCATGGCACGGGTGGTGGACGGATGCTGACCACGCGAACACATCGTGTCCGTCGATCGGTGACGATCGGTGCGATCAGTTTGCTGGCCGTCCTCGGCCTCTCGGGCTGCTCGCTCATCCCCGGCAGCGTGAAGCATTTCTTCGGTGCCGCGATCGAGGTGTCGGCGTACTTCGACAATGTCGCCGGTCTCTACAAGAGCAATGACGTGGCCGTGCTCGGCATGCCGGTCGGCCGCGTGACGGCGGTCGAGCCGCAGGGCAACAAGGTGAAGGTGACCTTCACCGTCGACTCCGACATTCCGGTGCCCGCGAACGCCACCGCGGCGATCGTCAACACGTCGATCGTGACGACCCGCCACATCGAGCTCACCCCGAGCTACTCCGGGGGCGACAAGCTGAGCGACGGCGCCGTCGTGAAGGACACCAAGAGTCCGGTCGCGATCGGAGACCTGTTCGATTCCATCGACCGTCTCGGTTCCGCGCTGTCCGGCGACAAGACCGGTCAGGGGCCGGTCGCCGACATGGTGGACATCACCTCGGGGATCACCAGCGGCAACGGGGAGCGTCTCCGGGACGCGATCGGCGAACTCAGCCGGGCCGGCTCGGTGGTGTCGGGCAATGGCGACGCGATCGTCGACATCATCAAGACGGTGGAGAAGCTGACCGGCACCCTGGTCGCGAACTATCCGAAGATGACGGCCTTCTCGACGTCGATCAACGACGTCGCGGCGATGCTGGGCCGTCAGAGCCCGGGGCTGCAGGCGACCCTGTCCGATCTGAACACCGCGCTACAGAACACGACGGAGTTCCTCCGTATGAACGCCGGGAACATCGGATCGTCGACCGGCCGGTTGTCGGCATTGGCGGCCAACCTCAGCGACTTCTCGCGGCAGGTGGTGGAGACACTGAACGTCGCACCGCTGATGTTCCAGAACCTGACCAATTCGGTGTCCGCAGAGCAGCGGGCCTGGCGTGCGCAGGTGCTGCTGGACAAGTCGCTGGTGGAGAACGAGTTGCTGTCGAAGTTCTGCGAGGTGATCAACCTTCAGAAGAATGGTTGCCGCACCGGACAATTGAAGGATTTCGGACCCGACCTCGGTGTCGTGTCCGCACTGCTGGAGATGAGCAAATGAGCCGGCCGGACAGGGGTTATCGGGCGGAACGGACCCCGGGTGACAGCCGCCGAATCCGTCGTCGCGCGGGAGTGGCCGGCCTTGCGCTGGCGACCGTTCTCTCGGTGTCGGCGTGCGGGGTGTTGCCGGGACTGACGGTGGAGCAGATCCCGTTGCCCGCGCCCGGTGGCATCGGCGATGCCATCGACGTGACCGCCACGTTCGAGAACGCACTGAACCTGCCGAGCAGGGCCAAGGTGAAGCTGAACGGTACCGACGTCGGACAGGTCACCGACATCGCCGTGAAGGACTACACCGCGGTGGTGTCGATGCAGGTCAGCAAGTCGAGTCCGCTGCCCGCGGGTACCGGGGCCGAGTTGCGGCAGGCAACCCCGCTCGGCGATGTGTTCGTGGCTCTGCTTCCGCCGAAGACGCCGACGGGTGGCACCGTCCGCAACGGCGATCGCCTGACCGGACCGACCTCCGCGGCCGCGACCGTCGAGGACATCCTGGTGTCGATGGCGGGAGTCGTCGACAGCGGCTCCCTCAGTTCGTTCCAGGTGATCCTGACCGAATTGAGCGAGGCGGTGGCGCCGCATCCGGACAATCTGCAGGGCTCGATCAAGGGCCTGACGACGGCGATCACCAAGTTCAATTCCAGTGCGTCGGAAGTCGATGAGGCCATGCGGAACACGCGCAGGCTCACCGGTCAGCTGGCCGCCGGACGCAATCAGATCGTCGCGTCCATCAACAAGCTCGCACCCGCCATCAACACGGTGAACGATCAGATCGGCTCCATCCTCTCCACGTTGGAGAAGACCAACAAGGTCACCGGGGCCACCAATGACTTCCTCGACACGAACCAGGGCAACCTGATCGAGATGGTCAAACATCTCGCGACGGTGCTGAAGGGCTTCGAGGGGGCGGCAGGTCCGCTGGGACAGCTGGCGGACAATCTCCACACGCTGAACCCGAAGTGGATCAAGAGCACCTCGGGCAGTGCGGCGTCGCTGTCGGCGAAGGTCTACTACCTCGACCCGGGCGCAGGCTTCGATTCGGGTAGCCGCCTGCCGGAGCTCGGCGACATCGACAACGCGTCGGCCTCACTCCAGCAGACACTGACGCGTCTGCTGGCCCGGCTGACCGGGACGAAGGGGTGCTGCGGATGAGCAGGATAGGCGGCCCGTTCCGGTGGATACGCAAGCATTCCGTCCTGACGGGGAACATCGCGCTGGTCGTGGTGATGATCCTGGGTCTGGCGTACCTGGCCTTCGGCCCGCTCCGCTGGACGCCGTTCACCGGCACCTATCAGCTGACGGTGAATTTCCCGGTGTCCGGCGGACTGCAGAAGACCTCGGGTGTCACACTGCGCGGCGCGAAGGTCGGTGACGTCGAGGACATCCAGGTCCGTCCCGACTCGGTCGACGTGCGCGTGTCGGTCAAGGACGACGTCAAGATCAACCGGAACGCGGTTGTCGCCGCACTCGGATTGTCTGCTGCGGGTGAGCAATACGTGGACTTCCAGCCGCCGACCGCGGATGGTCCGTACTTCGCCGACGGCGACGTCATCCAGGCGAACCAGACACGCGTGACGGCTCCGTTCTCGCAGTTGCTCGAATCCACCCTGAACGTGATCCAGCAGATCGACCCGAAGAAACTTCGGTCGACCGTCGACAATCTGGACGTCGCATTGGCCAAGCGCGACGGGCAGAACGATCTGCGTGCGCTGTTCACCTCGGGCGGCACGATCTTCGCCGATCTCTATCGGGTTCTGCCGCAGACGCAGAAACTGATCTCGCACACCGGCACGATTCTGAAAACGACGGCGAACATCCAGCCGGACTTCGGGCAGACGGTTGCGTCGATGAGCACGCTGATCAATTCCGCGGTGGCATCGGACAAGGAGATCCGGACGCTGCTCGGACGCGGACCCGGCCAGCTGACCAGCCTGACCGGGTCGCTGAATCAGATCCGCGACCCGATCTCGGATCTGTTGCAGCAGCTCGTCGACATCGCGCGGCAGGGCGCGCTGCGGGCACCGGCCGTCGCCAACCTCCTGCCCTCGGTTCGCGACGCCAGTATCCAGAGTCTGGAGATGTTCCACGACGGGGCATGGTGGGCATACGGATCCATCTACCCTCGGCCCAGCTGCAACTACGCGGTCACGCCGGTGCGGCCGACACGAATCCTCGAATTGACCATCCCGACCAATCTGTACTGTGTGACCGAGAACCCGAAGCAGCAGATCCGTGGTTCGGCGAACGCTCCCCGGCCACCGGGCGACGACACCGCCGGCCCGCCTCCGGGCTTCGACCCGAATGCGCGAACAGTACCGCTGGACAAGTGATCCGGGCCGTTCGGCCGTGGTGATCGGGATGACCGAACACCCGGCCGAATGGCGCCGGCCGATCGCAGAAGAGCAGGAATGACCAAGCAGGACAAGCCCAATTCGCCCGAATCCGACCCGAACGACGCGGACACGACGGAGACGCAGTGGACCGACGCCGATGAGGTCGACACCGATGGGGTCGACACCGTGGCGGAGACCCCCTCCGTGCCCACCCGTCCGCGGTCCAAGGCCGAGCGTCGGTCCCGCAGCACACCGGCGACCACGACGAAGTCCGCGGACACGGACGACGTGGCGGATGGCGATCGCAGGCCCGGCCGGGTCGACTCACGGGCCGGTCGGGTCGATTCCCGCGACGGCGGCCGGGAGATCTCACTGACGCTCAACGCGCGCACGCTGTACCGGACGCTGGCGGCACTCGTGGTCGTGGCGCTGGTCGTCGGCGTCGTGCTGCTGGGCTGGGGCTTCTATCAGCGCGGTGCCAAGCTGGATGCCTTCGACGACGTAAAGGCCACCTCGCGGGAGTTCTCCGGCAAACTCGTCAGCACGATGAACACGGAGAACGCCGGCAACATGAAGGAGCTCCTGGGCCCGCTGTCCACGGGTGAGTTCCGGGAGCATCTGGCGCAGCAGCAGTCCGAAGGTCAGCAGGCGGTCCAGAAGCTGAACGTGAAGGCCACGTCGACGATCAAGTCGGTGTCCGTGGAACGCTTCGACACCTCGACGGCGAAGACCAGTGTTCTGATGGAGGTCACCGGGACCAGCAGCCTTGCACCGGACGGCGGCAAGGAGATGATGCTGATCTGGCTCGACCTGCGCCACGAGGACGGTAAGTGGCTGGTCGCGAAACTCGATGGGGCACAAGCCGGAATCGGCGGTGCACAGGGGGAGCAGAATCAGCAAGGCGGTCAGCGCCCGCAGCAGAACGCGCCCCAGAATCAGGCACCCCAGAATCAGGCACCCCAGAATCAGGCACCCCAGAATCCCGCGCCGCAGCCCGCTCCGGGCGGCTGAGCGGGCGCTCTAGTCGCGGGTCAGGATGGCGACCGGATGGTCGGCGCGCAGGGTTGCCAGGTCGGCTGTTCCACGATAGGTGGTGCCGGACAGGCGATCTCGCCACTCGCCGCCGGGGAGGACGATCCGGGTCGACCGTTGGTCGTCGGCGGTGAGGCTATGTGTGAATCGCCCCGTCACCATGACGACCCGTGGCTCGGCGGTCCGTTCGGTGCCGTGCCGGTGTGAGCGGACGAAGGCAATGGTGTGATCGGCCGCTCGTCCCTCGACGGTCAGGGGTTCGTAGCTGCCGTCGATGCCGAAGGCCCCGGCGTGATCACGCCGTGCGCGAAGGGCGGCACGGATCAGCCGGTGTTTCGGATGATCGGCGGGCCGGGTCATGTCGACGGGGCGCCGGTTGTCGGGATCGACCAGCGAGTCCTCCCACCACTGGGTGCCCTGATAGATGTCGCCGACGCCGGGCCCGAGGAGTGCGATCGCCTTGCGGGCCAGCGACTCCGCCTGCCAGGCGGGCGCGATGTGTGCGACGAATGTGTCGAGAGCGGCCGCGCAGACACCGTCGGTGACCTGATCGATCCAGTGATCGAGTGCGGCCTCGAAGGCCTCGTCGACCGTTGTCCACGAGGTACGCACCCCTGCTTCGCGTGTCGCCTTGCGTGCGTAGTCGTGCAGTCGCCGTCGGAGCTCCGGTCCGGCCGTCGCGGTGAGACCGTCGGCGGGCCACACCCCGACGATGTTCTGCAGGAGGAAGTAGCACGTCAGGTCGTCGGGGAAGGGGGCAGCCGAGCGGATGGTGCCGACGAGGCCGGACCAGCGTTCCGGGATCTGGCTGAGCAGGGCGATGCGCGCACGGACGTCCTCGCCGCGTTTGGTGTCATGCGTGGACGTCGCGGTCATCGCGGTGGGCCAGTCGGTGGCCCGTCGCGCGTTGTGCGCGTGGAACTCCCGCAGTTCGACCGTAGGGTCGGCGGGGTTCCCGCCGACCTCCTGCGCCGAGACCAGCCGTGCCGTCCGGTAGAAGAGGCTGTCCTCCACGCTCTTCGCGGTGACGGCTCCGCACGTCTGCGCGAGCCGTGCCGATGCCGCTCCCGGCAGTGTGGTCGCCGTCAGGATCCGGCCGAGGGTGGCTGTGAGATGCGGGGACCGGGCCGCGATCCGATCCACGGTCGCCACGAGTCGCTGCCGCAGAGACGGATAGTCGGCCCGGTACACGCCGAGTTCGGCGATGATCTGTGCGGTGGCCTCGGCGACGGCGGCGCTGTCGGCGGACGGATCGCCGTGGGTGATGGCACGGACCAGTCGTCGGTGTTCGGCGCGGAAGTCGGTGGCGAGTACGTCGAGTTTCCGGGCGCGTTCGGCGGCGGTGAGCCACGGGCCGTCACCGTCGATGCCGGTGACCTTCCGGTGGATCTCGCCGAGTTCGATCGTGCCCGTCGGTGCGGTGAACAGGGCGTCGATCATTCGTAGCTGGTCGTATCCGGTCGAACCCTGTACGGGCAGTTCGGCATCCAGATCTTCGTCGGCGGCGAGGATCTTCTCGACGTAGATCAGGCGCTGTGCGCCGAGGTCCCCGCGCAGCCGCTGCAGGTAGGCGACCGGATCGGCGAGACCATCGGGATGGTCCACCCGAACGCCGTCGATGAGATCGGCCTCGAGGAGATCGAACAGCCAGCGGTGGGTGGCGCGGTAGACGGCGCCCTCCTCCTGCCGGAGTCCGGCAAGGGTGTCGACGGTGAAGAACCGTCGGTAACCGATCCGGCCGCTGTTCCACGGCACCAGACGGTAATGCTGTCGAGCGTGCACCGATTGTGCTGTGCCACCGGATGTTCCGGGTGCGATGGGAAAGCTGTGCTCGTGAAACCGCAGCCACTGCCCGTCGGTGCGGAGGGCGGAGAGGTCGCCGTCGGCGCCGAGTACCGGCAGGGCGATGCGTCCGTCCGCACCGTTGTCGACGGAGAAGTCGGCGTCGAACCATTCGGCGTATCGGGACCCCGGGCCGTGCCGCAGCAGGTCGGCGAACCAGGGGTTCTGTCGGATGTCGGCGACGCCCGTGTGATTGGGCACGATGTCGACGATGATGCCGAGACCGTGTGCGGTCGCGACGCCACGCAGGGCGTGCAGACCGTCGACCCCGCCGAGTGACGGGGACACCGACGGTGGCGGAACCCAGTCGTAGCCGTGCGTGGAACCGGCGGTCGCGGTGCCGATCGGCGACAGATAGAGATGGCTGACACCGAGTTCGGCGATCTTCGGTACCTGACGCGCGACCTCGGCGAAGTCCACGGATCCGCCGAGCTGTATGCGATAGGTCGCCACCGGCTCCGGGGTTCGCATGGCCGAGTCGGTCATGTCGCCTTGCGCAGCACCAGCACCGACCGCGCACCGACCGCAACGGTGTCGCCCGCCCGCGCGGTGACGTCGGTGTCGCCGCGCGGATGTGTCGTGTCGAGCTCACCGGCCCAGTCCGAACCGTATGCCTGCGGCGGCAGGTGGAAGTCGAGGTCGCCGTCGTGGGCGTTGAAGCAGATGAAGAAGCTGTCGTCGACCACCGTCTGGCCGCGCTCGTCGGTTTCGCCGATGCCGTCGCCGTTGAGGAATACCGCCAGGCTCTTGCCGAACCCGCTGTCCCAGTCGGCCGATGTCATCTCCTCGCCGGACGGGGTCAGCCACACGATGTCGAGAGCCTGGTCGCCCCACCGGATGGGACGCCCGGCGAAGAAGCGTCGTCGGCGGAACACGGGATGCCGGTTACGGAGTGCGATGACGCGCCGGGTGAACTCCAGCAGATCCGAATTCGACTGTGCCATGGACCAATCCATCCACGACAGGGCCGAGTCCTGGCAGTACACATTGTTGTTGCCGAGTTGTGTCCGCCCGAATTCGTCGCCGTGGGCGAGCATCGGTGTGCCCTGTGACAGGAAGAGGGTGGACAGGATGTTGCGCTGCTGCCGTGCACGCAGGGCCAGAATGTCGGGATCGTCCGTGGGGCCCTCCACCCCGCAGTTCCACGACCTGTTGTGGCTCTCGCCGTCCCGGTTGTCCTCGCCGTTGGCCTCGTTGTGTTTCTCGTTGTAGGACACCAGGTCCCGGAGGGTGAATCCGTCGTGGGCGGTGACGAAGTTGATGCTCGCCAGCGGTCGCCTGCCGGTGGCCTCGTACAGGTCGGAGGAACCGGTGAGCCGGGAGGCGAACTCCCCGAGTGTGGACGGCTCGCCGCGCCAATAGTCCCGGACGGTGTCCCGGTACTTCCCGTTCCATTCGGTCCACAGTGGAGGGAAGTTGCCGACCTGGTAGCCGCCCTCGCCGACATCCCAGGGCTCGGCGATGAGCTTGACCTGACTCACCACCGGATCCTGTTGCACCAGATCGAAGAACGCGGACAGCCGGTCGACGTCGTGCAGTTCCCTGGCCAGTGTCGAGGCCAGGTCGAACCGGAAGCCGTCGACGTGCATCTCCAGTACCCAGTAGCGCAGCGAATCCATGATGAGCTGCAGGGTGTGCGGGTGCCGGCCGTTGAGACTGTTGCCGGTACCCGTGTAGTCGAGATACTTCGACGGATCGTCGTCGACGAGCCGGTAGTAGGCGGAGTTGTCGATCCCGCGGAAGGCGATGGTGGGCCCCAGATGATTGCCCTCGGCGGTGTGGTTGTAGACGACGTCGAGGATCACCTCGATGCCCGCCGCGTGGAACGCCCGCACCATGGCCTTGAACTCGGTGACCGCCCCGGCAGGCTGATCGGGGTTGGAGGCGTAGTCCGCGTGCGGGGCGAAGAAGCCGAAGGTGTTGTAGCCCCAGTAATTGCGCAATCCCTGCTGCCGCAGGACGAAATCGTTCAGGAACTGGTGCACCGGCATCAGTTCGATCGCGGTGACGCCGAGGGCGCTCAGGTGATCGATGATCGCCGGGTGGGCGAGCCCGGCGTACGTGCCGCGCAGGTGCTCGGGGATGTCGGGATGTGTGGCCGTCATCCCCTTCACGTGCGCCTCGTAGATCACCGTCTGGTGATAGGGGCGGCGCGGCGCGCGATCGTCCTGCCAGTCGAAGTAGGGGTTGATGACGACCGACAGCATCGTATGACCGAGCGAATCCAATTGCGGCATATCGGGAATCGGCCGGTCGACGGGAGTAAGCGCGATGGGTTTACCGGGTTCGATCGATTCGGTGTCCGGTGATGTTCCCGGCTCCGCTTGCGGTGCGTCCTCCGGTGTGTCCTCGGCGGCCGATGCGGCTGCGGACCGGTCGTCGTCGGCGAGGGAATAGGAGAACAACGACGGGTCGTCGGTGAACTCGCCCTGGAAGGCCTTGCCGTAGGGGTCGAGCAGCAGCTTGCTCGGATCGCACCGACGTCCCTGTGCCGGATCGTAGGGGCCGTGGACGCGATACCCGTAGAGTTGACCCGGCCCGACGTCCGGGAGATAACCGTGCCAGCAGTATCCGTCGACCTCGTCGAGGCGAATGCGTCGTTCGGTGCCGTCCGTATCGATCAGGCACAGCTCGACGGCTGTGGCGACCTCCGAGAACAACGAGAAGTTCGTTCCCGCACCGTCATACGTCGCACCGAGCGGATACGGCGAACCGGGCCAGACCGCCTGGGCGGTTTGCGGCGCGTCGGCCGATGATGATTCCGCGGTGGCGGGGTCGGCGGGTGATCCCATGAGAAGACCCTAGCCGCGTGTCGCCCGACGGACATCTCGGGGAAGATCAGCGCGCCGATCCGCCCGCCCACGGCACCGCGGCCGCCATCTGACGACCGAGTTCGTCGGTGAGGCTGCGCACATAGGTCGCGCTGAGGTGATGCCAGTCCTTGTAGACGATGATGTTGCCCACAATGGCCGGACACAGATCGGGCGTGCAGATCCCGTCGCTCATGTCGAGGGGATGAAAATTCGGCCGGTCAATGGCGAACTCCTTCGCCGGGTCGGTCGGCGACAGGACCAGTCTGCGCGGCGAGCCGCAGGTGTCGGCATTGCCGCCACCCGCCAGGCACGTCGGGGTGTCGATGAGTCCCGCGGCATTGTGCGGCCAGGGGGTGTCGCGGATGCCGAACACCGCGATGCCCGCCTGCATGAACTCGTCGAAGATCGGCGTGTAGGTGTCGGGCACCCAGTCGCCCGGCTGATAGTCGCGGGGACGGGTGGAGTTGGTGAAGATCGCGTCGGGCTTGTCCGCCTTGACCTTCTTCACCACACGCATCACCCAGTCGTGGCATTGCGGGTACGGGACACCGTTCTGCTTCGGGACCAGCTCGGTGGACATCGGGCAGCCCATCTTGAGATACGTCGTGACCTTGAAGTGGTTGCGCAGCCCGAGCTGATGCAGGGCGCTGATCCACATCTCGGCGTGCGAGCCGCCGATCAACGCGATCGTCCGCTGCGCGTTCGGATCCCCGTACACACCGACATGGATCTCGGGGTCCTCGAAGTTGCTCATGAAGCCGTCGGTGGAGGTCTCCGGGAAATCCTGGGTGACCAGCAGCGGCGATGGCTGGGGATCGAGTGCGGGGACCGGGGCGCCGTTCAGCAATGCACGGGCGCCGGGGTAGAGACGCGGGTCGAGGTTCTTGGTGTCGACGACCATGGTCGACACATGACGGTCCCACACCTTGATGCCGACGCCGCAGATGATCGTGCCGACGACCAGAACGGACGTCACCACCGACGTGTAGCCGAGGAACCTGTTGCGGCGTACCGGGGACTCGGCATGACGGCCTGCGGCCCGTGTCGAGCGGGAGCCGCCGCGGAGCGGATCCTCGACGTATCTCTTGGTCGCCCACGCCAGCAGCAGGGAGGCGGCGAGCAGTCCGACACCTTCGAGGACCGAGGCGTGGTCCTTCTCGCGCCAGGCGAGATAGAAGATCAGCAGCGGCCAGTGCCACAGATACAGGGCGTACGCGATGTTTCCCAGCCAGATGGGCTCACGACGGGCCAGCAGGCGGTTCACCGGCGGCAGGGGAGCGGGACCGGTCTGTCCCGGTCGCGGCTTCTCCAGAGCGGTGGCCCCGGACCAGATGATCAGCAGCGTCGCACCGACGGGGACGAGTGCCCATGGCCCCGGATACTCGTCGACGCCGTCGATCCACCAACCGCACGAGATGATCAGGCCGAGCGCGATGACCGCGGCGATCGTCCGGAGCCACACCGGGATTCGCCACTTCGGCAGCCAGATGGCCAGCAGCCCGCCGGCGAGCGGCTCCCACACCCGGGAGAGCGTGTCGAAATAGTTGAACTGCTGATTGACGCCCATGCGCATCTGCGCCCAGTAGAAGGACACCGCGGCGACGGCGAGAACCGAGCCGCCGACGACGATCCGGATGGTGCGGGGGTCGGCGAGCGGCGCCGCGAACCGGGCGCCGAGTTTGAGCAGTCCGGCCAGCAGCAGGGCGGCGAGCAGCGTCGCGAGGAAGAACTGTCCCTGCACCGACATCGACCAGATGTGCTGGAGCGGGCTGTTCGCTGAGCTGGCCGCGAGGTAGTCCTGCGAATTGAAGGCCAGATGCCAGTTCTGGTAGTAGAGGGCGCTCGCGATGACCTCGTTGCCGACGCTGGCCCAGCGGGTCTGCGGCAGCACGATGACGGTGAGGATCGTGATGGCGATCAGCACGGTGAACAACGCCGGCAGCAGACGCCGGAGCAGTCGTTTGAGGCGGGGCCAGGGATTGATCGTCTCCCCGAATCCGACCGTCGGACTCTGACTGGTGATCGCGTGGCGGAGGAGCGAACCGACGAAGAAGTAGCCGGACAGCGTGAGGAAGACGTCGACGCCGCCGGACACCTTGCCGAACCAGATGTGGAAGCAGGCCACCAGCGTGATGGCGATGCCGCGCAGTCCGTCGAGGTCGTTGCGGTACGCGGGCGCCGCGGGTGCGCCCGGGGTCTTCGGCGGTGTCGTCGAGTCCGGTGCGCTGGTCACGGCTGCCACGGTGCGGTCCTTCTGGGCTTCATCGGGAAGCAAATCTACATGTCCACCCTGTGAAAACTCGATTCGGCCACCCGCGACACACCAGGTGTGACCTCAGCTTTTCGTGCGGCCTCCGGACGACTCGGTGGCCGCACGGGTCCGGGCGCCGTCGAGGATGACGTTGAGTCCGTCGTGGAACTCGCCGGTGAAGTCACGACCGGACGGGCCGGTGACGTGCAGGCGTTCCATCTGCGCGCGAGTCTGTTCCTCGATGGTGAGGCCGATGACGAGCTGGCAGATGGCGGTCGCCACCGCACGCGCGTCGCGCGTGTCCATGCCGCCGTCGACGGACACCTCGGTCAGCCGGTCGGCCACCGTCTTCTGCGACAGTCCGCTCGCCCATGCCGACGACACGACCTCGGCGCTGTCCGGGACGCCCAGCAGGGCGGCACGCATCGCGTCGGCGGTGTACTCGAGCCGTGCATCCCAGGACAGATCGTCGGTGCCCGTTCGGACCTCGGCGAGGATGTCGTCGGCGAGGGCCGCGAGCAGCGTCTGCTTGTTCGGGAAATGCCAGTACAGCGCATTGGGGCGGACACCGAGGTCGGTGGCGAGCCGCCGCATGGACAGATCCGCGAGGCTGTGTTCGGTGAGGATTCGGCGCGCGACCCGCAGGATGTCGGCTCGGGTGTTGCTCACCGGACCGAGCGTAGACGTGGTGACACTCCCGCCCTCACCTGGACAGTGTTCAGGTCATTCCCTGTACAGTGTTCAGGCGCACCCCTGGACGCTGTCCAGGAGGTGCGGTGACCATCAGCCCAGCGCGAAGGACATGACCCGTGGACGCCGACGAGATCAGCCGGATCGATGCCGAGCACGTCTGGCATCCGTACGGCGCCTTCGGTGGCGGACCGGCACCACTCGTCGTGCGGAGCGCGCAGGGCGTCCATCTCGAACTCGCCGACGGCAGGCGGCTGGTCGACGGGATGAGTTCCTGGTGGGCGGCGGTCCATGGCTATGGGCATCCGGTGATCGACGCCGCGGCGAAGGCGCAACTCGCCGAGATGTCCCACGTCATGTTCGGCGGCCTCACGCATGAACCGGCCGCCCGGCTCGCCGAGCTGCTCGTCTCCATCACGCCCGGCCCGTTGCGCAAGGTCTTCTTCTGTGACTCGGGGTCGGTGTCCGTCGAGGTCGCCGCGAAGATGGCGATCCAGTACTGGCGCGGTCGCGGACGGCCCTCGAAGAAGCGGCTGTTGACGTGGCGCGGCGGCTACCACGGCGACACCTTCCTGCCGATGAGCGTCTGCGATCCCGACGGCGGGATGCATGCCATGTGGACCGACGTCCTCGCCGACCAGATCTTCGTGCCCGCGCCGCCGACCGACTACGAGAACGACTACGCCGCGATGCTGCGCGACGAGGTGACACGGCATGCGGATGAGCTGGCCGCGGTGATCGTGGAGCCACTCGTACAGGGCGCCGGGGGGATGCGGTTCCACGATCCCCGATACCTCACCGAACTCCGCGAGATCTGTGACCGCGCCGGCGTGCTGCTGATCTTCGACGAGATCGCCACCGGCTTCGGCCGGACGGGTGAGCTCTTCGCGGCCGACCACGCGGACGTCGCGCCGGACATCATGTGCGTCGGCAAAGCATTGACCGGCGGCTACCTCACCCTCGCCGCCACACTCTGCACGGACGAGGTCGCCGACGTCATCGGGCGAGGCGAGGCCGGCGGTCTCGCCCACGGCCCGACCTTCATGGCCAACCCGCTGGCGTGTGCGGTCGCGGCAGCAGCCGTCGGCCTGCTGCTGGACACGCCGTGGCGCGAGCGCGTCGCCGCCATCGAGGCCGGATTGCACTCCGGGCTCGACGATCTCATCAATGAGCCGGGGGTTCGCGATGTGCGGATCCGCGGCGCGATCGGTGTCGTGGAACTCGAGCGCCCGGTGGACATGACCGCCGCCACGTCGGCAGCCGTGGGTGCGGGGGTCTGGCTGCGGCCGTTCCGGCACCTGATCTACGTCATGCCGCCGTTCATCTGTACCGCCGACGACATCGCGACAATCGTCGCGGGCATAAGGGCGGCAGTCGCCGCCTGCACTTCGGACCGACCGGCGGAGGTGCCGGCATGACGACGTTGCACCCGACGGGACCCACGGTGTCCGCCGACGATCCGCTGGCGTGGCTCGCCGAGGGCGCACGCCGGATCGCCGAGGCCGGTCTGCATCGTGATCCCTATGCGCGACAATCGGATTCGGATCTGCTGAACCTGGCATCCAATGATTACCTAGGGCTGTCGTCGCATCCGGAGGTCGTCGCCGGAGCACATGCCGCGCTGGATGACTGGGGAGCAGGGGCGACCGCGTCGCGACTGGTGGCCGGCACCACTCAGCTGCATGTCGATCTCGAGAACGATCTCGCCGACTTCCTGGCCTTCTCATCGGCGCTGGTGTTCTCGTCGGGATACCTGGCCAATGTCGGTGCGGTCGGTGCTCTCGCCGGCCGCGGCGACCTGATCGTCAGCGACACCGGCACCCATGCCTCGCTGATCGACGGGTGCCGGTTGTCGCGCGCCCGTGTCGTCGTCGTCGATCGCGGCGATCATGCCGCGGTGCGTGAGGTGCTGCGGAATCGGACGGAGCCGCGTGCCCTTGTCGTCACCGACGCGGTGTACAGCATCGACGGGGCACCCGCGCCCATCGAGGAACTGTATTCGGCCGCAACCGATCACGGTGCCGCGCTGCTGGTCGACGAAGCACATGCGCTCGGTGTGCGCGGGCCGGGTGGGCGAGGTCTGCTCGCCGAAGTCGGGCTGTCCGGCGCGCCGGGACTCGTGGCCACCGCCGTACTGTCCAAATCGCTCGGCGCCCAGGGGGGCGTCGTCCTCGGGCCCGCGGATCTTCGTGGGCACCTCATCGACCGGGCGCGCACCTTCATCTTCGACACCGGACTCAATCCGGCGGCGGCCGGAGCCGCGCGTGCTGCGCTCGGCGTCCTGCGCCGGGACCCCGGTCTGCCGGATCGTCTGCGCGACAACGCACGTCGACTCGCGCAGAGCTGTGCGGCCGAGGAACCGGCCGCGGCGGTGATCTCGCTGGTGATCGGCGAGCCGCAGCCGGCCGTGGACGCGGCTCATGCCTGTCGCGAGCGCGGCGTGCTGGTCGGATGCTTCCGGCCGCCGTCGGTTCCCGCGGGAACGTCGCGACTGCGGCTCACCGTGCGCGCCGACCTCAGTGGCTCCGAGATCGACCGCGTCGCCGATGTCGTGCGACACTGCCTTCCGGATCGGGCGACTCGATGAGCGGCCGGGTCGTCGCGGTCACCGGGACCACCACCGATGTGGGAAAGACCATCGTCACGGCAGCACTGGTCGCCGCCGCGGGGCAGGCCGGCGCCCGGGTCGCCGTGTGCAAACCGGCGCAGACGGGTGTCGCCCCGGGTGAGCCGGGCGATCTGGCACGGGTGCGGGAGTTGGCCGGAGACATGACCGATGTCGAGTGTGCGCGCTATCCGGACCCGCTCGCACCCGAGACCGCGGCCCGCCGCGCCGGGATGGCTCCGCTGGACATCGACGGTGTGATCGGCGTGGTCGACGAGCTCGCGGCCGCGCACGATCTGGTGGTCGTCGAGGGCGCGGGCGGTGTGCTGGTGCGCCTCGCACCGGAACGAACGCTCCTCGATGTCGCCGCGCCGTGTGCCGCGGAGGTCGTCGTGGTGGTGCCTGCCGGACTCGGTGCCCTGAACCATGCCGAGCTCACCGTGAACGCGATACGCGCCCGGGGGCTGAACCCGGCCGGTCTGATCATCGGATCCTGGCCGGAGGCACCGGATCTGGCAGCATCCTGCAATCGTTCGGATCTGCCGCGTCTCACCGGCGTGCCGGTCGTCGGCGTGATCCCCGAGGGGGTGGGGGACCTCACCCCGGACGAGTTCGGGCGGCACGCACCCTCCTGGATCGACGTGGACTGGCTGCGCGATCTCCTCCGCACGCGGGCCGAAACCGTCGACCGCCGGCCGGTCACTCGCTGATCGATACCGAATTACCTACCACCACAATGACAATCGGTCCCCAGGACCATCGGGAAGGATTCACCGTCATGACCCAGGCACCGCACCGACCGGCCGACACCGAGACGCCCGCGAGCACGGACTCCGGCGACATCCTGGCGCGTGCCCGCGTGCAGGTACTCGAGGGCGGAACCGGGCTGGACCGGGACCAGGTCCTCGAGGTCCTGCGTCTGCCGGACGACCGGCTCACCGAACTGCTGCAACTCGCGCATGACGTCCGTATGCGCTGGTGCGGCCCCGAGGTCGAGGTCGAGGGCATCATCTCGCTCAAGACCGGCGGCTGCCCCGAGGACTGTCACTTCTGTTCGCAGTCAGGCCTTTTCGCATCTCCGGTGCGTAGTGCCTGGATCGACATCCCGTCCCTGGTGGAGGCGGCCAAGCAGACCGCCAAGACCGGCGCCACCGAGTTCTGCATCGTCGCCGCCGTCCGCGGACCCGACAAACGACTGCTCTCCCAGGTGGCGGCGGGCATCGAGGCCATCCGCAACGAGGTCGACATCCAGATCGCCTGCAGCCTCGGCATGCTCACACAGGAGCAGGTCGACCAGCTCAAGGACATGGGCGTCCACCGGTACAACCACAATCTGGAGACCGCTCGCAGCCACTTCCCGAACGTGGTGACCACGCACACCTGGGAGGAGCGCTGGGACACCCTGCGCATGGTGCGCGACGCCGGTATGGAGGTCTGCTGCGGCGGCATCCTGGGAATGGGCGAGACACTGGAACAGCGCGCGGAATTCGCCGCGGATCTCGCCGGACTCGAGCCCGACGAGGTGCCGCTGAACTTCCTCAACCCGCGCCCCGGAACGCCGTTCGGTGACCTGGATGTCCTACCGGCGTCGGAGGCTCTGAAGTCGGTGGCGGCTTTCCGTCTCGCACTGCCGCGAACGATTCTGCGCTTCGCCGGAGGGCGCGAGATCACTCTCGGCGACCTCGGCGCCAAACAGGGGATCCTCGGCGGCATCAACGCGGTGATCGTCGGAAACTACCTCACCACGCTGGGTCGCCCGGCCGAGGACGACTTGGACCTGCTGGCCGATATCTCGATGCCGATCAAGGCGCTCAACGACAGCATCTAGGCTGCAGACGTGACCATTTCAGTACCGACGACGGCCGGTGATGTGCCCGGCGCCGACATTCCCGGCCCCCTCGCGACCCCGTGCAGATTCGGCGTGTACACCGGGCTGGCAACGGAACTCGAATCCGCGGATGCCGTGCCGGCCGCCGCTCGTCTCGGGCTGGAACCGCCCCGCTACTGCGGACAGTGCGGCCGCCGGATGGTGGTGCAGGTGCGCCCCGACGGCTGGGGTGCGCGGTGCTCGCGCCACGGAACAGTGGATTCGACCGAGCTCGGCCGGCGATGACGGCCGCCCGACGGCCGGCCCGGGCGACCGGCCCGTTGATCGCCGTCATCGGTCTGGTGCTGCTTCTCGGCGTGGTGGCCGGTGCGCTGTGGGCCGTGATCACGCCGACCACCGGTGGCCGCATCGTCGACCAGGAATCCGCGGTCCTGGTGCCCGAGCGCATTCCCGACGAGTTCGGTGCCGTCGCGGTGTTCGCGCTCGTCATGATCGGTTACGGGATCGTGGCCGCGATCATCGGGTGGGTCGCGGGGCGCGTGTGGCGTGGCCCGGTCGGATTCCTGTACTCGGGTTTGTCGGCATTCCTCGGCGCATTGCTGGCGGCATGGGTGGGCACCCGCATCGCGGATTGGCGGATACCCGACCCGCGGAGCCTTCCGGTCGGATCGACATTCGACCTGGTACCCGAACTGTGGCTGTCGGGACCGGTGCACGGTGGCCCCGGTGGCGAATGGGTGCTGTTCCTCGTCGCACCCTGTGCGCTGGCCCTGACCTACCTGGTGTTCGCGCTGGTCACCCGTGACCCCGATCTCGGTGTCGGGGACGGCGCCACTGATGCTCGTGCGGAGATCCCGGCGGGGGCGTGAGAGCCGATCACAGGGGTGGTCGCAGGGTCGCGAATTCGTCGGTGACCCGGAGGTGCGCGTCGGCGAATTCGTAAAGGGCGGGCGGTCGGCCGCCCGCGCGGCCGGTCCGGCCGACGGTCCCGGTCGCCAGCACGACGCCCCGACGACTCAGGATGCGTAGCAGATTCGTCGTATCGACGGGATATCCGAGTGCGGCGCAATAGATCTCGGACAGCTCGGACATCGGGAAGCGTCGCGGCGCAAGCGCGAATGCGATGTTGGTGTAGGACAGTTTCGCGGCGAGACGCTGCCGTGCGGATGCGATCACCTCGTCGTGATCGAATGCCAGGTCGGGCAGTTCGTCCACCGCATGCCATGCGGCGGTGGAGGCCGGTGCGCCCGCGGCGTCGCTGGGCAGCAGCGCGAGGTAGGTCGACGCGATCGTGCGGGCCTCGGAAACCCGGTCCGGTTCGGAGAACACCGCAAGTTGCTCGAGGTGACCGAGGTCGACCGCGTCCACGCGATCGGTGACGACACGGAGAGCGCCCGCCTCCAATGTCTCGTCGGGACGCACCGGACCGCCGGGCAGGAACCAGCGTTTGGATTCCGGGTCGTCGACGAGTAATACGTACAGTCGCGGCTCGGCGTCGGGGCGTTCTCGCCGCACCTGGAAGAGAGCGGTGAGGATTTCCACCCGGACGGCATCCGAGGCCGGATCTGGGCATGGGCGCGGCGCGGGCATGGATCGATTGTAGGTAGGAGTTCCGATCGTCCGTCGGGACGAGGACACCCGGTCGTCCGTGGGCGACCGTGCGGGTGCCGGCGTCCGACCGGGCGAGCGGTGTCGGCGGATGAGACAACGAAACCGGGGGCGTTGCCCGGGTATCGACAGCGAATCCCCAGGCCGGCGTGGCGACATATCCACGTTGCCATTGGCAGATGGTAACGTCCCGAACGGTTGCGGCGAGTAGTCCAATGAGTTCAGAAACCAGGGGGTTGGTGATGTCGCACCGAGGGCGGCGAATACGAATAGAGAAACGAATTCGTTTATTGAACGGTGCGCCGCCCGAATAGACACTTTTGCGACGATTGTCGATTCCGGATGTCATCCGACGGGGGCCGCAGGTGCAATTCCTCCTCCGAAGGGACGAGAGGATGCGCCGTTCGCGAACGCGATGGTCACCCAGACGTGCAGTGCCGGCGGGAGGGATGAGGTGATATCAATGTTGCTGCTGCGGTGAGAGTTTCAGATCGAGAACCCGGATCGGCTGACCATGGCCGGACCGTGGCGTCGAGGGGGCGCCGGTTTCCGGAGGCGGGTGACGTCGGCTTCGGCCACGTATTTCCCACGCTGTGGTCGCCAATAGATGTACACGTGATCTTTCTTGACCGGATGAGAATCGTTCAGGTGTATGCACGGTGCGTGAGGTCTCGAAACGGGCGGCTTGGAAGTCGATTTCCTGAGTCGCACAATGGTGGTCGGGAACCGGTTTGCTTCTGCAATCATCTTTCGATTTCGGCAAGAGGAGACGACGATGACCAACCCGTTCGACGATGACAACGGGCGATTCCACGTTCTGGTGAACGACGAGAACCAGCATTCGTTGTGGCCGGTGTTCGCCGACGTGCCGTCCGGTTGGACGATCGTGCTCGACGACAGGACACGAGCCGAGTGCGTCGCATACGTGGACGAACACTGGACCGACATGCGCCCGGCGAGCCTGATCGAGGCGATGGCGAATGCACGTGGGGAGAGCGATCGGTGACGGCCTCCGATTCGGCCGTCGGGCGCCGGGATGGCCACCCGACGCAGGCGAGGAGCGCGAACATGCCGCACGGCAGGAGTGGTATACCGGCCGGGTCGCCCGGACAGTCCGACCTTCGGGGCCGTCT
Organism: Gordonia sp. B8661-1; assembly: GCF_059427765.1. Taxonomy (NCBI): domain Bacteria; kingdom Bacillati; phylum Actinomycetota; class Actinomycetes; order Mycobacteriales; family Gordoniaceae; genus Gordonia; species Gordonia sp. B8661-1. The sequence continues at coordinate 92,155 of NZ_JCAHRL010000008.1, forward strand.
GCTGGAAGCCGCCGAGAGCGTACGGGATTCACTGAGCGAGATCGCCATCCAGTACGGCGTTCGCGAAGCCGACATCCTTCGGTCGATCGTGCGTGAGGGTCATGACGACGTCGTCGGGCCGGATTGCCCGCCGGATCGTCGCGGAGCCGCGGGACGCGTGACCGACCGGAAGCGGAGGCAGATCGAGGAGGAGAACCACATCCTCCGTAGTGCCATCGAGTTCCTCTGGGATGTGAACCGGAAGGCCGGCCGTACCCCAAAATCATCTACCCGCTGGTCCGCGAACTAGCCGCAGGAACATCGGCGCGACGTGTGCCGATTGCGGTGACCTGCCGGGTATTGGGCTTCTCGAAACAGGCATTCCACCGATGGGACGGCGACCCGATATCGCAGCGCGACTGGGATGATGCATGGCTGCTCAACGAGGCGGTCGACATCCACCGTGAGCATCCCGAATACGGATACCGGCGCGTGGCCGCCGAGCTCACCCGGCGCGGACACGTCGTCGGCGAGCAACGGGTCATGCGGCTGTGTCGCGACCAGGGGCTGGTGTCGCGGTCCGCCGACCGCCGACACGCGGCCGCACCGGGTCAGCCGAAGATGTTTCCGCGCAAGGGATTCCGATCCACCGATCTCGACAATGCGTGGGCCGTCGGCATGCTCGAGGTGGCGGCCCGCGACGGGCGCCTCCTGCTCTGTGTGATCAAGGACTGGGCCTCGAACCGGATCGTCGGATACAGCGTGCAATCCGCACTGCGGCACCGGCGAAGCGACATCGTGCTGCAGACCCTCCGTACCGCCATGCGCGACCGCAGGCCGTTGCCCGGGCTCATGGTCCTGAGCAACGGGGACGCGGACTTCCGCACCGCCGACTATCACCGTGTGCTCGCGCGATCGGGAATGATCGACATGCGCTGGAACGTCCATGGGACGGATCCGATCTTCCGCATCCTGCGGCATCATGTGCTGGCACGCGAATGGCAGTCACGGGCGCATGCCCATTCCGAACTCATCCGCTGGATCGAGGGCGCCTACCGCACGATCCGGTTCGGCGACCTGGGCGGACTGACCTCCATCGAATACGAGACGATGTGCCGCGGGCTGCCGCTCAGAGCTCGTCGAGTGTGATCAGTCCGTCCTGGATGGCCCGCGCGGCGAGGGCGACCTTCGTGCGCGCGGGCCGGTCCGCGGCGCAATACTTGGCGCGAATGCGGGACAGGTGGGTGTTCACGGTGCCCGCCGAGATGCCGAGTTCGTCGGCCGCACCCGATTTCGAGTCGTGACGTAGCCACGCCAGCAGGACCTCGATCTCGCGTGCCGTCAGCATGGGCCGACGGTGACGTACCGGGACCGGTGTGTGTGGCGGCGCCATCGGCGGTTGCCCACGGTGCCCGTCGACGGGGGGGTGAAGAGGGGTCGGCGGAGGCGCGGGCGGACCGGTGGGGGCCGGGGTGCCCTGATGCGACGAGCGGGTGAATCGCGGGGCCGCATTCTGTGGCAGTGGCATCTGGCGCGCCATCAGTCCGGCGAGCGCCGCCTCCCGCCGGCGCTGGGCCGCGAGATGACGCGAGTCGGGGTAGGAGCCGGGTGCGGGGCGGCCCGAGATCGAGGCCGGTGACAACGGTGAAATGGTCAACGTAATGCTCGCAATCGAATCGGGCGGCGGCCGGTGGGAGCGGGACCGCGCGGTGTGATGAGGACATCGCTGACGCTATGAGCCGGATCACGCGCGCGAATGCGTAGTCGACTACGCGTTATCGCGCGGGGAATGCCCGCACCGGCCGGGGTGTTAGCATGGTCATGTTTTCGACCCGCAGTCGAAAACCCGGTTTGCAGGTGCCGCCCGGTGCCGTGAGTGCGACAGCCCGAGTACGACAGCCCGAGGAGATGGCAGATGAGTATCACCAGCGATCGCCACGCGACCGATTCCGCCCCGGCCGACATGACGTGGGTCGATGGCCCGGGCGGCTACTCAGGTGTGGAGCCCACACGGGAGTGGGCGGACGAGATCCGTCGGCTCGCGCGGGCACGTAACGCCACCGTCCTCGCACACAATTACCAGTTGCCCGCCATTCAGGACATCGCCGATCATGTCGGTGACTCGCTGGCGCTCTCGCGTATCGCCGCGGAGGTGGATGCGGACGAGATCGTGTTCTGCGGTGTGCATTTCATGGCCGAGACGGCGAAGATCCTCAGTCCGCGGAAGCGGGTGCTGATCCCGGACGAGCGGGCAGGCTGTTCTCTCGCCGACTCCATCACGGCCGACGAACTGCGCGCGTGGAAGGCGGAATTCCCCGACGCCGTGGTCGTGTCGTACGTGAACACCACCGCGGAGGTCAAAGGCCTCACGGATATCTGCTGCACGTCGTCGAACGCGGTCGACGTCGTGGCGTCGATCGATGCGGACCGTGATGTCCTCTTCCTGCCCGATCAGTTCCTCGGGGCGCACGTGAAGCGCGAGACCGGCCGCGACAACATCCACATCTGGGCCGGGGAGTGCCACGTCCATGCCGGGATCAACGGCGACGAACTCACCGAGCAGGCGGCGTCGCACCCCGATGCCGACCTGTTCATCCACCCCGAATGCGGTTGTGCGACTTCGGCTCTCTATCTCGCCGGCGAAGGAGCGGTGCAGGGCGACCGGGTGAAGATCCTGTCGACCGGAGGCATGATCGACGCGGCGCGCGAGACCGGCGCGAAGCAGGTCCTGGTCGCCACCGAGGTCGGGATGCTGCACCAATTGCGCAAGGCCGCCCCCGGAATCGACTTCCAGGCCGTCAACGATCGCGCCTCCTGCAAGTACATGAAGATGATCACCCCCGCCGCGCTACTCCGCTCGTTGCGGGAGGGTCGCGACGAGGTCGTCGTCGACGAGGATGTCGCGGCGCGTGCCCGACAGAGTGTGGAGCGGATGATCGCGATCGGGAATCCGGGTTCCGGTGAGTGACGGGACCTCGAACGCGGGTTTCGTCGGCCAGTCGGCACCGGAAGGGCTCGTTGACCTTTCGGTCACCGACGAGGTCCGCGCGCTGATCCGGACCGCGCTGGAGGAAGACCTGCGCTACGGACCCGACGTCACGACGATCGCCACCGTGCCGGCCGGTGCAACGGTGGACGCCGCGATCGTCAGCCGCGCCCACGGCGTGATCGCGGGCCTGCCGGTGGTACGCGCGGTCTTCGACGAGGTCATCGGCGAGGATGCGTATCGCGTCGAGACCGAAGTGGCCGATGGCAGTCGCGTCGCGCCCGGCGACGTGGCACTCGCCATCCACGCACCGACGACGGCTCTGCTCACCGCGGAGCGGACCGCGCTCAACCTGCTGTGCCACCTGTCCGGCATCGCCACCACGACGGCCGCCTGGGTGGATGAGGTCGACGGCACCGGCACCCGTATCCGGGACTCGCGAAAGACGTTGCCCGGCTTGCGATATCTGCAGAAGTACGCGGTCCGTGCCGGCGGCGGTGTGAACCATCGCATGGGGCTCGGCGACGCCGCGCTGATCAAGGACAACCACGTGGCCGCGGCCGGGTCGGTCAGTGCGGCATTGCGGGCCGTGCAGGCCGCGGCACCCGATCTGCCGGTCGAGGTGGAGGTTGATTCACTGGCACAGCTCGATGAGGTGCTGGCGCTGAATCCGCAGTTGGTGCTGTTGGACAACTTCGAGGTCTGGGAGACCCAGATGGCCGTGCAGCGCCGCAACTCCCGCGCGCCCGGAACCAAGCTGGAGAGCTCCGGGGGATTGGTCCTCGAATCCGCAGCCGACTATGCGCGCACCGGCGTCGACTACCTCGCGGTCGGCGCCCTGACGCATTCGGTCACGGTGCTCGATCTCGGGCTGGACGTCATCGCGACCGCCCGCGACTGATCCTCCGTTCGTCTGAATCACCTCGGTTCGAGCTCTGCACGGCGGCAAGGATGTTCGGTGATCCACGGGGGAGACCCCGCGAGTCGTCTACCGCGCCGCGGCCCACGCTTCGGTCAACGGACGCGAGGGCGAGGAATCGCGTCTGCAGCCGTTATGCGCCAACGAGATGATCAACTCCGCGATCGTGATGATTCCGGTGCTAGCGTCACGACCGTCGGAAGAGTGAACGCACAGACCATGTGACGATTCGCCGGGCCCGTCGGAACGGACGCGCGTCGTCGACTGCTCATCGCGCCGAAAAATGTTGCGTGCGTGTCGGATAACGGCAGCAGTGGTCGTCGGGGCAGGAGCTGTCCCGCGGTGGCAGCAGGTGGGAGGCAGACAGGTGACCACGAGATCCGCATCGATCGGTTCGATCCTGCCGCTGTCGCCGCTGCAACACGGCATCTTCTATCACGCGAACGCGGCGGCCGGTCCGTCGCAGCAGTACCTCGTCCGGATGGAGATCGACCTTCGGGGACGGCTCGACACCGAACGGTTCTCGAATGCCTTTCGCGCGCTTGTGGATCGGCACGAGGTGCTGCGTTGCGCATTCGTGCAGAGGGACCGGGCGGACGCGGTTGCGGTGATTCTGGACGAGGTCGATGTCGACATCGAGTTCATGCGGGAGGTGGACGACGTCGACGTGGAGCTCCGGCTGGCGGAGATCCGGGAGGCGCGTGCCTCGGTCGGAACCGATCTGTCGTCGCCCCCGTTGTTCTCGGTCTCGGTGGTGTCGGCCGGCTCCGCCAGGCACGTGGTTGTCTTCTCCCACAATCACATCCTGTTCGACGGCTGGTCGGTGGCGGTGCTTTTCGGTGAACTCATGGCTCTGTACCGAGGGTCGGATCTCGCACCGGCGGTACCCTTTCAGCGCTACCTGGCCTGGCTGGCGGAGCAGGATTCGCACGCGGCGCGGGCGGCGTGGCGCAGGGAACTCGACGGTGTCGAGCCGTCCTTGACTGGTGCTGCGACCACCGATGACGGGGTCCGCCGCGACGTCCGGAGCGCATTCGGTGTGCTGCCCGCACCGGCTGTCGCCGCGTTGACCGACGCGGCCGGGTCGGCCGGACTGACCGCGGCATCGGTGGTGTCGGGTGTCTGGGGCGTGATCGTCGGTGTGCTGACCGGACGCTGCGAATCGGTCTTCGGTGTCGTGCAGTCCGGGCGGCATCCCGAGATCGACGGCGTGGAGCAGATCGTCGGCCTGCTCGCGAACACGGTCCCGGCGGTCATGTCCTGCGCGCCGGGGGACGCACTGGTGGATGTCTGCACCCGACTCCAGGCCCGCCAGGCGCAGATGCGCCGGTACGACTTCGTGGGCTTGTCGGACATCCACCGCGACCGGGGAGTCGGGGTGCTGTTCGACTCGATCGTCGCGTTCGAGAACTATCCACGCCCGGACCAGGGGGCGGACACGGAGCTGTCGGTCGCCGGGATCTCCGGGCACGACCACAGCCACTATGCGCTCGCGCTGGTCGTCGGCACCGGTGACGAATGGGGCATCCGGGTCGATTCGCGCCTCGATGACGGACGCGACGCCGAGGCCATCGTCGGCGCGGTCGTGCGAGTACTCGAGGCATTCGCCTGCGACCCCACCCTCCGGGTGTCCGATTGCCCCGTCGTGTCCACCGACGACCGCCTGCGCCTGCGGAGATGGAGCGGCGCCGACATCGATGCCGACGCGCCAGCGATGCCTCTGGGGGCGATCTTCGGTTGCGGCGTTCGCCGGTCGGTGGACCGGCCCGCCGTGATCGGAATCGATGGGGAGTGCTCGTACCGCGATATCGACGAGTGGTCGAACCGGATCGGGCGCCATCTGATCGAGGCCGGAGTCGGTCCCGAGACGCCGGTGGGCGTGTGCATGGGCCGGTCGCACTGGTTCGTCACCGCGGTCGTGGCGATCGCCAAATCCGGTGGGGCGTATGTGCCGGTCGACCCTCGGTATCCGTCCGACCGGATTGCGCGGATACTTTCCGACGCGGCACCACCCATGGTGATCACCACCGCAGCCGACGCGCATGCGGTGCCCGGTGGGCCGGGCACGAACGTCCTCGTCCTCGACGACGACGATCACGACGGATGGCGCAGCAGATCGGCGGGACCGATCACCGACGCCGAGCGCCGCGGACCGCTGCGGCCCGGTAACGCTGCGTACCTGGTCTACACGTCGGGGTCCACCGGTCTGCCCAAGGGAGTCGCGGTGTCGCACACGGGTCTGGCCGCGCTGGCCGCCGCCGAATGCCGCAGTCTCGGTATCGATCGGCGTTCGCGCGTGCTGCATCTGGCGTCGACCGGTTTCGACGGTGTGCTCTACGAATTCCTGCCGGCGTGGTGGGCGGGAGCAACGCTCGTCGTGGCCGGGCAAGCGGAACTCGAGCGGATCGGTCTGGCACGGATCATCCGGGACCATTCGGTGACCCACGTGTTCACATCGCCCGGCATGATGCAGCACACCGACGACCTGCCGCCGGGCCTGACGATCACGGTGGGCGGTGAGTCGTGCCCGACCGATCTCGCCGCGACGCTGGCCGGGTCTCATCGGCTGGTGAACGCCTACGGGCCGACCGAATGCACGGTGGTGACAGTGATGAATGACGACATCGACAGGGGAACAACCGGATTCGACAACGGTACGGTCCCGATCGGCACACCGGTCCCGGGCACCTCCGCCCACGTGCTCGACAGCGCGCTTCGACCGGTGCCGCCGGGAGTGCCCGGCGAGTTGTATCTCGGTGGCGACCAGGTGGGCCGGGGATACTCCGGGCAGACGGGGCTATCCGCATCGCGGTTCGTCGCGTCACCGTTCGCAGACGGGCGGCGCCTGTACCGCACCGGGGACGTGGTGCGCTGGTCGTCGTCGGGCGTGCTGGAGTTCGTGGGGCGCGGCGACGATCAGTTGAAGGTGCGCGGGTTCCGGGTGGAGCCGGGCGAGGTGGAGTCGGTGCTCCGATCACACGCGGACGTGTCGTCGGCTGTCGTGGTGGGGACCGACCCTGATTCGGACGCGATGCGGTTGGTCGCGTACGTGGTGCTGGACCTGAGGGTATCCGGAGCGGATGCCGATGCGCCGGAGATGTTGCGCGACTGGGTGGCACGGCGACTACCGGCGTTCATGGTGCCCTCGCTGGTCGTCGTCGTGGACGAGCTCCCGTTGACCGTGAACGGGAAGGTCGACCGCCGGGCATTACCGACGCCGGTGTTCGTCCCACGGGCCGCACGGGAACCTCGCGATGTGCGGGAACAGTTGCTGTGCAGGGTATTCCGTGACGTATTGGGTGTGGAGCAGGTGGGGATCGACGACTCGTTCTTCGACCTGGGAGGACATTCGTTGCTGGCGGCCCGGTTCGTGTCGCGTGTGCGATCGGTGCTGGGTGTCGGACTCACCGTGCGGGATCTGTTGCAGGCGCCCACGGTTGCTGCGCTGTCGGCGCTGCTCGCCGATCCGATGCGTGCGACCGAGGAGTCGGTGAGTGGCTACCTCGACCCGGTCCTCGCGCTGCGCCGGCAGGGGTCGCAGGCACCGCTGTACTGCATTCATCCCGGCTCCGGTTTCGCATGGAGCTACGTCTCGCTGCTCAGCGGGATCGACCCGGATGTGCCGGTGTACGGAATCCAGTCCCGGCAGCTGACCTCGGCGGACCGACGGGGGATGACCGTCGGGGATTTCGCCTCCGACTATGTCGACATCTTGGTCGGTCACCGGACATCCGGGCCGTATCGGCTGCTGGGCTGGTCGTTCGGCGCCGCGATCGCGTTCGAGATGGCATGTCGTCTCGAGGCCCGGGGAGAGGTCGTGGAATCGCTGACGCTGCTGGACTACGTCCCCGGCGAATTCGACGCGGACATCCCGGTGGGAGACGAGGAGGCCCACGGCCAGATGTGCCGCGCCGTTGCCGCCAACCCGGCGATGAAGGACGTGGAGCCCGACGTCGCCGACCGCATTCTGGCATGTGTGCAGCAGGCGACCGCCGACAATCTGAGGGCGATCATCGACTACCGGCCGGGCTCGTACGGCGGGCCGCTCGGCCTGGTGGTGTCGGCCGAACTCGACGAGACGGTGCCGGATCCGGCGGAATCGTGGCATCCGTACGTCGACGGGGGCATGCGTGTCCTTCGGGTGCCCGCCACCCACGCAGCGCTCCTCGACCGTGAGCACGCGCCCGACGTGGCGCGATTCGTCAGCGAATCGTTTGGCACAACCGACAGGAGTGGAGTGAGATGACACAGAACCGGACCCTCGATGCCGATCGAATGGTGCTCGATATGCCGGACGCCTCCGGAATCATCGACGCCGCGGCCTTTCCGCCCGGCCACGGTGCGGAATTCGGTGCACACCAGGTCTATTCGATGCTCATCACTCTCTGGACCCCCGCCATTGTGGAGGCCGCACACGACCTCGGACTCTGGACGGTGCTGGCGGGCGGTGTCGATGACGTCGACGGTCTCGCGACAGAACTGGGGGCCGATGCCACAGCGCTCGACTCGTTGTTGCGGGCCCTCGACGTACTCGGACTGGTGGAGTTCGACCCTGCGCTCGGCTACCGACTCCCGCCGGGCATCGCACAGTACCTCGTACCCGGCGGACCATGGTCCATGGCGGGCAAGATGACGCACGACCTGAATGTCGCCTGGCCCGCCTGGCGAGGATTGGGAGAGATGGTGCGCCGCGGCCCCGCGTCCGGGGAATCGCCCGCGGACAACCAGATCGGTTCGCATGACTATGTCCATCTGGTCCCATCCCTCAACTTCATGGCACCGCCCGCGGTGGCGAAGATCTCGTCATGGTTGCGGGAGAATCGGTGGCAGCAGCACGAAAACCCGCGCCGCATGCTCGATATCGGTTGTGGCAGCGGCATTTACAGCCAGCTCATGCTGTCGGAGTGGTCGTCGCTGACGTCGGTGGGCCTCGACGTCCCGGATGTGTCGGCGCTCGCGCACGAGCACATCGGCACACACGGGGCGGGGGATCGGTTCTCGACGCGTGACGGTGATTTCTGGGAGACCGAGTGGCCGGTGGCCAACGACCTGATCCTGGTCGCCAACATCCTGCACACGCGATCCGAGCCGCAGGCCCGCAGGCTCGTGCGGGCGACCGCCGGGGCCCTGGCGCCGGACGGTGTGGTCGCGTACGTGGACATGTTCGATGCCGACGGCTCGAACGACGACAGCAGAGACCGGTTCGCCGCGCTCTTCGCGATGTCCATGCTGGCGACCGGTGGCGGCGGTACCTACTCGGTCTCGCGATGCGCGAGCTGGATCGAGGAGGCCGGGATGTCGGTGGTCGCGGTGATCGACAACCCGATCAACCGCACGATCATCGCGGCACCGGCCGGTACCTGAGTCCCACACCGCGCATGACAACGGAGGCGCGATAACGCGGGCACTGTCTCCGAGGTCGCTCGCCGGCCCGGGTGGCGACGAACCCGGTGGCGGCGGTGCCTGTGAAAACCTCTCGCGTCACCCCTATATCCTGGAGGTATTCATCCGGCCTGAACAGGAGTGACTCATGCTCGCCCGAACCGACCTGCGCGGTAGTGCCCCGACGCTCGCCGAATTGCGTCGCGCGCTGCCCCGCGGTGGCACCGACGTCAACGCCGTTCTGGACACGGTGGCGCCGGTCGTTCATGCGGTTGCCGAGCAGGGAGCAGGGGCCGCGCTGGAAGCGGGTGCTCGTTTCGACGGCGTCACGCCGACGTCGGTACGGGTTCCGGCGCAGGTCATCGCCGATGCGTTGGCCGCACTGGACCCCGCGGTCGCCGACGCGCTGCGCGAGTCGATCCGTCGCGCTCGCATCGTGCACGCCGCTCAGCGCCGGGAGACCGGCCGCACGCAGGTCGTCGAGGGCGGGACCGTCAGTGAGAAGTGGATCCCGGTCCGGCGGGTCGGGCTGTACGTGCCCGGCGGCAACGCGGTGTATCCGTCCAGCGTGATCATGAACGTGGTCCCGGCGCAGGAGGCGGGCGTCGGCTCGCTGGTCGTCGCATCGCCCCCGCAGAAGGATTTCGGCGGGTGGCCGCATCCGACGATCCTCGCCGCGTGTGCGCTGCTCGGCGTCGATGAGGTCTGGGCCGTCGGCGGCGCACAGGCCGTCGCCCTGCTGGCCTACGGCGGAACGGACACCGCCGACGCCGACGAGCCGGGGGCAACCCTCGATCCGGTGGACCTCGTGACCGGGCCGGGCAACATCTATGTGACCGCCGCCAAACGTCTCTGCCGCGGTGTCGTCGGCATCGATGCCGAGGCGGGTCCCACCGAGATCGCCATCCTCGCCGACGACTCGGCGCGTCCGGAGCTGGTCGCGGCCGACCTCATCTCGCAGGCCGAACACGATGTACTGGCGGCATCGGTGCTCGTGACCGACAGCGTGGCGCTTGCCGACGCGGTCGATGCGGAACTCGACCGCCAGGTGGCGGCCACCAAGCACCGCGAGCGGGTGCAGACGGCGCTGAGCGGCAAGCAGTCCGGTGTGGTCCTCGTCGACGACATCGACGCGGGTCTCGCCGTCGTCGACGCGTACGCGGCCGAACACCTCGAGATCCAGACCCGGGACGCGGTCCAGGTGGCGGACCGGGTGACCAACGCGGGAGCGATCTTCGTCGGCGACTACGCGCCGGTGAGCCTCGGGGACTACTGCGCGGGCTCGAATCACGTTCTGCCGACCTCGGGTTCGAGCCGATTCGCCTCCGGCCTGTCGGTGCAGACCTTCCTGCGCGGCGTGCACGTCATCGACTACGACGAGTCCGCGCTCGCCGGTGTCGCCGATCAGGTCGTGACCTTGGCGCGGGCCGAGGATCTGCCGGCCCACGGCGATGCGATCACGCAGCGATTCGCGGGCGGGCCGGCACGATGAGCGCGCCCGCTTTGCCGGGTGCCGGCACCACCGTCGACGACCTGCCCCTGCGGGACAACCTGCGCGGCAAGAGTGCCTACGGCGCACCACAATTGAAGGTTCCGGTGGTGCTCAACACCAACGAGAACCCGCACCCGCCGACGCCCGCACTCATCGACGACGTCGCGGAATCGGTACGGGCCGCGGCCGCCGAACTGCACCGATATCCCGACCGGGACGCGGTGGCCCTGCGCACCGATCTCGCCGACTATCTGAGCGCCGCCACCGGTGTGCGCCTCGGCGTCGAGAATCTCTGGGCGGCAAACGGTTCCAACGAGATCCTGCAGCAGTTGCTGCAGGCCTTCGGTGGACCGGGACGCACCGCGCTGGGCTTCGTGCCGTCGTACTCGATGCACCCGATCATCTCCGACGGCACCGACACCACCTGGCTGGAGGCCAAGCGCACCGGCGAGTTCGGGCTGGACATCGACTACGCCGTTATCGAGGTCGAGACCCGCCGCCCCGATGTGGTCTTCGTGACCTCGCCGAACAATCCGACCGGCGGATCGATCCCGCTCGCGGATCTGCGCCGCATCGTCGAGGCGGCGCCGGGCATCGTCATCGTGGACGAGGCCTACGGCGAGTTCTCGGCACAGCCGAGTGCCGTCGAACTGATCGCGGAGTTCCCGGCCAAGGTCGTGGTGAGTCGCACCATGAGCAAGGCCTTCGCCTTCGCGGGTGGCCGGCTGGGCTACCTCGCGGCGTCACCCGCGATCGTCGAGGCCCTGCTCCTGGTGCGGCTGCCGTATCACCTGTCGGTGGTCACCCAGGCGGCCGCGCGGGCAGCGTTGCGTCATCGTGACGAGACGCTGGCCGGGGTCGCCGCGATTATCGACGAACGCAAGCGCGTGGTCGGCGAACTCGCCGCGGCCGGATTCGACGTCATCGAATCGGACGCCAACTTCGTGCTGTTCGGCCGATTCGCCGATGCTCCCGCGTCCTGGCAGCGCTATCTCGACGACGGCGTGTTGATCCGGGATGTCGGTATCACCGGGTACCTCCGTGTCACCATCGGACTGGCCCACGAGAACGACGCGTTCCTGGCGGTCAGCCGCCGCCTCGCCCCAACCGATCTGGAGAACCGCACGTGAGCACGCCGCAGCCCCGTATCGCCCGGGTGGAACGGACCACCAAGGAGTCGTCCATCACCGTCGAGATCAACCTCGACGGTACGGGTCAGACCGAGATCTCCACGGGCATCGCCTTTTTCGATCACATGCTGACCGCTTTCGGGCAGCACGGCAGTTTCGACCTGACGGTCGCCGCGAAGGGCGACGTGGACGTCGAGGGCCACCACACCATCGAGGACACCGCGATCGTCCTGGGCCAGGCCCTCGGGCAGGCGCTCGGCGACAAGAAGGGCATCCGCCGATTCGGCGACTCGTGGATCCCCATGGACGAGACACTCGCCCATGCCGTCGTCGACGTATCCGGGCGCCCCTACTGCGTGCACACCGGCGAACCCGAACACCTGCTGACCGCGGTCATCGGCGGATATCCGGGCGTGCCGTACTCGACCGTGATCAACCGGCACGTGTTCGAGTCCATCGCGCTCAACGCCCGGATCGCCCTGCATGTGCGCGTGCTCTACGGCCGCGACCAGCACCACATCACCGAAGCCGAGTTCAAGGCGGTGGCCCGGGCGCTGCGTGCGGCCACCGAATACGACCCGCGGGTCAGCGGCGTGCCGTCCACCAAGGGAGCGCTGTGAGCCCGTCGGTCACCATCCTCGACTACGGCTCGGGCAACCTGCGGTCGGCGCAGCGCGCGCTCGAACGGGCAGGTGCGGACGTGACCGTCACCGCGGATCGTGACGCCGCGACGAACTGCGACGGATTGGTGGTCCCGGGTGTCGGCGCCTACGCCGCCTGCATGGAGGGGCTGCTGTCGGTGAAGGGGCAGCGCATCATCGACCAGCGGCTGGCCGGGGGGCGCCCGGTGCTGGGTATCTGCGTGGGTATGCAGATCCTGTTCGAGCGGGGCGTGGAATTCGGCGTGGAGACCGAGGGCTGCGGGGAGTGGCCGGGTACGGTCAGCCGGCTCCCGGCGCCGGTGCTCCCACACATGGGGTGGAATACCGTTGTCGCGCCCGAGGATTCGGTGCTCTTCGACGGCCTCGACGCGGATACCCGGTTCTACTTCGTGCATTCCTATGCCGCACAGGACTGGGATATGGACAGCGTCGGTTCCCGTTTGGAGCCGCCCGCGCTCACCTGGGCCGAACACGGTGGGCCGTTCCTGGCCGCCGTCGAGAACGGCGCACTCTCGGCAACGCAGTTCCATCCGGAGAAGTCGGGTGACGCGGGCGCGCACCTGCTGCGCAACTGGGTGAAGGAGCTGTCATGACGGGAGCGCGTGGCGGGGGATTCTCCTTCTCCAAGCTGGTCTTCAACTCGCTCGGCGCGGGCGTGCTGGTGCTGGTCGTCTCGATCCCGATCATCCTGCTCTGCGCCCGGTGGTCGCCGGTCGCGGGATTGATCGTCGCCGTGCTGGCGGTGGTGGCGATGATCGCGGTGATCGGCCTCGTGTCGCGGCGGATGGTCGCGGCCGCCGAACGCGACATCCTCGCCGGGCAGGCAACAGAAAATCGTATGGGACAGCATGATTCGACAGACAGGAACACCAGCACCGATGGGTAAGACGCTAGAACTCCTCCCGGCCGTCGATGTCGCGGACGGTCAGGCGGTACGGCTCGTGCAGGGTGCGGCCGGTTCCGAGACCTCCTACGGCTCGCCCCGCGAGGCGGCACTCGCCTGGCAGTCCGACGGCGCCGAATGGATTCACCTCGTCGATCTCGATGCCGCATTCGGTCGCGGCAACAACCGCGAACTCCTCGCCGACGTGGTCGGCGAACTCGACGTCAAGGTCGAACTGTCCGGGGGCATCCGTGACGACGACTCCCTGGAGGCCGCGCTCGGCACCGGCTGCACACGGGTCAACCTGGGCACCGCGGCACTGGAGAACCCCGAATGGTGTGCGCGGGCAATCGAGCGGCACGGCGACCGGATCGCGGTGGGTCTCGACGTGATCCGCGAAGGGGAGTCCTACCGGCTGCGCGGACGCGGCTGGGTGACCGACGGCGGCGACCTGTGGGAGGTACTCGCACGCCTGGACCGCGACGGCTGCGCCCGCTACGTGGTCACCGACGTGTCCAAGGACGGCACGCTCACCGGCCCCAACCTCGAACTCCTCGCCGAGGTGGCCGCGGCGACGTCGGCACCCGTGGTGGCCTCCGGTGGCGTCTCGGCCGTCGACGACCTGATCGCGATCGCGGGTCTCACCGGGCAGGGCGTGGAAGGTGCCATCGTCGGAAAGGCGCTCTACGCCGGACGTTTCACTCTGCCCGAGGCGCTGGCGGCGGTCGCGAAGGTTGGGGCGTGACCCGAGCGTGACCCCCACCGGCGCCGCGGCGCCCGACTATCACCGGCTACTCGACATCGCGGGCGGGATCCTCGATGCGGTGTCCGGTGAGTTCGTCGACGGTCTGGGGGCACCGAGCGCGGTGAGCAAGGGCGCCACCGACTTCGCGACGCAGGTCGACCTCGATCTGGAACGGCGCATCCGGGCCGAACTCGAGGACCGGACCCACGTGCCCGTGCACGGCGAGGAGTACGGCGGACCGTCGGTGACCGACGGGACCGTCTGGGTTCTCGATCCCATCGACGGAACCTACAACTACTCCGCCGGACTCCCGCTGTCCGGCATCCTGCTCGGGCTGGTCGTCGACGGTGCGCCGACCCTGGGCCTGACCTGGCTCCCGTTACTCAACCGGCGATTCGCGGCGCACGTCGACGGTCCCCTACTGGTCGACGGGCGGGCCGCGACCGAGTTGCGACCGGTGTCGCTGGCCGCCTCGGCGCTGGCCTTCGGTCCCTTCGACGCCGCCGGTGGCGGACGCTATCCGGGAGCCCGCCGGGCCGACCTGATCCGGGAATTGAGTGCACGGGCGGGCCGGCTGCGCATGACCGGGAGCACCGGGGTGGACATGGCCTACACGGCGGCCGGAACCTTCGGCGGGGCAATAGCTTTCGGACGGCACGCGTGGGACAACGCCGCTGGGGCAGCGCTGGTCCGTGCGGCCGGCGGGGTGACCACCGATCTCGGCGGCGAACCCTGGACGGCAGCGTCGACGTCTCTGGTCTCCGGGGCGCCCGGCCTGCACGAGGAACTGATGGCGGTCATCGGCGAGGTCGTCGGTGACGAATGGCGGAACGACGAAGTGCGGAGGACGAACTCATGACGGTGGCGATACGGGTGATCCCGTGTCTGGACGTCGACGACGGTCGCGTGGTCAAGGGTGTGAACTTCCAGAATCTGCGCGATGCCGGGGATCCGGTCGAGCTGGCGGCACGCTACGACGCCGACGGTGCCGACGAACTGACCTTCCTCGACGTCACCGCGTCGAGCTCCGGCCGTTCCACGATGATCGACGTCGTCCAGCGGACCGCCGACCAGATCTTCATCCCGCTCACCGTCGGTGGCGGTATCCGCACCGTCGACGACGTGGACGCGATGCTGCGGGCGGGAGCGGACAAGGTGAGCGTCAACACGGCGGCGATCGCGCGCCCCGAGGTGCTCGAGGAGATGAGCCGACGCTTCGGCTCGCAGTGCATCGTGCTGTCCGTCGACGCCCGAACGGTGCCCGAGGGCGAGCAGCCCACCCCGTCTGGTTGGGAGGTCACCACTCACGGCGGTCGTCGCGGCACCGGCATCGACGCCGTCGAATGGGCACGTCGCGGCCAGGATCTGGGCGTCGGCGAGATCCTCCTCAACTCGATGGACGCCGACGGGACCAAACAGGGATTCGATCTGCGGATGCTCGCGGAGGTACGCGCCGCGGTGACGGTGCCCGTCATCGCCAGTGGGGGCGCGGGCGCCGTGGGTGATTTCGCACCCGCCGTGCAGGCCGGTGCCGACGCGGTCCTCGCCGCCTCGGTCTTCCACTTCGGCGAGCTCACCATCGGCGACGTGAAGCTGGCGATGGCGGACGCGGGAATCACCGTCCGGTGATCCGGCGTTCGATTCCCACAGCAGCACCGAACATCGGCTAGGAGAAGGTCATGGCACTCGACCCGGACATCGCGGCTCAGCTCACGCACAACGCCGACGGACTGTTCTCGGCGGTCGCCCAGGAACGGGGCACCGGAACCGTGCTGATGGTGGCGTGGATGGACGACGTCGCGCTCGAACGGACACTCGCCACCCGGCGGGCCACCTACTTCTCGCGTTCCCGGCAGGAGTACTGGGTGAAGGGCGACACCAGCGGCCACACGCAGTACGTGCACGAGGTGCGGCTGGATTGCGACGGCGACACCGTACTCCTGGTGGTCGATCAGGTGGGGGCGGCCTGCCACACCGGCAACCACAGCTGCTTCGACACCCCGCCCCTGCCCATCGCCGACCCCGGCGAGGGACAATGATGCCGGAACGCACAACGTCGCCGGAACGACGAGACGCACACAGGCCAGAGGAAGGCGGACGGCTTACATGCCATTGATCCAGATCTCGCAGACACCGGGGCTCAGTGACCGCGTCAAGCGGGAGACCATCGCCGCGGTGACCGACGCCTACGCGAAGGCGACCGGCAAGAATCCCGACTCGGTCTGGGTCACCATCACCGAGGTGCCGCGCCAGCACTGGGGCGTCGGCGGTGAGCCGCTCGGATGAGCGCGACCACCAGCCTAGAGACCTTCCTCGACCTCGCTGCCGATCATCGCGTGGTACCGGTGACCCGCAAGGTGCTCGCCGACTCGGAGACCCCGCTGTCGGCATACCGCAAACTCGCGGGTGACCGGCCCGGCACCTTCCTGCTCGAATCGGCGGAGAACGGCCGATCCTGGTCCCGATGGTCATTCATCGGTGCGCGGTCCCCGTCGGCGCTCACCGTCGTCGACGGTGAGGCCGCCTGGTGGGGTGAGGTGCCGCAGGGTGCCCCCGAGGGTGGTGATCCGGTCGCCGCGCTCGCGGAGTCCCTGCGGTTGCTGGCCACCGACCGGTTGCCCGATCTGCCTCCGCTGACCGGCGGCTTCGTCGGCTTCTTCGCCTACGACATGGTGCGACGTCTCGAACGGTTGCCCGAGACCACCGTCGACGACCTCGGTCTGCCCGACATGATGATGCTGCTGGCCACCGATCTGGCCGCCGTCGATCATCATGAGGGCACCATCACCCTCATCGCCAACGCGGTGAACTGGGACGGGTCGGCCGACCGGGCCGAGGAGGCCTACGCCGACGCGGTCGCGCGTCTGGACCGCATGACCGACGCGCTGGCCGCTCCCGCGCCGTCCACGGTGTCCCACTTCGACCGTCCCGCACCGGAATTCGTCGCACAGCGCACCCTCGCGGAGTACAGCGAGATCGTCACCGGGCTCGTCGGTGAGATCGAAGCGGGGGAGGCGTTCCAGGTGGTGCCCTCGCAACGCTTCGAGATGGTCACCGACGCCGATCCGCTCGATGTGTACCGCGTGCTGCGGGCCTCGAATCCGAGTCCGTACATGTATCTGGTGCGGGTGCCCGAGATTCCGGGAGCCCAGGGCGCGGCCAGCGATCCGGTGACGATCGTCGGCAGCAGTCCCGAAGCTCTCGTGACGGTCTCCGACGGGGTGGCCACCACGCATCCGATCGCGGGCACCCGCTGGCGCGGGACGACCGAGGAGGACGACCTGCTGCTGGAAAAGGATCTCGTCGCCGACGAGAAGGAGAACGCCGAACACCTGATGCTCGTCGACCTCGGCCGCAACGATCTGGGCCGCGTCTGCGAGCCCGGCACCGTGAAGGTCGCCGACTACCGCCACGTGGAGCGCTACAGCCACGTCATGCATCTGGTGTCGACCGTCTCCGGACGACTGCGCAACGACAAATCCGCGCTCGACGCCGTGACGGCCTGTTTCCCGGCGGGGACCCTGACCGGGGCGCCCAAGGTGCGGGCCATGGAACTGATCGACGAACACGAGCTGACCCGCCGTGGTCTCTACGGTGGAATCGTGGGCTATCTGGACTTCGCGGGCGACGCCGACACCGCGATCGCCATCCGCACCGCGGTCCTGGCGGGGGATCGTGCCTATGTGCAGGCCGGTGGCGGTGTGGTGGCCGACAGTGAACCCGAATACGAATACAACGAGGCGCGTAACAAGGCGACCGCGGTGCTCAATGCGATCGCCGCGGCCCAGACGATGCGCCGGGTGGGTGATGCGTCATGAGCACGACCGAATCGGGCGCCGACGGCGCACAGACCCCGGAGGGCGCCGCGCCGCCCGCATCCCGGCGCAGGCAACAGGTGATCGCGGCAATGCTGCTCGCAGTGGCGGCGCTCGCGCTGTGGGCCGCGTCGCGCATGCGGTGGGCGCGTGTGGTCGCCGAGGACAACCTGTCGCCCGCCCGTGATTTCGATGTCAACGGCGCCGCCTGGAGTCCGTGGCTGACGCCCGTCGCACTCGTCCTGCTCGCGGCCATCCTGGCGGCCTTCTCGGTGCGCGGATGGGGCCTGAGGGTCCTGGCCCTGCTGGTCGCCGCCGTGGGCGTGGTGTCCGCCGTCCCGGCGATCTCGCTGCTCACCGGAGGATCGGACTCCGGCTACGCCGCCGAGGCGGGCGATATCCCGGACCGCTATCAGGTCCTGCTCATCACGACCAACGCATGGTCGGCCGCGGTGGTGCTCGTCGGCACGGTGTGCGCGGTCCTGGCCGGGATCGTGTTGCTGAGGGTCGCGAACGGGGCGACCGGAATGTCCACGAAGTACACGACGCCCGCGGCTCGCCGCGAGGAACTGGAACGGCAGATCTTCGCCGACCACGAGCGGCGTACGACGGGCTCCGATACGGATGCGCACACCGAGGCCGGGCAGCCGGAGACGGCCGAACCTCCGGCGAATGAACGGATGATGTGGGATGCGCTGGACACCGGTATCGACCCCACCGAGATCGATACCGACGCCGGGCCGAAGAAACCCTGAGCGTCCGACAACCCGGGTCCGGTCGGCCTTTCACGAGCGTCTACCCTGAGAGCATCCGAGCATCTGAAAGGGGGCGCACGACATGAGTTCACCGACCGTCCTCGATTCCATCATCGAGGGAGTGAAGGCAGATGTCGCGGCGCGGGAGGCCGAGCTCGACTTCGCCGCCATCAAGGCGGCGTCGGAGCGGGCGCGCGAACCCCGTGATGCAATGGCCGCGCTTCGCGAGCCGGGTATCGGCGTGATCGCGGAAGTGAAGCGGGCCAGCCCGTCGAAGGGTGAGCTGGCGACGATCGCCGACCCGGCCGAACTCGCGTCGGCCTACGAGGCAGGCGGCGCCCGCATCATCAGTGTGCTCACCGAGGAGCGCCGGTTCCACGGTTCGCTCGCCGACCTCGACAGCGTGCGTGCGGCCGTCGACATCCCGGTCCTGCGCAAGGATTTCATCGTCGGCCCGTACCAGATCCACGAGGCCCGGGCGCACGGCGCCGACGTCATCCTGCTGATCGTCGCCGCCCTCGAACAGAATGTCCTCGCATCGCTGCTCGACCGGACGGAGAGCCTCGGTATGACGGCTCTCGTCGAGGTGCACACCGAAGAAGAGGCCGATCGTGCGCTGGAGGCGGGCGCGAGCGTCGTCGGTGTGAACGCGCGCAATCTGAAGACCCTCGAGGTGGACCGCGACAGCTTCGCGCGTATCGCGCCCGGCTTGCCGTCGCAGGTGATCCGCGTGGCCGAGTCGGGCATCCGCGGCACCGCCGACCTCCTCGCCTACGCCGGTGCGGGTGCCGATGCGGTGCTCGTCGGCGAAGGGCTGGTGACCAGTGGCGATCCGCGGACCGCGGTCTCCGAGTTGGTCACCGCCGGTACGCATCCGTCGTGCCCGAAGCCGGTTCGCTGAAACCTCTTCGCCGCACGAGACGACCCCGACACGAGAAGAACGTGACCGACAACAGCACCGCTTCCACCGCCGCCTATCCGACCGCGAGCGCCGGACTCACCACGCACACGTCCGTCGAGCCCAGTGAGAGCGGCCATTTCGGCGAGTACGGCGGCCGGCACGTGCCGGAGGCGCTGATGGCGGTGATCGACGAGGTCACCACCACGTATCTGAAGCTCCGGCGCGATGACGAGTTCCTCGCCGAACTCGATCGCCTGCAGCGCGATTACACGGGTCGCCCGTCACCCCTCTACGAGGCCACTCGACTGAGTGAATTGGCCGGTGGCGCAAGGGTTTTCCTGAAGCGAGAGGACCTCAACCACACCGGGTCGCACAAGATCAACAATGTGCTCGGCCAGGTATTGCTGGCCCGCCGGATGGGCAAGACGCGGGTCATCGCGGAGACCGGGGCGGGTCAGCACGGCGTGGCGACGGCCACCGCCTGTGCGCTGTTCGGTATCGAGTGCATCGTCTACATGGGGCGTGTCGACACCGATCGTCAGGCGCTCAACGTGGCGCGTATGCGTCTGCTGGGTGCCGAGGTGATCGCCGTGGACACCGGCTCAGCCACCCTCAAGGATGCCATCAACGAGGCCATGCGCGACTGGGTCACCAACGCGCACAACACCTATTACTGTTTCGGCACCGCGGCCGGACCTCATCCGTTCCCGGCGATGGTCCGCGACTTCCAGCGGGTCATCGGACTCGAGGCGCGCGCGCAGATCCTCGAGAAGACCGACCGCCTGCCCGATGCCGTGGTCGCCTGCGTCGGCGGCGGTTCGAACGCCATCGGCATCTTCGATCCGTTCATCGACGACCCGGACGTTCGCCTCATCGGGTATGAAGCTGCCGGCGACGGCGTCGAAACCGGCCGTCACGCAGCAACTTTCGCCGGTGGTACGCCGGGCGCCTTCCAGGGCGCGTACTCGTATCTCCTGCAGGACGAGGACGGCCAGACCATCGAGTCGCACTCCATCTCCGCCGGCCTCGATTATCCGGGGGTCGGCCCCGAACACGCCTTCCTCAAGGATGTCGGACGAGCCGAGTACCGGCCCATCACCGACACCGAGGCGATGGACGCGTTGTCGGTGCTGAGCCGGCGTGAGGGCATCATCCCGGCCATCGAGTCGGCGCATGCCGTCGCGGGCGCACTCCAGCTCGGTCAGGAACTGGGGGAGGGCGCGATCATCGTCGTGAGCCTGTCCGGGCGCGGCGACAAGGATGTGGAAACCGCGGGCAAGTGGTTCGGGCTGTTCGACAAGCCCCAGGGAAATGAGAGTGGCCAGTCATGACCGTCACCCACGTGGCGCCCTCCCGGCTGGGACCGACCTTCGCGGCCTGTAAGGCCGAGGGCCGCGCGGCCCTGATCGGGTACCTGCCCGTCGGATATCCGACGCTCGACGATTCGATCACGCATTTCCGCACCATGGTGGAGTCCGGATGCGACATCATCGAGGTCGGTGTGCCCTACTCGGACCCGGTGATGGACGGCCCGACCATCCAGGAGGCGGCCGACACGGCGTTGCGCAACGGAGTCCGCGTGCGTGACCTGTTCACCGCGGTGGAGGCGATCGCGGCGGCAGGCGGACAAGCCGTGGTCATGAGCTACTGGAATCCGGTTCTCAAGTACGGTGTCGACGCGTTCGCTCGCGATCTGGCGAGCGCAGGCGGCGCCGGCATGATCACCCCGAATCTCATCCCGGAGGAGGGTGGTGCGTGGCATGCCGCGTCGGACGCGCACGACCTCGACCGGATCTACCTGGTCGCACCGTCGTCGACACCGGAACGCCTGGCGATGACCGTCGACGCGTCCCGCGGGTTCATCTACGCGGCCTCCACGATGGGGGTCACCGGAGCACGTGACGCGGTCTCCGACATGGCGCCTGCCCTGTGCGCCCGGGTACGCGACCACTCCGACATCCCGATCGGTGTCGGGCTCGGGGTGCGCGATCGTGCGCAGGCGGCGGAGATCGCCGCCTACGCCGACGGTGTGATCGTGGGGTCGGCGCTGGTGAGCGCTGCCCGGGAGAGCGACCGCGCGCTTGCCACACTGGTCGGTGAGTTGGCCGAAGGGGTTCGCGAAGCGAGTGGGCCGAAAGCCGCATCCGCCACGAAGTAGGGTGACAGCGTGACGGTGCCAACCGCCCCGACCGGGGTGACCCTCAGCGATCTGTCCGTGTCCGCAGGATCGACGGTCCTGGCCTACCTGCCCAGCCCGCCGCGTGGCGTCTGGGAATTGGGGCCGGTGCCC
This sequence comes from Gordonia sp. B8661-1, assembly GCF_059427765.1. Taxonomy (NCBI): domain Bacteria; kingdom Bacillati; phylum Actinomycetota; class Actinomycetes; order Mycobacteriales; family Gordoniaceae; genus Gordonia; species Gordonia sp. B8661-1. Next base: position 114,094 of record NZ_JCAHRL010000008.1, read on the forward strand.
ATCCGTGCCTACGCACTCTGCATCATCGTCGGCATCATCGTCGCGGTCTGGTGGGGGAACCGCCGTTGGATGGCGCGCGGTGGTCAGGACGGCGAGGTTCTCGACGTCGCGATCTGGGCGGTGCCGTTCGGTCTGATCGGTGGTCGCCTCTATCACGTGGCGACGGACTGGCAGACCTACTTCGGCGACGGCCCCAAGGAACCGATCGACGCATTGAAGATCTGGGACGGTGGTCTCGGAATCTGGGGTGCGGTGCTGTTCGGTGCGCTCGGTGCCTGGATCGGTGCCCGCCGCATGGGCATCCGACTGCCGCCCTTCGGCGACGCGATCGCGCCGCCGATCCTGCTCGCCCAGGCGATCGGCCGCCTCGGCAACTACTTCAACCAGGAGCTGTACGGTCGCGAGACGACGGTGCCCTGGGGCCTGAAGATCTACGAGCGGGTCGACGCCGACGGTCAGGTCGACCTGATGGCCGGCTCGTCGAACGGCCATGTGGTGGCCATCGTGCACCCGACGTTCCTGTACGAACTGCTGTGGAATCTCGCCGTCGTCATCCTGCTCGTGCTGATCGACCGACGCTTCCGGATCGGGCATGGTCGCCTGTTCGCGATGTACGTCGCGGCGTACTGCGTCGGCCGGTTCTTCGTCGAACTGATGCGCTCCGATCACGCCACCGAGGTCTTCGGGGTGCGTATCAACGTCTTCACCTCGATCATCGTGTTCGCCTGTGCGGCAGCCTATGTCGTGCTGGCGCCACGGGGACGGGAGGTCGGGCTTGCGATGTACTGGCCGTGGCGCGCGGAGCAGTTGGCCGACGAGGGTGCGGTCGGCTACGTCGATGACCGGTACGACGAGTACGACGACGAGCCGTACGACGACGATCGACACGACGCCGAGGACGTCGACGATGCCGATCAGGATGACGTGCCCATCGGCGCGCGGGACACCGAACCGGTTGACGCCGCTGCGGTAGTCGAGCCGGGTGCGGTGGAGTCCCGTACCGTCCACCACCATTCCTTCGACGCCGAACCGGCCGCCTCCGAACCCGCGGATACCGTGCCGGTCGTGACCGACGCCGACGCGTGGACCCTCGAATCCGCCGACGCGACACCGGATGACACCGAAACCGGGGACGTGTCTGCGGATGACACCGAAGCCGGTGACGTGTCTGCGGATGACACCGGAACGGGTGACACGACGGCGGACGCCGACGATCCGGGCGCAACCGACGACGAGGCGGCCACGTCCGCGGAGGCCGTCGACGGGGACGACCCCGCCGACCGTCCGGAACGTTCCTGACCCGCAACGCTTTTCCGGAACCGCAGGTCCTCCGGGGATGACCCGGGCGGCACCAACCGGATATGTCCGCCAGATGACAAATGCCGACATCCATGGCAGCCGGTCGCGCGGGCCGACTAAGGTGAGCACAGTGACACGGCGAACCAAGATTGTCTGCACGCTCGGCCCGGCGACAAACTCCGAGGAGAAGCTCCAGGAGCTCGTCGACGCGGGGATGGATGTGGCGCGGCTGAACTTCAGCCACGGCACACATGAGGATCACCGCGAGGTGTACGAGCGGGTTCGCCGGTGCGGCGACACCGCGGAGAAGGCCGTCGGTGTGCTCGCCGATCTCCAGGGACCGAAGATCCGCCTCGGGAAATTCCGCGACGACGGTGCGCTGAACGGCGAGGTCCAGTGGAACACCGGCGAGGAAGTCCGTATCACCGTCGACGATGTCGAGGGCACCCACGATCGGGTCTCGACCACCTATAAGCAACTCGCCGAGGACGCGAAAGCCGGCGACCGCCTCCTCGTCGATGACGGCAAGGTGGGACTGACGGTCACCGGCGTCGACGGCAACGACGTCGTGTGCCGGGTCACCGAGGGCGGACCGGTCAGCAACAACAAGGGCCTCTCGCTGCCCGGCATGAACGTGTCCGTGCCCGCATTGTCGGAGAAGGACATCGCCGACCTGGAGTTCGCGCTGCGCCTCGGCGTCGACATGATCGCACTGTCCTTCGTGCGCAGTCCGTCCGACATCGAGCTGGTGCACGAGGTCATGGATCGAGTGGGCCGACGTATCCCGGTGATAGCGAAACTCGAGAAGCCCGAGGCCATCGAGAATCTCGAGGCGATCGTGCTGGCCTTCGATGCGATCATGGTCGCCCGCGGTGACCTCGGCGTCGAGCTGCCGCTGGAAGAGGTCCCGCTGGTGCAGAAGCGGGCCATCCAGATGGCCCGCGAGAACGCGAAGCCGGTGATCGTCGCGACGCAGATGCTCGATTCGATGATCGAGAACTCGCGGCCGACGCGCGCCGAGGCGTCGGATGTCGCGAACGCGGTGCTCGACGGTGCCGACGCCGTCATGCTGTCCGGCGAGACCTCCATCGGCAAGCACCCCATCGAATCCGTGCGCACCATGGACCGGATCGCGCGGGCCGTCGAGGGCGGCTCCCGTGCGGTGCCGCCGCTGTCGCACGTGCCACGCACCAAACGAGGCATCATCTCCTACGCGGCCCGCGACATCGGCGAACGGCTCGAGGTCAAGGCACTCGTCGCGTTCACCCAGTCCGGCGATACCGTCCGGCGCCTCGCCCGCCTGCACTCGAAGCTGCCGCTGCTGGCGTTCACCCCCACGCAGGAGGTGCGCAGTCAGCTCGCATTGAGTTGGGGCACAGAGACTTTCATCGTGGACCGAGTGGACACGACGGACAACATGATCGATCAGGTCGACCATCAGCTGATGGAGATCGGTCGACTCAATCGCGGTGACGTCGTGGTGATCGTGGCCGGCGCGCCGCCCGGAACCGTCGGTTCGACGAACATGATCCACGTCCACCGCATCGGCGAACAGGATCACTGACCGTCCGGAAACAGCCCGGTCGGGCTGTCGGGCCGGGGGCGCCATAGGGTGATGCCATGACGGCGCAACCCTCAGAGGATCTGGCACAGTTGCTCGAACTGCTCGATGTCGAGCAGCGCGGCGACGACCTGTTCATCGGTCAGCACCCGGAGCAGAAGACGGCGCGGACCTTCGGAGGGCAGTTGCTCGGGCAGGGTGTGGTGGCCGCCGCCCGCACCCTCACGCGCGGCAATCCGCCGGTCCACGCGCTGCACGCGCACTTCATCCGCGGCGGTGACGTCGACAAGCCGATGGAGTACCACGTCGCCCGATTCCGTGATGGCAAGTCTTTCGCGAATCGCCAGGTCACGGCCGTGCAGGACGACACCGAGATCTTCACGATGCTCGTCGCCTTCCAGGACAACGCGGCGGGTCTCGAGCACGCGGTGGAGATTCCGCAGGTGCCCTATCCCGAGGAGTTGCCGCCGCTGGGTGAGCATTTCAAGGGTTATGAGGACCGCATTGCGACCTTCGTGAACGCCATGCACCCGATCGACATCCGCTTCGCCAACGATCCGACCTGGAAGGTCCGGGACGCCGGCGCGAAGCTCACCGAGAACCGCGTGTGGATGAAGACCGACGGGCCGATGCCGGACGACCCGATCCTGCATGTGGGCGCGATGTGTTACGCCTCCGACACCACGGTCCTCGACTCGATCATCACCACCCACGGCCTGTCCTGGGGGATCGACCGGCTCTTCGCGGCGACGGTCAATCATTCGATGTGGTTCCACCGCGAATTCCGTTTCGACGACTGGCTGCTCTACGCCACCCGGTCACCTGTGGCCACGGGGTCCCGCGGCATGGGGTCGGGCCGCTTCTGGATGCGCGACGGCACCCTGGCGACGTCCGTCGTGCAGGAGGCTCTCATCAAATACTTCCCGCCGAAATGACGCCCGCCGGGGTGAACAACGCCGAGTCGATCGGTGCCCGAGTGGCACACTGTGCAGCATGAGTGACGGCACGGATCCATCCACGGAATCGACCGCCAGTGGCCACGTGACCCCGTCGTCGAGTGAGCGGGGCGGCGCTCCGCAACTCTGGCTGACACCGGGACCGATGTTGCCGAAGCGCACATGGCAGCGATCGAGCCGGCTACCGGTCATCCTGCTGACCGTGCTCGCCTCGATCGGTTTCGCGATCGTCGCGCTGTTCGTTCTGCTCGGCGGCTGCGTCAACGCCACGTTCTTCACGGCCAAGGGCGGGGTCGTCTGCCCGTCGCAGACCACCACCTCGCGGGCGATCGGCCCGGGCACACCCGTGGTGATCTACGACGAGACCGGTGACGTTCTGGCCCGCACGGCGCTGGGCAACCCGGAGCAGGTCGACGATCGGTGCGAGCTGCGCTTCACCGCGACGGAGGTCGTCGCCGGACACGGCACCTACGTGGTGCGAGTGGGAGATCTGTTCCAGGAGAACGTGTCCGAGTCCGCCCTGCTGCGTGGCGCCGTCTTACGCCCGGTGCCCTGAGCCCGGAGAGCGGTGGCCGGCGCGCCCGGTGAAATATCTCTCCGCGATCACGGTGGCGGTTACCCACGACTGTGATTCGTCATCGGGTTAGACTTCGGCGATCTTTCCCACGGTTCCCGGTGGGAGCCGCGTGACGAAGGGTGATCGATGGAGTACAGCGTCGATTGGAACAACGAGGTCTGGGCGTCGCTGAAGTGGCTCGCCATCGTCATGGCGATCTCGCTGGTGTGCTTCGTCGTCGTCGGATTCCTCCTCGCCAGATTCACCAGGTGGGGCCGCGAGTTCTGGCGGGTGAGCGGAGATCTCTTCGTCAGCCCGGAAACGCGCGTCGGGACGTGGGGATACCTGCTGCTGTTGTTGTTCCTCTCGCTGCTGGGCGTCCGGTTGGCCGTCTTGCTCTCGTACTACAGCAACGATTTCTTCACGGCTCTCCAGACCGTGGCCGCAGGCCTGGCGGGCGACGGTCCACAGGCGCAGGAGACCCTGGAGGCCGGAAAGTCCGGATTCTGGCATGCGATGGTGGTCTTCGCGATCCTTGCGACGATCCATGTGGTGCGGACCCTGGTCGAGATCTGGGTGGGGAGTGCGTTCGAGGTCCGGTGGCGTACCTGGTTGACGGCCGGTGCCACGTCCGACTGGCTGGACGCACAGGCGTTCTACCGGAACCGGTTCGTCGATCTCGGCGACACCAACGATGACGCGAAGATTCAGCCCGGCGTGGACAATCCCGATCAGCGCATCGAAAGCGACATCACCAACGTCGCCACCTCGTCGCGGACCCTCGTCTTCAGCAGCAACGGATCGTCGACGAACGGTGTCATTCCGGCCATCGTCACGGTGGTGTCGTTCACCAAGATCCTGTGGGACCTGTCGGGGCCGATGACGCTCCTGGGCGTCGAGATCCCGCGTGCGATGGTGTGGCTGGTCTTCATGTATGTGCTCATCGCAACCGTCGTGGCGTTCTGGATCGGCCACCCCCTCATCCGGTTGAACTTCTGGCGCGAACGCCTGACGGCGAACTTCCGCTACGCGCTCGTGCGAGTCCGCGACGGAGCGGAGAACGTCGCGTTCTACCGGGGCGAGAATGTCGAGCATCGCGGGCTCATGGCTCGCTTCTCCGCGGTCATCGCGAACTTCTGGCAGATCGTGTACCGAAACCTCAAATTCGTGGGCTGGAACTTCTCCGTCTCGCAGGCGTCAGGCGTTTTCCCGTACATCGTGCAGGCCCCGCGCTTCTTCAGCGGTCAGATCAAACTCGGTGATGTCAGTCAGACCGCCAGCGCATTCGGCAACATGCACGATTCGCTTTCGTTCTTCCGGGAGTCGTACGCGCAGTTCGCGGACCTTCGCGCCTCGATCATCCGCCTCGACGGACTCGCCGACGCCGACGCCAAGGCCCGCGACCTCCCGATCATTTCCACCGTCGATGCCGACCGGACGGTCGGGCTCACCGATGTCGACATCCGCACACCCGACGGGCGGGCCCTGATCGACGACCTCACCCTGTCCCTCGACCCGGGCCGCGCACTGGTGGTCAAGGGCCGCTCCGGAAGTGGCAAGACGACGTTGCTGCGCGGCCTGGCCGGCCTGTGGCCGTTCGTCGACGGTGAGTTCGCGCGTCCGCCGGGGAACCGAACCCTCTTCCTGTCACAGATGCCCTACATCCCGCTCGGGGATCTCCGTACCGCGGTGTCGTATCCGGCGGCGCCCGGTGAGGTGAGCGACGACGAGATTCGTGCGGCTCTCGAGGCGGTGTTCCTGCCTCATCTCACGGATCGCCTCGACGAGGAACGGGATTGGGCGAAGGTCCTGTCACCCGGCGAGCAACAGCGCGTGGCGTTCGCCCGAATCCTGCTGATCCGACCGGATGTCGTCTTCATGGACGAGGCGACATCGTCACTGGACGAGGGCCTCGAGCTGTCCCTCTACTCCCTGATCCGCACGGAACTTCCCGACATGATCGTGGTGTCGGTGAGCCACCGCAGCTCCACCGATCAGCACCACACCGACGTCCTGAGGTTGACCGGGGACGGCGGCTGGACCCTCGGTGCGATGGCGGATAAGGACTGACCAGCGGAGCGAACCCGCCATTTTACGAATTCATTACCAGTTCGCGGATATCCCTCCGAGGGAGCCCGGTCGCTCATTACGGTGGTCGCAACCACGTCGCGAGTAGGGGCTCCGGATGACACACGCAGATCGAATCACGTTCGCACATGAGGGCGGACGACCAGTGGCCACACTGGTCGAGGCATTCCAGGAGACGGTCACGGTGCGGCCCGACGCCGTTGCGTTGCGGACCGTCGGCGGAATCGAGGAGATCACCTGGCGCGAATACGCCCGGCGGGTCGAGGCCATTGCACGCGGCCTTTCTGCGCTGGGCGTCGGCAGAGGCGACACCGTCGGCATCATGCTGACCAACCGTCCGGAATTCCATCTCGTCGACACCGCGGCACTCCATCTCGGCGCGGTCCCGTTCTCGATCTACAACACGAGCTCGCCCGAACAGATCGAGTACCTCTTCGGCAACGCGGAGAATCGGGTCGTCGTCACCGAGCAGGTGTTCCTGCCCGCGATCCGGGCGGCGCGGACGCAGGCCGAGACGACGATCGTGGTGGACGGCACGGCGACCGGTGCGATGACGCTGGCCGAGCTCGAGGCCGGGGCCGCCGACTCGACGCTGGACTTCGCCGCGAGTTGGCAGGCCGTGCAGCCCGAGGATCTGGCGACACTGATCTACACGTCCGGCACCACCGGACCGCCCAAGGGTGTCGAGATCACCCACCGCAACATCATCGCCCAGCTCGTGGGCCTCGCCGAACATGTGGACGCGGGCTTCGACGACCGGGTGATCTCGTACCTGCCCGCCGCGCATATCGCCGACCGGGTGTCCTCGCATGCGGCAAACATGGTGCGGGGCATCCAGATCACCACGTTGCCCGACCCCCGTGAGATCGCGGTCGCTCTCGGTGACGTCCATCCGACGTTCTTCTTCGGTGTGCCGCGCGTGTGGCAGAAGCTGCGTGCGGGCATCGAGGCGAAGATGGCCGAGGAGACGAGTCCGGTCAAGAAGAAGCTCGCGGCCTGGGCCCTGGGGGCCGGTGCCGCGGCCGCTCGCGCCCAACTCGACGGTCGTGGCGACGGCGGTGTCCAGCACCGCCTGGCCGACAAACTGGTGCTGCACAAGGTGCGTTCCGCGATCGGTATGGACCAGATCAACTTCGCTGGCTCGGGTGCCGCCGCCATTCCGGCCGAGGTCCTCGAGTTCTTCCTCGGACTGGGCATCCCGGTCCTCGAGGTCTGGGGTATGTCGGAGACGACCGGCGTCTCGACCATGACCACTGCCGAGAACCTGAAGATCGGCACCGTGGGCAAGCCGCTCACCGGGGTCGAGGCGTCCTTGGGCGAGGACGGCGAGTTGCTGATCCGCGGCCCGGTGGTGATGCGCGGGTACCGCAAGCAACCCGACAAGACCGCCGAGACCATCGACGCCGACGGCTGGCTGGCCACCGGCGACATCGCCACCATCGACGACGCGGGCAATGTCACCATCGTCGACCGCAAGAAGGAACTGATCATCAGCGAGGGCGGAAAGAACATGTCGCCCACCAACATCGAGAACGCCATCAAGGCGGCCTCGTCGCTGATCGGTCAGATCGTGGCGATCGGCGACGCGAAGCCGTTCATCTCGGCGCTGGTGGTCCTCGACCCGGATGCGATCGCGGTGCGCGCCAAGAAGATGGGCATTCCGGATGCCGACCTGGCGACTCTGGCGGCACGGCCGGAGATCGTCGAGGAGGTCACCGCGGCGGTCCGGGCCGGCAACGCCAAACTGTCCGGCGTCGAGAAGGTCAAACGATTCACCATCGTCCCGACCGCGTGGGATCCGGGTGGCGACGAACTCACGCCGACGATGAAATTGAAGCGCTCGCCGATCGCGGCCAAGTACGCCGAGCAGATCGCCGGACTCTACGACGGATCGCCGTCGTCGGAGATCGTCGACCTGCGCTGAGACGGCAGACAGTCGCGAAGGATTGTCGCCGCCCAGAGGATCATCCACGCCGACATGCCGCCGACCTGGATGCGTTGCGCCAGGCCGAGCCGGTAGTCACCGTGCAGATTGTCGGCGACGAGCATCCACACGGTCGAGATGACGATCACGACGATGAGTGCGAAACCCGCGGTACGTAACCTACGCCAGATCGAGAACCTCTGGGCGGCAACCGTTCCGGCGACCATCGTGACGGACAGTGACACAACGGCGAGGGTGCTCGTCAGCGCGTGGATGTGATGTAGCTGGGGAAACAACCCGCTCGGTTCGGCCGGGCAGCCGGCGTCGACGCCCGGGATGCACTCGATCGGCGACAGTACGTCGGTAAGAGTTGCCGCGCCGAAGCAGGCGAAGGCGATGGCCGCCACGATTGCCGGCCATGCCCGGACAAGGGGCCGCGGAATCAACAGCACCGCCCCCGCGAGCAGGGCGCTGCTCGCGGTGACGATGTCGCCCGCCATATACACGCCGCGGTGAGGCCGGTGCGCCGCGTCCAGCTCACTGAGGAAAGTGCGGAGCGGATCCAGTTCGAGGGGCCAGAGGAACTGGAGGAGCCAGGACGAATAGCAGATGCCCGCCGTGGCGACGAGGAACCCCGCCACACAGCCTCGCAGCATCGCCGGCCGGTCTCCGCGCATGGTCACCGGATCAGCCTAGCGAGACGGCGAATGGGTATATTCCAGGCCGTATCGAACAATCGTTGGGGGAGGACGCGTGAAGAACCTGGTGCGCTCGGTGATGCTCAATCCGATTCCGACGCCGCGGTCGCTGCTGTCGGCCGTCGGGTCGGGTCCGGACCTGCGGGGCCGAACGGTTCTGCTGACCGGCGCGTCGTCCGGGATCGGCGAAGCCATCGCCGATCGGCTGGCCGGACACGGAGCACGTCTGATCCTCGTGGCGCGCGGCGAGCAGGAGCTGTCCCGGGTCCGTGACGACCTGGTGGCGGCCGGGGCCGAAGCGCATATGGTGCCCACCGATCTGACCGATCCCCAGGCGGTCGACGCTCTCGTCGGCACGGTCATCGGGAACTTCGGTGCGCCGGATGTGGTGATCAACAATGCCGGGCGGTCCATCCGCCGCACGGCCTTCGACGCCGCGGACCGTTTCCACGACTACGAGCGCACCATGGCCATCAACTACTTCGGCCCGGTCCGACTCACCCTTGCGTTGCTGCCGGCTCTCCGGGAGGCCGGCGGAGCTCACGTCATCAACATCGCCACCTGGGGGACGACCGCCGGGGTGATGCCGAAGTTCACCGCCTATCACGCGTCGAAGGCCGCCCTCGCCGCTTTCGGGCGCAGTCTCGGTGCGGAAGAAGAGGATTCGGGCATAACAGTCACCACCCTGGGCTTCCCGCTCGTCCGCACGCCGATGATCGCACCGACCGCCGACTACGACTCGATGGCCGCACTGACTCCCGAGGAGGCCGCCGAGTGGGTGCTCACCGCGATCCGGACGCGACCCGTCGAGCTGTATCCGGCGTATGCCGCATTGCTGCGCCTGGTATCCGCCGCCTCACCCCGGTTGGCCGATCATCTGGTGCGGCAGTCGGGTATCTGAGGATCGTCCGCGGGTTGCGGCGCTATCCGCCGCCGACGTCCCCGTCGTGGTAGAACCATGAGCCGTCGATCCGTTCGAATGGGCTTGACTCCTGCAGACTTTCGCGTGTGGTGCCCACCCGGTAGTGGGCGGTGAACGACACCGTGCCGGTCGAGTCGAACGGCGTCCCACCGGTGGTCGCTCCGATGTCGAGGCGATACCAGCGCATCTCCGGATCGATGGTGATGTCCGGCGGGCGAGTGTCGGGATGCCAACTGGCGAGCAGGTATTCGGTGTCGCCGACCGCGAAAGCGGTATATCGCGAACGCATCAGTGCCACCGCGGTAGCGGCGCGACGTTCGCGGCGAAGAACGGGTCCGCAGCATTCGCCGAAGACCTCGCCGGTGCCACACGGACAACGGGCCTGGTCCGCCGGATGGCCTGCCGGGCCGGTCATGTCGCACCGTGGTGGACGGCCCACTGCACGAGGTCGACCGTCGCGCGCCAGTCGCTGCGGATTCGGTCGACCAGCGACGGTGTGTGGATGATCTCGTCGAAACCGTAGTCCTTGGTCGCGGTCAGCGACTTGTGCCGCAGCAGATCGATCCTCGGGTGATCGACGGAGTATCCACGCGGCGCGGTCTTGAGTGTGGAACCACCGATCTCCCAATCGTTTTCAATCAGCGCGTCGACGACACGGCGGAGCGTCGGGCCGTGTTTCCGATGGTCGATGGCCGCGCGGATCGCGGCGAGCCGGTCGGCCTCCGCATGATAGAAGCCCGCGGCTATGCGGACACCGGGGGCGCCGATCTGTACGTAATAGCCGGTCGCCGGAGCAAGCGCCACGAACGCACCCTGGTGCGTCTTGTACGGCGTCTTGTCCTTGGCGAACCGCACGTCCCGATACGGCCGGAAGATCTTCGCGGCGCCGAATTCGTCGGCCAACTCGTCGGCAAGTGCGGTCATGGGCTCCAGTACCGCGGTGCGGTACTGCTCCTTGTGGGCCTCCCAGAACACCTTCGAGTTGTCGATCTCCAGATCGTCGTAGAAGTCCAGTGCCGCGGTCGGAAATCCCTGAAACGACATGACGCCAGGATACGGGTCGGTGAATCCGCGGGGCCGCGCGCAGAGGTTGCGCTTTGCTGCGCCTACCGCGTCGAACTGCAACCTCCTACGGGTGGTGACGACGGCGCGGGGTGGTGCGGAGCGCGGTTACCTGTGCGACGAGATGGACTGTGCCTGACGGTGTGCCGTGGCGCCGGCGCCGAAGCGGGACCAGATCAGGTAGCCGACGACGACGCCGCCGAACCAGATCGCGCCGACGACCAGGGCCACCCGGCCGTCCTTGTTGAAGAACAACAGGACGAAGACGAGCGCGAGGAAGGCGAGTGCCAGCCAGGTCGTCACCGGCGCGCCGGGGACGCGATAGTCCGAGGCGGGGAGTTCGCCGCGGGCCACCCGGCGCCGATACGCCATCTGGCACAACAGGATCGTGGACCAGACCACGATGATGCCGACCGTGGACACCGACGTGATGTAGGTGAACGCGTGCTTCGGGTCGACGACGTTGACCACCACGCCGATGGCCATCATGGCGGCGCTCAGGATGATGCCCGCTGCGGGCACCCGGCGTGCGGACAGTCGTTCCATCACGCGGGGAGCGTCTCCGCGCTGGGCGAGCGAACGCAGCATGCGGCCCGTCGAGTAGATGCCCGAGTTGCACGACGACAGGGCCGCGGTGAGCAGGATGAAGTTGACGATCCCGGCCGCACCGGGAATGCCGATGTAGGAGAACACCGAGACGAACGGGCTCTGTCCCTCCTGATAGTCGCGCCAGCTGCGTACCGACAGGATGACGATGAGCGATCCGACGTAGAAGACGCCGATTCGGAAGGGCACCGAGTTGATCGCCTTGCGCAGTGTGACCCGCGGATTCTGTGCCTCGCCCGCGGTCACGCCGACGAGTTCGACGCCGACGTAGGCGAACATCACGATCTGCAGGCTCAGCAGCGCATTGGTGAAGCCGGTGGCGAAGAATCCGCCGTCATTCCAGAGATTGGTGACGCTCGGACCGTGTTCCGGGCCGAGTCCGGAGATCGGCAACAGCACCCAGATGCCGATGATGATCATGCCCAGGATGGCCGTCACCTTGATCGCCGAGAACCAGAACTCGGCCTGGCCGAACAATCCGACCGAGATCAGGTTGGCGCCGAACAGCACGATCAGCGCCACCAGTGCGGTGACCCAGACCGGGATGGACGGCCACCAGTAGTTGATGTACTTGCCCGCGACCGTGATCTCGGCCATGCAGGTCGTGGTCCAGACCGCCCAGTAGGTCCAGCCCTGGCTGAATCCGGCAAAACGCCCGAGGAACTCGTCCGCGTACTCGCTGATGCCGCCGGACACCGGACGGTAGATCAGGAGCTCGCCGAGCGCGCGCATCACGATGAAGACCGCCAGACCGGCCAGTGCGTACGCGAGAATCAGTGCGGGACCGGCCTTCTCGATGGCACCGCCGGCGCCGTAGAACAGGCCCGTGCCGATGGCGCCACCGATGGCGATCATCTGCACGGTTCGCGTGGTGAGGCCGCGCTGATAACCCTCGTCGGTCTCGGGCTGACTGATCGACCGGGTCGGTTCGGATGTCACGTGGGCAACTCCTGGGAGTCTGTTCGTTTACTGACCTAATGAATGTAGAGGCAGGACATGCCGAACGCACCGCAAGGGGGGATCTCGCCCCTGCCGTGCCCGATTTCCGGTGGCTACCGTGGCAGCGCACGTGACCCTTGGATCAGCAAAGGAAACCTTGATGCGCCGACTGTTCTTGATCGCAATCGCACTGGTCACCGCGTTCGCGCTGGCCGGATGTGGGGGAGGAAAGCCCGATCAGCAAGCGGCCCGCGACGGTCTGGCCCAGTTGCTCAACTCTCGCGCGACGACCCCGGACCCGCAGCTCGCGAAGGATGTCGCCGACTGCATGATCGACAAAGTCTGGGACAGTGCTCACGAGAAGACCTTGAACGCATGGGCCGACGGCAAGGAGGACAACGAGGAGGTCTCCGACAACGTCGTCGTCTTCACCGCGTCGAAGGAGTGCAATGAGGCGGCATCGCAGCGGCGAAAGGACGAGCGAAAGAAGGCTCTCGGTCCGATGCCGACCGATTCCCAGATCAAGCAGGGTCTGACAGCTGCGCTGATGAAGCAATCCGCGAAGCCCACCCGCGCCGAGGCCGCGAAGATCGCCGACTGCATGCTCGACGACCTTCGCTCGAAGGTGTCCGAGACAACGCTTCGGTCGTGGGCGAAAGGCAGCAATGAGGTGACCGTCGAGGATTCGAGCGAGGTCCGGTCGGTGGGCGCCGAATGCGGCGAGAAGGTCATCAACGGTTGATCCCGGCTGTCCACGGTTCATGGGACCGCATGGGCGACACTGGGTGGGTGACAGAGGAGCCGATCGGCGACGCCGCCGATGTATGGGTGACATCCCGGACGACCGGGGAACGCGATTTCCGGGGACGTATCACGGTGCAGGATCTCCGGACGGTCGTCACCCACACGATGTCGGACGACGGACCGAACGGCCCGAATGGCGTGGTGACGCAATACATTCTGGCCGCGGCGGAGAAGCAACTGCATGACGGGCTGCGGGGAGCGGTCGGCACCGGCACCGGCGCCGACCGCGACACCGTCTTCCTCGCGCGCATGGTTCCTCTGGAGACCTTCGGTCCGGATGTTCTCGACATCAGCCGCAATAACCTCCGGCGGCGGTGGGCGACGGCGACGGACTGGCTCGACGACGTGATCGCCTACGCGCTACGTCCGGGCCGCGCCGACGACCATGCGAGGTCCGCGGTGGCCGCCGCGACGGAGCTGATCGGCAGGCCACTGGGCGAGATCGTCTCGGCGGTCGCGGCCGGTGAGGTTGCCGCCGAACGGGATCCGGCTCGCTTCGGGCTCGCCGAGACGATCCGCACGCTGTGGCCCGACCATCCCGCAGTGCGGACGTCGCTGAGCACACTCGACGAGTATCCGATGCGGTGGTGGATCCCGGTCTACGCCCACGTTCTTGACGTCTACGGTCTGGAGCTCATTGCCGGTCTCAGCCTGCCCGATTTCGCCTGGCCGTTGCTCGCCCTCGTCGAGCAGGAGGCCAGGGCCGCGGAAGCGGACGGTCGCGCTGCACGCGCCATTCTGGCGCTGATGAGTGGTTGTCTCGTCGACCGGCACAGCGGCGCGCGCATGACACCCGACGAGGTCGCGGCCCGGGTTCCACCGCGATGAGGTCCGCGGACGGTCACTGCTGAGGGTCTCCGACGAATTGCTGTGCGTAGGTGCCGAATTCGGTGCGGAACTCGCGGTAGGCGGAACGGAGTTCGGCACCCGGCCACCGGGCCGGCAGATACTCGGCGGGCAGGATCGGGTCGCGGAGGATGTGGCGCACCATGGCGGCGGCCACTTCCAGTCGGTCACGCAGCACCGTCGACCGGGCGAAGGCGGCGAGCAGTTCGTCGGCGGTGGCCGACCAGGCCGGTGGATCGAAGAGCTGCTCGGCCAGTGCGGCAGGCTGGTCCGGTCGCGCCGACATGTAGATGAGTCGTGGATGGTCGACCTCGTGCGCCGTGCGCGCAAGATTGTCCGGACGCGCCCATACACCTTCCCGGATCTCTCCGAACTTGGCCGCCTGCAACGACTCCCGCAAGGCCGCACGATCGGCGGCCTCACCACTCCCGGTGATGACGATGAGGCGCCACTGCCCGTCCCAGGGCACGAGTTCGGGATCGAGCGAACGATCCTGTCGTTCCTGTCGTGCCACCAGCCGCGGGGGGAGTCGATAGGTGGAATCGGTACGTTCCAGATCGCCCGCGGACACCATGCGTGTCAGCGCGGCGCGGACGGTCGTCTCCTGCACCCCGAGTTCGCCGGCCAACCGCACGATCGCGTTGACCGGCGCCTGTGGCGGATGCGCGCCGAGCAGCACGCTCAGTACCGCGGAGCGGGCGGTGAGCGGGCGGACCGAGATGGACGACATCTCAGTGATCCTAGTTGCTCGGTCTCGATACGCTGCGGACTCGCTGCGCTCGCCCGCAGCTACTCGACCAGCGGGGAGAGGCTACCTCCGCCGGCGCGCGGCTGTTCGACCGGTGGGGGGCGTCACCTGCGCTGGCGGGCGGCAGTTCGACGGGTGGGGGGCGTCACCTGCGCTGGCGCGCGGCTGTTCGACCGGTGGGGGCGTCACCTGCGCTGGCGCGAGGCTACTCGGCCCTCGCTGATCGAGTAGCCCGCGAGCGCAGCGAGCGTGCGTATCGAGATCACGGCGCCCGCTGACCGAGTGGACCCCGAGCGCAGAGAACGCGTATCGAGATCACCCCAGGGCGGCGATGACCCGGACGAGCTCGTCGCCGGCGTCGGCGAGAGCGCCGTCGTTGCGGATCTCATGATCGGCACGATGATCCGGAGCCGGGTCCGCACGGGCGAGGCGACCCGCCACCTGCTCGCCGTCCTCGCGTCCGCGGGCACGAAGACGCATGTCCCGTACCGCATCCGAGACGGTCACCCGCACCACGACGAGGCGCGCGTACCGCAGCGCGAGGGCGTCGAGCATGCCCCGCGAGACGTTGGCGACCACCGCGGTTCCCGCGGCGACGGCGTGATCCACGTCAGCAGGCATGGCGTACCGGAGACCGTGCGCGGACCAGTGGAACGCGAATTCGCCGTGCACACGCCGTTTCTCGAACTCGGCCTCGTCGACCGGGCGATGCTGTTCGCCGTCGCCCGGCGGACGCGTGATCACCCGCTGCGGGAAGTACGCGGCGGTCCGTCCCCGCGCGTAGTCGAGGAGTGAGTCCTTGCCGACACCACTCGACCCGACCACCGCGACGAACGCTCCGGGGCCCAGCGCAACGGTCATGACACGCGCACGCCGGTGCGGTAGACGCCCCGGACCACCGGGACCTCACGACCGTTCGGGTGACGGTCGGTGGCCGGCATCCGGTGCGATCGGACCCGCACCAGGTCCGCCCGCTTACCGACCGCGATCTCCCCGCGGTCATCGAAACCCACCGCCCGTGCCGGATTCCCGCTGATCAGGCGTGCACCTTCGGTCAGTGGCAGCAGGTCGTCGGCGGCCATCTGGAGGACGGCCTGCAGCGGACTCGCCGGCACGTAGTCGGACGAGAGGATGTGCAGCAGTCCACGGTCGAGCAGATCGCTGGCCGCCACATTGCCGGACTGGCTGCCACCGCGCGCGATGTTCGGTGCACCCATGACCACCTGGAGGCCCTTCTCGGTGGCGGCCCGCGCGGCGACCACGGTGGTGGGGAACTCGGAGATGTGCACGCCGAGACCGACCGATTCCTCGACATGGTCGACCGTGGCGTCGTCGTGTGCGGCAAGGGTGATCCCGCGTTCGGCGGCCAGCGCCGAGAGCTTCTGCCGATGCGCGTCGGCGTACAGGGCGGATTGTTCGAGACGGTCCGCGATGAGGGCGTCGATCTCCTCCGCGAGAACCCGGCCCTTGCCGAGGTAGTAGCGCCGGAACTGTTCCACATCGGCGTACTGGCGCTGTCCCGGTGCGTGATCCATGAGGGAGATGAGACGCAGGTGCGGGTCGTCGGCGAACTCGTCGAACGCGGTCAGGCAGTCCTCCGTGGACACCTCGCAGCGAAGATGGATCGCGTGATCCGCGCGCAGCAGACCGGCATCGGCCGCGGTCTCCACCGCGTCGGCGAGACGATGTGCGTTCGCCGCGGTGGAATCGGTATCCGTTGACTCCGAGCCGATCCGGACGGCGTCGAGGACGGTGGTCGCGCCCGCCGCGGCCATCTGGGCGTCATGTGCGAGCACCGCGGGCACCGCGTCCCACATCACTCCGGGGCGCGGGGAGAAGTGGTATTCGAGGTGATCGGTGTGGAGTTCCACCACGCCCGGCATCAGATAGTCGCCGTCGAGATCGTCGCCGGTTGTGCCGGCCGTGGTGTGTGGACGGATATCGGCGATCAGGCCGTCGCGAATCAGTATGTCGCCGTGCAGGATCTGATCGTCGAGCACGATGTGGGCATTGGTGAGGACGGTGTCCGTGCTCATCGCGGGATTCCTTCCTGTCGCCGCAGCGCGGCAAGCGGGTGAGCGGAGTGAAGTGTGAACGGTGCATCGGGGACGTCCTGGACGAAGACCGCGAGGGCATCCAGTGCGACATCCCGGCCGAGGAGCGAGGCGAACCAGTTGCTCAGCACCGGTTCGACCTCCGGATGATGTTCGGAGGGCAGGGAGTCGGTGAGGGTCAGGTGGAACCGGAACTCCTCGCGGACATACGGATAGCCCCACCGCTCGAGCAATTCGCGCTGTCCACTGGTCAGCGCGGCCGGATTGCGTCGCGCCCGCTCCGCGTCGGTCAGTGGAGCCCGAAAACCGTCGAGTTCGGTGACCACCGTGTCGGCGAGGCAGTGCAGTCCGTAGTGGTCCGCGCCCGGTACCAGCGCGAGAAAGGAACCCAGACGCGCGAGGGTGAGGTTCGCGATGGAGACCGGCGGCACCCTGGCCGCCAGCTCGTCCACCGCCCGGGCCAGATCGTCGGCGGTGCGCCCCGGCGCCAGGTGGAAGGGGGCCTTCAGCGTGCCGTGGAAGCCGTAGCCGCGTGGGGCCACCGTGATGGCGTCGACATCGGCCCGCGACCACCCGCCGGGTGCTTCGACCGGACAGGGACGTCCGTCCGCGGTCCGGCCGAGCCAGGTCTCCGCGCGATCGCGCAACTCACCCGCCAGCGGGTCGGAGCCGAATCCCGGTGCGGCATAGACCGCTACGCGCCAGGGGGTGGTCATGCCCGTGTCCCCGCCAGTTGCTGCGCGGTGGGGGTGAACGCCGACACGTCGACCAGCCGGTCGGCGACGGAGGCGCGCACATCACCGTCGTGGAAGATGCCCAGCAGGCCGGTGCCGCGTGCGCACTTCTCCCGGATCAGGCCGATGACGACATCCCGGTTCGCGGCGTCGAGTGACGCCGTCGGCTCGTCCAGCAGCAGAAGTGGCAGATCCGGCAGGAAACCCCGCGCGATGTTGACGCGCTGCTGTTCTCCGCCGGAGAAGGTGGCGGGCGGCAGCTCCCACAGACGTTCGTCGATGCCCAGACGGGTGAGCAGTTCCGCGGCGCGTGCGAGTGCCGAGTCGGAGTCGACGCCGCGCGCCAGCAGCGGCTCGGCGACGACCTGCAGCGTGGGTACCCGGGGAACGCACTGCAGGAACTGGCTGACGTACCCGACCCGCTCCCGGCGAGCGGCGAGCACGGTGCGGGCGTCGGCGACGGCAACGTCGATCACCGGGTCGCCGCCGCCCATCCGGATGGAGCCGGAGTCCACGCCGTAGTTGCCGTAGACCATCTTGAGAATCGAACTCTTACCGGTGCCGGACGCGCCGTCGAGGACGACGCACTCGCCCGGGCGCACCTCGAAGGTCAGGCCGGCGAGAACCGGCAGCCGGATGCCGCCCTGCAGATGCATGGTGAAGGTCTTGCCGACGCCGTCGACGTCGAGCACTGGTTCTGATGTGGTCATGGTCATCCTTGGAGAATCGAGGAGACGAGCAGCTGGGTGTATGCGGCTCGCGGATCGTCGAGAACGCGGTCGGTGAGTCCGCTTTCGACCACGTGGCCGTCCTTCATGACGAGTGTGCGATGCGAGAGCAGCCGGGCCACCGCGAGGTCGTGGGTCACGATCACGACGGCGAGACCGAGATCGGTGACGAGGCCGCGGAGCAGATCGAGCAGCCGCGCCTGCACCGAGACGTCGAGCCCGCTGGTGGGTTCGTCCATGAAGACGAGCCGCGGTGAGACGACCAGGTTGCGTGCTATCTGCAGTCGCTGCCGCATGCCGCCCGAGAAGTCGACGGGCGCATCGTCGATGCGGTCGGCGGGGATCTCGACACGGTCGAGCCAGTCGCGTGCGACGTTGCGGATATCGCCGTAATGCCGCCAGCCCGTGGCCATCAACGGCTCGCCGATATTGGCCCCCGCGCTGACGTGCATGCGCAGGCCGTCGGCGGGATTCTGGTGGACGAATCCCCACTCGGTGCGCCACAGCCTGCGCACCTCGCTCTCGCTGAGTGACGCGAGGTCGACGGCCGCCGATGCGGCGGGACGGTAGCGGATGGTGCCCTCGGACAGGGACAGTCGCTGGGACAGCGTGCCGAGCAGCGTCGACTTGCCGGAACCCGATTCGCCGACGATGGCCAGGACCTCGCCGGGCCACAGATCGAAATCGACTGCCCGGCAACCGAAGCGGTCGCCATATCGGTGTGCCGCGCCGCGTACGTGCAGCAGCGGTTCGTCGTCGATCATGCGCTGACCTCCTCGGTCGTCGCTGCGGTGCGTTCGCAGTGGTCGGTGTCCGAGCACACGAACATCGCGGTGCCGGCGTCATCGGTGATGACTTCGTCGAGGTACACGCCGACGGAACCGCAGATGGCACACGGATCGTCGAATCGCTGGGGCTCGAAGTGATGGTCCTCGAAGCCCAGGCTCTCGACGGCGGTGAACGGCGGAACCGCGTAGATGCGCTTCTCCCGCCCCGCGCCGAACAACTGCAGTGCCGGGTTCATGTGCATCTTCGGATTATCGAAACTCGGAATCGGCGACGGGGACATCAGATACCGGTCGTTCACCAGAACCGGATAGTCGTACGTGGTCGCGATGTGTCCGAGCTGCGCGATGTCCTCGTAGAGCTTCACGTACATCAGTCCGTAGTCGGAAAGTGCGTGCATCTTCCGGGTTTCGGTCTCCCGGGGCTCCAGGAAGCGCAGGGGCTCCGGGATCGGCACCTGATAGACCATGATCTGCCCGGAGGCCAAGGGGGTCTCCGGGATTCGGTGCCGGGTCTGGATGACGGTTGCCTCGTCGGTGTGGGTGGTGGTGCGCACCTTCGCGACATCGGCGAAGAATCCGCGGATCGACACCGCGTTGGTGGTGTCGTCGGCGCCCTGGTCGATGACCTTCAGGACATCGTCGCCGCCGATGATGGCGGCGGTCACCTGCACCCCGCCGGTACCCCAGCCCCGCGGCATGGGCACCTCGCGGGACGCGAACGGCACCTGAAAGCCCGGAATCGCAACGGCTTTCAGCAGTGCGCGGCGGATCATCCGCTTGGTCTGCTCGTCGAGGTAGCCGACGTTGTACTCGATGGGATCGCGACTCATGATGCCTCCGTGCTCGCCGGGACGCGGCGGTGAAAGTCCTCGTGCAACTGGCGGACCAGGACCAGTTCTGCCTGGAAGTCCACGTAGTGCGGCAGCTTCAGGTGTTCGACGAATCCGGTGGCCGCGACGTTGTCCGCATGGCTGATGACGAATTCCTCGTCCTGGGCCGGTGCGATGATCCGCTCGCCGAATTCGTCGGCGCGCAATGCGCGGTCGACGAGGGACATCGACATCGCCTTGCGCTCACCGCGTCCGAACGACAGGCCGTACCCGCGGGTGAACTGTGCAGGGGTGTCGGAGTTGCCGGTGAACTGATTGATCATCTGGCATTCGGTGACCTCGATGCGGCCCAGCGGTACCGCGAATCCGAGCTCGGGAGCATCGAATTCGACCTCGACCTCACCGACGCGGATCTCCCCGGCGAACGGATGCGTCCGCCCGAAACCACGCTGTGTCGAGTAGCCCAGCGACAGCAGGAAACCCTCGTCCGCGCGCGCCAGTGCCTGCAGGCGGCCGGCCCGCGACATCGGGAAGGTGCTCGGATCGCGCGTGATGTCGAGCGGCTCCTCGTCGTTGTCCGGTCCGTTGTCGCGTCCTCCGCAGGGTTCGACGAGGTCGCCGGTGTCGAGAAGATCCGTGACCCGCGGCATGTCGACATCGGTGTCGTCGGAGCACGTGTGTTCGGGACCGTCGGTGCCCCGGTCGGTGAACAGTCGGTGCGTGTAGTCGAACGTCGCGCCGAGCTGCTGGCCGCCGGGCAGATCCTTGAACGTCGCCGACACGCGACGCTGCGGCGGCAGGTGTGCGGTGTCGACCGGGCGGGTGTACCCGAAGCGGGGAAGGGTGGTGCGGTACGAGCGCACCAGGGTGATCGCCTCGAGCACATCGCCCTGTGCCTGGACGATGGCTCGTGCCGCGAGTTCGGGGTCGTAGAGCGATCCTTCGGACATGACGCGCGCGACGAGCACGCCGAGTTGTCCGGCGATCTGCGCGGAGTCCAGGGCCGGGATGTCGGTGTTGCCCCGCCCCTCCTTGGCGAGCAGGGCATGCGCGTTCGCGATCGCCCGTTCTCCGCCCTTGACGGCGACGTACATCAGCGTGCCTCCTGGTCGAACCGGCTGGTGCGGGGGAGCGCGGTGACCTGGTCGTCGGTCACCATGACGATGTCCACTCCCCGCGGGAATCGTGTTGTGTTGCTGCGCCACTGGGCGTCGAAGCTCTCCCACGACGTGGGGATGTCGATCGTCGTCGAGGTCTCGATCCCGGGTCCCCGGATGACGAAACGGTCGACCGCGGCGTCGGACGGTACTGCGACGAGCACGGTGGCCGACAGGTGCGGTTCCTCGTCGGATCCCGGATCGAGCACCGTGAGAGGCGGTACCAGTGAGGGGTCGCCCGCGATGACGAACCGTGCGGCGCCGGCGTCATCGACCGTCCGGACACCGGTGTGGAAGGTGAGCCATGCCGACACCGTGGGATCGGCGACGAGCTCGGGATCGAGCCAGGCGGTGCAGTCGTCGTCGAGCAGTGTCAGTGACAGGGCGCCCAGACCCGCGCCGAGACGATGCGGTGCCTCGGGGGCGCCGCTCAGCGGAAAGGCCGTGCCGGGATTGGCCAGAGCGTCGAGGACGGCGCGGAAAACGGTCTGTGCGTCGCGGGTGGGATCGATGAATCCCGGTGCGGGAATACTTGTCTCGGTCATTCGTGCTCCCTGGCCACGGTGAAGAAGTCGACGAGTGTGCTGCGGGCATCCGCTCGCCGTGCCGAGTCCTCTTCGGCTGCCGTGCGATTCAGCGGCTCGATGAGTTCGGCCAGCACGCGCGGACGTTGTGCGTCGTCGGAGAGAAGGGCATCGAAACACGCGGCGGCATGCGCATGGTCCTCGTGGGTGCCGAGGATGTAGGCGGTGCCGACGGTGTCCGCGGTGAGGGGAGCGCCGTGCAGGCGCACGGTCGCGCGGGTCACCGTTGCCTCGCCCAAGTTGAAAGGTGCTCCGCCCGAATCGATCCGGGCGCGGACCATCACCAGTCCGGCTTCCGGCCCACGGATGTTCTGGACATCGGGCTTGGGTTCCCAGGCCTGCCAGGCGGCGGTCACGGTGGCGGGCGCGGCCGCGGCCAGGGTGCGCATCCAGGCCTGACGTGCCTCGATGTCGCTGCGTGACGGGGGGTCTGTGGTGACGCCGTCTGTCGTCACACTCATCGGTCCTCCGGGGGTGTCGGTAAGCGGTGGCTTCGCGTTGTCGTAGTTGTCTAGAACTCTAGACAACTACGACTCTACGCCTGGTCGAGCCGTGGGTGAGAATGGCGCGATGGCCGGATCGCGTCGCGGTGGTGAACAGTTCGCAAACCGTGCGATGCCGAGTGCAACCGGTAATATCCGCACCATCATGGTCATGCAGAGCAGATCCCCGAGCGGGTACTCGACCTGGCGTCTGATCGCCGAAGAACTGCGCCGCGACATCGTGGACGGCGCGCTGCCGCCCGGCACCCGACTGCCCTCGGAAGCGAAGCTGGCCAGCCGCTTCGCGGTGAACCGCAACACGGTACGGCAGGCGGTCGCCGCACTCGCCGCCGAAGACCTGCTGGTTGCCCGACGCGGCAGTGGCACATTCGTCGCCGAACACACGATGCTCGTCCACCGCATCGGTCTGCGTACCCGTCTCAGTGACAGCCTCGGCGAACGTGCGATCGGTGCGACGGGACGGCTCCTCGAGTCGGAGATCGCTCCTGCGCCCGAGTCGATCGCCGAACGACTCGGACTCGGTGATCGTGATGCTCTGCGCCTGGAGATCGTGCGTTCGGTCGACGGGCGTCCGATCTCGCGGAGCACCCATTGGTTCGACGCGGGCCGGGTGACCGGTCTCGCGCAGCGTTTCCGTGACGAGGGGTCGCTGACCCGTGCGCTGCGAGGTGAGGGTATCGACGACTATGTGCGCGCGAGTACGGTCGTCGGGGCCCGTCATGCCACCGCGGATGAGGTCGCCGATCTCGAATTGCTCGAGGGGGCAGTCGTTCTCGCGGTCCAGGGCATCGATACCCTGCCCGACGGGACACCTCTGCAGGTGGCCAACACGCGATTCGCCGCGGAACGGGTGGAACTCGACATCGATTCCGGACGCTGATCGGCGGGACGTCTCCGTGGCGATCATCGGAAGACCCGACGCAACCACGCGGCGAGTCCTTCCACGATCAGAACCGTTGCCACCAGCATGATCACGAGCGTGGTGACCTGGCCGTGCAGGGTGGAGAGCGTCGACGCGTTCATGAGGTAGAAGCCGATGCCGCTACCGCCCACGATGCCCAGGATGCTGGCCGCGCGGATGTTGGTGTCCACCAGGTACAGCGTGTTGCCGATGAGCGACGGCAGCGCCTGCGGCCACGTGGCCGCCGCGTACCGCTGTCCGGGAGCGGCGCCGCCGGCCGTCAGGGCGCGTTCCGGACCCGGTTGGACCTCTTCGCAGGAATCCGCGATCAGCTTGCCCAGCAAGCCGATACCGCCGAACGCGAGTGCTATGACCGCCGCCTGGTTGCCCAGTCCGGTGATCATGATGAGGAAGATCGCGAGCACCAGTTCCGGCACCCCGCGGAAGAGCACCAGGATGACGCGGAAGGTGTTGCGCACGCGGCCGTTCGGTGCGATGTTGCGGGCTGCCGGGGATCCCATGATCAGTGAGAACACCAGCGACAGGAGCGCCGCACCGAACGCCACCTGCACGGTGACGAGCAGGGCTTGGGCGAAGTCGCCGACGGTATGGTTGCCGACACTCGGTGGCCAGAAGCTCTGCACCGTCGGCCACAGGTAGCCCCATTTGACGTCCGAGAAGTCGATGCGAGCCATCCAGAAGCTGGCGACGACGAGAGCCACCGCACCGATTGTCCACGCGGCGTTACGGATTCGCCTGCGAGTCCACGGCCGCCGGGACATCGAGTCCACCGTCACCGCGATGCTCGCGGGTGTGGATCCCTTCCGGCCCGCGGGCCGATTCCGCGTCGCGGCGCGCACGATACGGTCCGCGAGACTGCCGCCCGCGGGATGAATGCCCAGCAGGTTGCGGCGGATCGTCGAGGAGATGATCTCCACGACCACGCACATCACGAAGATCACGATGGCGATGCCCAACCCGCGACCGTAGCCCTCGGGGAACTGTTCGAACGCCACCTTCATCGCATAACCGAGACCGCCGACGCCGGCGTAGCCGAGAATGACCGAGCCCCGCAGATTGATGTCGAAGCGGTGCAGGACGGTGGCGATCCAGGACGGCAGGACCTGGGGGACGACGCCGGACCAGAATTCCTGCGTCCGCGAACCGCCGGCCGCACGGATGGCCAGCCGGGGGCCGTCGTCGATCTGCTCGATGGCGTCGGCGAAGAGCTTGGAGATCATGCCGATCGAATGGATGCCGATGGCCAGGATGCCGGGAATGGGACTGCCGAGGACAAAGGCCAGTGAAAATGCAAGGGCAAGAACGACATCCGGTATCGAGCGGGTGATGACCCCGATCGCCCGGCCGATCCAGCGGAGCACGGGTGACGGGGTGGTGTTCGCCGCGGCCACCCAGGCCACCGGCACCGAGATGATCGCCGCAAGCAGCGTGCCGAGCAGGACGATCCCCAGCGTGAGGGTGATCAGATAGAACAACTCCCCGGCGGCGGGGAAGCTGATCGGATCCATGAGCGTGAACACCTTGCGGGCGTTGTCGACGCTCGTCAGAACGGTGCCCCAGGAGAATTCGAGACTGGCGAGGGAGTAGACGGAGAACGCCAGCATCGCGACGATCACGATCGTGCCCAGGGTTCGCTCGCGGCGGCGCGGCGGCCGTGCGGGAGCGGGAGCGGCGGGAGGTGGTGCCGTTTCGAGAACAGTCACTACACGGCGCTCCGGACGGGCAGATCGTATTCGGCCGTGACCGCGGTGTCCCGCCCGTACACGGCCATGACGGTCGACCGGTCGAGCGACGCCGTCGGCGCATCGAGGACCACCTCGCCCGCGCGCAATCCGACGATCCGGTCGGCCCAGCCGAGCGCGAGATCCACCTGGTGCAGGCTGCACACCACGGTCAGGCCGTTGTCCGCGGCGATCTCCCGGATCAGTGCCATGACCTGGGCGCTGGATTCCGGATCGAGGCTCGCAACGGGCTCGTCGGCCAGCAGGATCTCCGGATTCTGCATGAGTGCGCGGGCGATGGCGACGCGTTGCTGCTGACCTCCGGAGAGTTCGTCGGCGCGCGCATACGCCTTGTCCAGCAGTCCGACACGCTCGAGATGAGAGAGTGCCTGGACACGGAGGGACTTCGGGTACATCCAGAGCCCGAGGCGTGGGCCGCGCAGGCGGTTGAGGGCGCCGGTCAGCACATTCTCCAGCACGCTGAGCGGGCCGACCAGTTCGAATCTCTGGAAGATCATGCCGATGTTGCCGCGAAGGGAACGCAATTCCCTTGTGCGGCAAGCGGTCAGATTGCGTCCCAGTACCTCGACCGAGCCCGCGGTCGGGGTGTCGAGACCGTCGAGATGCCGAAGCAGTGTCGACTTGCCCGACCCCGACCGGCCGAGGAGAACGACGACCTCACCGCGGTCGACGGTCATGGTGACGTCGCGTAACGCCTGGGTGTCGCCGTAGGTCTTGTCGACTCCGGTGAGGGCGATGAGCGGTGAGGTCGTCGTCTGCATGGTGTTACCTCGTTTCCGGTATCAGGATGCGCACTTGGCCGCGGAGATGTTCTTGCACAGGTCGCTGATCGCCTTGAAGTACGACTTATCGACCTTCTGGACGCCGAAGTACCCCTTGGTGAATCCGTCGGTGATCGGCACCCCGGAGGCCTTCACCGCGTCGACGTCGGCGCCCTGGAGCACGCCGGACAACTTGGTCTTCACGTCGGCCGGCAGCGCGGCGGACACGGTGAACGGCCCACCGGGCACGTACTCCTTGTTGACCACCTTGACCTTGCCCGCCTTGACGGCCGGATCGGCGACGGTGTCCTCGGCGAAACCGACGTCGCACTGCTTGGTGGCGACGGCCTGCTCGGACTTGTCATGGCTGCCCGCGAAGTGCGGGGTGAAGTCCTTGAAGGTGGGTTGCCCGTTCGCGTCCTCACCGGTGGCGTTGACGTCGAGGCCCGCCTTGGACAGCGCGTAGAGACCGAACAGGAACCCGGAAGTCGAGTTGGGGTCGACGAAGCAGACGTTCTTGCCCTTGGCATCGGCGAGCGACTTGATCGGGGAATCAGCCGGGACGATGGCCTCCGAGTAATAGCCCGCGTCCTTGACGTCCGGAGAGGTCAGGGTGGCGGCGACGGGTTCGATCTCGGCCCCCTTGTTGACGGCCTTCACGTACTGCAGTCCACCCATGCTGCCGATGTCGGCCTTGCCCGCCACCAGTGCGGCGATGAGTGCGGTGTAGTCGCTGGTCGGGTAGTACTCGACCTTGTATCCGGTCTCCTTGGCGATGTAGTCCTGCAGAGGCTTCCAGTTGGAGTCGGAGCCGGCCTGGTCGGGAACCGCGGCGAAGACCAGGGTGCCGTCCGACTTCGCCCACCCGGAGGAGGCCGAACTGTCCGACGAACATCCGGTCAGGGTGCCCGCGGTCAGCAAAGCTGCCGCGGCCAGAGTGATCATGCTGGTGACGCGAGGGAGGCGCATGGGGTGCCTTTCGAGGCGTGTGGAATGCAATCGGCATGCGCGGTCGGCTGACCGCATGCGCCGGGAAAGGTGTTCGCTCGCAATGCGAATCACCCGTCGCCGGACACGAGGATCAGCGTCGGTGGGCGAGGTTAACGCCGAGCGGCCCGAGTTCATCGAGAAGATGAAGGGCCTCAGAATATGTCTACTTAACTAGACAGGTTGATCGCAGCGGGGCGGTGAGCGGGACCGCGCTATGCGCCGACTTGCCGCCCCGTGTGCACCCCGACTGGTAGACCGGAGTCAGGGCCGGGAATCGTCGAGAGAAAGAGGAGGCCGTCGTGGGAGACAACATCTATCGCGTCATCGAGGTCGTCGGATCGTCATCGGAGGGCACTGACGACGCGATTCGAAACGCCATCACACGAGCAGCGCAGACCGTCGCGAATCTCGACTGGTTCGAGGTCGTCGGCACCCGGGGACACATCGAGAACGGCGCCGTCGGGCACTATCAGGTCACGCTCAAGATCGGCTTCAAACTGGAGGATCCGGGCAAGTTCGTCAGCGAGGCGTAGAGGCGCGGTGCCAACGACCGGGGCCGTACCCCGGTCGTTGGTGAGTCAGCCGGCGACTCGGCGAACGATCGTGCGATAGATGCGTTCGAGGCGTGTCGCATCGGTGTTCTCGGGATCGACGAGATCGTTCTCCGCCAGCGCGGAGTCCTCGTCTTCGGTTGATTCCCTGTCGAATTCACGAAGCGTCGTCCCGGTGCCACGCAGTTCGTCGATGGCAGCGACCAGCGAGCCGTGCCGGGCGATGGCCGCATCGACCTGATCCTCGTCGACGTCGAGATGTTCGGCGAGCAGGCGTGTCCGGATCGCGAGGATCTTCGCGCCGAGTTCATCGTCGTCGTTCAGGGCCGCATCGAGAGTCACATCGCATTCCGTGTCGAAACCGAGGGAGCGGTTGTTCAGGTTCGACGAGCCGACCCGGAACAGGCGATCGTCGGCGATGAGGACCTTGGCGTGGACATAGATGGGTTCGTCGTCGGAGGTCACCGGGTAGTAGCAGCGGAAGCGGTCGTGTACGTCGGCCTCCCACAACATGCGCAGCAGTTTGTGGCGTGCCCCGTCCATTGCGCGACGTTCGATGTTGCCGTCCGCATGGCGGGGGATGACCACGACGATCTCCGGACCATCGGGTTCACGCAGCCTCTCGATGAGGGCTTCCGCGATCTGTCGGGCGGCCAGGTATTGGCTTTCGATGTAGAGCGTGTCACGAGCCGTGGCTATCGCGGCCAGGTACAGCTGCCGTATCTCGTCGATCTCCGCACGGTCCTTGTACTCGGGGATGGTTCGCGAGACCCCGACCTGACAGTCGGTGAACTGTGGTTCGAGGCCATCCGGCCAGACGCTGTCCGCTCCGGTGATCGCCGGCAGTCTTTTGCCGGTCGCCGCCTCCCAGCGATCGCGCGCGACCTCACCGAGCACGGCCGCTGCCGGCCCGTCGAGCGCCAGCGTCACATCGTGCCACGGTCCGTAGGATTCGCCGGTCGGTGTCACCCGAAACTCGTTGGAGGGCAGGTGTTCCGACGTGTCCCACCGGTCCACGGTCATGTCGATGCCGCCGCAGAAGGCGAAGGCGTCGTCGATCACCACGATCTTCTGGTGGTGCGCCGATGCGACCGGGTGTGCCGCGTCGATCCGGTAGTGGAGACGACGGCCGCTCAGCAGATCCTGGATGAACGGCGGCGCCATGCCGCGGGCGAGGCCGGTCAGCGCGCCGAGACTCCAACGGAGTACGAAGATCTCGAGATCCGGGCGCGTCTTGGTGAGATGCCGCAACAGATCCCCGAGCTGGTCGGGTGCGTCGGAGTCCGGATCGTCGTCCCGCGGATCGAGATTGATACGCGTGTCGAAATCCCAGCCGATGAGGATGATCCGTTGCCGCGCCTGCAACATGGCCGACCGCGCGTAGCGGAAGTAGTCGGCCGCATCGATGATGCAGGTCAGCTGGTCCGCCCTCGCCACCTCCATACAGGTTTCGCCCGGTCGAACCACTGCTTCGATCTCTGTCGCCACACTGCTCCCATGTCACTGAAGTCCTGCCTATTGCTAACAGTCTGACGCATGGACCGTGTCCGGTTTCAGGAGATTCCCTGTCGAGCCCGGACGGACCGAACGTGGCGGACTGATGCGTCGCTGGCGTCGGCGCAGCGGCGATCACCGGGTCGATGTCGAGCTCGCGGGCGGTCATCAGCATCCGGTCCAGAGCCCAAATTGAGACCCCGCGGCCGCGGTGCGATGGACGTACGCCGTAGCCGACATGCCGAAACCGTTGTCCGCGTGGCGAAGTGCGATTCCGCCCAGCATGCGGTCACCCTGTTCGATCCGTGTGGGTGCGACGCCATGAGCGCTCGGCCTCGAATCAGGTCGTCGATCGCATCGTTGACCTCCTCATCGCGGAGGTCGAGGCGACCATTCCGGTGGAGATTTACGGCGAACACGGCTGAGCGCCGCCGCCTGGACTACGTGATCGAACCGGCTCAGCCGTGACGATCGGCAGTCTGACGGCGGGCCGTCACAGGGTCGAGCAACCCGATCGCGCGATCCGGCAGCGCGACCCCGTACACTCTGTGAGGTCTGGGCCCCATGGTGGAATTGGCAGACACGCCGCACTCAAAATGCGGTGCCGAAAGGCGTGACGGTTCGAGTCCGTCTGGGGCTACCACATCTGGAAGTGGCGGCTGGTGATCGGCGCGTTCCGTGGTGCCGACAAACTCCTCCTCATGAGCCGCATGAGCGGACGTTTGCTCACGCAACCGGTACGCTGACGCAGCAGTGTGAAGGGTTCGTGCTGGTCACGGGCGAGTCGGTGAGGAGTGATGTGGCGATGTCGAGTGATGCGGCTGCGCGTCGGGTACTGGTGGCCGAGGACGATTCGCTGATCCGGATGGATCTGACCGAGATGCTCACCGAAGAGGGGTACGAGGTCGTCGGCGAGGCGCCGAACGGTCAGGTGGCCGTCGACCTCACCGAAGAACTGCGACCCGACCTGGTGATCATGGATGTGAAGATGCCGGTGCGCGACGGCATCGACGCTGCAACCGAGATCGCATCGAAGAAGCTCGCCCCGGTCGTCATGCTGACCGCGTTCAGTCAGCGGGAGTTCATCGAGAGGGCCCGGGATGCCGGCGCGATGGCCTATCTCGTGAAGCCGTTCACCAAGGCCGATCTGGTGCCCGCCATCGAGGTGGCGGTCAGCCGCTACACGGAGGTCGCGGCTCTGGAGAAGGAAGTCGAGACGATGGCCGACCGTCTCGAGACCCGCAAACTGGTGGAGCGCGCCAAGGGGCTTCTCATGGAGAAGCAGTCGCTGACCGAGCCCGAGGCGTTCAAGTGGATTCAGCGCGCGGCCATGGATCGGCGCACCACGATGAAGGCGGTCGCGGCGGTCGTCGTGGAGACGCTGTCGCCTCCCGCCTGACATCCGCGACGTTACGGGTGGGCGATCCCCGTTAATTCTGCGCAACAGCATTACCTGCATCGTGCACATTTGCTGCGAAACCTCCCGCGCCGTGCCCCGGTTCGGTCTAAGTTCTTCGTCAGGTCTCCTCAGCAGGCCTCTCGACGACTGTCGTCGGGTGGGGTGGAAGTCGGAGGTAACAGAATGCATCGTCGTATGACGACAGGTGCCCTCGCGGTGGCGATGACCGGTGTCCTCGTCCTATCCGCGTGTAGCGACAAATCCAGCGATTCCGGGTCCGGTTCCGATACCGGTGGCAACACCGCGGCGAACACCGGGCTCACCATTTCTCCTCTCGCACAGATCGATACGAAGGGCAACAAGGTCGAGTCGGCCAAGGAGTCCGACGCCGCCAGCCCGGCGGGTGACGGCAAGGCCAAGTGCGGCCCGACGACCATCGCGACCGCGGGCGCGCTCACCGGACCGGACGCCGCTCTGGGCATCAATATCCGCAACGGCGCACAGCTCGCCGTCGACCAGCACAACAAGGCCAATCCCGACTGCACGATCACCCTCAAGACCTTCGACACCGAAGGTGATCCCCAGAAGGCGACACAGGTCGCGCCGCAGATCGCCAACGACAAGAACATCGTCGGCCTGATCGGCCCGGCGTTCTCGGGCGAGACCAAGGCCACCGGCGGCATCTTCAATCAGGCCGGTCTGGTGTCCCTCACCGCATCGGCCACCAACCCGACCCTCACCGACAACGGATGGAAGACCTTCTTCCGCGGACTCGCCAACGACGACGTCCAGGGACCCGCGGTTGCCAATTACCTCACCGGAGGAATGGGCAAGAAGAAGGTCTGCGTCATCAAGGACGACACCGATTATGGTGTCGGACTGGGTAATGCGGTGTCCAAGAGCCTCGGGGCGTCATTGGACGAGAGCTGCTCGGGCGATGTCAAGAAGGGTGACCGCGACTTCTCCGCGATCATCTCGAAGGTGACCGCGGCTAAACCCGACGCGGTCTTCTTCGGCGGTTACTACGCGGAGGCCGCGCCGCTTGCGCAGCAGCTCAAGTCGGCGGGCTCCGAGGCCGTCTTCGTGTCCGGTGACGGCACCAACGATCCTCAGTTCGTCTCGCAGGCAGGCGATTCGGCGAAGGGCTCCATCCTGTCCTGCCCCTGTGGTCCGGCGCCGGACAAGTTCAAGGGTGAGTACGAGGCGGCGTTCAATCAGGCTCCCGGCGTCTATTCGGTGGAGGCCTACGACCTGGCGACCATCCTCATGAAGGGCATCGCCGAGGGGAAGCAGACGCGGCCCGAACTGCTCTCGTTCGTCAAGGGATACAAGGGACCCGGTCTCGCCCGCACCTACGAGTGGACCCCGACCGGTGAGCTGACCACATCGCTCATCTGGGTGTACGAGGTCAAGTAGCACCCGACGACAGTGCGCCCGGGCCCGGCCCGGGCGCACTGTTCTCTGCTCTCGTGGGAAGGCCGGCTGAAAGGCACGCATGATCGTGTACTCCCTCGCCGAGTCGACGACGGCGGTGGCTTCCACCATCGGGTTCGATCTCGGCGCGCTCACAGACGGTTTCTGGGGACTCACCGTCGAAGGTCTCGCATACGGTTCCATCTACGCGCTCGTCGCGGTCGGCTACACCCTCGTCTACGGGGTGCTGCGGCTCATCAACTTCGCGCATTCCGAGGTCTTCATGCTCGGCATGTTCGGTACGTATGTCGGCCTGCTCCTGTTGGGATTCGGACCGTCGGGCAACGCCTACAACGAAGGTCTGCTGATGACCGTCGTGTACCTGACTCTCGCCGCGCTGGTCGGCATGCTGGTGTCCGGTGGCGCGGCGGTCGGCCTCGAGTTCGTCGCCTATCGTCCCCTGCGCCGCCGGGGAGCGAAACCATTGGCGTTCCTCATCACCGCGATCGGAATGTCCTTCGCGCTCCAGCAATTCGTCCAGTACGTACTGCCCAAGGTGCCGAGCGACCCGACGCTGGGCGGCAACAGCGCGCAGCCGACGATCCGGCTCGTGCAGCCGGTCAAGCAGTTCGAGATCTTCGGCGCGCCGGTCACCAACGTCACCATCGTCATCATCGTGGCCGCGCTGATCCTCGCCATCGGTACCGACACGATGATCAACAAGACGCGCCTCGGACGCGGAATCCGCTCGGTGGCACAGGATCCGGATGCCGCACTGCTGATGGGTGTCTCCCGGGACCGCATCATCACGGTCACCTTCCTGATCGGTGGCCTTCTCGCGGGCGCCGCCGCGCTCCTGTACACGCTGCGCGTGCCGACGAACATCGTGTACTTCGGCGGCTTCATCCTCGGTATCAAGGCGTTCTGTGCGGCGGTCCTCGGCGGCATCGGCAACGTCCGGGGCGCACTGCTGGGCGGGCTGCTGCTGGGGGTGATGGAGAACTACGGTTCCGTGGTCTTCGGCAACCAGTGGAAGGATGTCGTCGCGTTCGCCCTGTTGATCCTCGTGCTGATGTTCCGCCCCACCGGAATCCTCGGTGAGAAACTCGGGAAGGCAAGGGTATGACCACATCACGACCCGCGATGCCGACCGGTCAGGACAGGCCGCGCCACGGTATCGGTGACGCCATCCGTACGTGGTGGGACGGGTTGCCGCGTGTGACGCAGTGGCTCGTCGGTGTACCGGCGATCGTCCTCCTCGCGTTGCTGCCGGTGATCAAGCCGCCGCTCATCACCACCACCGCAACGGATTTCGGCGTCGTCATGGCGACCTTCGCGATGACCGCCCTCATCGCGATCGGCCTGAACGTGGTGGTCGGGCAGACCGGCCTGCTCGATCTGGGCTACGTCGGTTTCTACGCGGTCGGCGCCTACGTCGTCGCCCTGCTCACCAGCCCGGCGAGTCCGTTGTGGGGATCGGAGGATCACGGGCTCTTCTCGGGACCGTGGGCATGGCTCGCGTGTGTTCCGCTCGCCATCGTCATCACCGGCATCACCGGTGTCATCCTCGGCACTCCGACGCTCCGCGTGCGCGGCGACTACCTCGCGATCGTCACGCTCGGATTCGGTGAGATCGTGCGACTGCTCGCCGACAATCTCACCGACATCACCAACGGGGCTTCCGGACTCCAGAACGTGCTGTTCCCCGAGGTCGGACGCTCGGACGCGCACCCCGACGGTGTGTTCTCCAATGCGAACAACAGCGGCGCGCTGAACTACGGCGTCTGGTGGTACTGGCTCGGCATCGTGCTGGTGATCCTGGTGCTGATCTTCGTCGGCAACCTGGAACGCAGTCGGGTCGGCCGCTCGTGGGTCGCCATTCGCGAGGACGAGGATGCCGCCGAGATCATGGGCGTGCCGACCTTCAAATACAAGCTCTGGGCGTTCGTGATCGGTGCGGGTATCGGCGGATTGTCCGGCGCCGTGTACGCCGGGCAGGTGCAATTCGTGGACCCGAAGGCATTCACCGTCATCAACTCGATGCTGTTCCTGTGTGCCGTCGTGCTCGGTGGTCAGGGCAACAAACTCGGCGTGATCGTCGGCGCGTTCATCATCGTGTATCTGCCGGCCCGCGTGCAGGGCATCGACGTCGGTGGAACGTCGCTCGGCGTGTACAAATACCTGTTCTTCGGAATCGCACTGGTGGTGCTGATGATCTTCCGGCCACAGGGACTCTTCCCGGCGCGTGCGCGGCTGATCACCTTCGGGCGACAGGTGTATGCGGCGGTCCGGCGCGCACCCGGATCGTCGGCGACACGTGGAGAGGAGGCCGGAGCATGAGCCGTCACCGTTCACCCGACGACCCCGGCATCCCGGAGGGCGCCGACGCACAGATGGCCGAGGCGATCGCCGATCCGGAGGCGACCGCCATCGTCGACCTCACCGCGATCGACCCGGAGCTGGCCGATCCGGAGGCCGTCGCCGAAGCCGTTGCACCGCAGCGTGATATCGCCACCGCCGAAGGTGACTCGCTGCTGAGCGTGGAGGGGTTGACCGTCGAGTTCGGCGGCCTGGCCGCCCTCGACGACGTGACCTTCGATATCCGGCGCGGCGAGATCCTCGGGTTGATCGGCCCGAACGGGGCGGGCAAGACCACCTGCTTCAACGCCATCACCGGCGTGTACCCGCCGACCCGGGGAACCGTGGTCTTCGACGGACAACCGCTGGGCCGCATCAAGAGGCATCAGATCACCCGGCGCGGCATCGCACGCACATTCCAGAACGTGCGCCTCTGGGGTGAGATGACCGCGCTCGAGAACGTCTGCGTCGGCACCGACGCCCGCCACCGGACGTCGGTCTTCGGTGCGGCGTTGCGCAGCAAGCGGCATTACCGCGAGGAGCGCGATGCCGTCGACCGCGGCATGGCGCTGCTGGAGTTCGTGGGCATCGGCCCCCGGGCAGCGGAGAAGGCATCGAACCTGCCCTACGGAGATCAGCGCCGACTCGAGATCGCCCGGGCGCTGGCGACCGAACCGAAGCTGCTGTGCCTCGACGAACCGGCGGCCGGATTCAATCCGAGCGAGAAATCGGCTCTGATGGCGTTGATCCAGAAGATCCGGGACGACGGCTACACCGTCCTGCTCATCGAGCACGATATGCGCCTCGTCATGGGCGTCACCGACCGTATCGTCGTCCTCGAGTTCGGCCGCAAAATCGCCGAGGGCACACCGCGCGAGGTCCGTGACAACCCGGCCGTGATCGCCGCCTACCTGGGGGTGCCCGACAGTGATGTTCAGTAACAAGAGATCCGGGCAGCCGGGTGACACCCCTCGGACCGACGGTGCGCCGATGCTGGAACTGCGCGACGTGGTGGTCCACTACGGGCGAATCCGTGCGCTGCACGGCATTTCACTCTCGGTGGCACCCGGCGAACTCGTCACCCTGTTGGGTGCGAACGGTGCGGGCAAATCGACCACGATGCGGGGGATCTCGGGTCTCGCCAAGCTCAGCGACGGCGACATCCTCTTCGAAGGTGAATCCATCAGTGGACTCGCGCCGTACGAACGCGTCAAACGAGGCATCATCCAGGTGCCCGAAGGCCGTCGTGTGTTCCCGGGGATGACCGTGCTCGAGAATCTGGACATGGGTTGCTACGGAAGGAAATTCGCGTCCAAATCGGAGTACGCCGAAGCGCTCGATCATGTCTTTGAACTGTTTCCCCGGCTGGCCGAACGCCGCAAACAGTACGGCGGCACCATGTCCGGTGGTGAACAACAGATGCTCGCGATCGGCC
Source organism: Gordonia sp. B8661-1 (assembly GCF_059427765.1). Lineage (NCBI taxonomy): Bacteria > Bacillati > Actinomycetota > Actinomycetes > Mycobacteriales > Gordoniaceae > Gordonia > Gordonia sp. B8661-1. The sequence goes on from NZ_JCAHRL010000008.1 coordinate 149,546, forward strand.
GCGCGCTGATGGCGCGGCCCCGGCTGCTGCTGCTCGACGAACCGTCGATGGGCCTGGCGCCCATGGTGATCCAGCAGATCTTCCGGATCATCGCGCAGATCAACGCCGAGGGAACGACGATCCTCCTGGTGGAGCAGAATGCCCAGCAGGCATTGAGCCGGTCGGATCGGGGATACATCCTCGAGACCGGTGCGATTACCAAGGAGGGTGCAGGGCCGGATCTGCTCGTCGATGATGCCGTACGCGAGGCCTACCTCGGCGTCGTGTGACGCCCGTACCCGTGTCGGCTGCGTACGCTGGGAGTCATGACGGGGATCAGCATTCAGTCCACTCGAGATCTCGACCTCGCGGCGTCCTTGCTGGCGCAGGCCTTCGCCGACGACCCCATGATCCGCTGGATGGTGTCCGACCCGGAGCGCGACGTGTTGTTCCACAAGACCGTCCTCCGGTGGACGCGCTCGGCGTCGGCGCCGCTCGACATCGCGGTCCGCGATGGCGAACCCGTCGGTGTGGCGACCTGGGAGCCGCCCGGCCACGAGGTCCCCGGCTGGTGGCAGCTCGCGTCGATCGGGGGATTCGTCCGGACCATGCGGCAGAACACGCGTCGCGGGGCCCAGGCCGAGGCGCTCCTGAAGAAGTACCGCACGGGACGACACTGGTATCTGGGCGAGGTCGGAGCGGTTGTGCGGGGTACCGGCGCCGGAACCGCACTGCTCCGTCACGGTCTGGAGCGCGTGGACGCCCCGGTGTTCCTGGAGAGCACCAAAGAGGTCAATCTGCCGCTGTACGAACGGTTCGGATTCGAGGTCATCGAGCCGGTACAACTCCCGGACGGTCCGACCGTGTGGCCCATGCGGCGGGACGGTTGACCGAGGTCCGCACCATCGCCGCCGCTGTCGGGGGCCGCAACTAGACTCGGGTGCGTGAGTCCCGCGACGAAGTCCAAGAAGACCGCTGGGTCGAAGTCCGACTCGAAACCGCTGCTGATGCTCCTCGACGGGCATTCGCTGGCGTACCGGGCGTTCTTCGCCCTGCCGGCGGAGAATTTCAAGACCGCGACCGGGCAGACCACCAACGCGGTGTACGGCTTCACGTCGATGCTCATCAACCTGCTGCGCGATGAGCAGCCCACGCATATCGCGGCGGCCTTCGACGTGTCCCGGAAGACGTTCCGCTCCGAGATGTACCCGGAGTACAAGGCGCAGCGTTCGAAGTCGCCCGACGAATTCAACGGGCAGGTCGACCTCACCAAGGACGTGCTCGATGCCATGGGCATCCCGGTCATGGCGATCGAAGGCTACGAGGCCGACGACATCATCGCGACGCTGGCGACGCAGGCCGAGGAACAGGGCTTCCAGGTCGTGGTCGTCACGGGCGACCGTGACTCACTGCAGTTGGTGAATGAGTTCGTCACGGTTCTGTACCCGAAGAAGGGCGTGTCCGAACTGACCCGATTCACCCCCGAGGAGGTGGAGAAGAAGTACGGTCTGACACCCACTCAGTACCCGGACTACGCGGCGCTGCGCGGCGACCCCAGCGACAATCTGCCGGGCATCCCGGGAGTCGGTGAGAAGACGGCGTCCAAGTGGATTCGCGAGTACGGTTCGCTGTCGTCGCTGGTGGATCATGTCGACGAGGTGAAGGGCAAGGTGGGTGACGCCCTGCGCGCCAATCTGGCGTCGGTCCAGACCAACCGGCAACTGACCGAACTCGTCCGCGACATGGAGTTGCCCGCCGGGCCCGATCAGCTCGCGCTCGTCGGCTGGGACCGTGACCGCATCCACCAGCTGTTCGACGACCTGGAATTCCGGGTTCTGCGCGATCGGCTGTTCTCCACCCTGACTTCCGTTGAGCCGGAAGCGGAATCGGGCTTCGATCTCGATGGGACGGTGCTCGAGCCGGGTGCGCTGCGGGCCTGGCTCGCAGACCACACCGCGACCGGTCGCAGCGGACTGGCCGTCACGTCGGAGCAGTCGGTCGTGCACGCCGACGCGACCGGCGTCGCGATCGCGGCCGCCGACGGGACCGCCGCCTATCTCGACGTCGCGACGCTCACCCCCGACGACGAACTCGCATTCGGTGAATGGCTGGCGGACACCGACCGGCCGAAGGCGTTGCACGAGGCGAAGTGGGGGATTCACGCGCTGCGGGCGCGTGGCTGGACCCTGACCGGGATCACCAGCGACACCTCGTTGGCCGCGTACCTCGTGCGCCCCGGCCAGCGCAGCTTCAATCTCGACGATCTGGCCCTGCGGTATCTGCGGCGTGAACTGCGTGCCGACGACGCACCCGACGACGGTCAGATGTCGCTGCTCGACGAGGATCAGGGCGACGCCAAGCACGCCGAACAGCAGATGCTGGAGGCCATCGCAGTCGCCGAACTCGCGGACGTGCTGGACACGGAGCTCGACCGTATCGACTCGCGGTCGCTGCTCACCGACATGGAGCTGCCCCTGGCATTCGTGCTCGCCGAACTCGAGACCGCGGGCATCGCGGTCGACGTCGACCACTTCGAAACGTTGGAAAGTGACTTCTCCCAACGGATTCGGACGGCAGCGGAGGCCGCGTACGAGGTCATCGGCGAACAGATCAACCTGGGATCGCCTAAGCAGTTGCAAGCCGTGCTGTTCGACAAACTCGACATGCCGAAGACCAAGAAGACCAAAACCGGCTACACCACCGATGCGGACGCGCTGCAGGCCCTCTACGAGAAGACCGAGCATCCCTTCCTGGCTCACCTGCTCGAACATCGGGACGCCACCCGCCTCAAGGTGACGGTCGACGGGCTGCTGAAGTCGGTCGCCGACGACGGTCGCGTGCACACCACCTTCAACCAGACCGTCGCCGCGACCGGCCGGCTGTCGTCGACCGAACCGAATCTGCAGAACATCCCGGTGCGCACCGAAGCGGGTCGTCGTATCCGCCACGGATTCGTGGTGGGTCCCGGCGCCGACGCCGCCGGGCGTGATCGGGATTGTCTGATGACCGCGGACTACAGCCAGATCGAGATGCGGATCATGGCGCACCTCTCGGAGGACGCCGGACTCATCGAGGCCTTCAACACGGGCGAAGACCTGCACAATTTCGTCGGCGCACGAGCCTTCGGGGTGCCGATCGACGCCGTCACCGTCGAGATGCGGCATCGGGTGAAGGCGATGTCGTACGGACTGGCCTACGGATTGAGCGCATTCGGTCTCGCCGCCCAGCTCAAGATCAGCCGCGACGAGGCGAAGGAGCAGATGGAGGCGTACTTCGCCCGGTTCGGCGGGGTTCGCGACTATCTCCATGACGTGGTCGTCGAGGCCCGCCGCAACGAGTACACCGCGACGCTGTTCGGTCGTCGGCGGTACCTGCCGGATCTGAACAGCGACAATTGGCAGCGCCGCCAGTCGGCCGAGCGGATGGCGCTCAATGCACCCATCCAGGGGACCGCCGCCGACATCATCAAGGTGGCGATGATCAACGTGCAGAAGCGGCTGGCGGACGAGGAATTGTCGTCGCGCATGCTGTTGCAGGTGCATGACGAACTGGTCGTCGAGGTGTCCGCCGGCGAGCGGGACGCAGTCGAGCGTCTGGTACGCGAGGAAATGGGCAGTGCCATCGAATTGTCGGTGCCGCTGGAGGTTTCGGTCGGATTCGGCCGCTCGTGGGACGAGGCCGCGCACTGATGCTGCGCATCGGCGTGCTGCCCGGCGACGGCATCGGCCCCGAGATCGTGCCCGCGGCGACGGACATCGTCGATGCCGCGGCCGCCGCCGAGGGACTGGACATCGAATGGGTTGAGCTGCCGTTCGGTCGTGCCGCCATCGACTCCCACGGCGATCCGGTGCCGGAGGCGACGCTGTCGGCCCTCGACGAACTCGATCTGTGGTTGCTGGGGCCGCATGATTCGGCCGGTTATCCCGAAGCCCATCGCGAGCGTACGCCGGGCGCGGTCATCCGGAAGCGTTTCGATCTGTTCGCGAATCTGCGTCCGGCCACCGGCTATCCGGGTGTCCGTGCGACCGCGCCGGACATCGACGTCCTGATCGTCCGTGAGAACACCGAGGGGCTCTATGCCGATCGCAACATGGCGGTCGGCAGCGGAGAGATGATGCCCACGCCCGATATCGCCCTCGCCGTCGGAGTGATCACCCGGGCGGCCACCGAACGCATCGCCCGGATCGCGTGTGCCGCGGCGCGGGAACGACGCGGACACCTCACCATCGTGCACAAGGCCAACGTCCTGCGCCTGACCACCGGACTGTTCCGGGACGTATGTCGCGAAGTGGCAACGGAATTCGGCGACATCCGGGTCGATGAACAGCATGTGGATGCCATGGCGGCGCATCTGGTGCGCAGACCCACCGACTTCGACGTGATCGTCGCGGAGAACCTCTTCGGCGACATCCTCTCGGATCTCGCGGGCGAACTCGCCGGTTCCCTCGGCATCGCCGGGTCGGTCAACGCGTCGGATACCAAGGTCATGGCGCAGGCCGCACACGGCGCCGCACCCGACATCGCGGGCCAGGGACTGGCGAATCCGGTGGGGATGATCTCGTCGGCCGCGATGGCGCTGCGCCGCCACGGTTCGGTCGCCGCCGATGGCACGATCGTCGCGGTGGCGGGCCGGATCGAAGCGGCGGTGGCCGACACGCTGGCGTCCTCGGTCGCCACCCCGGACCTGGGCGGCACCGCGACGACCCGAGAATTCACCGATGCGGTGGTGCGGCGCCTGACGTAGTGCGTGTCACCGGGGCCTCGTGGCACGCAGCATCGCCGTCGTGGCGGCCGTGACCGTCACCAGCACGATCATCGAGAAGACGATCAGCACCGAGGGGACCGTGAACCAGGTCAGGGCGATGCCGACGCTGATGACGGGGACGGTGAGTCCGAAGTAGGCGGCAAGGAACATCCCGGCGATCGTTTCGCCGCGGTGTGCCGGGTCAGCGATCGCGCCCGCCGTGCCGATGGCGGAACTGAAGACCAGTCCCACGCCGCTACCGGCGATGACGGCGGCGGACAGGAACAACGCCAGTGACAGTGTGGCACCGGCAACCGCCAGGACGATCAGTCCGGCCACCATCGCCGCGAGACCGTAGGCGACCTTGTGACGCAAGGATATTCGTGCGAGCAGCAGCTGTGACGTCGCGCTCGCGCCCATCATGCCGAACACGATGACGCCCACCAGGAACGAGGAGGACACCTCCAGGGTGCCGCCGACGAAGGTACCGGCGAGCGACGTGAAGAAACCCATGACGGAGAACGCGCCGGCAGCCGCGATCCCCGCGGCCGCGAACGTCCGGCGATGGTGCGCCTCCACCCGCACGCGTTGCGGACGGTAGACGAAGGGACGATCATGCGCGGGAACGGTTTCCGGCAGGCGTACCACGATGACGCCCACCGCGAGCAGTAAGCCGAGGAAGACGACGAAGGTCGACGTCAGCGGGTCCGGTGCCCACTGTGTGAAGATGCCGCCGACCAGTGGGCCGAGTGCCAGTCCGCCCAGGTTCACCGCGCTGGCGACGGTGGAGGCGAGGACGGGCGACTCGTCCGGCTCCGCCGCTGCCCGCAACTCGAGCAGCGCGGCGGTGGCCGTCGAGGTCACCGCACCGATCCCGTACCCGCACAGGAACCGCGCGATGAGCAGCGCGGCAACATCTTTGGAGAAGATGAAGATGAGCGCGCTGATCACTTCGACGACGATCGCGGTGAGCAGTACGTTGCGACGTCCGAAATGATCGGACAGATGACCGACCAGGTACAGGCCCGCCATCACACCGAGGCCGTAGGCCGCGAAGATCACCGTGATCATCGACGTCGGGAACCCGTCGATCTCCTGATACAGCGGATACATCGTCGTCGGGACGGTGGTGAAGGACATCAGGACGGCGAATCCGGCCGCGAGTGACCAGAAGTCGCGGCGACGGACGGTGACGCTCGCGGAAACACCCATGGGGACATGGTCGTCCATCGCCGGAGGACACGCGACAGAGGGGAGTGTGCGTCGTCGGCGGGCAGCCGGACGGTTAATCTCTGGTAACCGGTCAGTCCGCGGGTTCACGAACCAGTAAAGTTCGAATCCATGCGGCGTGGGCCGCCCGTCGTATCGCATATGCGGTCGGCGTCACGAACAGATGAGGTTGTCATGCGCTTACTGCGACCGTCCCGGATCGGTGCTGCGATCACCGCACTCGCCGCGGTGTCCGCGCTCGCGTTGTCGGGCTGCTCCAACGAGGACACCGAAGCCGGCGTCACCGATATCAGCCCGACCACGGTCGAAGTCGCCAAGGTGTCCGAGATCGCCGGGCTGGTGCCCGCGCCGATCCGCGACTCGGGAAAGCTGATCGTCGGCGTCAACGTGCCGTATCAGCCGAATGAGTTCAAGGACAAGGACGGCAAGATCATCGGTTTCGACGTCGACCTGATGAATGCCATCGGCCAGGTGCTGGGGCTGCAGCCGGAGTACAAGGAAGCCGACTTCGACAAGATCATCCCGGCCATCCAGCAGGGCACCTACAACGTCGGCATGTCGTCGTTCACCGACAGCAAGGAACGCGAGAAGCAGGTCGACTTCGTCACGTATTACAGCGCGGGTGTCCAGTGGGCGCAGCGCACCGGCGAATCGATCGACCCGAACAACGCCTGCGGCAAGCGGGTGGCCGTGCAGGCGACCACCGTCGAGGACACCGATGAGGTGCCCGCGAAGAGCAAGGCGTGCGAGGCGGCGGGCAAACCGGCCATCGAGAAGATGAAGTTCGACAGCCAGGACGAGGCCGTCAATGCGCTGATCGTCGGCAAAGTCGATGCCATGTCGGCGGATTCGCCGGTGACGGCCTACGCGATCAAGCGTTCGGGCGGCAAGCTCGAGCCGGCAGGCGGCGTCTTCGACTCCGCGCCGTACGGCTACCCGGTGCAGAAGGGTTCCCCGCTCGCCGAGGCGCTGCGGCAGGCGGTTCAGCACCTCATCGACAACGGTCAGTACAAGGCCATCGCAGAACACTGGGGCGTCGCGCAGGGCACGATTCCCAACGCCGTGATCAACGGTGCGACCAGCTGACATCGTGAGTGACGATCACCGGCAGGACGGACCCGCCCCGATCAAGGCGATCCCGCTGCGCCACCCCGGTCAATGGATCGCGGCGGCCGTCGTACTCATCATCCTGGCGCTCTTCGTGTGGGGTGCCGCCACCAATGAGGCGTACCGGTGGGACACCTACGCCAAGTACCTGTTCGACACCCGCATCCTGTCCGGGGTCGGGTACACGCTGGCGCTGACGGTCCTGGCGATGCTGATCGCCATCGTCCTCGGCGTGATCCTCGCGGTGATGCGGCTGTCGCCGAATCCGGTGCTCCGCTACACGTCATGGGGCTATCTGTGGATCTTCCGCGGTACGCCGGTCTACGTGCAGTTGGTGTTCTGGGGACTGTTCCCGTCCATCTACAAGAAGATCGACCTCGGCATCCCGTTCACCGTGCAGTTCGCGCATTTCGACATCCAGTCGCTCAATGCCGCATTCCTGTTCGCGGTGATCGGCCTGGGCCTCAACGAGGCGGCGTACATGGCCGAGATCGTCCGCGCCGGTGTCTCGTCGGTGGGCGAAGGCCAGACCGAGGCATCGGTGGCACTGGGCATGTCCTGGTCGCAGACGATGCGCCGCACCGTGCTGCCGCAGGCCATGCGGGTGATCATCCCGCCGACCGGCAACGAACTGATCAGCATGCTCAAGACCACCAGCCTGGTGGCGGCGGTGCCGTTCAGTCTGGAGCTCTACGGCCGAGCCCGTGACATCTCGGGCGTGAACTTCCAGCCGATCCCGCTGCTGATGGTCGCGTCCACCTGGTATCTGGTGATCACCAGCGTGCTGATGGTGGGCCAGTATTACCTCGAGCGTTACTACTCCAAGGGGGCGAGCCGCCAGATGACGGCACGGCAGTTGAAGGCCCTCGCCGACGCGCAGGGCAAGGCGGCGCCGCCGGCGGGAGGTGTGGCGTGAGCGATCCGATCGAGAACCCGGACGCAAACGGTGCGGGACCGTTGATGGTCAAGGCCGACCGCGTGTGCAAGAACTTCGGTTCCCTCGAGGTGCTCAAAGGCATCTCGCTGGAGGTGCCGCGCGGCGAGGTGCTGTGTCTGATCGGGCCGTCCGGCTCCGGCAAGTCGACCTTCCTCCGGTGCGTGAATCACCTCGAGAAGGTCAACGCGGGTCGCCTCTACGTCGACGGCGACCTCATCGGTTACCGCGAGCGGGGCGGCAAGCTGTACGAGATGAGTCCGAAGGACGCGTCGCGTCAGCGGCGGGACATCGGGATGGTGTTCCAGCATTTCAATCTCTTCCCGCATCGCACCGCACTGGAGAACGTCATCGAGGCACCGATCCAGGTGAAGAAGCAGAGCCGGGACGCCGCGGTCGCGCGTGGCCGCGAACTCCTCGACCGAGTTGGTCTGGCCGACAAGGCCGACACCTATCCGGCCCAGTTGTCCGGCGGCCAGCAGCAGCGCGTCGCGATCGCGCGGGCGCTGGCCATGGACCCGAAGCTCATGCTCTTCGACGAGCCGACATCGGCGCTTGACCCGGAGCTGGTCGGTGAGGTGCTCGGCGTGATGCGGGAACTCGCGAGCAGCGGGATGACGATGCTCGTCGTCACCCACGAGATGGGTTTCGCCCGTGAGGTCGCCGATCAGCTGGTCTTCATGGACGGCGGGGTGGTCGTCGAGCAGGGCGACCCGCGCGAGGTGCTGAGCAATCCGCAGCACGAGCGGACGCAGGGATTCCTCTCGAAACTGCTGTGACGCAACAGGTCTCGATACGTCGACTCGTCGCGCTCGTATACTGCGGAGTACCGGTCACCCCGGCTTGCGGCAGCAGAAGATCGCGGTGCCCGGGAAGTACTGTCCGCGCAGCGGGCTCCACTGTCCCCATACGCGGTCGAAGCCCTCGGGCCATTCGGGTTCGATGATGTCGTCGAGATCGAGACCCGCCGCACGGATTTCGCGGACTCGGTCGCCGATCGTCCGGTGATGCTCGACGTAGGTGATCGTCCCGTCGTCGTCGGCCTCGGTATAGGGCGTGCGGTCGAAGTACGGGATGGTGACGGTCAGCCCCCGTGGCCCGGGATCGTCGAGGAACATCCAGCGCATCGGATGATTGATGGCGAAAACCCATGTCCCGCCGGGCCGGAGGACGCGGGCGACCTCCGCCATGACACGGGCCGAGTCGGCGACGAACGGGATCGCGCCGAAGGCCGAGCACGCGGCGTCGAAGGACTCGTCGGCGAAGGGGAGTGCTTCGGCGTTCGCCTGCACCAACGGGGTCGCGCGCGCATCGGTGCGCATCGTCTCCACACCGACAGCCAGCATGCGGCGCGACAGGTCGATGCCGACGGCGTGCGCGCCCCGGCCGGTGAGCCAGCGGGCACACGGGGCGGACCCGCAGCCGATCTCCAGGACCGTGCGCCCGTCGATGTCGCCGAGGAGTCCGGCATCCTCTTCGCGCAGACCTTCGGGGCACCAGACGAAGTCGCCGCCCTCCCGGAAGGTGCCGAGGAACTCGCCGTGTTCGGCGTGATACGCGCCGGCATCCGAATCCCACCAGGCGCGGCTCGCGTGTTCGCTGGCCGCCGAGTCGACCGACCCCAGCACGCGGGGAGGGCGCGCCGAGCCGGTCGCCGGTTCGTCGTTCGTGGTCACGGCTCGATGATAGGAGCGCGGATCACCTGTTCGGTGTGATCGTCGCCGTTCCAGATCCGCACCGCGTCGAAAGCCGCCACGACATCCTCCGGCGGAAACGAGTCCAGGACCGCGAGTGCGCGGTCGACGAGAGTCGGATCGAGACGTCGGGCGAGGGTGACGTGCGGAGTCCACCGGCCCGGACGGCAATGCGGGAACCAGGTCGATTCCCCGGAGATGTCGATGGTCGTCAGTGTCGCCTGGCATGCCAGCAGTTCCGTCGACGGGATCACGAGACGAGCCAGGGTGTACCGGGCACCGGAGCCGAACAGGACCGGTGCGCCGAGCACGGCACTGATGGGCAGGCGATGAACCACGGGGGAGAGTTCGGCGGCGCCGACCGACAGGGCCGGTGCCGCAACGAGCGTCACGTGCGGTCGATTCGTCGGAGCATCGATCCGCCCCTGAGTCGGCAGGCCGGCGTCGCCGAGGGCCGCCCACCGGGCGCGGATCGCGCGATCACCCGCGTCGTCGAGCAACAATTCGATCGAATGCGCCACGAGCCCTCATCCATCCGGGTTTGCCCAGGACAACGCGCCTGGAGTACGCTTGCTCACGCGCGTGTGCTCTACTGCGCGCTTCTGCGCATGCCGCCGGTCAGCTGGGGGTTTGCGCCGATCCACACGAACTGTACCTACTACGAACCTGTCCGGAGCACCTCACCATATGTCGTCCCCCACCATTTCCTCGCCGCAAGTAGCCGTCAATGACATCGGCTCGGCCGAGGACTTTCTCGCCGCCATCGACTCCACGATCAAGTACTTCAACGATGGCGACATCGTGGAAGGGACGATCGTCAAGGTCGACCGCGACGAGGTTCTGCTCGACATCGGTTACAAGACCGAAGGCGTCATCCCGTCCCGCGAGCTGTCGATCAAGCACGACGTCGACCCCAATGAGGTCGTCAACGTCGGCGACGAGGTCGAAGCCCTGGTCCTCACCAAGGAGGACAAGGAAGGCCGCCTGATCCTGTCCAAGAAGCGGGCTCAGTACGAGCGCGCCTGGGGCACCATCGAGGAGCTCAAGGAGAAGGACGAGGCCGTCAAGGGCACCGTCATCGAGGTCGTCAAGGGCGGCCTGATCCTGGACATCGGCCTGCGTGGCTTCCTGCCGGCATCGCTCGTGGAGATGCGCCGCGTCCGCGATCTGCAGCCGTACATCGGCAAGGAGATCGAGGCCAAGATCATCGAGCTCGACAAGAACCGCAACAACGTGGTCCTGTCGCGCCGCGCATGGCTCGAGCAGACCCAGTCCGAGGTCCGCAGCGAGTTCCTGCACCAGCTGCAGAAGGGCCAGGTCCGCAAGGGCGTCGTGTCCTCGATCGTCAACTTCGGCGCCTTCGTCGATCTCGGCGGTGTCGACGGCCTGGTGCACGTTTCCGAGCTGTCCTGGAAGCACATCGATCATCCGTCCGAGGTTGTCGCGGTGGGCGACGAGGTCACCGTCGAGGTTCTCGACGTCGATCTGGACCGCGAGCGTGTTTCGCTGTCGCTCAAGGCCACCCAGGAAGATCCGTGGCGTCAGTTCGCCCGCACCCACGCCATCGGCCAGATCGTGCCGGGCAAGGTCACCAAGCTGGTGCCGTTCGGTGCGTTCGTCCGCGTCGACGAGGGCATCGAGGGTCTGGTCCACATCTCCGAGCTGGCCGAGCGCCACGTCGAGGTGCCCGATCAGGTTGTCGCCGTCGGTGACGACGCGATGGTCAAGGTCATCGACATCGACCTGGAGCGTCGCCGGATCTCGCTGAGCCTCAAGCAGGCCAACGAGGACTACACCGAGGAGTTCGACCCCTCGAAGTACGGCATGGCGGACAGCTACGACGAGCAGGGCAACTACATCTTCCCCGAGGGCTTCGACGCCGAGACCAACGAATGGCTCGAAGGCTTCGAGAAGCAGCAGAAGGAGTGGGAAGGCCGCTACGCCGAGGCCGAGCGTCGCCACAAGATGCACACCGCGCAGATGGAGAAGTTCGCCGCTGCCGCCGCCGAGGCCGCCAACGCCCCGTCGGATTACTCGTCGGCATCCGAGGGCGCAGCCCGCGGTGGATCGTCGTCGAGCAGCTCCAGCAGCAGCAGCGGTTCGTCGGCCGGCGGTTCGCTGGCCAGCGACGAGCAGCTCGCCGCACTCCGCGAGAAGCTGTCGGGCAACGCCTGATCGCTCGCTGAGCACCTGAACGACGACGGTGGCCCCTCCCGTATCGGGAGGGGCCACCGTCGTTTGTGCGGGATGGTCTCGATATGCGGCGGACTTCGTCCGGCGCTACTCGACCGGCGCCAAATCCGCTGTTCGACCGGCGCCAAATCCGCTGTTCGCCTAATCCGCTGATCGAGTAGCCTCCGAGCGCAGCGAGGCGGCGTATCGAGATCCGTTGCCTCTCGTCGTCAGCCGTAGAACGTCGCCGCGTCCACCGAGCTGAGAGGTACCCATCGTGGGGGCGGGCCGGTGCCCGGGTGCTGAGCGCCGAAGTCCTGGAGCGACAGGGCGATTGCGGGGTCCTGGTCGACGGCCGCGGCCACTGCATAGAGCGCCGCGAGGACGTGCACACAGAGCGCGCTGCGTGCCTTGCAGGAGCAATCACAGTTGTCGAGTACGGGGCCGGGGCGCTGCCCGGCATCCGTGGCGCGCCTGTGCATGTCGTCGTCGGGGGATCCGGCGGACAGCATCTCGCGGAGGGTATCGGCGGTGGCCGGGGCCATCGGCGCGAACTCCAGGTGTGCCACGGATGCGGACCCCGCTCGATGAACCAGAGCCTTGACCAGCCTGCCCTCCATGGTGAGTGTGACGGAGCCGTGGCGCGTCAGGCGGCGTGCCAGGGGCGCAGCCTGATTCGGTGTGCTGGTCGACAAGGGCTCGGCGATGCGGACGATGTCGGCACCCCATCGGGTGTAACCGTATTCGGGCAGGGCTGTCATCGTGCCTCCCGGGATCGGCGCAGGATGTCGAGGAGCCGGTCGTCGTCGAGCCGCGCCAGGTCGGCGATGACAGAGGTGTCGGTGGCGTGGGTGCCGAGCGCGGCCTTGCGCTGATGCATGGTCGCGATGTGTTCCTCCAGGGTGGTCGCGGTGGTGAGAGTGGTGATGGTGACGGGCCGTTCCTGTCCGATGCGGTGGACGCGGTCGGAGGCCTGTGATTCGACGGCGGGATTCCACCAGCGGTCGTAGTGCACGACGTCGCACGCGCGCGTCAGGTTGAGGCCGACACCACCGGCCTTGAGACTCAGGATCATCAGGGGAGGCGTTGCGCCGCTCTGGAATTCGTCGATCATCCGGGATCGGTCCGCATCCGACAGACCGCCGTGGTAGAAGTCGACACCCAGATCAAAGGTGTCGCGGAGGTGCCGCTGCAGCAGCTCTCCGGTGTGCCGGTACTGGGTGAAGATCAGCGTGGGGGAGTCGGTGGCCAGATTGGTCTCGATCAACTCGGTCAGGACATCCAGTTTGCCGGACCGATTCTCGAGTGCGCGAAGATCGCCGGTGACCAGCCCCGGGTGGTTGCACACCTGCTTGAGCGTGGTGAGGACGGCGAGCACGCGGCCGTGCCGTTCGAACCCGGAGCCGAAACCGTCGTCTTCGGCCTCACGGAGCGCGGCGTCGTAGACGTCGGCCTGTTCGTCGGTGAGATCGCAGAGCACCGGGTTGTCGATCTTCGGTGGAAGTGCCGATGCCACATGGCTTTTGCTGCGGGCCAACATGACGGGTGCGACGGCGACGCGCAGTCGATCGATGGCACCGCGGTCACCGTCCGCGACGGCACGCGTGAAACGCCGACGGAACACCGCGCGGTGCGGGAAGTGTCCGGGTACCACCACGCGCAGGATGGACCACAGTTCGTCGAGGTCGTTCTCAACGGGAGTGCCGGTCAATGCGACGCGTGCGTCGGCGGTGAGGTCCCGGGCGGCGCGTGACACCTGTGTGCGCGGATTCTTCAGGCTCTGAGCCTCGTCGAAAACGGCGGTGGCCCAGGACATTCCGGCCGCGACCCCGGTGCGGACCTGCGGATACGACACCACGATGACGTCACCCGCGCCCAAGGACTGTCGGAGACCGCGCGCGTCGTGGGCGGTCAGCCCCGGTGCGAACCGTCGGATCTCGCGAATCCAGTTGTGGATCAGGCTCTTCGGACAGACGATGAGCTGCGGTCCTCGGTCCGCACGGCGAACCAGGAGACCGATGGCCTGAAGGGTCTTGCCGAGCCCCATCTCGTCGGCCAGCAGTGCGCCGCCCGCGCGATCGACGGTTTCCTCGAGCCAGGCGACGCCCCGCTCCTGGTAGGGGCGAAGATCGGCGTCGATGACCCCGGTGAGCTCCCGGGACATGCGCGTGGTGCGCCGGAATGCGTCGAGTGCGTAGGCGGAGGAGGTGACGGCGGTTCTCGTCGGGTCCGTCTCGGCGTGGGCGGCCGCCGGCAGTTCGAGGGCCTCGGCGCCGGAGATGATGTCCCGCCACGTCTGCAGAGACCTGCCGGTCTCGTCGTCGCCGGTGTCCGGCGACCGAAGTTGATCGGTGTCCACGAGGCGACACGGCACCTGATGCGCGGCCATTACCCCTCGGTGTGGCACGGCGAGTGTCACCGCCGGAGTCGTGGACGGCATCGGCTCATCGGTGACGTCGCCCGGCGACCAGAGTGCGAAGAGATGGAGGTCGGGCAGGTAGGTGGCTTGGAGAGACAGATCGACTCCTTGTCGTACACTGTATGGAGTAGGTGCTTCGTACAGTGTACGGGAAAGGGAGGCGGCGGGTGGTGGACGACGTTCGGCAGCTGATCCGGTTGCTCTGGCGCACCGGCGACGAGCCCGCTCCGGCACGGCGTGGACCGACCAAGCGCCTGACGGTGGATCAGGTGGTCGCCGCTGCGATCAGCCGTGCTGACGACGTTGGACTGGACGCACTCTCCATTCGTGCCCTCGCCGCGGACCTGGGGCTCGGCCCGATGAGTTTGTACACGTATGTGCCGAGCCGGGACGTCCTCCTCGGCCTCATGGTGGATGCGGTGGCGGCGGACGATCAGCCGTTCGGCCCGATGGGTGAGTTGCCGGCGGCGCTGACGGTCATCGGCCACGCTGTGCTCGATGAGTACCGACGCCATCCGTGGCTGCTCGACGTACCGATGTGGCGGGATGTGCTCGGGCCGCACCGACTCCGACGTTATGAACGGCAACTCGAGGTGCTGGAGCGCTACCCGTTCACCGACCTCGAGCGCGACCACCTAATCGGAGCGATCTCCTCGATCGCGGCAGGGGCGGCGCGGGCCGCCCGGGACGTCGGCGGTGTCGTCGCGCGCAGCGGGTTGACCGATGCGCAATGGTGGGAGATCGCCGGGCCGGAACTCGAATCGGTCATGGCGGGCGAGGATTTCCCGCTGGCCGGACGAGTCGGCACCGCGGTCGGCGAATTCTACGGTGCGCCTTCGGATCCGGGATCGTCCTTCGATTTCGCGATGTCGCGACTCATCGCGGGGGTGCAGGATCTGGTGGCCGAGCGCGGCTACGGCGAGTGAGTCCGAACCCATAGTCTGTTGACAATAATTTTCATTAACTGGTTGGCTGTCCGACGTGAATCGACAATCGACATACCTGACACGGACGGCGAGCCTGCTGATCGCCTGCGGCATGGGCCTGCTCACGGCATGCGGCAGTGGCGACTCGACCGATACCGCCGCCTCCTCCAGTGCGACGGCGAGCGCCACCGAACAGGGCGGCGCGACACCGCGACTGGCGCTCAGCTACGACGGCGGCATCCTCGTTCTGGACGCGAAGACCCTCGACCAGGTGGCCGAACTGCCCGCCGATGGCTTCATCCGTCTGAACTCCGCCGATGACGGCCGTCACGTATTCGTCTCGGAGAGCGAGGGTTTCCGGGTTCTCGACATGGGCACGTGGTCCAAGCCCCACGGCGACCACAAGCACTACTACACCGGCGCTCCGCAGCTGACCGACATCCGTTTCGGTGGGGAGGAGCCGGGGCACGTCGTGCCGCACGACGACCGGATCACCCTGTTCAGTGACGGGACCGGCCAGGTCGACGTCATCGACCCGGCAGAACTGACCCGGGGCCCGGCGGCGGCCAAGGGCTTCAAGGTCGACACCGCGCATCACGGTGTGGCGGTCACGCGCGCCGACGGCAGCGTCGTGGTGACGCGTGGCACCGAGGACGCCCGGACCGGCATCGCCATCCTGGACGGCGAACGTCGGGAGATCGCCTCGAACGACGACTGCCCGGGCGTGCACGGGGAAGCCGCCGCGCAGGGCGGTGCTCTGACCTTCGGATGCCAGGACGGCATTCTGGTCGTGCGCGGCAACACCATTCAGAAGGTGAAGAGTCCGGATGCGTACGGCCGGATCGGCAACCAGGCGGGCGCCGACTCCTCGCCGTTCGTGCTCGGCGACTACAAGACCGACAAGGATGCGGAACTCGAGCGGCCCAACCGTTTCACGCTCACCGACACTCGTACCGGCGCCCTGCGCGTCGTTCCGTTCCCGGCGAGCTACAGCTTCCGCTCCATCGAGCGGGGACCGAACGGTGAGGCGGTCATTCTCGGCACCGACGGTGCACTTCATGTGTACGACCCGGCCACGGCCGCGCCCATCCGCGTGATCCCGGCCATCGGGGCGTGGACGGAGCCCGACGAATGGCAGTCGGCGATGCCGAATGTCCACGTGCAGGACGACGTGGCCTATGTGACCGATCCGGGGGCGAAGAAGATCGTCGCCGTCGATCTGACGAACGGAAAGACCGTCCGGAGTGCGGACCTTCCGAAGGAGACGATCGAACTGACCGGCGTCACCGGCTGACCACACGTGCCGACCCGTTTCGGCGACGATCACCCGACCGGGTGAGCGGCGAAGAAGCGGGTCGGCGGGTGCCGGGCCGTCGCATTTGCGAGACTGGATGGCGTGATCAGACTGGGACTGTCCGGCGGCATCGGGGCCGGCAAATCGACGGTGGCCACCACCTTCATCGAGCGCGGTGGCTATCACATCGACGCCGACAAGATCGCCCGCGAGGTGGTGGAACCGGGGACGGAGGGGCTGGCGAAGCTCGTCGAGGCCTTTGGTGACGACATCCTGGCCGCCGACGGCAGTCTGGATCGGCCCGCGCTGGCGGCGAAGGCCTTCGTCGACGATGAGCAGCGACAGAAACTGAACGGGATCACGCATCCTCTGGTCGGAGCGCGAACACAGGAGATGCTGGAGGCTGCGCCGGCGGATGCCATTGTGGTGCAGGATATCCCGCTGCTCGTCGAGGGAAATATGGCGCCGTTTTTCCACCTCGTCGTGATCGTGTACGTCGATGAGGAGTTGCGGGTCGAGCGGTTGACCACGTCGCGTGGCATGCCGGAGGAGGACGCTCGCGCCCGCATCGCCGCCCAGGCGACCGACGATCAGCGGCGAGCCGTGGCCGACGTCTGGCTCGACAACACCGGCACGCCCGACGAACTGGCCGCAGCGGCCGCAGCGCTGTGGGACGAGCGTCTCGTGCCCTACGAACGCAATATCCGCGAACGCCGTGTTGTCGAGGGTGAGTTGACCCTGGTGGCGGCGGATCCCGACTGGGCGGCCGCTGGTAGTCGCGTGGTGAGCCGCCTCTGGGCGATCGTGGGGGACAAGGCGTCCACGATCGACCACATCGGTTCGACCGCGGTGCCGGGGCTGATCGCCAAGCCGACGATCGACGTGCAGATCACCGTCGCCGACATGGACACCGCCGATGCTCTCGCCGACGTCCTCGCCGACGGCGGGTTTCCGCGGGTGCCGGGAGTCGACGGCGACAACCCGAAACCCGACCCGGCCACCGGCTCGGTGGATGCGGGGCGCTGGGGCAAGAGGCTGCACGGTTCGGCCGATCCGGGACGTGCGGTGAATGTTCATGTGCGCGCGCAGGATTCGCCGGGAGGGCGTTTCGCCGTCGATTTCCGGGACTGGCTCAGGGCCGACGAGGATGCGCGGCGCGAGTATGCCGAGATCAAAGAGGCCGCGCTGGCGGCCTCGGATGGGGATCGTGATCGATATGTCGCGGCGAAGGAGCCGTGGTTCGATCAGGCCTATGCGCGGATCGCGGAGTGGAAGGGTGCGCGCTGACCCGTTCGCCAATCTGATTGCGGATGTATTCAAAATGCCGCGAGACGTCGCCGGTGGTTGCTAGCGTGCACGGGAGTACCTGTTCGTGCGTGTGAGTCATCGGCCAAGGAGCGTGACATGAAGTCTGTCGAACATCGGATCGTACGGCGATCCTTCTGTGCGGCGGCAACTTTGACTGCCATCGGAATGGCGGGTGCCGGCCTTGCCGCGCCCGCACAGGGGGCCGTGGCGGGCATTGCCGTCGACACGCCCGCCGGATACGGCTCGACCGATGGTTCGTCCAATTACAACGTCTACGGTGCGGGATGCGCGTATCGGTTGTCGATCATCGTGAACGACCCCGCCTCGGCGCGGTCGAATCTGCGGATCACCGCCACGGCGAACGGGCGTACCACGACGCTTCACGACGCGAAGCCGTCAACGACGCGGGTCACGGCGACCTGGCGCCCTGTCACCACCGGCCGCCAGACACTCTCGGCCACGCTCGACGGCGTGACGAAGACCCGGACGGTGCGTGTCGCCACCGGCGTGCAGTTCCCGTCGTTCATTCGTGGGGGAGCGTGCTTCGTCTTTCCCGTCGGCTGAGATGACAGTCGAGGTGCCGGTGTCGGAAGGACCTGGGTAGCACCTCGACCGTGCGGCGAGGTCGAGTTATCGCTCCGCGCGTCGATCGAGCCAGGTCAGTTGTGTGCCGCACACGTCGTCCAGCCACGCCTGCACGTCGTGGGCGTGTTCGGCGGAACCCACCAGGGCGCGTGTGGCGATCGTGACCGCCTCCTGGCAGTCGGAGGTGTCCAGTAGACCCGCTCGGTGTGCGTCGAAGAGTTCGTCGACGTCGATGAGTTCGAGTGGAGTGCCGGGGACATCCACGAGATCCAGGTACCAGTCGACGGCGTGCCAACGGCCCTCGGTGTCCGGGAAGCCGAAGGAGCCGACGTCGAGATAGAGTCGCTGGCCGGTCCGGTGTCCCTCGGTGAAGTGGAAGATGTTGGCGCGCAAGCCGAGCGCCGGCAGCAGCCACGATTCGAGGTGGTGGAATCTCGGGTGGTCGGCGGTGCGCGACATGTACAGACCGAAGTCGGTGACCTCGTAGCGTTCGACCGGCCGGACGAAGCCCTTGTTGTCGGTGTTCGTCATCGCGGGCACGTCGAACACCTCACGTTTCGGAGGGTGGAGTGAGGCCGGCGCCGGGTCGGTCATGCGTCGACTGTAACGAGGCTCGCAGCCCTGTGTCCGGTTGCGGAACATAGTTGTCGTATGTCGCGTTTACCCTGGCGTTATGGCTTTCGCAGCAGAACGTCCCGTCCTCGCGCACTCCGAGTTCCGGCCGGTGGGCGAGATCGAACGCACCGGGGCTCCGTTCGAGGTGGTCAGTGAGTACGAGCCCGCCGGTGACCAGCCGGCCGCCATCGCCGATCTGGAACGCCGGATCGACAGTGGTGAGAAGGACATCGTCCTGCTCGGCGCCACCGGTACCGGCAAATCGGCGACCACCGCCTGGCTCATCGAGAAGGTCCAGCGCCCGACGCTGGTGATGGCGCCCAACAAGACCCTGGCCGCCCAGCTCGCCAACGAATTGCGCGAGATGTTGCCGAACAATGCGGTCGAGTACTTCGTCTCGTATTACGACTACTACCAACCCGAGGCGTACATCGCGCAGACGGACACCTACATCGAGAAGGACTCGTCGATCAACGACGATGTCGAGCGCCTCCGGCATTCGGCCACCTCGAGTCTGCTCTCGCGCCGCGACGTGGTGGTGGTCGCATCGGTGTCCTGCATCTACGGTCTCGGCACGCCGCAGTCCTACCTGGATCGCTCGGTCGAGCTGGCCGTCGGCGAGAACATCGATCGCGATGCGCTGCTGCGCATGCTCGTCGATGTTCAGTACACCCGCAACGACACCGCGTTCACACGCGGGAGCTTCCGGGTCCGCGGCGACACCGTCGAGATCATCCCGTCGTACGAGGAACTCGCAGTCCGCATCGAGTTCTTCGGCGACGAGGTCGAGGCGCTCTACTATTTGCACCCGCTCACCGGTGACGTTGTGCGGCAGGTCGATTCGCTGCGGATCTTCCCGGCCACCCACTACGTGGCGGGACCCGAGCGCATGGAAAAGGCGATGGCGTCCATCGAACAGGAGCTCGAGGAGCGCCTGGCCGATCTCGAGGGCAAGGGCAAACTGCTCGAGGCGCAGCGGCTGCGTATGCGCACGAGTTACGACCTGGAGATGATGCGGCAGGTCGGCTTCTGCTCGGGTATCGAGAACTACTCGCGCCATATCGACGGCCGTGCCGCCGGTAGCGCGCCGGCCACACTGATCGACTATTTCCCCGACGATTTCCTGCTCGTCATCGACGAGTCGCATGTGACGGTGCCGCAGATCGGCGGCATGTACGAGGGCGACATGTCGCGGAAACGTAACCTCGTCGACTACGGCTTCCGGCTCCCGTCCGCAGTCGACAACCGTCCGCTGACCTGGGACGAGTTCGTCGACCGCATCGGTCAGACGGTGTACCTGTCGGCGACCCCCGGACCGTACGAACTCGGCCAGGCCAACGGTGAGTTCGTGGAGCAGGTCATCCGTCCGACCGGTCTGGTCGATCCCGAAGTGGTCGTCAAGCCGACCAAGGGCCAGATCGACGACCTGGTCCACGAGATCCGGGAGCGCACCGAACGCGACGAGCGGGTCCTGGTCACCACGCTCACGAAGAAGATGGCCGAGGATCTCACCGACTATCTGCTCGAACTCGGCATCCGGGTGCGTTATCTGCATTCCGAGGTCGACACGTTGCGTCGTGTCGAACTGCTCCGGCAACTGCGATCCGGTGAGTACGACGTCCTCGTCGGCATCAACCTGCTCCGTGAGGGTCTCGACCTGCCCGAGGTGTCGCTGGTCGCGATCCTCGACGCCGACAAGGAAGGCTTCCTGCGCAGCACGACCTCGCTGATCCAGACCATCGGCCGCGCCGCCCGCAACGTGTCGGGTGAGGTGCACATGTATGCCGACAAGATCACCGACTCCATGCGGAACGCCATCGACGAGACGGAACGTCGGCGGGCCAAGCAGGTCGCCTACAACAAGGAGAAGGGCATCGATCCGCAACCACTGCGGAAGAAGATCGCCGACATCCTGGATCAGGTGTACCGCGAGGCCGAGGACGACGCGGTCGCCGTCGGTGGCTCCGGTCGCAATTCGAGCCGTGGGCGACGCGCCCAGGGCGACGTGTCGAAGGCGCGGGGCGCGAGTTCCGGTGTCATCGAGAAGCGTGATACGTCGGCGATGCCGCGTGCCGAGCTGGCCGATCTCGTCGCATCCCTGACCGAACAGATGATGAGCGCCGCACGCGATCTGCAATTCGAGCTGGCGGGACGGTTACGGGACGAGATCGCGGATCTGAAGAAGGAATTGCGCGGAATGGACGCCGCGGGCATCAAGTGACATCCGGGGCACCTATGTGCTGATGCCCACGATCTGCGGACAAACCCCGCGACGGCCAACTACTGTCCCGGAGCGAGGGCTTTACAGTGTGGGATGACATCTGCCCCGTGATGTACGGGGATCCGAAGGAATGGTGGAGGTTGGGATGAACGCGTATCAGACGATCGTCGTCGGCACCGATGGCTCCGAGTCATCGTTGAAGGCGGTCGAGCGTGCGGGGGCACTCGCCGGTGACACGGCGACGTTGGTGATCGCCTGCGCGTATTTTCCGAATGACCGAGATTCCGGTGGCGCGGCCGACGTCCTGAAGGACGAGGCCTACCAGGTCACCGGTTCGGCGCCGACGGACGAGATCCTGCGCACCGCGCGGGAGCGGGCCGCCAAGGCGGGCGCTTCGAAGGTCGACGCGCGCCCGGTCAAGGGTGCGCCCGTGGACGCATTGCTGCAGCTGGTGACCGATGTGCGTGCCGAACTGCTCGTCGTCGGCAACAAGGGCCTCAATTCGATCGCCGGGCGTCTGCTCGGGTCGGTGCCCGCGGATGTCGCCCGCAAGTCGGCGTGCGACGTTCTCATCGTCCACACCACATAACGGTCAGTCGTCGATTCCCCCGGCCGGCATCGTGCTCAACGGCCGGGGGAGTTCGTCTGCGTGGACGACGGTGAGTCGCTGCGTCGCACGCGTCAACGCCACGTACAGGTCGGAGTAGCCGCGCGGTGAGGAGTTCACGATCGCGGTGGGCTCCACCACCACCGTGTTGTCGAACTCCAGGCCTTTGCATGCGGCGACGGTGAGGACACGGGGAGAATCGTCGACGTCGGCGGCGGCACGGGCCACCGCCGGATAGAGATCGTCGGGAACGATGATCGCCGTCAGTCCGGACTCGGCGTTCCGCGTGGCCGCGGTGACAGCCGTACGTGCCAGGTCGGTCGGTGCGGCTGTGATGGCGACAGGCTCGATTCCGTTGCTGCGCAACGATGTCGGTGGAGACTGCTTCGGGTCGATCTCGGCGAGGACCCGGGTGGCATACGCCATGATCTCGGCCGGCGTGCGGTAGTTGACGGTTAGCTCGCGCAGTTGCCAGCGGTTCGCGACGTACGGCTGCATCACCTCACCCCACGAGCGGGTGCCGGCAAGGTCGCCGGTCTGCGCGGTGTCGCCGATAATCGTCATCCATCGATTGGGGATGCGCCGCATCACCATGCGCCACGCCATCGGAGACAATTCCTGTGCCTCGTCGACGATCACGTGACCGAACGCCCAATTCCGGTCGCCATGCGCACGTTCGGCCGTCGTCAGCCGCTGGGTCTCGGTCTGTCGCGCGGCGAGTTGTTCGGCGTCGATCAGGTCGTAGGCCATCAGGATCTCGGGATCGAGTTCGTCCTCGAGGTCCTGTGGCGCAGAACCGGTCAGGATGTCGAGCGCGTCCTGGGCGTCGGCCAGTTGCTGACGCCACCGTGCACGTTCCGCGCGCTCGGCCTCATCGGTGCCGTAGCCGATGAGTTCCGCCAGTTCATCGATGAGGGGAACGTCCGCGGGAGTCACCGCGTCGTCGCCGGTGGCGGCGGGCATGCGGTGCAGAGCCGCGCGATCCTGCTCCGGCCAGCCCGGGGTGGCCTTCCGGATGGCACCGGGATCCGCGTAGAACGATTCGAGCAGGCCCTGCGGTGTCAGCGTCGGCCAATACTCCAGCAGCGCCTTTCGGATATCGGCGTCCTGGCTCATCTCATCGCGGATATCGGCGATATCGGAGGCGCTGAGCAGTTGGGATCCGTCGAGCAGGCTGGACCCGATGGTGCGCGCGTGGGCCTGCGCCAGACCGTCCATGGCGGCCCGCAGGAAGACGGGCTGTGCCTGATTGTGGGCTCGGCGCGAACTACGGGCCTTGGCGCGAGCGGTCTTGATCAGTGCGGAGTCGATGGTCACCTGGTAGGTGTCGAAATTCACCGAGACCGGTTTCGACGGAAGGGCCTCGGTTGCGCGAACCGCACGTTTGAGGACGTCGACCATCCGTAGGTCGCCCTTGACGGCCGCGGCGTGCCGGGATTCCTCGGCGCGGGCGTGGATACCGGGATACAGGTCGCCGATGGTCGAGAGCAGCACACCGGATTCGCCGAGCGACGGAAGGACCTGACCGATGTAGGTGAGGAAGTCGTCATTCGGTCCGATGATGAGAATGCCGCTGCGCGACAACGTGTCTCGATGGGTGTACAGCAGATAGGCGGCGCGGTGCAGTGCGACGGCCGTCTTGCCGGTGCCCGGACCACCCTGGATGACCGTGACACCGCGGTGCGTCGACCGGATGATCAGATCCTGCTCGCGCTGGATCGTCTCGACGATGTCGGTCATTTCGCCGGTGCGCGCCGCGTTCAGCGCGGCGACGAGCGCCGTCTCGTTCACGACGTCACCATGGCCGACATCGTCCGGCGATGCGTCCGCCAGAGTCAGGTACTCGTCGTTGACCGCCCGCACCGCACGATTGCGGGTCCGGACGTGCCGGCGCCGGTCGACCTCCTCCGGCGCGGCGGGCGTCGCCAGGTAGAACGGCCGGGACAGCGGTGCCCGCCAGTCCAGCAGGAGGGTGGTGTCGGCCGCATCGTCGTCGAGGACGCCGATGCGGCCGATCCGCCGGGTTTCACCATCATCCAGATCCAGGCGGCCGAAGTACAGATTATGTTCGGCCGCATCGAATTTGGTGAGGTCGTCGGTGTACAGCCGCTCGTAGGACTCGCGTTCCGAGCGCGCCTGCGGCGTGCCCCCGGTTTCCCGGAGCGTGGAGGCGAGCCTCCGCTCGGTGTTCGCACGCATGCGGTCGAGACGGCCGTACACCTGGTCGAGGTGCTGTTGCTCCTCGTCGATCCGGGGGTCGACGTCCGGGTGGCCGTCGGTGCGGCTTTCCGCAACCCCCGTGTGCGTGGTGTCCGTTCTCGTCGTGCTCACCGTGGTCGTACCCCTGAACTGCTGGTAGTGCTAGGACCGGGCCTTGCGCCAGCGGCGGCGGCCCTCGTCGGCGCCCTCGGACGCCTTGTCACGTGCGGTCGCGGCGAGTGCGGCCACCTCGTCGGCGAGGTCGGCCGAGCGTCCACGCGCGGCTTCGGCCAGCTCGGGTGCGCGCTGGCGGATCTCCTCGGCCAGATCGGCGGAGCGCTCACGTGCCGCATCGGCGATGCCGGGTGCGCGGTGGCGGATCTCGTCGGCGAGGTCGGCGGAACGTTCGCGGGCCGCCTCGGCCAACTCCACCGAGCGCTCGCGTGCGGTCTCGGCGATGCCGGGTGCGCGGTGACGGATCTCGTCGGCCAGCCCGGCCGAGCGCTTACGTGCGGTCTCCGCGATCTCGGGTGCGCGCTGACGCACGACTTCGGCTGCCTCGGTGGACTTTTCGCCCAGTAGATGTGCGCCCTCCTGCGAGCGCTCCACGATGCTGTCCCAGGTGGATTCGGTGGCCTGAGCCGACGGCAGTGCCGCCGCGATCGCGTGACCCGCCTCGGTGGCCTTCCGGCGTCCCCGCCACGCGAGGGACGGCTTGCCCTCGGTGTCGACCGACGCGATCAGCAGGCCGCCCAGGATGCTGAGGTTCTTGGTGAACTGCAGACGCTGCTGCGCGCGGGCCGCCGGGTCCGTCTCGTTCCAGAACGCGTGGCCGGCCAGCGTGGTCGGCACCAGCGAACCGGCCAGGACGAGGGACGCGGCACGCGGGTACTTGCTGAGAGCGAGGAGAGTGCCCGCGCCCACCTGGATGGCACCGTTGATGCGCACGAGGGTCTCGGCGTCGGTGGGGACCTTGTCGGTCACGGAGTTCGGCAGGGTGTTCTCTGCCTGGTCGATGAAGCCGTGTGCGGCCTCGGCACGTGGCGCGGGATTGCGCACTGAATCGATTCCCGCAGTGATGAAAATCGATCCAAGCATGGGTCGGGCAACGCGGCGGATCAACATTGACTGCCTCCTGATGGCTGGTGCGTGTGGCCCACCGGGATGCGTCCGGCGAGCTTTGTCGACATTACCGGCAGCCACGGACGATCGCAGCGATGCAGGTGGGACGCGACTCCTGTGCTGCCACGTCCACCCTGAGGCGCCGAACTCTCCGCTATCCGGCCGCCGTGGGGCGATGCCCGAACAGCTTGTCGAGATGGGTGTCGACGGCCGTCGTCGCCTCGCTCGCATCGATGACGCCGAGCTCGATCAGGGGAGAGAGTCCGGTGAGCGCGAGCAGGAGGTCCGTTTCGACCGCCGGGTCGCATCCCGCGTCGATCTCACCGTCGTCAAGTGCCTGGCGGACCAACTGCTCGACCTGTGCCCGGCCGTGCAGCATTCCGTGGCGGGTTCGTTCCCGGATGTCGTCGTCGTGCAATGCCTCGAGGACGTAGGCCGCGCTCATTCGACTCGTGGCACGTGAATCGGTGTGCAACGGAAGCATTTCCATGATCGTCAGCCGCAGGACGTCGCGGGGATGCGGTGTGTCTCCGATCGTCGTCAGTCCGCGGGTGATCCGTTGCGCGGTCTGTTCGGCAGCGAAATCCATGGCGAATTGAAGCAGTTCCCGACGGGAATCGAAGTAGTGCTGCACCTGGCCATGAGACATCCCGGCCTCCTTCGCGACCTCGCGAAGACTGAGGCGACTGATGCCGCGTTGTTCGACCACCCGCCACAGGGCTCGGGCGATGGTCTCGCGACGTTCGTCATGATCGACCTGCTTGGGCATGGGACGCCGCACCTCACAATCGCATCACCGTAAATAATACGCATGGCTGATAACGGCTCGTTACGCGAACTCCAGGCGCAGTCCGAGGACATGGCGCAGGCGACGTGAACCGGATGCGGTTCACCAGCCGCGGGAGCGCCATTCATCGAGCGACGGACGTTCCGCTCCGAGTGTCGTGTCCTTGCCGTGCCCGGGATAGACGACGGTGGAATCGGGGTAGCGGTCGAAGACCTTGGTGGTGACATCGCCGAGCAGTTTCTCGAAGTCGCCGGGCTGCCAGGTCTTGCCGACACCGCCCGGGAACAGGCAGTCGCCGGTGAAGAGGTGGACGACGTCCCCGTCGTGCAATGCGAGGGCGATCGATCCGGGGGTGTGTCCGACGAGATGAATGGCGTCGAACGTCAGGTCGCCAATCGTGATGGTGTCGCCGTCGTCGACGAGTTGCGAGGGGGGCACCGGCAACTCGGGCGCGTCCTCCCGGCCGGCGGCGGTCGGCACGCCGAGCGCCTCTGCCACTGCAGGCAAGGCCTGGACATGATCGAAATGCTGGTGCGTCGTGACGATCATCCGCGGTGTGCCCGGGACGGCTGCGACCACGTCGAGGATGCGGTCGGCGTCGTTGGCCGCGTCGATGATCAGCTGATCGCCCGTCTTCTTCGACGTGACGACGTAGACGTTGTTGTCCATCGGACCGACGGACATCTTCACGATGGTCGCGGTGTCCAGGTCACGGCGCTGCGGGGCTGGGTTTTCGGAGAGGTCGCCGGTGTAGGTGTCGCTGATCGTGTCATGGGAGGTCATGGCCGTAGGCTAGCGCGCCCCGGCGCCGGCCGGGTGACGGTCGCAACATGTCCGATGGGCGATACGCGGGTACGCTGGAGAATTGGCCGACAAGCGGATCAGCCCTGGTCGTCACGATCTTGTCGGGGGTCGACGCTAGGGTCCTCGCGGAGCGGTGTCGTGGCCCGAATCGGCAATGAATGAGGAATGTGCAGTGGTTGATCGTTTGATCGTGCGTGGAGCTCGTGAACACAATTTGCGGGGCATCGACGTGGACCTGCCCCGCGACAGTCTGATCGTCTTCACCGGACTGTCCGGCTCGGGAAAGTCGTCGCTCGCGTTCGACACGATCTTCGCCGAAGGTCAGCGCCGGTATGTCGAATCCCTCTCGGCCTATGCCCGGCAGTTCCTGGGGCAGATGGACAAGCCCGACGTCGACTTCATCGAGGGACTCTCGCCCGCGGTGTCGATCGACCAGAAGTCGACAAACCGCAACCCGCGCTCGACCGTCGGCACCATCACCGAGGTCTACGACTATCTGCGACTGCTGTACGCCCGGGCCGGCAAGGCGCACTGTCCGGAGTGCGGTGCGCTGATCGCGCGGCAGACGCCGCAGCAGATCGTCGATCAGGTGCTGGACATGGACGAGGGCGTCCGGTTCCAGGTCCTCGCGCCGGTGGTCCGGACGCGCAAGGGTGAGTTCGTCGATCTCTTCGCCGAGTTGCAGACCCAGGGCTTCTCCCGTGCGCGCATCGACGGGGTGGTCCATCAGCTCACCGATCCGCCGAAGCTCAAGAAGCAGGAGAAGCACGACATCGAGGTGGTCGTCGACCGCCTGGCCGTCAAACCGACCGCGAAGCAGCGACTCACCGACTCGGTGGAGACCGCGCTGCGTCTGGCCGACGGCATCATCGTGCTCGATTTCGTCGATCTCGACGAGAACGATCCGAATCGCGAACGCCGGTTCTCCGAACGGATGGCCTGCCCGAACGGCCACCCCATTGCCATCGACGATCTCGAACCCCGATCGTTCTCGTTCAACTCGCCCTACGGTGCCTGCCCGGCCTGCGACGGATTGGGTGTGCGCAAGGTCGTCGACGAGGAACTGGTCGTCCCGGACCCGGAGATGACGTTGGCCGAGGGCGCGATCGCGCCGTGGTCGATGGGGCACAACGCCGACTACTTCCTGCGGCTCATGGGTGGTCTGGCCGACCAGATGGGCTTCGACATCAACACGCCGTGGAAGAAGCTGCCTGCGAAGGCGCGCAAGGCGATTCTCGACGGCAGCGACCATCAGGTGCACGTGAAGTTCCGCAACCGGTACGGCCGCACCCGGTCCTACTACACCGAGTTCGAGGGTGTGATGGCGTTCCTGGAGCGCCGGATGGATCAGACCGAGTCCGAGCAGATGAAGGAACGGTACGAGGGCTACATGCGCGATGTGCCCTGCCCGGTGTGCGATGGCGCGCGCCTGCGCCCGGAGATCCTTGCGGTGACGCTGGATCATCCGACCATGGGCCCCAAGTCGATCGCCGAGGTCTGTGCGCTGTCGGTCGCGGAGTGCGCCGAGTATCTGAATGACCTCACGCTCGACGATCGCCAGGCCGCCATCGCGGGCCGTGTGCTCAAGGAGGTGCAGGCCCGCATCCGGTTCCTGCTCGATGTCGGCCTCGAATATCTGTCGCTGTCGCGGGCCGCGGGTTCGCTGTCCGGCGGTGAGGCACAGCGCATCCGGTTGGCGACGCAGATCGGCTCCGGACTAGCCGGTGTCCTCTACGTGCTCGACGAGCCGTCCATCGGACTGCACCAGCGCGACAACCGTCGCCTCATCGAAACCCTCACGCGCCTCCGCGATCTCGGCAACACGCTGATCGTCGTCGAGCACGACGAGGACACCATCCGTGCGGCCGACTGGATCGTCGACATCGGTCCGCGCGCCGGTGAGCACGGTGGCGAGGTGGTGCACAGCGGCAGCTACAAGGACCTCCTGAAGAACAAGAAATCGCTCACCGGCGCCTACCTCGCGGGCCGGGATGTGTTGCCGGTGCCGGAGATTCGACGACCGGTCAACCGTAAGAAGCAGCTGACGGTCGTCGGCGCGCGGGAACACAACTTGCGTGGCATCGAGGTGTCCTTCCCGCTCGGCGTCCTGACCGCGGTGACCGGCGTGTCCGGCTCGGGCAAGTCGACGCTGGTGAACGACATCCTCGCGACCGTTCTCGCGAACAAGCTCAACGGTGCCCGTCAGGTACCCGGCCGGCACACGCGGATCAAGGGTCTCGATCACCTCGACAAACTGGTGCAGGTCGACCAGTCGCCGATCGGTCGCACGCCGCGATCCAACCCGGCCACCTACACCGGCGTCTTCGACAAGATCCGCACCCTGTTCGCCGCGACCACCGAGGCCAAGGTCCGTGGCTATCAGCCGGGCCGCTTCTCGTTCAACGTGAAGGGCGGACGCTGCGAGGCCTGCGCCGGTGAGGGCACGATCAAGATCGAGATGAACTTCCTGCCCGACGTGTACGTGCCGTGCGAGGTCTGTCATGGCGCCCGCTACAACCGCGAGACGCTCGAGGTGCACTACAAGGGCAAGACCATTTCCGAGGTGCTCGACATGCCGATCGAGGAGGCCGCCGAATTCTTCGAACCGGTCACCTCGATCCACCGCTACCTCAAGACGCTCGTCGATGTCGGACTCGGCTATGTGCGCCTGGGTCAGCCGGCTCCGACGCTGTCCGGCGGTGAGGCCCAGCGCGTGAAGCTGGCCGCCGAACTGCAGAAGCGCTCCACCGGCCGGACCGTCTACATCCTCGACGAGCCGACCACCGGCTTGCACTTCGAGGACATCAAGAAGCTCCTGGCCGTGATCAACGGGCTCGTGGACAAGGGCAACACCGTGATCGTCATCGAGCACAACCTCGACGTCATCAAGACCGCGGACTGGGTCATCGACATGGGGCCGGAGGGTGGCACCGGTGGCGGCCAGGTCGTCGCCGAGGGCACCCCGGAAGATATTGCCGTGGAACCGGATTCGCACACGGGCAAGTTCCTCGCCGACATCCTGGACGTGGATCAGGCCGTCGCGGGCTGAGTTCATTTCCCGCGACCTCGTCTCGTTTCCGCGACCTCGGCTGAAGTCGCGGGGACGAGATCAGGTCGCGGGAGTGTGTGATCGTTGCCCATTCTCCTGACGGTTGTCTTCGTCGTACCCAGGGCCCACTATGGGAGGAGCGCTGCCGAAACGTCGGGAGGGTGGTCGGCGTGAGCTACACAATCGATGACATCTACGCGATGGCGCCGTTCGCAAAGACACTCGGCGTTCGTTTCCCGGTGCTGTCCGCCGCCGAAGTCCGTGCGGAACTCGATGTGTCCCAGCAGCATTCGACGCTGGGTGGCGGTCTCCACGGCGGCGCGATCATGTCGATCTGCGATCTGGCCGGTGCCGTCCTCGTCGGGCTGAACCTGCCGGACGGCTGGGGGTGGACCACTGCGGAATCCACCACCTACTTCCTCCGGCCGGTCGTCGACGGTCCGGCTTCGGCGGTCGCGACGCCGCTCAAACTGGGCAAGACGCTCCTCACTGTCGAGATACGGGTGATCGACGGCGAGGGCAGGGACTGTGGGCGGACCACACAACTTCTGGCTGCGCTGACGCCGCGCTGACGACACATCGAGTCGACCAGTCGGCGAGTTTTCGACTTTCGTCGGACCAGCGCTAGCCGATTTGCTGATGCCCGGTCCCGGGCACGATCGGCACCATCGTCACTGCATCCGCCGGTGACGAAAGGGAATGCAGTGCGGCATGAGGACAAGGCTCTCGGCGATACCGGCCGCGACTTGCCCACCAGGTCTCGCCGCCGACGCGTCACGGTCGACATACCGTACCGGGTTCCGTGGCGCGAGCTCGCCGTCTTCCTGGCCGTCACCTTTACGGGAGTGTCTGCGGT
Source organism: Gordonia sp. B8661-1 (assembly GCF_059427765.1). Lineage (NCBI taxonomy): Bacteria > Bacillati > Actinomycetota > Actinomycetes > Mycobacteriales > Gordoniaceae > Gordonia > Gordonia sp. B8661-1. The sequence goes on from NZ_JCAHRL010000008.1 coordinate 180,198, forward strand.
GGCTGTCGCCTGGGGGTTGTACGGGAACATCGACGACACCGGTGATCAACTCCGCTTCGGTGGGCTCGCGATGCTGACGCCTGCCTTGGGCATGATTGCCGCCGCCGCGTATTCGGGTCAGCTCCGCAGCCCCCGGTCGTTTCTCGAGTTGACCGGCCTGGTGCCGCATCGTCCGTTCGGAAGGCTCGCCGGATATGTCGCGCTGGGCATCGTGATTCCGCTCGCTGTCGTGAGCGTGACTCTGCTCATCGCGGTCGCGCTGGGACGATTCCGGGTACACGAACCGTTTCCGGTGGCCGACCTCCTCACCGCGACCGTGTCGGGGATGGTGCTTCTCGTGCCGGCCACGATTCTCGTGCTGGGCGAGGAACTCGGCTGGGGCTATCTGTTGCCCAGGCTGCTTCCGCTCGGACTGTGGCCGGGGATCCTGACCGCGGGGCTGCTGTGGGGACTGTTCCATGCGCCCTTGACCGGCCAGGGTTACGGCTATCCCGGCCTCGACGGCCTGCGTGCGACGATCATGTTCACCGCAGCGCACGTTCTATTGGGAATCCTGATGGCGTGGATCCGCCTGTCCGCGAACAGCATCTGGCCTGCCGTCGCCCTTCACGGATCGTCGAACATGGTGGCCAATCAGATCCCGGGCTCCCTCGGCACGTCCGACTCGACGCCCGGCTTCACCGTGCTCGTTCCCACCTCGTGGATCAGCTGGGTGGTGATGGCCGGGCTCATCGCCGTCATCGTCGCGCTCGGCGGATTCCGACGCCTGCCCCTCGTCCCGACAATGCAGCCGACTCGATCGTCGTGATGCGTAGGCCTGTTTCGCGACCTGAGTCGAAGTTGCGAAAACGAAGCGGGGTTGCTGGCTGACTTCGTTCCCCCGGAACGCAGGCGGTCGGACCTACCGCGATGTCATTTGAACGATCGACGGTCGAAGTGATACCGACGACCGTGTGGGATCGTAGCGGCATTCCAGTTTGGCTGGTTGGTTGCAGCCGCACCACGGCGTGGGCGGTCTACTGTGACGGGGGAGTGTCTGTGAAAGTTGATGCGCAAGAACTAAGGGCAGCGGCGGGCGTATTCGCCGGCCAGCGAACCAATGCGGATGCAGGTGTCGTGGAAGAATTGGCCGACCGTGATGGAAATTACGGTGGCACGGGGTTACATGTGAACTACGGCGCGTCGAGGGCTCGGGATGTTGTAGGGCACATTATGGTTTGCGAAACGCCAGAATGAAGATGTGGGAAGAAGCATTAGTGAAGTCGGCAAATGAATATCAGGAGACCGATTATGTGGCCGGCGTTCGGATACAGCAAATTCCGATACTTCCAGGCGCTGGCCGGATATGTGCACTTCATTAGAGGGGCAAGTGAGGCCGACCAGCCCGTAGATCGCGGAAAGTGGAAGCATGCAACGCAGCAGGACTTCGGATAGTCCGGGGTATGGCATATGCGACGCTCATCGCAGGTAGTGTGCGAATGCAAGAGTTTGTTGATCAAGCAGCGGACGTAACGATGATGCCGACTGACCCACCGGAACGGGCTTCTGGCAACAGGTCGAAACCCAGGCCGAGTGGTCACGCTATTGCGCGCAACTATGGCGCCGTGGGGTTTGTGACCACTGTGTCCGTAGCGGTCCTGGTGTCGATGTATTACTTTGCGGCACAACCTATTGCAGATACCTACGACATCACAGGCACTGCTCGGACGGTGCTGATCGCTTCTCCGTTCGTCTGCGTTGGGCTGTGTCTGGCCTTCGGGATTGGCCTCGTGTGGTTCGACGGTTGGAAGCGACAGGCGGGGTGGGGCCTGCTTCTGGGTATCCTGCTGCCCGCGTCTCCGTGGCTCCTCATCCTTACCCTGTGGTTGCCGGGGGTAGTTATCGCGGTCCTCCTGATCGGAGGAACCATAGGTATGCTCGTCCGTGCGCATCGTGGACCCCGTTCGTCGGCTCCCGGTGAGATCACGACGTGCACAACCACTACGGCCGAGGGCACACGCGACAGCGTGTGATACGGCGAATTCACGCGACCTCGCTGTGTTCCTGCAACCTCGGCCGAAGTCGCTGGAACGAGGCCAAGTCGCGGGAAGCCCGTCGGCGTGGCGCCTACTGACCCATCGACTTACGGATCTCGTCCAGCTTCTTCTTGGCGGCCTCGGCGCGTTTGGCAACCATGTCGTCGACCTGCTGACCTTCGGGGCTTGCCTTCGCGAGTTCCTCGCTGCCGATCGCCGTCGAGATGCGGTTCTCGATCTTGTCGCGGACGAAATCGAAAGTCGGGACGCCCTGCTCGGTGTAGTTCGGATCCGGCACCGGCGGGATCACACCGCTCATCGGGGGAATCGGGGCCGGCGTCTCGACGACCTCGGCGTCGACCACCTCGCCGGCAGGATCGTCGGGAGTGGGCTGATGCGGATTGTCGCTGTTCACGACATCCAGTCTACGGCCGAGTCGATGCGGGATCAGGCGCGTTCGAGGACGCTCGTCACCGCGATCGTGTGATCGCTGTGACGGTCGACGATCCGCCAGCCGAGGGAGGCGAATGCTGTGTCGTACTCGTCGGCGGACCAGAGGTGAACCCCGGTCACGGCGTGGTAGATCTCGTAGGACGGCGAGAACCAGGGCTGCTGTTCCCATCGAGGTGCGGCGAGCCTGATTCCGTCGCCGATGATGAGCCGCTCGATGCGGGGGAACCAGGACATCCACTGCTCGATCACCCAGGCGAGTCCATTGCCGTCACTGGCGAGCTGATGGAGAAGGAAGAACGACATGGCGGTCGTCACTGATTCCCGGTCGATGGTTCGCACCCAGTCGGGGAGTGCGTCCCCGGGGTGAACCGACCCGGTGCGGAGGTCCACCCGTCCGGTGAGTCCCCGTTGCCGCACATTCGCGGTGGCCTGTGCGATGACCCCTGCTTCGATGTCGACGCCGATGAAGTCCTCGTCGGTGGCCATGGCGGAGAGGGCGATGATCCGGCCCGCGTCGGCACAGCCGAGGTCGATGGTCACGCCCGGTGTGGCGGAGCCGATGGCCTGGCCGATCGCCCGGAGGATCTCAGGACGTCGGTGCGCGATGTCGGTACATCCACGTGCGACCTGGTCGGGTTCGGTGGCGGCGGGTACGTAGGGGGCGGCGCGCCGATCCGACAGTTGCCGGAACGTCGGTGTCCATCCCCGCGTGACCATCCGCACAAAGCCCCGGGCTTCGGCGACCTCCCGGCCGGTGTCGGTGAGTTCGACGCCGTTCGTCCCGGTCGTCAGCAGTCCGGCGCGGATGAGACCATCGGCGACAACCCTTTCCAGGTTGTCGGTGGCCGGATTGACCGGAACGCCGGACAGCAGATCGGTCCACCACCCATAGTCGTCTGCGGCGACGACCAGATGCCCCGCGGTCTGGCCGTCGACGATGTCGCGGACGGTGATACCGGGGACAGGTACGGAGGGGGAGGGGCGCGTCGTCGCGATCGGCTCGGTGCGTGTGGTCACCTTGACTCCTCTGGCCCGCAATGGATTTCCTCCGGTGAGCAACGGTGACCGCACGCTATCGCGCGGTCTGTCGGGATGGGAAGCATTTCGCCGGGTGCTGGCGGTTCGGCTGTCCGTGGCGATCGTCCTTTGGGTCGGTATCCGAAGGTGTTCAACGCATTTCGAATCGGACGCGGTGGGCCGATGGCTCGTATGGTGACCGGATGATCCCGGAATTGCGTTCGTGTCTCGACAGCCTCCCGGTGTACACGCCGAATCCCGTACCGGTGGGCGCCATCAAAATCGACGGAAACGAGACTGTCCACGCTCCTCTGCCCGGGGTGCTCGACGACATCGCGTCGGCGTTGACGGAGGTGAACAGATATCCGGACAACGGCGCAACTGCTCTGACGGACGAGCTCGCCGCACATGTGGGGGTGGCCGCCCGCCGGGTCGCCGTCGGCTGTGGTTCGGTGTCCCTGTGTCGCGACCTGGTGGCGATTACGTGCGCCCCCGGAGACGAGGTGATATTCGGCTGGCCGTCCTTCGAGGCCTACCCTTTGCTCACGCTGGCCGCCGGAGCCGTGCCGGTGCGGGTTCCGTTGACCCCCAACGATTCCTATGACCTATCCGCGATGGCCGGCGCGGTCACCGACCGCACGCGGCTGATCTTCGTGTGCAACCCGAACAACCCGACCGGCACGATCGTGTCGGGGGCCGCAATCGGTGAGTTCGTGCGTTCGGTGCCGCCACGCATCACCGTGGCCGTCGATGAGGCCTATGTCGAATTCCGTGATGACGCCGACGACGTCGATGCGTTGGCGCTCCAGTCGGAGTTTCCGAATGTCGTTGTGCTGCGCACTTTTTCGAAAGCGTTCGGATTGGCCGGACTGCGCGTCGGATATGCGATCGGATCCCCGCGGATCATCGAAGCGCTGCGAAAGGTCTATACGCCGTTCTCGGTGAGCACGGTGGCGCAAGGTGCGGCGCTGGGCAGTCTGCGGGCGGTCGATGCGCTGTCGGCTCGGACCGGCGGGGTCGTCGCCGAGCGTGTTCGCGTCACCGATGCGCTGCGTGAGTTGGGTGTCGCGGTACCGGATTCGCAAGCGAATTTCGTATGGATGGCACTCGGGGACGAGGCCGTGCGGTTCGCCGACCACGCGGCGCGAGCAGGCGTGCTGGTCCGGGCATTCCCCGGCGAGGGGGTGCGTGCGACCGTCACCACGCGAGAGGAAGGCGACGCATTGCTCGACGTCACCCGGCGGATCACCGAGTCGGGATTCGCCGACTGATCACGCAGACTTGATCACGACGTCGGGCGACGACGGTCACGCACCGGGCCCGTGTACTTCTCGCCCGGGCCCTCACCCGGCTCATCCGGGTAGGCGCTGGCGTCCCGGAAGGCGAGCTGGAGCTGCTTGAGGCCGTCCCGGATGGGCGCCGCGTGAACTCCGAGGTCGGGTCGGGCGGCATCCACCAGGCCGGCGAGCGCGGTGATCAACTTGCGGGCCTCGTCGAGATCGACATCGTCCTCGCCGGCACCTTCGGCGAGGCCGAGTTTCTCGGCGGCCGAACTCATCAGCATCACGATGGCTCTCGTGATGACCTCGATCGACGGAATATCGGCCAGATCGCGCACGTTGTCATGAGCGGTCTGCGGCCCACCGGCAGCCCCGGTTCCGCTTCCGCTCGCACCCTCGTCGGGTGTCTGTGCAGGTCGCGAATAGGAGTTCTCGGTCATGACTGTTAGACTTCCACAGAACGACCGCCCTGGTGTTTGCCGGGGTAGCAAGTGGAGTTCCGCTCCCACCGTCACGACGCATCGGCCCAACGGTCGGTAGCCGTTGTACGGTCCGGTTCATACCGTGAGGTCAGCGCGATATTTTGCGTTGTCCGACCGGAGTTGGCTCGGTTTTCCGAGGCGCTCCGGTGACGGGAATCGGTCGGTAACGGAGCCCCCGGACGACAGTCCCGGGGCTCTTCTGCTGAGGGCTTCTCCACGACCTGCCCCAGTTCATCGCGGTGGTCTCCCCAGAAGGTTTGATCAAGGAGGCCCCATCAGCACTGAGACCCGCATCAACGAGCGCATCCGCGTCCCTGAGGTCCGACTCGTCGGACCCAACTCGGAGCAGGTGGGCATCGTGCGTGTTGAAGATGCGCTTCGCCTGGCCTACGAGGCCGATCTCGACCTGGTCGAGGTCGCGCCCGACGCACGGCCACCCGTGTGCAAGATCATGGATTACGGCAAGTTCAAATACGAAGCCGCCCAGAAGCAGCGCGAGTCGCGTCGCAACCAGCAGATGACCGTCATCAAGGAGCAGAAGCTCCGCCCGAAGATCGATGACCACGACTATGAGACCAAGAAGGGTCACGTCGTCCGGTTCCTCGAGGCCGGGTCCAAGGTGAAGGTCACCATCATGTTCCGCGGTCGCGAGCAGTCGCGTCCCGAACTCGGATACCGGCTGTTGCAGCGTCTGGGCAACGATGTCGCCGATTACGGCTTCATCGAGACCTCGGCCAAGCAGGACGGCCGCAACATGACGATGGTGCTGGCACCGCACAAGGGCGCGAAGACCCGCGTCAAGGCCCAGCAGACGCGCGACGACCGTGGCTCGAAGACGGAAGCCCCGCGCGAGGCGCAGGCAGGCGAATAGCCGCCGACCGCACCGCGGTTTCGTCACCGGCTCACGCCGGACCCCGCAACGACCGACCAGCGGGCGAGACCACCCGATGACCCGGGTGGGCCTCGGCTCGCTCGAATGAAGGAAAGACATGCCGAAGAGCAAGACCCACAAGGGCACCGCGAAGCGATTCAAGGTGACCGGCAGCGGCAAGATCGTCCGTCAGAAGGCGAACAAGCGCCACCTGTTGGAGCACAAGTCGTCGCACCGCAAGCGTCGTCTCGACGGCGTCACCGTGGTGAGCGAGGCCGACGCGCCGCGCATCAAGCGACTGCTCAACCGCTGACCCCCTGACATCTGACGAACAAAGAGGACTGAGACATGGCACGCGTGAAAAGGGCTGTGAACGCCCAGAAGAAGCGTCGGACAACCCTGGAGGCATCCAAGGGTTACCGCGGACAGCGGTCGCGCCTGTACCGCAAGGCGAAGGAGCAGCAGCTCCACTCGATGACCTACGCCTACCGGGACCGTCGCGCCCGCAAGGGTGAGTTCCGCAAGCTGTGGATCTCGCGCATCAACGCCGCGGCCCGCCTGAACGACATCACCTATAACCGCTTCATCCAGGGCCTCAAGGCCGCTGGCGTCGAGGTGGACCGCAAGGTGCTCGCCGACATCGCCGTGACCGACCCGGAGGCCTTCACCGGCCTCGTCGAGGTCGCGCGCAAGGCGCTGCCGGACGACGTCAACGCGCCCGCTGCCTGACCGCAGCACGCTTCGTACGACTCCACGACCCGTGATGGACGTTCTCTCCGAACGCTCGTCACGGGTCGTGTCGTATTCGAAACTGCAGCGCGCATCCGTGCGGCGCACCGAGGGGCGCTTTCTCGTCGAGGGCGCGAACTCCGTGGAGGCCGCATTGGCCGGCGGATTCGCGCAACGAATCCTGGTGGGCGAGAAGGACCTCGACTATCACGATGCGCTCCTGTCGGTCGCTCGAGCCGACGGCGTACCCGTCGAGGTGCTCTCCGAACGGGCCGTGCAGAAACTCTCGGAGGCCACCACGCCGCCGGGGATCTTCGCGGTGTGCACGCTGCTCGACCGTGAACTCCCTGAAATCCTCGCTGCCGCACCGACATTGCTGGCCGTTGCCGTGGAACCGCGGGAACCGGGCAATGTCGGCACCCTGATTCGCTGTGCCGACGCCATGGGCGCCGATGCGGTGATCCTCCTGGGCGATGCGGTCGACCCGCACAACGGTAAGAGCGTGCGATCGTCGGCGGGCAGCATCTTTCACATTCCGGTCGTGCGTGTCCGCGACATCGACGAGGGGCTCGCCGCACTCCGGAAAGCCGGGATAGGTCTGTTGGCCACGACCGCTGACGGCGAGGTATCCCTCGACGATGCCGATAAGCTACTGGCCGCGCCGACGGCCTGGCTTTTCGGCAATGAGGCGCACGGGCTGTCCGACGATGTCGTCGCGAGTGCCGACCACCGCGTCTCCATCCCGATCCGCGGCCGCGCGGAAAGTCTGAATCTTGCTGCCGCAGCCGCGATTTGCCTGTACGCGAGCGCCCGCGTGCACAGCTGACGGGGCTACGCCGTTCGTACGACTGCTGTCGCGCCTTCCTGTGTCCGAGCCTAGGATTCCGGAAATGTGGGGGCGGAGCCGGTTCGCGATTGCGGCCATCGCGTGGTGCGTCGCGTTCGCTGCGCTGCACGTGTTCTGGGCGCTGGGCGGATCTGCGGGCCTGTCGTCGTCGGCCGGGATCGACCTGGCGACCCGGCGGCCAACCGTTTTTGTCCTCTACGGCCTCTGGGGCGTAGCCGTGCTGCTGCTGGCCGCAGCGGCAGTCATCCTCATTGCGACGTCGCCGAGACGTACTCGTGTGCGTTTGATCGCAGGAGTATTCATCGGTCTGGCGGGCGTCGTCATGATCGCGCGAGGGCTCCTGATCGAGTTCCTGCTGCTCACCGACATCGGTGGCGTCCGCTCCGAGGTCGGGCCGGATCAGACGCGCTGGAGTCTCTGGGTGTGGAACCCGTGGTTCGTTCTCGGCGGAGGCCTGTTCATCGGGACTGCGTGGCGGGTGGTTCGTGGTGAACGGGATGGCGTGGGTGCGGGGACATTCCGAGTCCGTGCGACCTCACGGAAGTGATCGGCGGACGGTGAGACTCTGGTTACGCATACCGAACCGACGAACAGAGGCGCTGTAACACCGTCTTCCGACCATCGATGGCATGACCATTTATGACGAAATCGGTGGGGCGGATGCCGTTGCGGCTGCCGTCGACAATTTCTATGAACGGGTCCTGGCCGACCCGGAACTGACGCACTACTTCAGTGACGTCGACCTGAAGAAGCTGTACGGGCATCAACGCGCCTTCATCGGTGCGGCCCTCGGCGGTCCGGCCGGCTACTCCGGTCGCGGGATGGGGCAGGCCCACGCACGTCTCGGCATCACGCCCGCACACTTCGACGCGGTGGTCGGTCACCTGGTGGCGACACTCACCGAACTCGGTGTGCCCGGCCCGACGATCGCGGCGATCGGCGCAACGCTGGCACCACTGAAGAGCGAGATCGTCAGCGAACTCTCCGCCTAGAGATCGCGGTCGGAGATCGCGCTTCCGGCAGACGATTTCGGCGGCGTGAGTCCTCCGAGCAGACTCTGCATCTGCGACATCTCGTCCGCACCCTCGACGAACTTCTCCCGCGACCCGCACGAGGAGATGAGACGGGTGAAGTCGGCCGCCGCCTTGTCGATACGTGTGCTGAGCGACGACGCGCCGAGGCCGCCGAAGTCGTCCGTCGCGGCGTAGACCGCGGTCGGCGACACGAGAGCGTGAAGGTAGGAGAACATCGGGCGCAGAGCATGTTCGAGCACCAGCGAGTGTCGTTCGGTGCCGCCGGTCGCCCCGATCAGAACGGGGATGTCCTGCAGCGTGCCCTCGGGCAGGACGTCGAAGAACGACTTGAAGAGGCCGCTGAAGGACGCGTTGAACGCCGGCGTCACCGCGATCAGCCCGTCCGCCTCGGACAGGGTCGCGAAGATCGATTCCAGTTCGGCGGAACGGATGCCGGTGAGCATCAGGTCCATGATGGCGCGGCCGTGCTTACGCAGGTCGACGACCGGGAACTCGGCGTCGGGCAGATCACGTCGTGCCGCAGCGACCAAGCGGTCCGCGAGGAGACGGGTCGACGACGGTTCGCGGATTCCGCCGGAGATCACCGGGATCGTGGTCATGAGTCGGCCTCCGATGTGTCGGGTGTATCCGTCGCCTGTTCGTCGGCACGGTCTTTCGCCGCGACGAGCGATGCGTGGGTGGGTGCGTCGGGTACGTCGGCGGGACGTCCGATCGCGAACTCCTTGCGGAGAACGGGAACGACCTCCTCACCGAGCAGGTCGAGCTGTTCGAGCACGGTCTTGAGCGGCAGGCCCGCGTGGTCGACGAGGAAGAGTTGCCTCTGATAGTTCCCGGCATAGTCGCGGAAACTCAGTGTGCGGTCGATGATCTCCTGCGGCGAGCCCACGGTCAGCGGGGTCTGCGCCATGAAGTCCTCCAGCGACGGACCGTGACCGTAGACGGGAGCATTGTCGAAGTACGGGCGGAACTCATTGATCGCGTCCTGACTGTTCTTGCGCATGAAGATCTGCCCGCCGAGCCCGACGATGGCCTGCTCGGGTGTGCCGTGTCCGTAGTGCGCGTACCGCTCCCGATAGAGGTTCACCATCTTTTCGGTGTGCGACGACGGCCAGAAGATGTGGTTGGCGAAGAAGCCGTCGCCGTAGAACGCGGCGAGTTCGGCGATCTCGGGAGAGCGAATCGAACCGTGCCAGACGAACGGCGGAACACCGTCGAGCGGTTGCGGGGCCAGCGTGAATCCCTGGAGCGGCGTCCGGTATTTGCCACTCCAGTTGACAACATCCTCATCCCACACCGCACGGAGCAGCGAGTAGTTCTCGACGGTCAGGGGGATCGCGGCGCGAATGTCCTTGCCGAACCAGGGATAGACCGGTCCGGTGTTGCCGCGGCCGAGCATGATGTCGACGCGTCCATCGGTGAGATGCTGCAGCACATCGAAGTCCTCGGCGATCTTCACCGGATCGTTGGTGGTGATCAGGGTGGTCGACGTGGAGAGAAGCAGACGCTCGGTCTGGGCAGCGATGAATGCGAGCAGTGTTGTCGGCGAGGAGGGCACGAACGGCGGGTTGTGGTGCTCGCCGGTGGCGAAGACGTCGAGACCCACCTCGTCGGCCTTCTTGGCGATCTCCACGGTGGCCTTGATGCGATCGTGTTCGCTCGGTGTCCGGCCGGTGGTCGGGTCCGTCGTGACGTCGCCGACCGTGAAGATTCCGAATTGCATACCGCTCATAGATGTCCGCTCCTGAGTTGTCGCTCGCACAAGCACGTCCACGTCATCGTCGCACGAGATCTCGCCGGTTTCCGTGCGATGGCCGCACCCGAAAGTCTGTGACTGATCAAGCGTTTCGGGTGGCATTGCCGATGCCGTCCAGGTAATTCTGCTCATGCCGCGACGACCGTCGAGGTCAGACACTCATCGGCATGTCCATCAGAACACTTCCGCCGCCCTCCGTCCTCGATGCACTCGCCGTGGAGCGCGATCGCGTGATCGACCTGGTGCGCATCGTGTCGCTCGTCGTCGTGATCGCCGGTCATTCCCTGATGCTGACGGTCACGGTCGGCGACGGGTCCATCGAACTGGGCAACCTGCTCGCGAATCATCCAGCCCTGCAGGCGATGACGTGGGTATTCCAGGTGATGCCGCTGTTCTTCTTCGCCGGTGCGGCCGCAGCCGTGTACGGACTGGGGCGTGATCCCGCGGCCTCGCGTGCGCCGGGGCATTGGCTGTTCACGCGCGCGCAGAGGTTGATCCGGCCGGTGTTCTGGTATCTGGTCGCGGTCGTCGGTGTGCTGGTGCTTCTGCGCACGTTCGCCTCACCGGTCGTCGTGGACGTGGTGGCTCGACTCTCGGTGCAGCTGCTGTGGTTCCTCGGCGCCTATCTGCTGGTGCTGTCGGTGATCCCGGTGCTGCACCGGATGTCGACGCGGGGAAGTGCTCTGGGAGCGCTGGCGGCCGCACTGATGGCGACGGCGGTGATCGATGGGGTCCGGCTGCACGGCGGACCGCAGTGGCTGGGGATGCTGAACTTTCTCACGGTCTGGGCGGTGCCCGCGATAGTCGGTGTCGCCTACGCGAAGCGACTGATCGGGTGTCGCCTCGCCGCAGCGCTGAGTATGGGTGCGCTGATCGTCGATGTGCTGCTCGTGGTCGTCGGACCGTATGAGGTATCGCTGGTGACCGTTCCGGGACAACAGATCTCGAACATGTCGCCGCCGAGTCTGCTTCTCGCCGGGCACGCGGTCGTCCTGTGTGGGCTCGTCATCGCGGGCAGTCGCGTGCTTACTCGGTGGGCATCCCGGCCACGCGTCTGGTGGTGGACGGTCTTCGGGAACAGCGGGGCGATGACGCTGTACCTGTGGCATCTTCCCGTGCTCGCGGGCGTCGTGGTGGCCGGCCAGGAGGCCGGTTTCGGCCGGGACGGTGCGGGCACATCGGGCCACCTCGTCACGATCGTGGTGCAGACCGGACTGGTGATGGCATTGATGGTTCCGGTGCTCGCCGTCCTGTCCGGCCTGGAGAACGGGCGGCTCGCGTGGTGGGACGACCGGCTGGCGATGCGTGCGCCACGATATCGGGACGGGTTGGTGTTCGGTGCCGTGGTGGTGGCCGGGATCGGCGTGCTGATGGTCGCGCGATGCGGGCTCAGCGGCGCGGGGTGGTGCTGGCTGGCCGTCGTCGGCGGGGTTCTGCTCGTGGGCCGGGCGATCGCGGCAACCGCGGTGGACGTACCTGGCCGAATGGCCAGTGGTGCGCGGGTCTGATCGGTGCTTACGTGGAGCCATGAGCGATCATCCGACGTTGCGTGCCCTCTCCGGACTGCCCACCGATCCCGCGGGGCTCGCGGATTCGGCCCTCATCCTCATCGACTGCCAGAACACCTATACGCAGGGTGTGATGGAACTCGACGGTGTGCAGGCCGCACTCGACGAGACGGCCGAGATCCTCGACCGCGCACGCACGGCCGGGCGCCCCGTCATCCACATTCAGCACGACGCGGGGGTCGGCTCGCCCTACGACGTGACCGCGGAGATCGGGGCCATCATCGACCGGGTCGCGCCACGCGACGGTGAGCCGGTGGTGGTGAAGAACTTTCCGAATTCCTTCGTCGGCACCGAGCTCGACGATCTGCTGAAGGCGCAGAACCTGAACAGCCTGGTCCTCACCGGATTCATGACCCACATGTGTGTGAACTCGACCGCACGCGGCGCATTCAACCTGGGATACGCACCGACAGTCGTCGCCTCGGCAACCGCGACGCGGCCCCTGACCGGACTCGGTGACGAGGTGCCGTCGTCGAGCGTTCAGGCCGCGAGCCTCGCAGCCATGGCGGATCTGTTCGCGGTGGTCGTCCCGAATGGTTCCGCGGTGCCGGACTGAGCCGAGCGAACACGTCGTTCCGTCCGCTCGGGCGGACGAGCCGCGTCCCAGGCGATTCCGGATTGGGGCGCGTACCTGCGGAATAGCGTGGGTTCGTGGTCGTCTAGGCTGGTAGGCGGCGTCTGAAGTCCTTCGGGCGCCGACCGATCCCGCCTTCGACCCGCCCGAGGAGAACGCCGACCGTGGCCAGCCCTTCAGACGATCAGCCGGCGACCCCGGCCTCACTGGCACCGCAGGATCTCGACGCGGCCGCGGCGGCCGCGATCGCCGCATTCGACGACGCCGCCGACCTCGACGCCCTCGCGGCGGCGAAGACCGCGCACCTGGGTGACAAGTCGCCCATCGCGCTGGCCCGTCGTGCACTCGGAGACCTGCCCAAGGAGGAACGGTCCGCCGCGGGCAAGCTCGTCAACGAGGTACGCGGACGGGTCACCGCCGCTTTCGGCGCGCGCACCGAAGCGCTGCACGCCGAACGTGACGCTGCGGTGCTGGAGGCCGAAACCGTCGATGTCACGCTGCCCAGCGGACGCAGGCGTGTCGGCGCGCGTCACCCGATCACCGTGATCTCCGAACAGGTCGCCGACGTGTTCGTGGGCATGGGCTGGGAGATCGCGGAGGGCCCCGAGGTCGAGACCGAACACCACAACTTCGACGCCCTGAACTTCCTGCCCGATCATCCGGCCCGCTCGATGCAGGACACGTTCTACGTCGCACCCGAGGGATCCCGGCAGGTGTTGCGTACACACACGTCACCGGTGCAGGTGCGCACGATGCTGTCCCGTGATGTGCCGATCTATGTCGCGTGCCCGGGCCGCACCTTCCGCACCGATGAACTCGACGCCACCCACACCCCGGTCTTCCATCAGATCGAGGGGCTCGCCGTGGACAAGGGGCTGACGCTGGCCAACCTGCGCGGCACGCTCGAGGTGTTCGCCAAGGCGCTCTTCGGACCCGAGACGACCACTCGCATGCGGGCCAGCTACTTCCCGTTCACCGAACCCTCCGCCGAGGTCGATGTCTGGTTCCCTGCCAAGAAGGGCGGCGCCGGCTGGGTGGAGTGGGGCGGTTGCGGCATGGTGAACCCGAATGTGTTGCGCGCCAGCGGAATCGATCCCGAGGTGTATTCGGGTTTCGCGTTCGGTATGGGACTTGAGCGCACCCTGCAATTCCGCAATGACATCTCTGACATGCGCGACATGGTCGAGGGTGATATCCGCTTCAGCCTGCCGTTCGGCCCGGCCGCCTGAGCCTCACCCCGCCGACATCCCTCTCACAGAGACGAACCGAAGGAAGTAATCACCATGCGTGCCCCACAGTCCTGGTACACCGAGGTGCTCCGGCAGGGCGACCCGCAGTGGTCGGCATCGACCGATGAGATCGACGCGGCCTTCGTCCGGGTCGGGTTCGAGATCGAGGACATCGACCGGTTCCCGGAGATCACCGGGCCCCTGGTCGTCGGACGCGTCGAGACCATCGAGGAACTCACCGAATTCAAGAAGCCCATTCGGTTCTGCACGGTCGAGGTGGGGGAGACCGAGCCGCGCGGAATCGTCTGCGGGGCAAGGAATTTCTCCGAAGGTGACCTGATCGTCGCGGCACTGCCCGGCGTGGTGCTGCCCGGCCCCTTCGAGATCGCCTCGCGCAAGACCTACGGACGGGTCTCCGACGGCATGATCTGCTCGGTCTCCGAACTCGGCATCGGCGCCGACCACAGCGGGATCCTCGTGCTCGCCCCGGGCACGGCGGAGCCCGGAGCGGACGCACGCGAGGTCCTCGGACTCGATGACGCGGCGATCGACGTCAACGTCACTCCCGACCGTGGCTACGCCTTCTCGGTCCGGGGACTCGGCCGGGAACTGGCGGGGAGTTTCGACGTGCCGTTCGTCGATCCCGGTGCGGGCACCGAAGCCCTCGCCGCGGACGCCGGCGAGGCCTGGCCGGTGGCCATCGACGAGGCCTCCGGAGCCACCCGGTACACAGCGCGGATTCTCGAGGGATTCGACGTCGACGCCCCGTTGCCGTGGTGGATGCAGAAACGACTGCTGGTCGCCGGCATCCGCCCGATCTCGGCGATCGTCGACGTCACGAACTACGTGATGATCGAACTCGGGCAGCCCCTGCACGCCTTCGACGCCGACAAGGTGTCGGGGACGGTGCGGGTCCGCAACGCGACGGCCGGCGAGAAGCTGGTCACCCTGGACGGTGTCGAGCGCACACTCGACGCCGAGGACGTGGTAATCGCCGACGACAACGGGCCGATTGCCCTCGCCGGAGTGATGGGCGGTGCCGCGACGGAGGTCGGTGACTCGACGACCCGGGTGCTGCTGGAATCGGCCACCTTCGATCCGGTACGTGTGTTCCGGACCGGCAAGCGCCACAAGCTCACGTCGGAGGCCGCCAAGCGTTTCGAACGCACCGTGGACCCCGAGATCACGGTCGTCGCCTCCGATCGGGCCGCGCGACTCATCCTCGACATCGCCGGTGGCCGCGTCGCCTCCCCGCTCGGCGAGGCGCGCGTCGCGACACCGCCGATCCCGTCGATCACCATCGCCGCCGACGAACCCGACCGTGTCGCCGGCATCGGCTATCCGGAGGGCACCACGGCCGCCCGTCTGCGTGAGGTCGGCTGCACCGTGTCGGGTACCGATCCGCTCGAGGTCACGCCGGCATCGTGGCGACCGGATCTGCGCCAGCGGGCCGACCTCGTCGAGGAGGTCCTGCGCCTCGAGGGGCTGGAGCACATTCCGGCCGTCGTCCCGGCCGCTCCGGGCGGCACCGGCCTCACCGCCGCGCAGTTGCGCCGCCGCAGCATCGGCCGCACCCTCGCGCTCGACGGCTACGTCGAGGTCCTGCCGTACCCGTTCATGCCCGCCGGAGCGCTCGATCAGCTCGATCTGCCTGCCGACGACGAGCGCCGGAAAACGGTCACGGTCCTCAACCCGTTGGAGTCCGACCGGCCGGAACTCAACACGACTCTGCTGCCCGGCCTGTTCGAGATGGCCGCGCGCAATATCGCACGGGGACAACGAGACCTGGCGTTGTACACCATCGGCCAGGTGGTGCTCGCCGGTGACAACGTCGAATCCGTCGAGGCGCTCGACGTGACCCGTAGGCCGACGGACGAGGAGATCGCGACTCTCGACGCCTCGCTGCCTCGCCAGCCGCTGCGGGTCGCGGTGGTCCTGACCGGACTGCGTGAGCCCGCCGGCCCCTGGGGGCAGGGCCGTCCCGCCGACTATCTGGACGCCTTCGAGGCCGCCCGCACCATCGGACGCGCTGCCGGGGTGACGATCGAGCTGTCCGCCGACGATCACCGGCCATGGCATCCCGGCCGGTGTGCGCGGCTGACCGTGAACGGCGAGACCGTCGGCTACGCGGGCGAACTGCACCCGGCAGTGCTGGAGCGCACGAACCTGCCGAAGCGGACGTGCGCCGTCGAGATCGAGGTCGACCGACTCCCGCTCGACACGTCGCTGCCCGCGCCGTCGGTATCCCCGTATCCCGCTGTGCTGCAGGACGTTGCGGTCGTGGTGGCCGACACCGTGCCGGCGGCCGACGTCGAGGCTGCGCTGCGGTCCGGGGCAGGCGATCTGCTGGAAGGTATCGACCTGTTCGACGTGTTCACCGGCGATCAGGTCGGGGACGGACAGAAGTCGCTGACCTTCGCTCTCCGGTTCCGGGCCGCCGATCGAACTCTGACCGAGGACGAGGCCAGCGAGGCGAAACTCGCGGCGGTAGCGCACGCGGGTGAGGCCGTCGGCGCGCGACTGCGCTGATCGTCGCGACGTCAGCGATGGCGTCGGCGTGCGGCGTCGAATCGCGCGGCCAGCGTGAGTTCGGTGGCACCCCGCGGGCTGCGCACCGATCGGCCGGTGAGGCTTTCCAGCCTGTTCAGGCGGTAGCGGACGGTCCCCGGGTGCCGGAAGACGGCAGCGGCAGCCCGATCGACGGAACCGCCGTTGTCCAGCCACGCGAGAAATGTGTCGATCAGGTCCGCCCGGTTCTCCGGCGCCAGATCGTCGAGGCCGCTCAGGCTGCGGCCGGCGAGTAGTCCCATGATGTCCGGCGGGATCGCGGATACCGCGGATTCGGTGATGCGTGAACCGAAAAGCCGTGCAGGCGAGTCGGCGGTGGCCGTCGAACTCGCGAGCCACGCCAGGCGCCAGCCGCGAGCGATCTCGGCGGCCGGAATCATCGGACTCACGCCGCTGCGGGCGTCCGGATAGCCCGCGAGCACATCCAGCAGGTCGTCGACGTCGCCGGGTGTGTCGACGGTGACGACGCCGACGAGTTGATGTGTGTCGAGATTCCATGCGGCAGGCAGATTCCGGCCGCGGAGCCGCCGGGAGATATCCGGTAGTGGGTGTGCGCCCTCGGCGGTGGTAGCGGTTGTCACCACACACACCTGATCGGGTGGTCGCAGTCCGACGGCGGCCAAGGTGTCGTCGAGTGACTCGGCGGGTGATTTGCCCGGCGGTGCGCTTTCCGCCCGGACCAGCAAACGGACGGCTGCGGCGACGCGGGCTCCGCGATCCAGCATGGTCGCGGTGCGCCGGGCGCGGTGTGCTTCGGTGACCGCGTCGCCGGTGATCCGTGCCGCGCGCCAGAGAATACCGGCAATCTCGATGACGGAGGCGGCGTCGGTGCCCGCGACTCGTGCGGCGTCCACCACGTGTCTCCAGTCGCAGTCCGAGGCGATCCACAGCGCGGATTGCACCGAGGCGAGCGGGATGTCGGCATCGGCCGTCGTGCGGCCGAGCCAGGCCGCGTCGCGGGCGATCACCTCGTCGTCGCGGCCGTCGGGACCGGGGGCCGACAGCCATCTGCGGACGATATCTGCCAGCGGGGCGGAGTCGGCCTGCGCACCGAAGGTCTCGTCGACCTGGTAGAGGGTGGCACCGATGCGGGCATCCGCTGTCATCGTGAGCAGGCCTCCGAGGAGTTGAGCCGCGCCATCGTGATCGTCGGAGTCCATACCCCGACGATAAGGCCCACGGCCGGGTTCGTCCTGTCGTCCGAAAGGCGTTGTCGGAGGGACCAAAAAAGTGCGGATTTCTTGATCACCGGCACGATGACCGGCTCGACCGGTGTCCATAGCGTGGCAATTGATCGGTTGCCGATGGCATGGCAGGCGATCTCAAAAGCGTTCGGAATCACGGAGATTGGAGAACGACATGTCGGAGTTCGTCACCACGATCAGCTTCCCGCAGAACAGCATCACCTATGAGGCCTACAGCAACCTCCGCAACAGCAGTGGTCCGCTGGGCATTGTGAGCATGGCGCTGGTGGAGCGGGACGAGAAGGGGAATGTGGGAATCGTCGAAGCCTACGATTCCGACGACGGCGGCGCCATGATGGGCGGCTCATTGATCGGCATGCTCATCGGAGTCCTCGGCGGACCGCTCGGCATGCTGTTGGGGATGTCCGTGGGCGCCCTCGGTGGCTCGCTGGTCGAGGCCGATCGGGACGAGCACACCGACGACGTCATCTCCGAGTTCGCGAAGGCGATCCCGGTCGGCCGGAACGCCATTGTCGCGCAGACCACCGAACCGGACACCGCTGCTCTCGACGCCCTGGTGGAAAAGTCGGGCGGCACGATCATCCGTGAGTCGCTCAATGATGTCGTCGCCGAACTCGAAGCTCAGCACGAGGCGGCCAAGGATGCCGCGAAAGCTGCTCGAAAGGCCATGTGGGACAAGCGTAAAGAGGACTTCGACAGCGACGTGTCGAAGCGTATCGAGAAGCTGAAGTCGTCGCTGGGGCTCGCGCGAAAGGGCGACTCGAAGTAGAGCCCGCGGCGTAGGTCACAACTCGGGCGGACGCAGATCCCGGCGCGCGCGGAGGCTTCGGCTCACAAAGGTCAGGTCCGCGACGTCGCCGGGATTCTGAAGGCTGCGGCCGGTCAGCTCTTCCAGTTTCCGCAGCCGGTAACGCACCGTGTTCGGGTGCCGGCCTACTCGTCGCGCGGTCCGCTCGGAGGACCCGTCGCAGTCGACCCACGCGAGGAAGGTGTCGGTGATCTGCGTCCGGCCGGGTTCGGGATGTTGCAGAACCCGCCGGAGCGCGGTGTCGGCGAGAAGTCGCAGGACATCGGGTGGCGTCGCAGCGGCCGCCGCCCGGATCGGGTCGTCGCCGAACCTGATGACGGGATCGTCGCCCGTGGCGTACAGCGCGAGCCACGCCAGATTCCAGGCCTGGGGAATCTCGAGCGGGGACACCGGATGACTCAGGCCGACGCTGCCCCCGAGATCGGTCATGGCGGCGCGCAGGGAACTGTTGTCATCCTCGGTGGACAATGCGACGATGCCGGCCAGAACATCACCGATCCGATGCCAGGCGGACGGGAGTGATCGCTGCTGCAGGAGATCCGCGCAGTCCTCTGCCGAGTGATGCCCGTGTTCATCGTCGATCGCGACGACGCAGATGGCCTGCGTCGGACCGAGTCCGATGGCGGCCAGCGACGCGAAGGTGGTGTCCGGATCCGGAAGTGATTGTGTCAGCAGTGATCTCCACCGATTGGCACACTCGGCCGTACGTTCGACGGCACGCTCCGCGGTGACCTGACGATACGCGTCCACCACGCTGAAGTTCATGGCACGAGCAGTTCGCCACATCAGGCCGGACATCTCGATCAGCTGGTCATCGCCGACATCGTGTTCGTCGGCCTTGTCGACGACGTGGCGCCAATTCGTCTCGAAGGCGACCGACAACACCATCTGAAGGTCCGGTAGCGGAATATCGGCTGCTGCGCTTCGCGTTCCGAGGCTGGTCAACGGAGTCATGTCGATTGCGCGTTCCGACAGTAGGTCGTCGCAGAGCGATTGATCGATGGGTTCGAACCACGCCGCGAGCAGGTCACGGGAACTCTCGTGTTCGAGGTCGAAAGCGTCGACGGTGCGGCGCACCGCACCCAGGGCCGTCGCGCGTCGTGTGTCGGCACCGTCGAGCAGAAGGGACGCCAGCAAGGTGCTCGAGCGCATGTCGCCCACGTCCACGGTGCTCATCGGTCGTGACTATCGGCGGGGAGCGTTACCGCGGTACTTGCGGTGATACTCCTCGTACATGTCCGCATTGCGTTCGCGCTCGACCTTGTTGACGAGATCGGGATCGAGTCCGTGCTGGGCGAGCCGGTGGCGCCGGTACACGCGATTCAGCGCGATCGAGAAGAAGACATACGGGATCAGGATCGGGATCGTCATATTGAGCCGGACGACCCAGTCCGCCGGAAAGAAGAGCAGTGGGATGAGGATCAGGATGCAGGGGATCGCCCATCGGAGGACCATGCGGATGGTTGCGCCCGGCCCGGCGAGGTCGTTGGCCACCCAGCGCTTCATCGAGTCCGGCAGACGAGCGCCGTAGATGTAGCGAATGTATTGAAACCCCTTGGGGCGCTGCTCGTTATCGCTCATCGTCGGTGTCCTTTGCCCGAATCGCCTGCTATGCGGTGTCCATCGATTGTCCATGACGCCGTCGCCGATGTCCGGCCGGGTAATCAATAGCGCACGATCAAATATAGCACTACTCGTTAGTGGTGACGGGTGCGCTGCACCACATCGGCGCTGGTGCCGGAGTGCGGTTACCGTGGGTTTCGAGATACCAGGAGGTGTTAGCGATGACCGACTTCGTCACCAAACGGATCTATGAACCGGCGTCGCCCGATGACGGATATCGGGTCCTCGTGGACCGGCTGTGGCCTCGCGGGGTCAGCAAAGAACGCGCTGACCTGAACGAGTGGTGCAAAGACGTCGCACCGAGCACCGAGTTGCGCAAGTGGTTCGGGCATGTCCCGGAACGATTCCCGCAATTCGTGAAGCGCTATCGGGCCGAACTCGAGGCGAACCCCGATCTTCCCGGACTGATCGACTCGTGGGACACACACCCGAAAGTCACACTGCTCTACGGTGCTCGCGACGAGAAGCACAACGAAGCCGTCGTCCTGCAGGAGTATCTGGCGGACCGCTAGCTGCAATGGCGGTATCAGTGTTGCTGTGCGGTGATGTCCGTGCCCCGCGGGGTCAGCAGAAATACTCCGACGGCGACGAGCACCATCACGACCCCGCCGATCAGGCTCGTGTCGCGCAGACTGTCGGTGAACGCCGAGGTGGCTGCGTTCGCCAGGTGTGGGGCGCGAAGTGTCTCGGCGATACTGACCGCCGATCCGAGGGATTCCTCGGCGGCGGAGCGCACGGTGTCCGGCACGCCGGGAAGGTGCGCGTCCGCGACGGTCCACCGGTAGATCACCGACGCAATGCTGCCGAGGATCGCCACTCCCAGCACGTTGCCGAGGTCGTACGAGGTCTCCTCGAGTGCGGCCGCGTTGCCCGCCTTGTCGTCCGGCGTGCCGGACATGATCATCGCCGACGCGATCGCCAGTGAACCGATGCCGACTCCCACGAGTGCCTGCGAGCCCGCGACGTGCGGGAAGGACAGATCACCCGACCCGAGGTACAGCGTTGCCATGCCGACACCGGCGACAGCCACGCCACCCGCGAGGACGATGCGTGCACCGCACCATCGGGCGAGCGGCGCAGCGGCCAGCGACGCCACGATCGCGGAACCCGCGACAGGGAGCAGGCGTAGGCCGGCCTGGATGGGTGAGTGTCCCTCGACCAATTGCAGCCACTGTGCGAGCAGCAGCAACGCGGCGGCGAGGGCGAACATCGAACCGAGCGCGGCGAGGATGCCCGCGCTGAACGACCGGCGGCGGAACAGGTGGACGTCGAGGAGTGGGTCGGGTCGTTTCAGGCATCGAATCACGAAGGCGCTGAGGATCAGTACTGCCAGACCGAGTGCCACCCACGCCGCTGGGGCGGCGATCGACGTCTCCTTCGCGAAACGTTTGATCGACCAGACCAGAGCGAACATGCCCGCCATCGACATCGCGGCGCCGAGCCAATCCCAGCGCCCGGGCTGCGGATGTTTCGACTCCGGCAGGATGAGGAACCCGGCCACCAGTGCGATCACCATGAGTGGAACATTCACGAAGAATGCCGCACGCCAAGAGAAGTACTCCAGCAGTACACCACCGACGATCGGTCCCACCGCGGCACCGAGACCGGAGACCGCGGCCCAGAGGCCCAGCGCGGTGGCACGTTCCGCCGGATCCGTGAAGATGCTGCGCAGCAACGACAATGTGGTGGGCATGATCATCGCGCCACCGATGCCCAGCAATGCGCGGAGCGCGATCACCGCACCGGGGGAGTCGGCGAACAACACGACGGCGGAGACTCCACCGAAGACCGCAAAGCCGGTGAGCAGCATCCGCTTTCGCCCCCACCGATCACCCAGCGAACTCATCGAGAGCAGCGACCCCGCGAGGACCAACGAATAGATGTCGACGATCCACAGGAGCTGGCCCGAGGACGGGCGCAGATCGCCAGCGAGATCGGGGATCGCGACGTTGAGGATCGTCAGATCGACGGTGATCACCAGCAGGCTGGCCGACAGCACCGCGGCTGACGCCCATCGCCGCCGGAACGAGAGGCCGTTGTCGTGGATCGTGTCAGTCATCGGCTGCTCCTGGGCGCGCCAGCGTGCGGAATGCTTCGGTGAGGTCGTCGATGGACGTGGGGGAGTCGTGGAGTGCGGAATGCATGGCGACACCGTCGAGATAGGCGGCAAGGGTCCGGGCAGGACGAGCCCCCACGAGTGGGGTCAGCAGTTCGGTCACGCCGTCCGTCCAGCGCGTCGCGAGTCCTCGGAGCGACGGATCGAACAAGGCTGCCGACGACACGGCCAGGTCGGCGCGCACGATGTCGCCGTCGGTCAGGTACTCGTGAAAGGCCCGGGCACACGGCTCGGGCTCGGCCCCGAACTCGTCGAGAACGGCTGCGACGTCCTGCAATCCGGCCTCGATGGTCTCCGCCAAGTGATTCATCGCGGCCCCGCGCAGATCGTCGAGGGTGGCGAAGTACTGGGTCGTCGAACCGAGCGACACGTCGGCACGCTGGGCAACCAGCCGGTGCGTCAGCCGCGACGATCCGTTCTCGGTGATGAGCGCTGCTGCCGCTTCGATGATCGACTGGCGCCGCTGCTCAGGATCGCGCCGACGGCGGGTCGGTGTGGGTGTGGCCACGGAGAACCTTCCTGTACAGACGTACATGTACATTTGTACAGAAACTTGGCCATCGTGTCACGGGGCTGTTTGGGCAACGGTTTCCACAGAACTTTCACCGCAGAGGGTGGCGGACTGGTTAAACCCCGGCTGTTGGCACTGTGAGGTGAAATATCTGTGGCTCACTGGCCGCGGGCAGCTTGAGGCCATCCGGCCGACGACCCGGAGATGAATTGATTTGCATCGAAGTGCATAATGATTGCATGACGATCAAGGTGGCGGTTGCCGGTGCAAGCGGTTACGCCGGAGGCGAGATTCTCCGGCTCCTGAGTGGGCACCCGCGTCTGCGATCGGGAGAGTTGGAGATCGGCGCGCTCACCGCGGGCGGGAATGCGGGCTCGACACTGGGTTCGCTACAGCCGCATCTGCTGCCGCTGGCGGATCGGGTGCTGGCGGAGACGACACCGGAGAATCTCGCCGGCCACGACGTGGTCTTCCTCGGCCTTCCGCACGGTCAGTCCGGGGCCATCGCGGATGCGCTTCCGCCGACGACCGTGATCATCGACTGCGGCGCGGATCATCGGCTGCAGGATGCCAAGGACTGGGCGGACTACTACGGCAGTGAACACGCCGGGACCTGGCCGTACGGCATGCCGGAACTTCCCGGCAACCGCGAGATCCTGCGCGATGCGAGCCGGATCGCCGTTCCCGGTTGCTATCCGACCGTCTCGATCCTGGCGTTGCGGCCGGCCATCGCCGCCGGGCTGATCGAACCGTATGTGAACGTCGTCGCGGTGAGTGGGACGTCGGGCGCCGGCCGTGCGCCGAAGGTCGATCTGCTCGCCTCAGAGGTCATCGGGTCCGCCCGCGCTTACGCCATCGGCGGAGCGCACCGGCATACGCCGGAGATCGCGCAGGCCCTGTCCGCCGCGGCCGATGCGCCCATCACGGTGTCGTTCACGCCGGTACTCGCACCGATGTCGCGCGGCATTCTCGCGACCTGCACGGCACGGACCCGCGCGTCCGCCGCCGAGGTGCGTGCCGCCTACGAGGCGGCCTACGCGGACGAGCCGTTCGTGCACCTGTTGCCCGAGGGCAGCCTCCCGACCACCGGTTCGGTACTCGGGAGCAATGCCGTGGCTCTCGCCGTCACCGTGGATGAAAGAGCCGGGACCCTGGTGGCCGTCGGAGCCATCGACAACCTGGCGAAGGGCACCGGCGGTGCCGCCGTGCAATCGATGAACCTGGCCGTCGGCTGGGACGAGACCGAAGGGCTGAGCACCGTGGGAGTCGCACCGTGACCGCAACATCGAATACTCCTGGGACCCAATCGGATCCGGACGACGACCGGATCACGCCGGGAGCGCCCCTCGACGCGCCGCGGCTGGTGCGCGACCAGGGTGTGACCGCGCCACTGGGCTTCCGCGCCGCCGGCATCGCCGCCGGTATCAAGTCATCCGGCGCCTCCGACCTCGCCCTGGTCTTCAATGAGGGCCCGGACTATGCGGCCGCCGGCGTCTTCACCCGCAATCAGGTGAAGGCCGCGCCGGTGCTGTGGAGTCAGCAGGTGATCGCCGACGGTGAACTGCGGGCGGTGATCCTGAACTCGGGTGGCGCTAATGCCTGCACCGGCCCAGGCGGATTCCAGGACACCCATGCGACGGCCGAAGCTCTCGCCGAGGCACTCAGCAACTGGGGCACCAGCACCGGTGCGGGAGAGGTCGCCGTTTGTTCGACGGGCCTCATCGGCGATCGGCTGCCGATGGACAAGGTGCTCGCGGGCGTCACCGAGATCGTGCACGAGATGGGTGGGGGACTGTCCGGTGGCACCGACGCCGCCTACGCCATCATGACCACCGACACGGTGCCGAAACAGGCTGCGCTGCATCACCCCCAGGGCTGGAATGTGGGCGGCATGGCCAAGGGTGCGGGCATGATGGCGCCGTCGCTGGCGACCATGCTCTGCGTCCTCACCACCGATGCCCGGGTCACCGCCGGTCAGCTCGACGAGGCTTTGCGCAAGGCCACGTCGCAGACCTTCGACCGCCTCGACATCGACGGTTCCACGTCCACCAATGACACTGTGCTGCTGCTCAGTTCGGGCGCGAGTCAGATTCCCGTCGAGCAGGCTGATCTGGACGCCGCCGTACGCGCGGTCTGCGACGATCTGGCCGCGCAACTAATGGCCGATGCCGAAGGCGTCACCAAACGCGTGGTCATCACGGTGCGGAATGCCGACAGCGAGGAGGATGCGCTCGCGGTGGCGCGTACCGTCGCCCGGGATTCCCTCGTCAAGACCGCACTGTTCGGCTCCGACCCCAACTGGGGTCGGGTGCTCGCCGCGACCGGCATCGCGCCCGTGACGATCGATCCCGATCGGGTGACCGTGTCCTTCAACGGAACCCCGGTGTGCGTCAACGGATGTGGGGTGCCCGGCGCTCGGGACGTCGACCTCACCGGCGCCGATATCACGGTCGAGATCGACCTGGCGCTCGGCGGTTCGTCTGCGAGCATCCGGACCACGGACCTCTCGCACGGCTATGTCGAAGAGAACTCGGCGTATTCGTCATGACGGGCGAGAAGAAGACGGAGAGTGAACTCTCCGCACTCGACAAGGCAACCGTATTCGCCGAGTCGTTGCCGGCACTGAAGGCGCTGCACGGCGCGACCGTGGTCATCAAATTCGGCGGAAACGCGATGATCGACGACGATCTGAAGCGAGCTTTCGCCGATGACATGGTGTTCCTGCGCGCCTGCGGGATCCATCCGGTCGTCGTGCACGGCGGCGGCCCGCAGATCTCCTCGATGCTGAAGAAGCTGGGATTGACGGGCGAGTTCCGTGGAGGTTTCCGGGTCACCACCCCCGAGGTCATGGACGTGGCGCGGATGGTGCTGTTCGGTCAGGTCGGCCGTGAACTGGTGGGACTCATCAATTCCCACGGTCCCTACGCGGTGGGCCTCACCGGCGAGGATGCCCGATTGTTTACCGCCACACGCCGAACGGTGCTCGTCGACGGCGTGGCCACCGACATCGGACTCGTCGGTGACATCACGTCCGTCAGCACCTCCGTGGTGCTCGACATGCTCGCCGCCGGCCGCATCCCGGTCGTCTCGACTATCGCCCCCGACCGGAACGGCGTGGTGCACAACATCAATGCCGACACCGCGGCCGGCGCGCTCGCCGAAGCACTCGGTGCGTCCCGGCTGGTCATGCTCACCGACGTGGAAGGTCTCTACACGGACTGGCCCGACCGCACATCGTTGGTATCGCGGATCAACACGACCGAAGTGCGCGCGCTGCTCGGGTCGCTGGACGCCGGCATGGTGCCCAAGATGGAGGCGTGCCTGCGGGCCGTCACCGGCGGTGTGAAGCAGGCCGACGTCATCGACGGCCGGATTCCGCATTCGGTTCTGGCCCAACTACTCACCCGGAGTTCGACCGGCACCACGGTCGTGCCCGACGACGACGAAGGTGGTGCGGCATGAGCACGGAGACCGACCAGTGGCAGCAGCGGTGGTCCACCGCACTGATGCGCAACTACGGCACCCCGGCGATCACACTCACCGGGGGATCGGGTGCCGTCGTCCGGGACGCCGACGGCAAGGAATACCTCGACCTGCTCGGCGGTATCGCGGTCAACGCTCTCGGCCACGCCCATCCGGCGATCGTCGAGGCCGTCAGCACCCAGTTGCAGACGCTCGGCCACGTGTCGAACCTCTACATCAGTCCGCCGGTGGTCGAATTGGCCGAACGACTGCTGGATCATTTCGGTCATCCGGGGCGGGTGTTCTTCTGTAACTCCGGAACCGAGGCCAATGAGGCCGCGTTCAAGCTCGCACGGCGGACCGGACGGCCCGAGATCGTTGCCGCCGAGAAGGCCTTTCACGGACGCACCATGGGCGCCTTGGCGATGACCGGGCAACCCGCGAAACGTGAACCCTTCGAACCGATGCCGGCCGGTGTACGTTTCGTGCCCTACGGCGACATCGACGCTCTGGACGCGACGGTGAGCGAGAAGACGGCTGCGGTGATCCTCGAACCCATCCTGGGGGAGAGTGGCGTCGTCGTGCCGCCGGAAGGCTATCTGGCCGCCGCGCGACGGATCACCACCGAGCGTGGGGCGCTGTTGATCCTCGACGAGGTGCAGACCGGAATCGGACGCACCGGAACGTTTTTCGCACATCAGGCAGCGGGGGTTGTGCCCGACGTGATGACCCTGGCCAAGGGGCTCGGCGGCGGTCTGCCCATCGGGGCCTGTATCGCCACGGGGGCGGCTGCGGATCTCTTCGAACCCGGGCAGCACGGCACCACCTTCGGTGGCAATCCTGTGTCGGCGGCCGCGGCACTGGCCGTATTGCGCGTCATCGACGAACAGGGGCTCATCGATCATGTTGCGTCCGTGGGCAAATCGATCGCAGCCGGCATCGAGGGCCTGGGGCACCCGCAGATCGATCGCGTCCGGGGCAGCGGATTGCTCCTGGGGGTGGCGCTCACGTCCGCGATAGCCGCCCGGACCGAGCAGGCCGCACGGGACGCGGGATTCCTCATCAACGCACCTGCCCCCGACGTGCTGCGCCTCGCGCCACCGCTCATCCTCACCGAAGAACAGGGGGCGAGCTTCGTCGCCGCCCTTCCCGGCATCCTCGATGCCGCAACCGATTCGGAGGCCACATCATGACCCGGCATTTCCTGCGTGACGACGACCTGTCGCCCGCCGAACAGGCCGAGGTGCTCGCCATCGCCGCCGAGGTCAAAGCGAACCCGTTCGCCTTCCGTCCCCTGGACGGGCCGCGCGGGGTCGGCGTGATCTTCGACAAGAACTCCACGCGAACACGCTTCTCCTTCGAGGTCGGCATCGCGCAACTCGGTGGGCACGCGGTCGTGGTCGACGGCACCACAACACAATTGGGCCGCGACGAGACGATCGAGGACACCGGTCGGGTGCTGTCCCGGTTCGTCGACGCGGTCGTGTGGCGGACGTTCGGGCAGGATCGTTTGGAGGCCATGGCGTCCACCGCGACGATCCCGATCGTCAATGCCCTCTCGGATTCCTTCCATCCCTGCCAGATCCTCGCGGACCTACAGACCATCGCCGAGCACAAGGGCCGCACGGCAGGTCTCGCGATGACCTACCTCGGTGACGGTGCGAACAACATGGCGCACTCCTACGCGCTCGGCGGTGCGATCGCGGGCATGCACGTGACGATCAGCGGGCCCGACGGGTTCCAGCCGGACCCGGAGATCATCGAGACCGCCCAGAAACATGCCGCCCAGACCGGTGGGTCGGTTCGCGTGGAGACCGATCCGGTCGCCGCCGCCACCGGCGCCGACGTCCTCGTCACCGACACCTGGGTGTCGATGGGGCAGGAGGGCGACGGCCTCGACCGGCAGGCGCCCTTCCGGCCGTATCAGATCAACGACGAACTGCTGGCGCTCGCGGACGACGACGCAATCGTCCTGCACTGTCTGCCCGCGCACCGCGGTGAGGAGATCACCGACTCGGTGATCGACGGACCGGCGAGTGTCGTGTTCGACGAGGCGGAGAACCGTCTGCACGCCCAGAAGGCGCTGCTGATCTGGCTGTTGAGGCAGCAATGACGGCATCGGGCAAGATCCTGCCGCCGACCGGGGAGGCGCGACTGGCCGCCACCCGCGCAGGCCGCCACGCACGGATCATCGAACTCCTCGCCGGGCATCGGGTGCACAGCCAATCCGAGTTGCAGCAATTGCTCGCGGAGATCGGTATCGACGCCACGCAGGCGACCCTGTCCCGTGATCTCGACGAGCTCGGTGCGGTCAAACTGCGGGCCGCGGACGGCGGTGCAGGCGTCTACGTCGTGCCCGAGGACGGCTCGCCGGTGCGCGGTGTGTCGGGTGGCACCGACCGGCTGGCGCGGCTGCTGGGGGAATTGCTGGTGTCCACCGACAGCAGCGGCAACCTCGCCGTGCTGCGCACGCCGCCGGGCGCAGCGCACTATCTGGCCAGCGCGTTGGACCGGGCGAGCCTGGCCGACGTGGTCGGCACGATCGCCGGCGACGACACGATCTTCGTGGTCGCCCGCGAACCGATGAGCGGTGCCGAACTGGCGCGACGAATCGAGGGCCTCGTGTAACAGCGTGGCCCGCACGAAACGGTCGAAGACCCACAAGACACAATCACCATCAAGCACCAACATGCACCACGGCCGGACCGGCCGCCTCGGTGCGCACGAATACAGGAGACAGACAATGGCGGAACGCGTCGTACTCGCATACTCGGGCGGCCTGGACACCTCGGTCGCGATCAGCTGGATCGGCAAGGAGACCGGCAAAGAGGTCGTCGCGGTGGCACTGGATCTCGGTCAGGGCGGCGAGGACATGGAGGTCGTGCGCCAGCGTGCGATCGACTGCGGTGCCGTGGAAGCGGTCGTCGTCGATGCCCGCGACGAGTTCGCCGACGAGTACTGCCTGCCGGCCATCAAGGGCAACGCCCTCTACATGAACCGCTACCCGCTGGTGTCCGCGCTGTCGCGGCCACTGATCGCCAAGCACCTCGTGACCGCGGCACGCGATCACGGCGGCACGATCGTCGCGCACGGCTGCACCGGTAAGGGCAACGATCAGGTCCGCTTCGAGGTGGGCTTCGCCTCGCTGGCGCCCGACCTGCAGGTCATCGCGCCGGTCCGGGATTACGCGTGGACCCGCGAGAAGGCCATCGCCTTCGCCGAGGACAACGACATCCCGATCACGGTCACCAAGAAGTCGCCGTTCTCCATCGACCAGAACGTGTGGGGCCGTGCCGTCGAGACCGGCTTCCTCGAGGATCTCTGGAATGCGCCCACCAAGGACGTCTACGACTACACCGAGGACCCGACCATCAACTGGTCGTCGCCGGACGAACTGACCATCACCTTCGACAAGGGCCGCCCGGTCGCGATCGACGGCAAGCCGGTGAGTGTCCTGCAGGCCATCGAGGAGCTCAACCGGCGCGCCGGTGCGCAGGGTGTCGGCCGCCTGGACGTCGTCGAGGATCGTCTCGTCGGGATCAAGAGCCGTGAGGTCTACGAGGCCCCGGGCGCCATGGTGCTGGTGACCGCGCACGAGGAACTCGAGCACGTGACCCTCGAACGCGAGTTGGGCCGCTTCAAGCGGCGCACCGACGCCGAGTGGGCCGAACTGGTCTACGACGGTCTCTGGTTCTCGCCGCTGAAACGGTCGCTGGATGCCTTCGTCGACTCCACCCAGGAACACGTGAGCGGCGAGATCCGCCTCCAGCTGCACGGCGGAGCCATCATCGTCAACGGACGCCGCAGCAACGAGTCGCTCTACGACTTCAACCTCGCCACCTACGACGAGGGCGACAGCTTCGACCAGTCGGCGGCCCGTGGTTTCGTGGAACTGCACGGCTTGTCGTCGAAGATCGCGGCCCGCCGGGATCTGAAGCAGTGACCGATCAGCACGGGACGAACCAGGGCGCCCTGTGGGGCGGCCGGTTCGCCGACGGTCCGGCCGCGGCCATGGCCGCGCTGAGCAAGTCGACACACTTCGACTGGGTACTCGCTCCCTTCGACGTCGAGGCGTCGAAAGCCCATGCGCGCGTACTCAATCGCGCCGGACTTCTCACCGACGGCGACCTCGACGCCATGCTCGACGGACTCACCCGTCTGGCCGCCGATGTCGCCGACGGTTCGTTCGGCCCGGCCGAGAGTGACGAGGACGTCCACGGCGCCCTCGAACGCGGCCTAATCGAGCGAGTCGGACCGGAACTCGGCGGCCGACTGCGAGCGGGCCGGTCACGAAACGACCAGGTGGCCACTCTCTTCCGGATGTGGCTGCGTGCCGCCATGGCACGCGTCGCCGACGGCTTGCTCGATGTCGTCGATGCCCTCGTCGCGCAGGCCGCGGCCCATCCGGACGCGGTGATGCCGGGCAAGACCCATCTTCAGGCGGCACAACCCGTTCTGCTCGGTCATCACCTGCTCGCGCACGCGCAGCCGCTGATCCGCGACATCGACCGACTGGCCGACGCGGATCGCCGAACGGCCGTGTCGCCGTACGGTTCGGGGGCTCTCGCCGGTTCGTCGCTCGGACTCGACCCGGCGGCGATCGCGGCCGATCTCGGATTCGACCGGCCCGCGGAGAACTCGATCGACGCCACCTCGTCGCGGGACTTCGCCGCCGAGGCCGCCTTCGTGTTCGCC
This sequence comes from Gordonia sp. B8661-1, assembly GCF_059427765.1. Lineage (NCBI taxonomy): Bacteria > Bacillati > Actinomycetota > Actinomycetes > Mycobacteriales > Gordoniaceae > Gordonia > Gordonia sp. B8661-1. The sequence goes on from NZ_JCAHRL010000008.1 coordinate 211,038, forward strand.
ATGATCGCGGTCGACCTGTCGCGTCTGTCCGAGGAGATCATTCTCTGGAGCACACCGGAGTTCGGTTACGTCACGCTCGCCGATGCCTGGTCCACCGGTAGCTCGATCATGCCGCAGAAGAAGAATCCGGATGTCGCGGAACTGAGCCGTGGCAAGGCCGGTCGTCTGATCGGCAACGTGACCGGGTTGCTGGCCACGCTCAAGGCGCAGCCGCTGGCCTACAACCGGGATCTGCAGGAGGACAAGGAACCGGTCTTCGATTCGGTCGCCCAACTGGAACTGCTCCTGCCCGCGATCACCGGGCTGGTGGCCACCCTCGAATTCCACGAGGACCGCATGGCCGAACTGGCGCCGGCAGGCTTCACCCTCGCCACCGACATCGCGGAATGGCTTGTCCGGCAAGGAGTCCCATTCCGGGTCGCGCATGAGGTCGCGGGCGCCAGCGTCCGTGCGGCCGAGGAACGCGGCATCGGCCTGGCCGACCTCGACGACGAAACGCTCGCCTCGATCAGCCCGGATCTCACGCCCGCGGTCCGTGAGGTGCTGACCGTCCGGGGCTCGATCGAGTCCCGCAACGCCCACGGTGGTACTGCATCATCGCAGGTGGAGCGGCAGATTGCGGTGCTGCGCGACGACATCGCGCAGCGGCGCCTGCGCTGGTCGCCGGAGGATGGGCGAGTCTGACCGTTCGCTCCATGAGCGCATGAGTAGAGTGATCTGAGTCACCGTCGGGGGTGACGGGAAGGGACGGGAAGATGGTGGGGTTACCGACTTTGCCCGATTTGGGGGGCGTGGTCGATCGTGTGCTGGCGACGGCACAGAACGGTCTCGAGGTATGGCGACTCGGCGGACTGGAGACCGGTACCAAACCCGCACCGTTCAGTGTCGTCGAGACCGAGAAGATGTTCCGGCTCCGGCGGTACTTCCCGGACGAGCCGGTCGACGGCCCGCACATCGTGATGGTGCCGCCGATGATGGTGTCCGCCAACGTCTATGACGTCACGGAGCAGAACGGCGCGGTGTCCATCCTGCACCGTGCCGGCATCAATCCGTGGGTCGTCGACTTCGGGTCGCCGGACTCCGAAGAGGGCGGGATGGAGCGGAACCTCGCCGACCACATCGTCGCCGTCAGCCGCGTCATCGATCTGATCATCGAAGCCACGGGGCAGGACGTCCACCTCGCCGGCTACTCCCAGGGCGGCATGTTCGCCTACCAGACCGCGGCCTATCGCAGGTCGGAAGGCATCGCCAGCCTCATCACCTTCGGCAGCCCGGTTGATGTGCTCGCCGCGTTGCCGCTCGGCCTGCCCGCCGGACTCGTGGTGCCCGGTGCCGAGATCCTCGCCGACAAGGTGTTCAACCGCCTGTGGGTGCCGGGCTGGATGGCCCGCGCCGGATTCCAGCTCGTGGACCCGGTGAAGACCGCTCGCAGCCGCATCGACTTCCTGCGCAAGCTGCACGACCGCGACGCTCTGCTGCCGCGTGAGGATCAACGTCGGTTCATCGAGGCCGACGGCTGGGTCGCCTGGTCGGGACCTGCCGTGGCAGAACTGTTGCGGCAGTTCGTTGTTCACAACCGAATGGTGTCCGGCGGATTCACCGTCAACGGTGACCTGGTGTCGCTGGCCGAGATCACCTGCCCGGTGCTGGCGTTCGTGGGGGAGGCCGACGACATCGGGCAGCCGCTCGCAGTGCGCGGGATCGCACAGGCGGCGCCACGTGCCCAGATCTTCGAGTCCCGGCTGCCCGTCGGGCACTTCGGATTGGTCGTCGGCAGCACGTCCGGAGCCCAGACCTGGCCGACGACGGCGGAGTGGGTGAAATGGCGCGAGGGCGACGGTGAACGCCCCGCCGCCATCGAGAAGATGGTCGTACCCGACCGCGAACCACGGGGTTCGGGAGTCAGTCTCTCGTCCCGTGTCACCCACGGCCTCGGTGCGGTGGCCGACGCGGGCGCCGGGATGTCGCGTGAGCTGCTCGGTGCCGCGTCGTCGCTGCAGCGGACCTCGCGCGCGGTGGCGCAGGAGTCCGTTCGCACGGTGCCCCGGTTGTTCCGGCTCGGCCAGATCCAGCCCGGCACGCGCATCTCCCTCGGCAAGCTGATGTCGGAGAACAACCGGCGGGCCGCGGGCAAGGAACTGTTCCTCTTCGAGAATCGTGTGCTCACCCACGAGCAGGTGAACACCCGTATCGACAACGTCGTCGCCGGCTTCATCGAGTGTGGCGTGCGGCCCGGAGTTCATGTCGGCGTGCTGATGGAGACCCGGCCCAGCGCCCTGGTGGTCGTCGCCGCACTGTCCAGGCTCGGTGCGGTCTCGGTCATGCTGCCGGCCGATGGCGAACTCGCCGAGATGCAGCGCCTCGCGGACGTGTCGATGGTGGTCACCGATCCCAGCAACCTCGACCTGGTCACCAAGCACTGCGATCGGGTGCTCGTGCTCGGCGGCGGCAGCGGCGACGCCCGCGTCATCGACCGCGCCGACGGTTCGACGGTCATCGACATGGAGCAGATCGACCCGGACTCGGTGGCGATTCCGTCGTGGTACCGGCCCGACCCCGGTCTGGCCGGCGACCTCGCCTTCATCCTCTTCACCCGGGCCGGCGGCAATCTCGCGGTCTGGCCGATCACCAATCACCGGTTCGCGATGTCGGCGTTCGGCGCCGCATCGGCTGCCGGCCTCACCGAGGGTGACACCGTCTACTGCCTGCCGCCCCTGCATCACGCATCGGGCCTGCTCACCACACTGGGCGCGACGGCCGTCGGCCGGTCGCGAATCGCCCTGTCCAACCGGATCGATCCGGAGACCTTCGCGACCGAGGTCCGTCGCTACGGCGTCACCGTCGTCTCCTACACCTGGTCGATGTTGCGCGACGTCATCGACATCGACGCACCGGCCGGTGGTTACAACCCGATCCGCCTGTTCATGGGCTCCGGTATGCCCGCCGGTCTGTGGCGGGACGTCCAGGACACCTATCCGAAGGCGAGGGTGCTCGAGTTCTTCGCCACCGCGGACGGCGCCGCGATCCTGGCCAATGTGTCCGGCGACAAGATCGGGTCGATGGGCCGCCCGCTGCCGGAGACCAACGACGTCGAGGTCGCGGCATACGACGTGGCGTCGGACCGGCTGATCGTCGACGACTCCGGCTTCGTGCGGAAGGCGGCCGTCGACGAGGTCGGTCTGCTGCTGGCCAAGTCCCGCCATCGCTTCGAGATGTCCTCGACCGTGCTCCGCGACGTGTTCTCCAGCCGGGACCGATGGGAGGTCTCGGGTTATCTGTTCCGCCGGGACGCCGCCGACGACCTGTGGTTCTGCGGGTCGGTCGACACGGTCATCCGCAGTGCCGACGGGCCGGTCTACGGGCCGCCGATCGAGGCCGCGCTCTCGCAGATCCGTGCTGTCGACCAGGTGGCGGTGTATCGACTCGGCGACCCGGGCGACCAACTCGCGGTGGCCGCGGTGACGACGCGGACCGTCGGCGGAAAGCGCGAATCCCTCACGGTGTCGGCGTTGCGCATCGGGCTCGGTGCATTGCCGGCCGAGGAACGTCCACACCTGGTGTGGGTCGTCGACGAGATCCCGGTGTCGGATTCCTATCGCCCGTTGGTCGGACAGCTCGCCAAGCGGGGACTACCGGCGCCTGGTGCGCGCGTCTGGTACCGAGACGCGGACGGCCGCTACCGTCGCTACACGCGCGGCGTCGTCGACGATGTCCCGTGGCGCCGGTCGGATCCGGCGTGACCGTGTCGCTGCCGAATCGGCCGTCGACCGGTGGATTACAGTGGCGGACATCGCGCATCACCTTCGAGATGGGGAGTATTTCGTGACGTCACGTGCCGAGGCGATCGATCCGGTCACCCGGGAACGGTTGGTGTGCCCGCAGGATCACGGCCCGCTGGTCAACGCGGGCGACGAACTGTACAACCCCCGCCTGCGTGTTGCGTACCGGATCGATGCGGACGGGATTCCGGTGATGCTGGCCGACGAGGCACGAAGCGTCGACGATGCCGAACACGCACGGTTGACCGGGGCCGATTCGGCCGGTTGATGGTCGCGACCCGGGCGTGGACGCGGGTCGCCGAGATGACAGGATCGATCACGTGAGTGCCGAGATGTCTGCCGCCGTGTCCTCGTCCGTCGCACCGGACGGAATCCTCGACGACCTCGAGTGGCGCGGGCTGATCGCGCAGCATACGGACCTCGAAGAACTTCGTGCCCGGATCGCGAAGGGCCCGATCACGCTGTACGCCGGTTTCGATCCGACCGCCTCGAGCCTTCATGCCGGCCACCTCGTGCCGCTGCTCACCCTCCGTCGCTTCCAGGAAGCGGGGCATCGGCCGATCGTTCTCGCCGGTGGGGCGACCGGACTGATCGGTGACCCGCGCGATGTCGGGGAGCGCACCATGAACACCGCCGACACGGTGGCCGAGTGGGCGAGCCGCATCGATGGACAGCTTCGCCGTTTCGTCCGGATCGATGACACACCGAACGGCGCCCTCGTCGTCAACAACATGGACTGGACCGGCGAGCTCACCGCCATCGAATTGTTGCGGGACATCGGCAAGCACTTCTCGATCAACGTGATGCTCGCCCGTGACACGGTTCGTCGTCGTCTCGACTCCGACGGCATCAGCTACAGCGAGTTCAGCTATCTGCTCCTGCAGGCGAACGACTACGTGCAGCTCAATCGCCGGCACGGATGCCTCCTGCAGATCGGCGGCTCGGATCAGTGGGGGAACATCGTCGGAGGTGTGGACCTGGCGCGCCGACTCGACGGCACCAGTCTGCACGGGATGACCGTCCCCCTGGTGACCTCGTCGGACGGCAAGAAGTTCGGCAAGTCGACCGGAGGCGGGAGCCTGTGGCTGGATCCCGACCTGACCAGCCCCTATGCGTGGTACCAGTACTTCGTCAACACTGCGGACGCCGATGTCGTCCGGTACCTGAAGTGGTTCACGTTCCTCGGTCGCGAGGAGATCGAGGAACTCGCCACGGCCACCGAGGAGACCCCGCACCTGCGTCTCGGTCAGAAACGTCTGGCCGCAGAGATGACGACGCTCATCCATGGTGCGGATCAGACCGCGGCCGTGCAGCTCGCGAGCGATGCGCTGTTCGGTCGAGCTGATCTCAAGGACCTGGACGAGGCGACGCTGGGAGCGGCGGTGGGCGAGACCACGGTCGCCGAGTACGCGGGGGAAACACCGACGCTTGTTTCGCTGCTTGTGGACACCGGACTGTCGGACAGCAACAAGGCCGCACGTCGCGCCATCGGCGAGGGCGGTGCGTACGTGAACAACGAGAAGATCACCGATCCGGACTGGACGCCGGCCCCGGACGACCTGCTTCACGGGTCGTGGTTGGTCGTCCGACGCGGCAAGAAGAGTTTCGCTGGAGCGAAGTTGTCGCTCTGACCAGGCGATTTGACGCTGTGTTCGCGCCTGTGTAACTTAATCGATGCACCGCAGAGCGATGCCCCTCCGGTCCGAGAGGAACGGGGTGGCGGAACGCGCGCCAGGTCGATGACCGAACGCACAGCGATGCACTCCGATCTAAACAACTCCGATGTGAACCGCAACACACAAGCTTGCGAGCCGCAGACGAGCCTGGTAGGTTGGAAGAGTTGCTCCGGAAACGGCCTGCAACGTAAAACGAACGTAAAGCTCGCTGGTGAGCGCCCCGGAATTCGGGGTGGTGCTGGTGGGTGTGTGTTCTTTGAGAACTCGATAGTGTGTTGGTGGATTGTTTGATGCCA
>NZ_JCAHRL010000009.1:0-170203 GCF_059427765.1 Gordonia sp. B8661-1
GCGTGGTGCTGCCATGCTCTCCATCCTTCACAGGTTCGAGAGCCTCCGACAGACCCGGGGCGGTTCACGTCCTCGTCAATCTGGTCGAAGACGATCGATCCGACGTCACCGGGAAAGCGGGTGCGCATCCACACCGACCGGGTACCCGCGGTCAACTCGACATCGAGGCCGCCCTCGTCCGGACCGCCCGCGAGCCGCACGGCGTACAGGTCCGGCCGGTCGACCTCGTCGTCGTGCGAGAACGGCAGTGCTCGTGCACGACGATCGGGATCCGGATGGGCCAGTGGACTCGGAAAGAATTGCAGCACACCGCGATCCCCCATCCATGGACTGGGGATATGCGACGTCGCGAACGCCTGGAGGTGCGACACGTTCGCGTCGTCATTCGCCTCGTGATACGAGTACGGCCAGCCACGATTACCGCCATCGGTCATCGGCAGGCCGAAAACGAATCCATGGGGCGGCGCGACCAGCGGTGCGCAGTTGCCACGTGAGAAGCGATCACTGGACTGCGTGCCACGGGTCGTGCGCACCCAGTCGATGGGTTCGGTCGGTCTCGACGGACGCCGCCGTATCCGGACGGTGTCGAGATAACCGCGCACCCGACGTTCCGATACATCCCCGGCCATCCGTTCCGGCACGGCGATCCTCATCACGACGCCGGACACCCGCCGTCCGGCGACGGCGTCGAGGTCGACGATACGACGAGTCCACTGATCGACGGCGATCATCCGGGCGTCGTACTGCGCCAACGGATTCAGCGCCACACCATGCTGGTCGTGGGGATCGTGGCCGGACAGCAGTGTTCCGTCGTCCAAACGCAGGTCGAGCGCCATCGCCGTACCGGCGTAGGAGTCACGGACATCGGGCTCCGCCGCGTCGAACACCGGATGCACGACGTACTCCAGGCGATCACCCGCCTCGACGAACCGTCCTTCCAGTCCGGTGTCCGGCACCCGGAACGTCATGTGTCGCAGAGGCTGCGCGGCGACGTCGACAACCCACGGCTGCACGGATGTGAAGCCGACTCCGGGCTTGGCATTGACCGGATGTGCGGGGCCCGCACCTCGGACCAGCGTGCCGTCGACACTCATCGCTCGGCCGTCCATACCATGCCCTCCCCCTCGTCCGAGCGCGAGAATCCGCCCCGGACATCACATTCGATGCGCCACGAACCGATTGCCGGCCCGCCGTCGACGACGATGGACGCGACCAGGTCGCGTCCCGGTGGCAGCACACGCGCCGTCAGGCGCCCGGTCGTCATCGCGGACAGTTCGTCGACGAGTCGCGCGGCCAGCACCGCGCGGACACCGGAGACGTCCTCCGCGAGTGCGCCGTCGTCGAGCATGATGACGATGACACCACGCTCGCGAGCTGCCCACACGGCGTCGCGGACCTCATCGACATCCCAGGCGGGTGCCCGGATACCGTCGCGCAGTTGGGCTTCCACCAACCGGACGTGCGCGACCTCGTCGGGCGTGAACCGATGGCCCGCGACGATCTGCCGCAGAATGGGCCGCGCGCGGGCGTCGAGCACACGCATCTGCTGATTGCGCTCGGCGGCGCCCGCATCGGCCGCGGCCTCGGCGGCGGCCGCTTCGATGGCACGTGTACGCATCCATTCGATACGGTTCTCCATCGGCCGGACGATGATCACGAAGAGTGTCCCCAGACCGACGACCGTGTACCCGGAGAACGTCGACACGAACGCGTCGCCCAGATCCCAGTCGGGAGTGGGACCGTTGATCGCCGCCACCGCGGTGAGCCCCACCGTGCCGAATGCCGCGATCAGCGGACGTCCCCGCACGGCAACGAAATTGAGGATCACGATCGCGGCCGCCACCGCGGGAGTGTATTGATGGGCCTCGGCGTCGGCGGCGGCCAGGCGCCACCAGCCCACACCGCACGCGGTCAGCACGATGACGACGACCGCGGTCGCCCGCTCCGCGCTGATCCGTCGCACGACCGGCCCCAGCGTCATCGTCACTGCGACACCGAAGGCCACGAACTCAGCGAGCAGCACCGTCCAGGTGATCACCGAGCGCATGTGGATACCGGTTCCGATGGTCACGCCGACGTACGTGAGCGCGAAGACAATGATCGCCCAGCGGATCGTCGGTGAACGAAAACCGAAGAGGTCCAGGGGCACGTCGTGGCGCTCGGCTGCGTCGCGCGACGGTCGGGTCATCGGTCCACACCCGTCCAGATGAGGGTGATGGTGGTGCCTTCGGCCGGCACGCTCACCACCGTGGCGGTTCCACCCGCCAGGGCGGCCATACGGCCGACGATGCCGTCACGGAGTCCGAACCGTTCCGGGCTCACCGACGCCGGGTCGAATCCGTCTCCGTCGTCGACGATCAGCACCCGAATTCCGTCCTCGGACATGTCGACCGTCACCACGCAGTGGGCGCGCGGCCCGGCATGTCGCGTCACGTTGCGGATGGCCTCATCCATCGCGGCGCACACGGTGTCCACGACGAGCTCCGGGTACACGGGCTCCTCCCCTGCCTGACTGCGTATCGAGACCCGCAGACGCAACCCACCGGCGACCGCAATGGCCCGGCTCCGTATCAGCTCGCCCACCGCCGCATCGTCGACAACTCCGGGGCAGGGCTGCGTGCCCGGCGCCGGAGAGTCCAGTTGGTCGAGTTCGGCGAGCGCCATATCGGCCTGCCGGATGAGCCGGGGATCCGTGCGGCCGGCCTCCACCGCCAGCAGCGAGGCGATCACCTTGTCGTGGATGAGTGCGGCGAATCTGGTGCGTTCCGCTTCGCGCGCCACCGCCGCCGCACTCGCGGCACCGACGGTGATGGCTTCGGCACGCGTCGCGTCGAGCAACTCCGCGGTGCGCACGGTGACCATCGTGATGACCAGGAACAGCACCGACATCGCGAGCGTCAGCAACATGCTGGACTGCGGCAGGAAATCCTCGAAACCGGTGATCGCCAACTGGTTCACGACATACGCGGGTACGACGGTCAACACGAACGACACCACTGCCCAGCGCGGGCACCGGGCCACGACCAGCAACAGGCTGGGCACCATCGGGAACTGCAGCATCCACAACGTCCACCGGGACGCCTCGGCCGGCACCACCCCGGTCGCTGCGGGCAGCCACAGCGCCACCGCGAGCGGATAGGCGATCGCATTCATCGCGGCCAGCGGACGCAGCCACCCGGTCTTCCGTCGCAACACTCCGACGACCATCAGGATCGGTGGCACCAGGAGCATCACCGCGCTGACCGGCGGCCACCAGGCGGCCGTGAGCTCCCACTTCGCCAGCATCACCGGTATCGACAGCACCACCAGGGCGATCGAGCCGAAGCCGAAGAACAGTGCACCGGCACGCTGCACGCGCTCCACATCCGATGTCTCCGCGGCAAGTGCGGTCCGCCCGCCGCCCCGGAAGGGACGCAGGCCGGTCGGCAGGAAACGGTCGAGGGTCGTCATGAGCAGCCTCGATTGTCACCCGGATAGCTGCCGGGGGCAGGGATTGCGGCACCTGACACACCGCCGACCGGCACAAAGGTCGCACTTCGACGCGGTACGCGCGTCGAAGTGCAACCTCTGCAGACAGCACAGTGGCCCGCCCCCCAAGGGGAACGGGCCACTGTGTGAGATCTCCGTGTGGAGTGGGGCCTACTTGGCCTTCTCCAGCACCTCGACCAGACGCCACCGCTTGGTCGCCGACAGCGGACGGGTCTCCATGATCCGCACGCGGTCGCCGATGCCGGCGGTCTCCGCCTCGTCGTGCGCCTTGACCTTGCTCGTGGTCCGGATGATCTTGCCGTACAGCGGATGCCGCGTACGATCTTCCAGCTCGACCACGATGGTCTTCTGCATCTTGTCCGAGACCACGTAACCGATCCGCTCCTTGCGGCTGTTACGCACCTCGGCGTCCTTCGTCTGGGTCACATTGTCCTCGCTCATGCGTCATCACCGTCCGGTCCGGACGCCAGGCCCAGCTCACGCTCACGCATCACGGTGTAGATACGCGCGATCTCGCGACGCACCGTCCGCAGACGACGATTGTTGTCGAGCTGGCCGGTGGCCATCTGGAAACGAAGGTTGAACAGCTCTTCCTTCGACTCCTTGAGGCGATCGACCAGATCGGTGTCGTTGAGCTCACGCAGCTCGTTCGCAGCAACTCCGAGTCCCATCAGAACTGCTCCTCTCTGGTCACGATCCGGGTCTTGATCGGGAGCTTGTGCTGCGCGCGACGCAGGGCCTCGCGAGCAATCTCCTCATTGGGGTAGGTCATCTCGAACAGCACCCGACCCGGCTTGACCGGGGCGACCCACCACTCCGGCGAACCCTTACCGGAACCCATGCGGGTCTCGGCGGGCTTCTTCGTCAGCGGACGGTCCGGGAAGATGTTGATCCACACCTTGCCGCCACGCTTGATGTGCCGGTTGATGGCGATACGAGCGGACTCGATCTGACGGTTGGTGATGTAAGCACCCTCAAGAGCCTGGATGCCGAAATCACCGAACGTCACCTTGGTGCCGCCTTTGGCCTGACCCTTCAGGCTCGGGTGATGCTGCTTGCGGTGCTTGACCCGACGGGGGATCAGCATGAATCAGCCCTCCTGCTTCTCGGTCGCCGCACCGGCAGCCGCGGTCGCCTCCGCCGGAGCCTCGGCGGCACGACCCGCTTCGGTGCTCGTGGCGGTGGTGCCCGAGGCACCGCTGCGACGCGGCCGGCTGGGCCGGCGCGGACGACGGTCCTCGGAAGCCGGCGCGGCTGCACTGAGCTCACGCTTGCCACCGACGATGTCGCCCTTGTAGATCCACACCTTCACGCCGATACGGCCGAAGGTGGTCTTGGCTTCGTAGAGTCCGTAGTCGATGTCGGCACGCAGCGTGTGCAGCGGCACCCGACCTTCGCGGTAGAACTCACTGCGGCTCATCTCTGCGCCGCCCAGACGACCCGAGCACTGGACCCGGATGCCCTTCACGTTCGGCTGACGCATCGCCGACTGGATCGCCTTGCGCATCGCGCGGCGGAACGCCACACGGTTGCTCAGCTGCTCGGCAACGCCCTGGGCCACCAGCTGGGCCTCGGACTCCGCGTTCTTCACCTCGAGGATGTTGAGCTGCACCTGCTTGCCGGTCAGCTTCTCCAGATCGCCACGGATCCGGTCGGCCTCGGCGCCGCGGCGGCCGATGACGATGCCCGGACGAGCGGTGTGGATGTCGACGCGAACCCGGTCACGGGTGCGCTCGATCTCCACCTTGGCGATGCCGGCGCGCTCCAGCCCCTGCGAGAGGAGCTTGCGGATGGCCACATCTTCCTTGACGTAGTCCGCGTACTGCTTGTCGGCGTACCAGCGCGACTTCCAGTCGGTGGTGATGCCCAGACGGAAACCGTGCGGGTTGATTTTCTGGCCCACTGTCAGGCTCCCTTCTTCTTCGGCTGACGCGAACGACCACGGCCCGCGGTCGCCTTCTCCGGAAGGCTCTCGACCACGACAGTGATGTGGCTGGTGCGCTTGCGGATGCGGAACGCACGACCCTGTGCTCGCGGCTGGAACCGCTTGAGCGTCGGGCCCTCGTCGGCGAATGCGGTCTGCACGACCAGGGTCCGGCGATCCAGACCCAGGTTGTTCTCCGCGTTCGCGACTGCGCTGGCGAGGACCTTGTACACCGGCTCGGACGCGCTCTGCGGGGCGAACCGCAGGACGTCGAGGGCTTCGTCCACATTCTTGCCGCGGATCAGGTCGAGCACGCGGCGTGCCTTCATCGGCGTGACGCGAACGAACTTCGCGGTCGCCTTGGCGGTCGGATTATCGGTCTGCGTAGTCATTAGCGGCGCTTCGCTTTCCGGTCATCCTTGATGTGACCCTTGAAGGTACGGGTGGGGGCGAACTCTCCCAGCTTGTGACCGACCATGTTGTCCGAGATGAACACCGGCACGTGCTTGCGTCCGTCGTGGACGGCAAAGGTGTGTCCGATGAAGTCGGGGATGATGGTCGAGCGGCGCGACCAGGTCTTGATGACCTGCTTGGTGCCCTTCTCGTTCTGCACATCCACCTTCTTCAGGAGGTGGTCGTCGACGAACGGGCCCTTCTTCAGGCTGCGTGGCATTTTTTACCTCCTCCTATTATCGCTTGTTCTTGCCGGTACGACGGCGGCGGACGATCAGCTTGTCGCTGGGCTTGTTCTTGCGGGTACGGCCTTCCGGCTGACCCCACGGGCTGACCGGGTGGCGACCACCCGAGGTCTTGCCCTCGCCGCCACCGTGCGGGTGGTCGACCGGGTTCATCACGACACCACGAACCGTGGGGCGCTTGCCCTTCCAGCGCATGCGGCCGGCCTTGCCCCAGTTGATGTTCGACTGCTCGGCGTTGCCGACCTCGCCGACGGTGGCGCGGCAGCGCACGTCGACACGACGGATCTCACCGGAGGGCATACGCAGGGTCGCGTACGGCCCTTCCTTGCCCAGCAGCTGGATCGAGGCACCCGCGCTGCGGGCCATCTTGGCGCCGCCACCCGGACGCAGCTCCACGGCGTGCACCTGGGTACCGGTCGGGATGTTACGCAGCGGCAGGTTGTTGCCGGGCTTAATGTCGGCGGTCGGGCCGCTCTCCACCACGGCGCCCTGGTTCAGACCCTTGGGCGCGATGATGTAGCGCTTCTCGCCATCGACGTAGTGCAGCAACGCGATCCGCGCGGTGCGGTTCGGGTCGTACTCGATGTGTGCGACCTTGGCGTTGATGCCGTCCTTGTCGTTACGACGGAAGTCGATCAGACGGTAGGCACGCTTGTGGCCACCACCCTTGTGACGGGTCGTGATGCGGCCGTGCGCATTTCGGCCACCACGGCCGTGCAGCGGACGAACCAGCGACTTCTCCGGATGGTCACGGGTGACCTCGGCGAAGTCCGAACCGCTCGAGCCGCGACGGCCCGGGGTGGTCGGCTTGTACTTACGAATAGCCATGAGTTCTCAGTCCCTCTTGTTCGCGAGTCCCGGTCAGCCGACCGGTCCTCCGAAGATCTCGATGGGCTTGCTGTCTGCGGAGAGCGTCACGATCGCGCGCTTGGTGGACTTCCGCTGGCCGTAGCCGAAGCGGGTGCGCTTGCGCTTGCCCTGCCGGTTGGCGGTGTTGACGCTGGTCACCGTGACGTCGAAGATCTTCTCGACCGCGATCTTGATCTGGGTCTTGTTCGAGTCCGGGTGCACCAGGAAGGTGTACACGTTGTCCTCGATCAGTCCGTAGGACTTCTCGGAGATCACCGGTGCCAGGATGATGTCACGCGGGTCAGCCTGCGTAGCCATGCTCAGGCCTCCTTTTTGTTCTGCTCGATGAACGCGTTGAGCGTCTCGACGCTGAACACCACCTCGTCCGCATCCAGGACGTCGTAGGTGTTGAGCTGATCCGGCGCGATCGGCAGGACGTTCTGCAGGTTCGCGACGCTCTTCCATGCGGTGTCGTCCTCACGGCCGAGCACCACCAGGAACTTGCGACGGTCGCTCAGCGCCTCCAGGAACTGGCGTGCCGACTTGGTCGACGGCGCCTGTCCCGCAACGAGTTCGGTGATCACGTGGATACGCTCGTTGCGTGCCCGGTCGGAGAGGGCTCCGCGCAGGGCGGCGGCCTTCATCTTCTTCGGGGTGCGCTGGCTGTAGTCGCGCGGCTGCGGGCCGTGGACGGTGCCACCGCCGGCGAACTGCGGTGCGCGGGTCGAACCCTGACGGGCGCGACCGGTGCCCTTCTGGCGGTACGGCTTGGCGCCGCCACCGCTGACCTCACCGCGGGTCTTGGTCGCGTGGGTGCCCTGGCGTGCGGCGGCCTGCTGGGCCACCACGACCTGGTGCATCAGCGCGATGTTCGCGGGGGCGTCGAACAACTCGGCCGGCAGGTCAACGGTTCCGTTGGTCTTGCCGTCGGCGGTTTTGACGTCCAGCGTCAGCTTGGTTGTCGTTTCGGTGCTCACTTGGTTGCACCACCCTTCACTGCGTCGCGGATCACCACGATGCCGCCCTTGCGGCCGGGGATCGCGCCCTTGATCAACAGCAGACCGGCTTCGGGATCGACCTTGTGCACGGTCAGGTTCTGTGTGGTCACGGTGTCGTTACCCATACGACCGGCCATCCGCATGCCCTTGAAGACACGGCCCGGGGTGGCACAGCCACCGATCGAGCCGGGCGCACGGTGGACGCGGTGCGCGCCGTGGCTGGCGCCCAGACCGGCGAAGCCGTGGCGCTTCATGACGCCCGCGAAGCCCTTGCCCTTGGAGGTGCCGGTGACGTCGACCTTGGTGCCGTTCTCGAAGATCTCGGCGGTCAGCTCCTGGCCGATCTCCAGTTCGGAGACGTCGGCGACGCGGATCTCCGCGAGGTGACGACGCGGGGAGACACCGGCCTTGGAGAACTGGCCGGCGACCGGCTTGGTCACCTTGCGGGGATCGATCGCACCGTAGGCGAGCTGCACGGCGGTGTAGCCGTCCTTCTCAGCGGTACGGAGCTGGGTGATGACATTCGGACCGGCCTGGATGACGGTCACCGGGACGACCCGGTTGTTCTCGTCGAAGACCTGGGTCATGCCGAGCTTGGTGCCCAGGATGCCCTTGGTCGCGCTCTGATTGCTCATGATTGTTCCTCGCCCTCGCCTACTGGATGTTGACGTCGACGCTCGCCGGCAGATCGATACGCATCAGCGCGTCGACCGTCTTCGGGGTCGGGTCGAGGATGTCGATGAGCCGTTTGTGGGTGCGCATCTCGAAGTGTTCGCGGCTGTCCTTGTACTTATGCGGCGAACGGATGACGCAGTAGACGTTCTTCTCGGTGGGCAACGGCACCGGGCCGACCACGCGTGCCCCGGTGCGGGTCACGGTTTCCACGATCTTGCGCGCCGAAGCGTCGATCGCCTCGTGGTCATAGGCCTTGAGCCTGATGCGGATCTTCTGTCCCGCCACGCTGTGTCCTCTTCCGTCAGTTGTTCTTGACAGACGAACACCGCGTGACCGTTACACCCGCAGAACGGGCCCGGCGCGAATTGCCGCCGGCCACATGACCACCCGTGTGAGATTCGGGGATCGACGCTGTTCATCTATCGTTGTACGTAGGCTCGATTCGTTGATCGAGCCTGGTTGCTCCGGCACCCGCGGTCGGGCGTGTCGTGTCCGTGAACCGAATCCGGCGCACGCGTTACACGCCCTGGCCGGAGAATCCGGGGCCTGGGAGTCATTCACCTCGTGGTGGCCGCAGGGCAACCTGCGTCCGCCGGTCAAGGCAACCCGACAAGTATGCACCAGCGGCGATGCGGATTCAAATCGACCGCCGACCGCCTCGATGACGCCCCGATCGTCGGTCCCCCTCCTTGGCTTCGCGGAGCCGCGTTTCACCCGACAGGTCTCCGTTGTCGCTCACTCGGATGACATCGTCCCGACCGCCGCTAACCTGGAGCGCTCACCTCGCGGCGGGCCCGTTCTGGTCACCGAAGCGCTGCGACAAGTACCGGCGGATGCCTGCACGGGCTGAGCGCTCACAAAAACTTCCCCGCTCGGGCACACGAACCGGATAATCCGGTCGGCGATGCTGTGAGGTGAAAATTCTGTGAGCCGGCGCTTTGTTCGGCTCCCGTAAGACGGGCACGTTCATACATCCGCCGGATCGCGCGACAAGGTCGCCCCGAGGCAATACGCTCGGACACAGCGGCAGCCCCCGCTCGCTCTCCTACTCGGTTCCTCACTGTCGCCGACCGGGAAAGGTCCGATATGAGCACGGTCGTACCACCTCGTCCGGAGTCACGTCCGCAGGACCGCGGGCCGGTACCCGCTCCGCGTGCCGACGTCACCGCGACACCCACGCCACCGCCACGGCCGTCCAACCTCACACTCAAGCTCGTCATGGCCCTCACCGGGACGGTCTTCGCGCTGTATGTCCTGGTCCACATGATCGGCAACCTGAAAATCTATACGGGCGCCGGACATTTCGATGCGTACGCACATTGGTTGCGTACGCTGCTCGAACCACTGATGCCTTACGAGGGCACCCTGTGGGTGCTGCGGGTCGTGCTGCTGCTGTGCCTGATCGGGCACATCGGCGCCTCGATCATGCTGATCGTCCGGTCGCGTCGCGCCAAGGGCCGCTTCCGCCGGAAGGGCATGAGCTGGCGGCGACTACCTGCCACGCTGATGCCGTACACCGGCGTGATCCTGTTGGTGTTCATCGTCTTTCACGTCCTCGACCTCACGACCGGCACGAAACCGGTTGCCGCCGACGACTTCAAGGCCACCACCGAGCAGGGATCACACGCCTATCACAACCTGGTGGACAGCTTCCAGCGCTGGCCGGTCGCCACCTTCTACATCGTGGTCATGGTTCTGCTGGCCATCCACCTCGTGCACGGATTGTGGAGTGTGGTCAACGATCTCGGCGCCACCGGCAAACGGCTCCGCCGGGCCGGTGCGGTGCTCGCCTTCCTCGTCGCCATCGTCGTGATGGTCGGCAATATCAGCATCCCCGTGGCCGTGCTCACCGGATTGGTGGACTGACATGACGAACGTGGTCCCACTCGACCTCGAAGCCCTGCGTTTCCTCGGAGGCGATCTCTCCGACGGCGCCCCCGACGGCGACCCGGCGACGGCCTGGCAGCGGCGACGCAACGAGTACAAGCTCGTCGGACCGCTCAACCGCCGGAAATTCGACATCATCGTCGTCGGCACCGGACTCGCCGGC
This sequence comes from Gordonia sp. B8661-1, assembly GCF_059427765.1. Lineage (NCBI taxonomy): Bacteria > Bacillati > Actinomycetota > Actinomycetes > Mycobacteriales > Gordoniaceae > Gordonia > Gordonia sp. B8661-1. The sequence goes on from NZ_JCAHRL010000009.1 coordinate 10,684, forward strand.
GCGGGCTGCGCCGCCGCACTCGGCGAACTCGGCTACAACGTGCACTCCTTCACCTTCCACGACGCACCGCGCCGCGCACACAGCGTGGCAGCGCAGGGCGGCATCAACTCGGCACGTGCCCGAAAAGTCGACAACGACTCGATTCACCGGTTCGTCGTCGACACCGTCAAGGGCGGCGACTTCCGTGGACGCGAGGTGGACGCCTACCGGCTCGCCGAAGAATCCATCCGGGTCATCAATCACCTCAACGGAATCGGTGCTCCGTTCGCCCGCGAATACGGCGGGGCGCTCGCGACGCGCAGCTTCGGCGGGGTGCAGGTTTCGCGCACCTATTACACCCGCGGACAAACCGGGCAGCAGTTGCAGATCGCCGCGTCACAGGCACTGCTGCGGCAGGTGGCACGGGGCACCGTCAAACTCCACACGCGTCAGGAGATGCTCGACCTGATCGTCGCCGACGGGCGCGCGCAGGGCATCATCGCCCGTGACCTCATCACCGGCGAGATCTCTGCGCAGACCGCACATGTCGTGGTGCTGGCGACGGGAGGCTACGGCTCGGTCTATTACCAATCGACGTTGGCCCGCTACAGCAACGCGACCGCATCGTGGCGGGCGCATCGACGGGGTGCGCTCATCGCGTCGCCGTCGTTCGTGCAATTCCATCCGACCGCGCTGCCCGTCAGCGCACCGTGGCAGAGCAAGACGACGCTGATGAGCGAGTCGCTGCGCAACGACGGCCGCATCTGGGTGCCGAAGAAGGCTGGCGACGAGCGCTCGCCGGACCAGATCCCGGAGGACGAGCGGGATTACTATCTGGAACGCAAGTACCCGACGTTCGGCAACCTGACGCCCCGCGACGTCGCATCACGGGCGGCGCGCGAGCAGATCGAGAGCGGCCATGGCGTCGGACCGCTGCACAACAGCGTGTACCTCGACTTCAAGGATGCCCTGAAACGCCTGGGCGAGAACGTCATCAGCGAGCGCTACGGCAATTTGTTCAAGATGTATCACGATTCCACCGGCGAAGACCCGTACAAGGTGCCGATGCGGATCGCGCCCGCAGCACATTTCACGATGGGCGGCCTGTGGTCGGACTACGACCAGATGACGTCGGTCCCCGGCCTGTTCGTCGGCGGCGAGGTCAGCTGGACCTACCACGGGGCCAATCGTCTGGGCGCCAATTCCCTCCTGTCCGCCTGCGTGGACGGCTGGTTCACCCTCCCCTACTCACTGCCGAACTACCTGGCCGGCTATCTCGGCGAACCCGTACTCGCCCAGGATGATCCGGCGGTGACCGAAACCGCCGCACAGGTTCGTGACCGCGTCGACAGACTGCTCTCCATCAAGGGCACGCAGAGTCCGGAACAGTTCCACCGCAAACTCGGCGACATCCTCTACCGGGGCGTGGGTGTGTCCCGCAGCATCGAATCGCTGACCGAGGCGATCGGGGACATCCGCATCCTCACCGACGAATTCTGGTCGGACCTCCGGGTGCTGGGTACCGGCGACTCGTTCAACCAGGAGCTCGAAAAGGCCGGGCGCGTGGCCGATTTCCTGGAGCTCGCCGAACTCATGGCCATCGACGCCCTCGACCGGGACGAGTCCGCGGGTGCGCATTTCCGCTCCGAACACCAGACCGAGGGCGGAGAGGCGTTGCGCGACGACGACAATTTCGCCTTCGTGTCCGCCTGGGAGACGACACCCGACGGACGGCAGATCCGGCACCAGGAACCGTTGACCTTCAACACGGTTCCGCTGCAGACACGAAACTACAAGTGAGGGGTCGGCACGCATGAGGATCACCATCGAGGCCTGGCGCCAGCCCGATCACGACGCCGAGGGACATTTCGAAACCTATGTGGTGGACGAGATCACCCCGGAGATGTCACTGCTGGAGGTGCTCGACCGGCTGAACGCACAACTCGTCGAACAGGGCACCGATCCGGTGGCGTTCGACTCGGACTGCCGCGAGGGCATCTGCGGGACCTGCGGGATGATGGTGAACGGCAGGCCGCACGGCCCCATCCCCAACACCCCGTCGTGTCTGCAGCATCTGCGCTATTTCCCGGAGACCGCCGTGCTGCGACTGGAACCGTTGCGTGCCGGTTCCTTTCCGGTGGTTAGGGATCTGGTCGTCGACCGATCCGCGCTCGACCGGGTGATCGAGGCGGGCGGCTACGTCTCGATCGACGCCGGGCAGGCCGCCGACGCCGACACCACCATCACACCGCATGAGGAGAGCGAGACCGCCCTCGACTACGCGGCCTGCATCGGGTGCGGCGCATGCGTGGCGGCCTGCCCCAACGGCGCCGCCCATCTGTTCGCCGGCGCCAAACTGCTGCATCTGGCGGACACCGTCTACGGCAAATCCGAACGGGGCAAACGTGCCCGGGCGATCACCGGGCAGATGGAACAGGACTTCGGGCCGTGCTCGACCTTCGGTGAGTGCGCGGATGTCTGCCCCGCGGGCATACCGCTGAACGCGGTCGCCGCGGTGCCCCGTGAGGCCATGCGTTTCGGCTTCCGCCGCAAGCAGGACTGACCCTCCCCGGGTTCGGGCACGCTCCCGACTAAGGTGTGACTACGGCATGATCGGCTTCGGCCGGGGTGCCGCATCACCCCCTGCCGAAAGACTCCGGAACACATGCAAGTCGACGATCGGGAGATCACCGTCTCCGGCAGCATGCTGCAACCGTTGACACGCCGGACGAGTGACATTCTGCGGTTGGTGGCCGCGACCATCGCGTTGACCATCGTGATCGTGAGTTCGCTGATCACCCGCGGCAACTGGGTGGCACTCGAACAATCCATCTCCGACATCGTCGGCGTCCTCACCCCCACCCAGGCCGACATCGTCTATCTGGTCTACGGAATCGCCCTGCTGGCCTTGCCGTTCGCCGTGCTGCTCGGGCTGCTGGCGGCCCGGCAGTGGCGACTGCTGTGGGCCTACGCCGCCGCGGCCGCCATCAGCGCCCTGGCCTTGTCGATCTCGCAGAACGGTATCGCCGCGCCCCGATGGCATTTCGATCTGGGCGAGCGCCTGAGTTCGGTCCTCTCCCAGTTCCTCGACGATCCGCGCTGGATCGCGATGCTCGCCGCGGTGCTCACGGTGTCCGGCCCCTGGCTGCCCGCGCGCTGGCGACGCTGGTTCTGGTTCCTGCTGCTGGCGTTCGTGCCGATCCACCTGGTGGTCAGTGCCGTGGTGCCGGCGCGCGCATTGCTGGGCCTTGCCACGGGCTGGTTCGTCGGCTCGCTCGTCGTCTGGATCGTCGGCACACCCGCCATGGTCGTGCCCCTCGAGGGCGCGGTGCGCGCACTGCAGCGCCGGGGCCTCACGGTAACCGCACTGCAGGTCCTCCGGCCGGCCGGACCGGGTCCCCTCGTCCTGACCGCCGACCTCCTGGACACCGCCGCGGATGACTCCGACGGGCCGGATCGTGCGCGAGCGATCATCGACCTGTACGGCCCCCACCAGCGCAGCGGCGGTGCGCTGATCCAGTTCTGGCGCAAGATCCGGCTACGCACGTCGGAGACCGCGCCGATGTACATGTCGACGCACCGGGCCGTCGAACACCGGGCGCTGATGTCGATCGCCGTCGGCAATTTCCACCTGGCCAACAGCGAGACCGTGGATCTCGCCGCCCTGGACCGCGGCTGGACGATGTATGCACGTACCCCCACCCGGGGAACGGACATCGCCGAATGCGCGGAGACGACGCCGGTCCGGCATGTCTGGAACGCGCTGGCCGCCTTGCACTCTCACACGATCAGCCACGGAGATCTGCGGGCCTCGGAGATCACCGTCGACCAGAGCGGAAGGCTCGCCGGCGCGATTCGCTTCGGCGGCTTCGGCTATGCCGAGTACGGCGCCACCGACAATCAGCTGCAGGCCGATGTCGCCACCCTGCTGGCCACCACCACACACCTGTACGGCGCCCCCGACGCCGTACGCGCCGCCATCGAGGTGGTCGGCGCCGATGTCGTGCTGACCGCGTCCCGCCGCCTCACCACGAGCGCGGTACCGCGGCGTATCCGGGAATCACTGGGCGATGCGAAGGCGGTCTTCACCGCGGCGCGAAACGAGGTGAAGGTGCAGACCGGGGCAGGCGACATCCCCGCCGCGTCGATCACCCGGTTCAGCCGCAACCAGCTCATCCAGCTGTTCCTGCTCGTCGCCCTCGTGTACGTGGCGTATCCGTTCATCAGCACCGTGCCGACCTTTTTCAGCGAGCTGCGGTCGATGGACTGGTGGTGGGCGGCACTGGGACTGGCGGTGTCCGCCCTGAAGTACGTCGGTGCCGCCGGCGCCCTCTGGGCCGCCTCGGATCGGGCCGTCTCGCTGCGACATCTCACGATCATGCAGTTCGCCAACACCTTCGCGGCGACCACCACGCCCGCCGGCGTCGGCGGCCTCGCGCTAAGTACACGTTTCCTGCAGAAGGCCGGTCTGAGCACGGTTCGGGCGACGACCGCGGTCGCGCTGCAACAGACGGTGCAGGTGCTCGATCACATCCTGCTCCTCATCCTGTTCAGTACCCTCGCGGGCGCATCGACCGACCTGTCGCGCTTCGTGCCGGATGCGGCGGTGCTGTACTTCGTGGCCGGTGTGGTGCTGGGCGCCATCGGTATCGCGCTGCTGGTGCCCCGGCTGCGACGGTGGCTCGGTTCGGCCCTGCGCCCCAAACTCGCGGAGGTCGCACAGGCCCTGCTGGATGTGGCCCGCGAACCCCAGCGACTCGCATTGATCGCATTGGGTTGTGCCACCACCACTCTCGGTGGCGCACTGGCCCTGTGGTCGAGCGTCAACGCCTTCGGCGGCGATGTCTCGTTCATCTCGGTGGTCGTGGTGACGATGATCGGCGGTACCCTCGCGTCGGCCGCGCCGACGCCCGGTGGTGTGGGCGCGGTGGAGGCCGCACTCATCGGCGGTCTCGCCGCTTTCGGCGTCCCCGCCGCGGTGGCCGTGCCCGCGGTCCTGCTCTACCGCGTACTGACCTGCTGGCTGCCGGTGATCATCGGCTGGCCGGTGATGCGGTGGCTGACCCGGAACAACATGATCTGAGGACGGCCCGCCTCACCAGATCCCGATCAGCTTCATCCACGCACCACCGACGACCGTCCAGATGACGACGAGAACGATGGACATGATGAAGCCCACCCGGAACCATTCGGATGTCCTGATGTAGCCCGACCCGTACATGACGCCCGCGGGCCCCGACGAATAGTGCGTCAGCGCCCCGAAGAGGTTGCCGATGAACCCGAAGGCCAGTGCCGCGAACAGGGGCGGAGCCCCGGTGGTGATCGCGGCCCCGAGGAACACCGCGTACATGGCGACGATCTGCGCCGTATTCGATGCGAAGAGGTAGTGGACGTAGAAGTAGACGAGGGTGAGGATCGCGAAGGCCGCAACCCAGGGCAGCGTATCGACGCTCGTCGACACCTTCTCCCCGATCCAGTCGATCACGTGCAGCTTGCGCAGTTCGTCGGCCATCGCCACCAGCACGCCGAAGAACACCAATGTCTGCCAAGCACTTTCGTCGGATACGAGGTTCTTCCAGGTGAGCACGCCGGTGGCGAGCAGAATGCCGACGCCGACGAACGCGGTGACGGTCGCGTCCATGTTCAGCTGATCGGACAGGCACCACAGCACGAGCAGGAGCACGAAGGTCGCGCCGAGGATCCATTCGTGCACGGACATCCGACCGAGCTCGGTGAGTTGGGTGCGCGCCAGCCGCGGTGCGTCGGGTGTCTTCCTCAGCGTCGGCGGATACACCTTCTGCATCACCCACGGCACGACGATCAGACTCACCAGTCCCGGTACGAGACCGGCGAGAGCCCATCTCGCCCAGCTGATCTCGACCCCTTGGTGCCGAGCCGCCTCCTGCGCGAGCGGATTGCCCGCCATCGCCGTGATGAACATCGCCGACGTCACCACGTTCACCTGCAAGGCCGTCATCAGCAGGTACGACCCGAGCCGGCGTCTCGACTCATCCGAGCCCGGTGTGGAGTCCTCCAGCGCCGCAAGCGATCTGATAATCGGATAGACGACACCACCGGCGCGGGCGGTGTTGGAGGGCGTGGCCGGCGCGAGGATCAGGTCGGTGACCGCCGTGCCGTAGGCCAGCCCGAGGCTCGACCGGCCGATGGCACGGACGAACAGCAGAGCGATACGACGCCCCAGGCCGGTCACGATGAAGCCCTGCGCGATGAAGAACGCCGCCACGATGAGCCAGATGGTGCGGTTGGAGAATCCGGCGAGGGCGACCTCCGGCGTCATCGTCGTGGTGACCATCGCGATCGCGAGACCGATGAGGGCGACCGAGCCGGTGGGCAGGGGCTGGAGGATCAGCCCGAGGATCGTCGCCACGAAGATGCCCAGCATGTGCATGCCGTTCGGGTCCACCCCGTCGGGCACGGGCAGGACGTAGATGATCGCACCGACGATCAGGGGGACGGCCGCCCGGTACCAGATCGGCGTGATCCGGAATCCCTTCTCACCCTTGTCCGATGACTTCGGCGTCCGCACATCGCGACCAGCTGCTTCCATGCGCACATACTTGCTTACGCAGCGCCTCCCGACAGGCAATTCGGGCAAACAGGCCATGCGCACGACCCGACCTTACCGAGTAGTAAGATAGCCGACATGAGCGAGCACCGACCGTCGACGACGGCCACCTACGCACTGCGCAAACGACTGCCCGACAATCCACTCGGCCACGTCCTCTTCTCCCTCGGCATGGTGGCGCGGGTCCCCTACTTCGGGACGATCCTGCCGGTCATCAACGAGATGCGGCCCGGCTACTGCCGCGTGAGCGCCCCCAAGTGGTTCGGCGTCCACAATCACATCGGCACCTTCCACGCGATCGCGGCCTGCAACCTGGCGGAGGCCGCCATGGGCATGCTCATGGAGGCCACCACACCGACGACCCATCGCTGGATTCCCAAGGCGATGCACACCCAGTACCTCACCAAGGCCACGACCGGCCTGACCGCCGAGGCCGAACTCGCCGAGCCGATCGACTTCGATTCGATCACCGAGGGCACCGAAGTCGTCGTGTCCATCCGGATCACGGACAAGACCGGCACCGAGGTCGTGCACTGCGACATCACCACCTGGGTCACGCCCAGCTGATGATCACACCCGGATGGTGACGTTCTTCGCCGCCAGCAGCGTCGAGATCGCCTGCGGGACAAGCGCAAGACCGAGCACCGCCATGGCCAGACGCCAGGAACCACTGGCGTCGTGCAGTGCGCCGATCGCGATCGGCCCCAGAGCCGCCACGCCATAACCCACGGCCTGCGCCATCCCGGACACCTGCCCGGTGACCAGCGTCGACGGACTTCGCTCGACCATGAACAGCAGCGCGAGACTGATTCCGCGCCGGGCCCGAGCATGACGGCCACGATCCACAGCGGGGTCAGCGTATCCGTGGTCACCAGGCCCACGAATCCGATGGCGCAGATCGCGATCATGAGCAGCGAGATTCCACGCTGATCGGCGAACCGGGCGGCGATGATCGGTGCCACCAGCGAGGCGATCAGCGCACAGGTCTGGCCCAGCGCGAGCAACAATCCCGCCTGCGTATCCGAACGACCATGATCCTGCAGGTACTGCGGGAGCCACGCCGAGAACGTGTAGAAGATCATGGACTGCGCGCCCATATAGACGGTGATCGCCCACGCAATCCGGTTGCGCCACAACGACGGTGACGGATCCGCGACGGCCACCCGGTGGATCTGGCGCAGCTGCGGCACCCACACGACGAGGGCGAGCACGACGAGCGTGCCCCAGGTCGCCAAGGTCATCCGCCAGTTGCCGTCGAGCGACTTATCGATCGGCACCGTGAGCGCCGAGGCGACAGCCGCACCGCCGGACAGGGTCATCGAGTACAGGCCCGTCATCAGGCCGGAGCGGTGCGCGAAGTCCCGTTTGATCAAGGCCGGCAGCACCACGTTGCAGATGCCGATCGCGATGCCCACCACCGCGGACCCGGCGAACAGCAGACCGACGCTGGGCGCCAGTCGCAAACCGATCCCCACGAGCAGCAGGACCAGTGCGCCGAAGATCGTTCGTTCGATACCGAACCGTGCGGCGAGACGCGGGGCGAACGGCGCGCTCAACCCGAAGCACAGCACCGGCAGCGTGGTGAGCAGACCTGCTGCGGCACTGGAGAATCCGAGGTCGTGCATGATGTCGTCGACCACCGGGGCCACGGACACCACCGGTGGACGCAGATTGGCCGCCACCAGCATGATGCCGACCGCGGCGATCACCGCGGCCGCGCCACGCGGCGCGGTTTCGACCCGGCTCATCGAACCGACTCCCGCGCGACCTCGAGATAGGACAGCACCGCCGCCCGCGCCGCCGCCGGATCACCGTCCTCGATGGCGGCGACGACGTCGGCGTGACCGCTCGGATGTACGCCGACGGCCATCATCGTCTCGACGAGCGGGGCATGGGATCGATCCATCACCACGGCCAGCGCGTCGTAGAGATCGATCAGCAGTCGGTTGCCGGACGTCTCGACGAGGGAACGATGAAAAGTGATGTCGCGCCGCGCATAAGCGTCGACATCCCCCGCCGACAGAGCCGCCTCGGCAGCGTCCAGGTCGTCGCGCAGACGCACCCTATCCTCGGCGGTGGCGCGCACCGCGGCCGCGGCCGCCGCCTCCGTCTCCAGTGCGCGTCGCACCTCGATGAGGTCGAGCACCTCGCTCCGCTCGGCACAGCGCGTCAGAGCACCGGTCAGCACGTTGCGGCTCCGGACATAGGTACCGTCACCGCGACGCGGCACGAGCAGCCCCTGATGTTCGAGCGCACGCACCGCCTCACGAATCGTGTTGCGCCCCACCCCGAACAGCTCCACCAGCTCCGGTTCCGGCGGAATCCGCTCACCCACCGGCCATCGCCCGTCGTCGATGAACTCGTGCATGCGGGCGACCACCAGTTCACTGGTGCGGGGCGGCGGTGCGATCAGGTCGGGCATGAAAAGAACCTAACATCCCATGTTTGGTTCGCTAACGAGATCCGTGCCACACCCGGCGGGGCGGGCGCCTGCACCGCGTCGGGGATCAGTCGGACACGTTGAGAGCGGCGATCACCCGTGTCGGCTCGAGCCACACGACGAGTTCGCCCGGCACGCCGTTGCGTTTGCCGAACTCCTCGGCACGATCGGCGCCCATGTACCGCTCCCCGCACATCGTCGCGATCCGTCGGACCTCGTCGAGGTCCTCGCTGGTCTCCGCACGACCCTGTACCTGCACGAAGCCGTACGGCGGCTCGGGCATGTCCACGGTCAGGACGATCCGCGGGTCACGCGCCATGGCAGCGGCTTTGGCGGTATCCGCACCGGTGTTGAAGGCGATCCGCGAGCCGTCCAGCACGAACCAGATCGGCGCCACCAGCGGACGACCGTCACGGGCCACATAGCCCAGATGGCCGGTGCGGGTGCCCTCGGACAGGAAGGCGCGAACCTCGGGGTCGTCAAGTGATGCCATGTCGCCACCCTACGTCCGCCCGCGGCATCATGCCCGATGCGTGACTCCGGCGTCTCAGTTCGGCGGCGCCCCGATGAGACGATCCCCGATGCGGCACGCGACCATCATGATGGTCGCGTGCGGACCACTGCGGCCCGCGGTGGGCAGGATCGACCCATCGACGATGCGCAGACCGGTCATGCCGTCGACGAGCCCGAGATCGTCGGTGCGGACACCCATCGGCATGCTCCCCCACGCGTGCTGGGAATTGCGCACCACCGCATCCACCGACACCGAGCCCGGCTCGACGAACCCGGCGAGCTCCGGGGACCGGAGCATCGTGGTGACCGCTGCGGCACCGGTCTCGAGCCGCAACGCGTCCGCGGCATCGAGTTGTCCGAGCAGGACCTGCGGCCGTCCGTCGCGCAGGCGCACCTCGCCACCGGCGCCGGGCCGCATCGCGGCCACCCCGATCACCGGCCCCGACGATGGCAGACCATCGACATATCCGGCCATATCGCCGCTGTAACAACGGAATTCGAGCGCATCCGGAGTATGCACCACCGATTGGAGCAGCGCCCCGGCGACATGATGATCCGCCGTTGCCCGGTAGCCCACCAGCACCTCGCGGTCCTCCCAGATCGGCAGAACGCGCCCGACGAGTGGTTCGAGACCCGACCGGAGCAGGACCGACGCCGTGCCCAGGGTGCCCGCGCACAGGATCACCTCGCCGGCCTCGATGATCGACGATCCCACCCGCACCCCGGTGACACGGCGTCCGGTGACGGCCAGCGAGGAGACCTCGCGCTCACCGAGGACGTGCAGGTTCGGCCGCTCCAGCGCAGGCCGCAGGTACGCCTCGGCGGAGGTCATACGCAGACCGTCGATCCGGTTCGATCGGACACGGTTGAGACCGACGATCGGCCACGGGTCCTCCGGTACACGCGCCGGATACCGTTGCGCCCAATAGCTCTCGAATGCGGCGGTCACCGGCGCCAGCTCGTCGTCGGCGAAGGCGGATACATTCATGGTGCCGCCGGATCCGTCGAGTTCCCGATAGGCGTCGCCGATGTCGCCGAGTGTCCAGGATGCCGGCCAGCCGTCGAAGTCTTCGGGATGCCAGCGGAGGAAGTACCCGCCGTTCACCGCCGACGACCCGCCGAACGCGTTGCCTCGGACCACCGCCAGGCCGGTGTCCTCCGGATATGCCGTCGCCCACACCGATCCGGTGCCGATGGGCAATCGGTGCAGCGCCCGCTCTCGTTCCGTCGGCCACCGGGACGGCCCGCGCTCCAGAAGACACACCTGGCGATCGGGGTCCCGCGAAAGGCGTTCGGCAAGAACACAGCCCGCGCTGCCCGCACCGACGACGACCACGTCGGCCGAACGCGGCGGCGAGGACGCCATCACTACTTGGTGAGCACCGGGCGCAGAGCGCCGAGGTCGCGGTTCAGCAGTGCCCCCTGCCAGAGCCCCGCACCATAGGCGAGGTCGTCGAGGCGACGGAACAGCGTGTAGGCGAGCGGCCCCATCGGCGGTCGGCTCGCGGGTTCGGCCAGCTGATGCCGAATCCAGGACACCAGTCCCTCGCCGATCGCCAATTCGATTGCCAGACGCCGGAATCGCGGAGAGACCAGGGTCAACAGCATGGCCAGCGGCCAATAGTGCCGACAGACGGCACCGGCGGCCTGCAGTACACCGAATCCCACCGCGCGGCCCGTCATCTGAGTCGCCACCACCGGCGCACCCGGCAATTCGCCCAGACGGCGACGCAGCCTCATTCCGGTGACCGCGGCGATCCCCAGCGCGAGCGCGGCACCGGTCTTCGTCCGGGTCAGCAGCGCGATGACGGCGATGGCCATCGGCACCGACATCACCACCGGCGCGGCAAAGCCCTCGTGCCGGTCCGCGAGGAAGGACGCACCGGTGCCGTAGTACCGGCGACGATCCAGCACCGACCGCATGTCGGTCCGGTGATCGTGGGCGACCTCGGCGATCGGGTCGTACCGCACCCGCCATCCGGCCTTGTGGGTCCGCCAGCACAGGTCGACGTCCTCGGCGACGCGCAGCGACTCGTCGAACCCCTGAAAACAGCTGCGCCGCACCACCATCGCCGCACTTGGCACATAGGGGACGCGGCTACCGGGCACCACCGCGCACTCGTCCGGTCCCATGTCGAGTGAGGAGTAGCCGTTCTCGTAGCGCTCGGCGAGCCGGGCCTCGTGGTCGTTGCGGCTGAGGCCCACGATGCGTGGGGCGACGATCGCCACCGCAGGATCGGAGAAGTGCGCGAGCAGAATGGTCAGCCAATCCGCGGGCGGCACCACATCGGAATCAAGGAACGCGACGAAGCCGGTGTTCGCGGCCTCGGCCCCGGCGTTGCGCGCGGCCGACGGTCCCCGATTCTCCTCGAAGCGGATGAGTCGCACGGTGCTCGTCTCGGGCACCCGGATCGGTTCCGGTGACCCGTCGTCGACGACGATCACCGACGTATCCGCGAGCACCCGCAACAGCCGGTCGACGCCGGACTGGTTGCCGCGGACCGGAATGACGACCGTGACATCGGCGATGCCGGGACCGAACATGGGACGCGGATTCGCCAGCCCGGAATCGAGCAGGCGACGAGCAAGCATTCGGGTTGCGTTGTCGCACACCTCGATCCGTCCGTCGACGGACATCATGCCGAGCGCGGCGTCGGAGATGCGGAGCATCCGGGTGGGCGACCCACCGACCAGATAGCGCAGGTCCCGGTTGCGGGCACATCGCATGTCGATCTGCACCTGGAAGCCATCCGGCAGCGCGGTCCGCACCGGGGCGCCCGACTGCGGCGGGCGATCGACGACTGTCATCCGACCCGCCCCATCTCACCCACCGACCACGCTCGGACCGCGTTCATCAAGCCGTCGACGAGATCGTCGACGTGGGCCGCGCCGCGCAGGGACGTCGCGCCCGCCGGATCACCGAGCACCCCGTTGGCACTGACCGCCGCCACGCCGCCCTCACGCATCAGCGGCAGCAGGGTGGACACGGGTGCGGTGTTCCCCGCCTCGGCGAGGTCGAGGAAGACATCGTCCGGCGAGATATCCAGCAGCACAGAGGTTTCCGTGAAACCCGCATGCGCATCGGCACCCTCGATGGCGCACGGGTACCAACTCACCTCGCGGGCCTCGTAGCGCAGCCGCTGTACCGCGGTGACCAATGAACGGGCGTTGCCGCCGTGACCGTTGACGAACACGATGCGGTCCGCCCATCGGCAGGCACTGCGACCGTACTCGAGAAGGAGCAGATGCAAGGCCTCGTGGCCGAGCGACACCGTGCCCGGAAATCCCTCATGCTCTCCGCTGGCGCCGTAGTTGAGCGCGGGGGCCGCAAGGATCAGGTCGTCCCCGGACACCTCGGCGGCGAGCCGGTCGGCCGCCCGTTCCGCGACGACCGACGCGATACGCGTATCGGTGTCCACGGGCAGGTGTGGCCCGTGCTGCTCGGTGGCGCCGAGAGGAACGAGGAGGGTGACCGATCGTCCGGACAGTTCGGGCCACCGTGTGCAGCCCAGGATCGCCCGACGTGTCATCTGACCAACTCTAGCCATGCCGCCGGTGCCTGGTAACCGGGAAGACGTGTTTTCTCGCAACTGAATTCTTTCGGGCCGACGTTCGTATGCCGACGCCCAGCGCAACCCAGCCTTCCGAGCGATCGATCGGCTATGCGATGCTGGATCACACCTTGGGTGATACCCGACACAATCGAGCGGGTACGGATCGGGAGGACCACATGACGTCAACCGCCGCACACAACAGCGGAAAGCAGGGACCCCTCAGCGCAATCCGCGTGGTGGAGTTCGCGGGCATCGGCCCCGGCCCCCACGCCGCGATGCTGCTCGCCGACCTCGGCGCCGACGTGATCCGGGTTCAGCGACCCGGCACGCTGCCGCACGAGGGCCGCAACGCCGACGCCCTGCTCCGCGGCCGTCGCGTCGTCGAGGCCAATCTGAAGGACCCCGCCGACCGCGAGACCATTCTGGGTCTGGTCGGCAAGGCTGATGTCGTACTCGAGGGATTCCGGCCCGGCGTGATGGAGCGCCTCGGATTCGGCCCCGACGACCTGGCCGCGGTGAACCCCGGACTGGTCTACGGACGGATGACCGGCTGGGGCCAGGACGGCCCGCGCGCCGAGCTCGCCGGCCACGACATCAACTACATCTCGCTGACCGGCATGCTGCACGCCGTGGGCCGCGCCGACGACCGGCCCGTTCCGCCGCTGAACCTGGCGGGCGACTTCGGCGGCGGTTCCATGTTCCTCGTGATGGGTGTTCTCGCCGCCCTGCTGGAGCGTCAGACGTCCGGCAAGGGACAAGTCGTCGACGCCGCCATGGTCGACGGTGCTTCCGTTCTGGGACAGATGATGTGGGCGTTCCTCGGCACCGGCCTCTGGCGGGACGAGCGGGGCGTCAACCTGCTCGACACCGGTGCACCGTATTACGAGGTCTACGAGACCTCCGACGGCAAGTTCATGGCCGTCGGCGCCATCGAGCCGCAGTTCTACGCCGAATTGCTCAAGGGTCTGGAACTGACCGACGCGGGCCTGCCGGATCAGAACGACATTCCCAACTGGCCGAAGCTCAAGGAGGTCTTCACCACGACCTTCAAGTCACGCACCCGTGACGAATGGGCGAAGGTCTTCGAGGGCACCGACGCCTGCACGACGCCGGTGCTGTCCTTCGGTGAGGCGCCGGCCGACGCACATATGGCCGCGCGGTCCAATCTCGTCGAGATCGACGGCGTCATGCAGGCCCAGGTGGCGCCGCGATTCTCCCGCACCTCGCCGGAAACCCCCGAGGGTCCGGCGCGTACCGCCACCGATCCGTCCACCGTCTGGACCGACTGAGCCACTCCTACGAGAACGGGCCCCGATCACCGGTGATCGGGGCCCGTTCTCGTCGCCGCTAGACCTTGGAGTGGCCCATGTCGATCTGGAATTCGGCGCCGGTGATGCCCTTCGCCGAATCCGACGACAGATACAGCACCGAGTCGGTGATCTCGTCGACCGAGGCGACCGGGTGATAATCCAGCAGTGACGGGAAATGCCTTGCCGCCCAGCCCGTCTCGAATGCCTTGAAGGCCTCGGTGTCGGCCACGCCCATCGGGGTGTCGACCGCGTACGGGTGGATCGTGTTGACGCGGATGCGATGCTGGCCCAATTCCTTCGCGGCGGTCTGTGCCAGCCCCCGCAGTCCGTATTTGGACGCGGCGTAGGAGGCCTGCAGCGGCATCGCCTTGAGACCGGCCACCGAGCTGATCACCGTGATGGAGCCGCCATTGCCGGCCTCCAGTATCGCGGGAACGGTGGCGCGCAACGTCTTCCAGGTGCCGACCAGGTTCACGTCGACGACGTCGGTGAACTGCTCCTCGGTCATCTCCCAGAGCGGCGCCCAGGTAAGGATGCCCGCATTGGCGACGACGATGTCGAGGCGACCGAACTGAGCGACCCCGTCGGCAACGAGCTGCTCCTGGAAGGCCAGGTCGCGGATGTCACCCTCACGGGCGAGGATCTTTCCGCCCTCGGCCTCCACGAGGCGGACCGTCTCGGCCAGATCGTCCGCTGTCGCAGGCGGATACGTGGTGTGCTCGGCGACGCGTGACGCGATGTCGAGGCCGATGATCGAGGCACCCTCGCGGGCGAAGCGCACGGCATGGTTGCGCCCCTGCCCTCGTGCGATACCGGTGATGTAGACGACCTTGCCGTCGAACTGACCCATCCGCCGCTTCCCTATCTCTGATCCGAACAGTGTCAGAAAACTGTAACACGTTCTAATTCACGCATGTCGCCGATCGAGTAGGCCACGAACGCGACTCCTCCGCTGATCGCTCCCCGGATCGAGTAACCCGCGAACGCGCGACTCCTCCGCTGATCGAGTAGCCCGCGAGCGGAGCGAGCGCGCGTATCGAGATCACCGCTCACACCACGGCGTCAGGCGCGAATGCTCACAGAAATTCGACGAGAGCGGGCCACCGACCGGATTATCCGGTCGGTGGCCCGCTCTCGTGAGATTTCTGTGGGCCGACCGCCTACGGGTACCGGCGCTCGAAGTCCTCCGGCATGATCAGATCCTCGGGATTCAGCTCGTGAACACTCTTGTGTCCCAAGCCCATCACCACACCGTCGAGCCCCATGCGGAGCAGATCGAGCACGTTCTCCACACCGGCCTGCCCGTTGGCAGCGAGGCCCCAGAGGTACGCGCGGCCGATCATCACGGCGCGGGCCCCCAGCGCGAGGGCCTTCGCGACATCGCTGCCCCGGCGGATACCGCCGTCGAGCAGCACCTCGATCTGATCGCCCACCTCCTGCGCGATCGGGCCGAGCAGGCGGATCGTCGCGGGTGTGCCGTCGAGGTTGTTGCCGCCGTGATTGGACACCGAGAGTGCGGTGGCGCCGATGTCGACGGCACGGCGGGCGTCGTCGAGTCGGGTGACGCCCTTGACCATGAACGGTCCGCCCCACTGCTCGCGCAGCCACTTGAGGTCGTCCCAGGTGGGCGGCGGGGTGTTCATCCATTCGCCGTAGGCGGCGAAGAACGTCGGCCCCGGCTGCCCCTTGCCGTGGGAGACGTTGGGGGCGGTCAGATCCGGGATGATGATCTTGCCGTCGCGGATCCAGTCCAGCGCGTAGCGCGGTTTGGTCGCGATCTCGGGAGCGAGCCGCAGGAGTGCGCGGAAGTCGACCTTCTCCGGGATCTCCGGGCTGCCCCAGTCACGGCCGACGTTGAACACCCAGTCGGTGGTGACGATCAGACCGGTGGCGCCCGCCTCCTTGGCGCGCATGGCGCGGGCGAGGATCTCGTCGCGGCTGCCCAGCCAGTAGATCTGGAAGAAGATCTTGTCGTTGACCGCGGTGACCTCTTCGATCGGGTGGGATGCGAAGCTGGACAGTCCCATTGCGGTCCCGCGGGCGGCGGCGGCGCGGGCGACCGCGACCTCGCCGTCGGGGTCGACGGCCTGCACGCCGGTCGGCGAGATCATCACCGGGAAGGACAATTCCTGTCCCATCACCGTGGTGGTCATGTCGCGGTCGGCCTGGGCGCCGACGACGTGCGGTGCGAAACCGAGCTCGGAGAACGCCTTGACGTTGTCGTCGAGGGTGATACCGGCCTGCGTGCCCGCGACGAGCGACGAGTACACCGACTTCGGCAGTCGCTTCTTCGCGCGGCGCTGCGCCTCGTGCACGGTCTCGAACCAGGGATTTCTGGCCCAGGGGTTCTCCATTGTCTTCCTGCCTGTGTAGATATCGGATAAAAGGACGGCACGCGACGCCCGGGCGACCACCCGGCGTCGCGTGCCGGTGCGGCTACGGAGTGAAGCCGGCGAGCGGATTCTCGTCGCAGCTCTTCGACGGCGGTGCGCCGACCGGTGTCAGGTCACCGTCGGGCCGCCGGGTCATCAGTGTGAGCGGGGTGCCGCGCGAATGATCCTTGTTCGCAGTCGGTTTGGTGCGTTCACCGGCCAGCAGCTCTTCGCCGTACCCCTGCACGCATTCGGGGTCGGGTCCGGCGAGCGGGAGTCCGGTGAAGAACTTCGCCGCCATGCACCCACCGCGGCACGCGTCGAAGTGATTGCACTTCGTGCACGCCCCGGCGTTCTGGGGTTCACGCAATTCGGTGAACAGGTCCGACCGCTGCCAGATCTCCTGGAATCCACCGTCGGTGGTGATGTTGCCGGCCAGGAAGTTCTCGTGGATCGCGAACGGGCACGCGTAGACGTCGCCGACCGGATCGATCAGGCAGACCACACGGCCCGCACCGCACAGGTTGAGCCCCGGCAGCGCGCCGCCACCCTCGCCGGCGAAGGCCGACAGGTGGAAGAACGAATCGCCGGTGAGCACCCGATCACCGTGTGCGACAAGCCAGTTGTACAGATCGCGCTGCTGCTCGGGCAACGGGTGCAGGTCGTCCCAGACGTCGGCGCCGCGGCCGGAGGGGCGCAACCGGGTGATGCGCAGGGTCGCGTTGTACCGATCGGCGAGGGCTTTGAACTCGTCGAGCTGGGCGACGTTCTGCCGGGTCATCACCACGCTGATCTTGGCGTCACGGAAGCCCGCCTCGGACAGGTTCTCCAACGCGCGCACGGCCATGTCGAAGGAACCCGGTCCCCGGACGGCGTCGTTGACCTCGGCGGTCGCGCCGTCGAGCGAGATCTGCACGTCGACGTAATCGGAGGCGGCCAGCCGAGCGGCGACCTCCTTGTCGATGCGTAAACCGTTGGTGGAGAACTTGACTCCCACCTGATGGCTGGTCGCGTAGTCGACGAGCTCCCAGAAGTCCGGGCGCACGGTCGGCTCGCCACCGCCGATGTTCACGTAGAAGACCTGCATGCGCTGAAGTTCGTCGATGATGGCCTTGCACTGCTCGGTGGACAGCTCGCGCGGGTCCCGCTTGCCCGAGCTGGACAGACAGTGCACGCACGCCAGGTTGCACGCGTAGGTCAGTTCCCAGGTCAGGCAGATCGGGGCGTCGAGGCCCTTCTCGAACTGGTCGACGAGCCTGCCGACCTTCGGGGGCTGCTGGACGCGCGGGCGTTCGATGGTGGTCATGCAGGTCCCTCCGTTGGGTCGGCCCGTCGCACGATCATTCCCGAATCCGCAAGTGCGCGAAGGGCTTGAAAGTACAGCGGGTACTCGTCGACGTCGATACCGGCCGCCGACAGGGCTGCGTCGGCGCTCGGATGATCAGCCAGTGACCGGACGATGCCGACCACGGTCAGGTTCTTCAGAAACGACAGCTTGCGGGTACCGAAGTGGTACAGCAGCGCGCCGAAGGGCTCCGGGCGCAGTGCCACTTTCGGGTTGAGTGTCCAGGCTCCGGAACTGTCAAATCCGGGCGAGTCGATTCCGGGTGCGGGCCGGTTCCCGGCGACCGCATCGCTGCGGCCGCCGGTCGCCGTTGTCGATGTCGGGGTCGACATCAGTAGACCCCGCACATCCCGTCGATCGACACCTCTTCGACGAGGGACTCGCCGACGAGCTCGTCCTGCGACGTGGCTGCCTGATCTGCCATGATCCAACCTCCGATTTCATTAGTGATGTGGATCACCGAATACTATAGTTGCACTGAGTGCAGAAAAAACACCCCGACGCGAAAACTGACCGGAAGGACAGGTGCGGGGGGCGAGACAACGGAGCGGGGACCAATGTCCGAACAGCAGATCCACACTGCTCCCGATCGCCCACGCCGCGTGGCGGGCCGGCGTCCGGCCACCTCCCGATCGCAGATCAGCGCGATCGCCATCGAGTTGTTCACCGCACGCGGCTTCGACGAGACGAGCGTGGACGACGTCGCCGACGCCGTCGGCATCGCCCGCCGCACCCTCTTCCGGTACTACCCGTCGAAGAACGCCATACCGTGGGGAGATTTCGACACCCACCTCGACGACATGCGCGCTCTGCTGGCCGGTATCCCCGACGACCTGCCGATCGGCGATGCACTACGGCGCGCGCTGGTGTCCTTCAATACCGTCGGAGCTGCCGAGATGGCGGCGCATCGCCGGCGCATGGCCCTGCTGCTCGGTGTGCCCGCACTGCAGGCACATTCGATGCTCATGTACGCCGATTGGCGTCATGTGATCGCCGAGTTCGCCGCGCACCGGCTGGGTCTGCCGGAGAATCACCATCTTCCGCAGACCATCGCCTGGCTGTGCCTGGGCACCGCCCTCGCCGCCTACGAGCAGTGGCTCGACGATCCCGACCGGGACCTCGAGACCCTGATCGTCGCCGGGAGCCGTACCCTGGCGCAGGGCGTGGACGCGTTGTCGCACCCCGGCGACGATGCGTTATCCTGAACTAGAACGCGTTCTAGTTCTACTTGATGTGTGCAGGTCCGGCCGGTCCGGATGCCGATGAGAGGTGAGTCGATGACGGAATTGACGCCGCATGGTTCGCGCAGCGTGATCCTGACGGTTGCCGAGGTCATCGACGAGACGGCCGACGCCAAGTCCGTGGTCTTCGAGGTTCCGGAGTCACATCGCGCGGCATTCACCGAGTACAAGCCCGGCCAGTTCCTCACCCTGCGCATCCCCAGCGACCAGACCGGTTCGGTGGCCCGCTGCTACTCGCTGGCCTCCGCGCCCGGCACCGACGATCTGCCCAAGGTCACCGTGAAGCGCACGGCGGACGGATACGGCTCGAACTGGGTGTGCGACAACCTCGCCGCGGGTACGCAGGTCGAGGTGCTGCCGCCGTCCGGGGTGTTCACCCCCAAGGAACTCGACACCGAACTGTTGCTGATCGCCGCGGGCAGCGGTGTGACACCGGTGATGTCGATCCTCAAGTCCGCGTTGGCCACCGGCACACGCCGGGTCACCTTCTTCTACGCCAACCGCGGCGTCGACGACATCATCTTCCGCGACGAGCTGCGTGAGCTGCAGCTCGCGCACCCGGACCGGCTGACCCTGATCCACTGGCTGGAGACGCTGCAGGGACTGCCCGGCGAGAACACCCTGGCCACCGCGTTCCGCCCCTACCGGGGACACACCGCCTACCTGTGCGGGCCCGGCCCGTTCATGGACGCGGTGCACAAAGGCCTTGCCGCCGCGGGCTTCCCGCACGACCATGTGCACACCGAAGTCTACAACTCGCTCTCCGGCGATCCGTTCGTCGACGTCGAACTCGAGGAGGTCAGCGAGAGCGAGGAGGCCGAGGCCGCCACGGTCGAGGTCGAGCTCGACGGTGAGACCCACACGCTGAAATGGCCGCGGAAGCGCTCGCTGATCGATGTGATGCTGGCCGCCGGGCTCGACGCGCCGTATTCCTGCCAGGAGGGCGAATGCGGTTCATGCGCAGCGACTCTCACCAAGGGTACGGTGGAGATGGACAACTCCGGCGCACTGGATCCGGACGACATCGCCGACGGTTACATCCTCGGCTGCCAGTCGCATCCGACGTCGGACAAGCTGCACATCGAGTTCTAGGAGACCCACGCGATGCACCTGCCCACCT
This sequence comes from Gordonia sp. B8661-1, assembly GCF_059427765.1. Lineage (NCBI taxonomy): Bacteria > Bacillati > Actinomycetota > Actinomycetes > Mycobacteriales > Gordoniaceae > Gordonia > Gordonia sp. B8661-1. Next base: position 31,144 of record NZ_JCAHRL010000009.1, read on the forward strand.
CCCGCGACGACCGACTCGCGATCGGGCTGGCCGCATTGCTGTTGTCCGCGGGGACCCTGCACTTCGTCGCACCGAAGCCGTTCGACTCGATCGTGCCCGAGGCCGTGCCCGGCTCACCGCGCACCGCGACCTACCTGTCCGGTGTGGCCGAACTGGGCATCGGCGCAGCACTTCTCGCGCCCCGCACCCGGAGGCCTGCGGGGGCTGCCGCGGCGGCCCTGTTCGTCGCCGTCTTCCCGGCGAACGTCACCATGGCCTATCGCTGGCGCAACAAACCCGCACGGCTGCAGGCCATCACACTGGCCCGTCTCCCACTGCAGATCCCGCTCGTGTGGGCCGCTGTCCGGGTGTGGCGCAAGCGCTGAGCAGCGTGGTCCCGATACACATCGGGCTCGCTCCGCTCGCACGTTGCTACTCGACCAGCGACCTCATCCGCTGATCGAGTAGGCCGAGGCGCCGGCCGAGGCCGTATCGAGATCAGCGCAGCGAACGGTAGTGTGCCCGTTCGTCCTTCGTGAGGTGTTCGGTCGCGTAGCTCAGAGTGGTACGGCCCATCGCCGCCGCATGTACCTCCAGCGTGTCGCGGAGCACCTGCCGGTCGACCCGTTTGCCCATCTCGCGCAGCATCCAGCCGAGTGCCTTCTGAATCAGGTCGCGGCGGTCGTCGACAACGATGGGCAGCACCGCCAGGATCGGATCGGCATCACCGCGACGGACGAAGGCATGTGTCGCGACGATCCCGACCCGGCGATGCCAGAGCTCGGTATCCGTGGCGAGTTCGGTCAACGGCGTGTGATCGCCTCGGCCGCACAGCCATTCACCGAGAATGGTGGCCGCCGATGCGTCCACGAGATCCCAGTTGTTGACATGACCGTCATCGATCGCGGTGCGGTACTGCCGTACCCAGATCTCCTGAGCGGCGGCATCGGCCCGCGCGAATTCACCTGAGAGCAGCAGCAGACCGGTGAGCCGGTGTTCATGGACCTCGGACTCGAGCAGTGCATCGATGGCCGACGCGGAGATCCCACGGAAGCGCGTGGCGACGGCCCGCTGCTGCGGGACGGTCACGCCGATGAAGCGATCGCCTTCGCCGTACTCCCCCGGCCCGGTCTTGAAGAACCGGGCCGAGCTCAGCGCACGATCGGGGTCGGCGAGCTCGTCGAGTGCCACGACGACCCGAGCGGCATCGGACACGTCGCCCGTCATCGCACCGCTATCCGAGAAGCTCGGAAACCGGTGTCGGAGTGAGGAGTTTCGCGCGGGTCTTCATCACCGCGCCGACCTTCCCGGCTCCGACGGTGCCCGTGAGGATGCCGTCCCGGCTGTAGTACGCGAGGAACTTGTGGCCGTCGTCGTCGACCACATGCACGTCATCGGTGGCACGGGGCCGCCCGAGCACCTGGATTTTCAGATCGTATTGGTCGCTCCAGAAGTAGGGTGCGGTCGCCGGGATCATGGCATCGCTCGCCGCGATCCGGTGGGCGACCTCGGTGGCCTGTTCGACCGTGTGTGTCCAGTGCTCGACGCGCTGGGTGCCGCCGTCCTCGGTTTGCCAGTTGGCCACGTCACCGAGCGCGTAGACGTCCGGCACGGACGTGGCACCACGTGTGTCGCAGGCGATTCCGCCGCCCGACTCGCGCGGTGCGAGTTCGATTCCGGAGCCGTCGAGGTAGTCGACCACGGGGCTCGAACCGATGCCGACGATCACCAGGTCGGCGTCGATCTCGGTGCCGTCGGTGAGACGTACACCCCGCACCGCGCCGTCGGCGGTGAGGATCTCGTCGACCCCGACACCGGTGCGCACCTCGACGCCGTGCGCGCGATGCAGACGGGTCACCAACGCGCCGATGGTCTCGCCGAGCGCCACCGACAAGGGGGTGGGGGCGGGTTCGACGATCGTCACGTCGAGCCCGCGCTGATTGAGGCTCGACGCCACCTCACAGCCGATGAATCCCGCACCGATCACCACGGCCCGCGAGGCGCCGTCGAGTTCGGCGCGCAGCGCCTCCGCGTCCTCGATGGTCCGCAGTGCGTGCACACCCGCGACATCGTCAGTACCGGGCAGCATCCGGGGTGTGAGTCCCGTTGCGAGAACCAGTGACTCGTATGCCACGGTCTCGGTACGCGCGGGTTCGTCGACCCATTCGACGGTCACCGTGTGTGCGGCGGGATCGATGGCCGTCACGCGTTGCCCGGCGCGCAGGGTGATCGATGCCTCGCCGAAGTACTCGGCGGGTTTCAGGTCGACTCGATCGTCCTTGCCGAGGAGAACCGACTTGGACAGCGGCGGCCGGTCGTACGGCGGATGCGATTCGGCGCCGATCAGTGTGATCGGCCCGGTGTAATCGTTGGCGCGCAACGACTCCGCGACCCGGATACCGCCCAGCCCCGCTCCCACCACCACAACGCCGGCATTCGTCTCACTCATGAGTTCTTCGTTCCTCGTCTCGAGATCCCGCGGTCAGCGGGTCGCGTCACCGACCACGTCGAGTCCGGCCAGTCGCCACATCCCATCGACCTTACGCATAGTGGCCCAACGGGCGATAGTGGTACGACCGTCGGAATCCCCGCTGTTCGCGAGTCCCGGTATGCGGAGGGTCTGGTCGGCGAAGACCAGGACCTGGGCCTGATCGGTGGCGTAGGAATCCAGGCCGACTCCCACGATCTGTACCGACATCGACGCACCTGTCGCCTCCGCCGTCGGCAGCACCACGTCGGCACCCTCGCTGCGGTACCGGAGCAGCAGGTCGCCGGTGAGACGTCCGGCGATGTCGTCCCGGTCTGCGACGTCGATGTCCGGACCGAAGGTCATCACGGCGCTGACGGCATCCTCGGTGGCCGCGAGAACAGCGTGGCGCGCCGACTCATCGGGTACCGGCCGATCACGGTGGGCTCCGGCGAATCCCAGGATCGCAACCACACCCGCGATCACCGCGACGATCAGCGCGAGCACCGACAGTCGGCGCTGCCGGCGAGTCAGGGACGCCATCATGCGAGCACCGCCCGTTCGACGCGCCAACCCTGTTCGACACGCGCCATTGTCACGTCCACGGTCACCCGCCGGTCGGCGGCATCACCGCCGATGAGTCCGGGGTTGGTGGCCTCCGCGACGACCAGCACGCGTGCCCTTGCTCCTTGCCGATCGTCGGGAGGGTCGTCGACGAGGCCCGCCGCGAGCACCTGTCCGGTGCCCCGCGGGCCACGAGCGATCTCCGCCGCGAGCGCTGCACGCGCGGCGGCGAGTCGGTCGTGCTGGGCACCGGTGGTCACACCGAGAACGGTGCTCACATAGTCGTCGGCGCGGGCCGGATCGGCGGTCAGCATGGTGGTGATCGCCCCGCGCGCCGCGTCCAGCACCGCAGCGTCGGTGTCCGCTTTCGTCTCGGCCCCGCTCGCGCGCAGGCCTGCCACGGTCGCGACGACCACGAGTGCCGCGACACCGACGACGGCGGCGATGAGTGCATACCGCATGATCCGGCTGCGACGGCGTGCGCGGGCGCGCAGCGGTTCGGCCGCCTCTATCCGTGCGGCGCGGGCGGCGCGGGTCGTCTCGTGGACCTGCTTCCGCGCGGCGGCGAGATCAGGGCCGGTCACGCCACCACCTCCAGGCGGGTGAGTTTCCACCGGTCGTCGACGAGTCCGAAACGTGCGGTGACCGAACGCTTCTCGGTCACCGGAGCCCCTGACATCGGTGTCGTGACGACGGTGGCCCGGACCAGGGTGTCGACGTGTCCGGTGTCGGCGCCTGCCACCGCGACGACATCGGGCGTCCATGTCACCGCGCGCAGCGTGGCATCCGGCGGCCGGCTGAGCAATGTGGCGTTCCGGGAGGCGAATTCGCCGCCGACCAGATCACGAGCGCGCGCACGATCCGTCTGCCAGGACTCGCGATCGACGGAAAATACCTGCGCGACAATCCGTCCCGCCATCGACCGGACCTCCTCGCGGTCCTCGTCGATCGCCCGGCGCTCGTCGGCGGCCCGCCACCACACGACACCACAGGTCGCCAGGATCGCGACGACCGCCACGGCGATCGATGCCGCGACGATCGCCGTGCGAACCGGAATGATCGGGGCGCGCAGACCCCGGGGTGCGGGATTTCTCATGGCAGGTACTGCACCGCCGCGAGTTTCAGCTGCCCGTCCTCGGGGGTGACCAGGACACGCAACCGGAAGTTCCGGTATCCGACGTCCGGTGACGAGGCGGCGGATTCCCCGGCGGCGCGCCGGAATTCGACACTGGCCGCGACGAGCACGGCCGCCGATTCCCCGGACCGGGCCGACACTCCTGCGCCATCGACGGTTCCGCGGGCGATCGTGCCCTGTGAACGGACGAATGTCGTGTAGGCGTCGGCGGATTGGGCGAACTCGTCGTGGAATCCGCCGGTCGCTCCGGCCAGGATGCGCCGCACACGGTCCGGGTTCCGGTAGTCGGGACTGAGCAGCAGTGACACGTGCGCCACGGCGGCGGTGCGGAATTCCTCGTCGGAAGGGTCGTCGGCGGCGCGTTCCCAGCGCACGATACCGATGACGGCGACGATCAGCAGGATCGTCGCGGCGAGGGGCAGCAGCAGCCACACCCGGTTCGGACGCCGCTCCCCCGCGGCGATCTCCGCCACGAGCAGGTCGTCGGTGGCGGCTCGCTGCCGTTTCCTCGCCGCACGATCCGCGGCGATCCGTGGATCGGTGGCCATCCGCCTATCCTAGGAACCGATGCGCTTGTTGTACTCCGCCCGCTGTTGTTTGTCGTAGTTCAGGAACATGGTGTCCAGCTTCGACCACCGCTGCGTCGCACGCTTGAAGCGCTTGGAGAGCATCGGGTTGGCATCCACCCAGCCCAGCGACCGCGGCGCGGCAACACGCACCCGCGGTTCGACGATCACCTTCACCACCTGCTCGGCGATGGCGGACGGTTCGACGATCGTGATCAGTCCGGTCGTCCGGATGCCCTCGATCAGCCCGGTGTTGGCGAACGACGGCATCACCGTGCTGACGCGTACGCCCGCGCTCTCAAGTTCGGCGTCCGCGGCCTCGGAGAATTCGATAACGCCTGCCTTGGCGCCGTTGTAGACCGCCAGACCGGGTGTCGGCAGGCGTCCGGCCACCGACGCGATGTTGACGATCTGCCCGCGGCCCCGCGGCACCATCCGCCGGGCCGCCAGTCGCGTACCGGCCATGACACCGAACAGGTCGATCTCAAGGGTCCGCCGGATCAGTGACTCGTCCATGTCGAGCAGCGATCCGGTCGGCATGATGCCCGCGTTGTTGATCAGCACATCGATGGGACCGAGCGCGGATTCCACACTGTCGAGGAAGGCGTCGATGGACGCCGGATCGGTCACGTCGACGACGAAACCGTCGATGCCGAGGTCGGCGGCCGCCTTGCCCACCGCATCGCCGTCGATGTCGCCGAGAGCGACCGACGCCCCGGCCTCGAAAAGCTGCGTGGCGGTTTCGAATCCGATGCCTCGTGCCGCGCCGGTGATCGCCACGACCTTGCCGCGCAGCGCTGCACGGATCTCGTCGGGGCCCTGTTTGCGGGACAGTCGGTCACGAAGCGGCATCGGCTGCTCCTCCTCGGTCGGTGCACGTCGGCGTCGCGACGTGCGAATCGAATACTGCTGGTACGGAACGACGATCCGGCAGGCGGATCACCAGATCATCGGGGCGAGAAACGTCGCGGCCAGTTCCCGGACCGCCTGTGGTTGCTGGCGCTCCTCGGTCGTCGGCACCTCGAGGAAGGAGATCACCAGCCGGACATGGAGTTCCACCGCCCGAAGCAGGTCGTCGTCGGGCATCTCGGCTCCGGCCTGCCGCAGCGTGCTCGCAACGCGAGCGGTCACCACATCGATGAAGAGTGTGGTCACCGTGGAGGTGATGTCGCGGATCTCGTGATCGGTGAGGACCAGCCGACGGATTAGCGGATCCTCGTTGACCATCGCCGCACCCTCGGTGAATGCCTCCACCAGGGCGTCGCGGGGGCCGAGTCCCTCGACCCGCTTCTCCAGTCGGGTCATGCCCTGCTCGTAAACCTCGCTGGCGACCGCCACCAGCAGCGCCTCCTTGTTGGGGAAGCGCCGGTACAGGGTGCTGCGACTGACCCCGGCCTGGGCGGCCACCACGTCCATATTCGCGCGACGCACCCCCACCTCGGTGAACTCACCGATGGCGGCGTTGATGATCGCCGATTCCTGATCCTCGGGGCTTGCGGTGTTCCGGATCTTGCGCGACGACTTGGCGTCGTCGACCGCGGTGCCGTTCGATGCGCCCGGGGTCATCGCCGACGTACCGTGACCGGCAGCTTGTCCTTGGGGACCGGGAGTGCGCTGTAATCCATCTTCATCTCGTAGTCGGCGGGCACCGACCACTCGTAGCCACGCAGAAGGTGGTGCATGATCGTCTTGATCTCCATCTGGCCAAAATACAGCCCGATGCACTTGTGCACTCCGCCACCGAAGGGCGTCCAGGCCGCGCGATGCCCCTTGTCCTCCGCACGTTCCGGCGAAAAGCGTTCCGGATCAAAGAAACTGGGGTTGGTGTAGTACGCGGGATCGCGATGGTTGGTGAGCTGGGGCACACTCACGACACTCCCCTTCGGGATGTAGTAGCCCTGGATCGACGTGTCCTTGACCGCCATCCGCGGCTGCGCGGGGACCGGTGGGCACATCCGGAGCGATTCCTTCATGACCAGATCGATGACGTCCATCGACCCCAGGTCGTCGTAGGTGAGCTCGGCGGGCATGCTCAACGACTGCTCGCGCGCCTTCTCCTGCCACTCAGGCGATTTCGCCATGCGGTACGCCATCTGCGTCATCGTGATGGTGGAGGTGTCGTGGGCAGCCATCAGCACGAAGATCATGTGGTTGACGACGTCCTCGTCGGTGAAGGTCTCCCCTTCGTCACCCTCGACATGGCAGAGCACCGAGAACAGGTCGGGGGTCTGCTTCGCCCGCTTCGCCGCGATGTTGGCGTAGAAGAATTCCTCGAGCACCTTGCGCGAGCGCAGACCCTTCCACCAGCGCCCGCCCGGAACGGGCTTGCGCACGTAGGCCACGCCGGCACGAACGGTCTCGATGAAGGCCTTGTTGAGTTTGTCCGCCTCACGCTTGGGCAGTTCGAGCCCCAGGAACACCTCGAGGGCGACGTCGAGGGTGAGTTCCTTGAACTCACTGAACAGCTTGACGTCTCCGGTCGGGAAACGGCTCATCCGGTCGGCGATCATCGGCTGCATCTCCGCCATGTAGCCCTTGAGGACCTTGGGCGTGAAGGCCTGCTGGAGGATGTGCCGGTGGTGACGATGCTCGTCGAAGTCGAGCAGCATGACACCGCGGTTGAAGAACGGTCCGATGAAGTAACTCCACGCCGGTCCGTTGGCAAATGCCTTGTCGCGGTTCATCAGGATCTCGTCGGCGGCGGGTGCACCCGCCGCGGTCACCAGATTCAGGCCGAACACGTTGAGTCCGGAGATCTTGCCGAATTCGGCCTGCTTGCGTTCCGAGTACGCGAACGGGTCGCGACGCATCGACATCATCTCGAGGATGCCGTTGCGCTCGTTGAACGGCACTTCGAGCAATCCGCTGTCGACCGGGGCCTTGGCAAACACCGCTGTCATCGCCATCTCCTCATTTCCGACTCGCCGCCGACCACCCCCGTGGGCGCTCGGAACCGCCGACCGCGCGAACCTGAGACACCTTGTGACGCCGGTCTCACGGCCACCTCTATTGGAACAGATAGAGCGATGTGTATCTAGTCCCCCATGGCGCGCGTTCACCCTCGCGGGTCCACGCGACGGGGTCAGGCGGCCGGAGTGTTGTGCAGCGGCCGCGGATCGATGCCGATCTCCCGCCACGCCTCATAGGCCCAGGGCACGTACAGCCACGAGAGGGGCAGTCGGTTGACGAACGGGTTGATCGCACGCATGAACCGGGCGAAACGCTGAAAACGCTTCTCCTGCCGATCGGTCCATTCCAGTCCGCAGACCTCACGCATCTGCCGGGGCAGGGTGCCGATCACGATGGTGCGCACCGCGGCGTTCAACGGAACCGACAGCACCGCCCACACCGGACGGGGAATCTTCTTCGGGCGCGGAAATCCCTGACGCAGATATCCGGTCGCGTACACCACCGTCTTGTGGGGTACGAAACGGTCGAGCATGTCGTCCCAGTAGGCGACGAACTCCTCGTACGTCTGCGGTTCGGCACGCGAACTCACACCGTAGAGCTGATACCAGACCTTGCTCTCCTCGAAGATCTGAACCTTCTCGGCGTAGCTGAGCCGACGGATGAACGTATCGGTGATGTACAGGACCTGATCCACGAAAGTGGCGTGCGCCCAATAGAACAGCTCCGGATTGAGAGCGTGATAGCGCGATCCGTCGGAGATGGTTCCCTTGATGTCGCGATGGAAGTCCCGGACCGTCCGCCCCCAACGGTGCGGATCGGTGCTGTAGACCGTACGCATGACGGGCGGTCCGGTACGTCGTGCCCGACCGAGGAAATCGTCGAAGATCACCGAATGATCGAGGACGGCCTGGCCGAGCTGCTCGATGCAGTTCTCGGTACCCGCGAGTCGCTGGAAGCCCAGCACACCCCGGCTGTCCCCGAAGAACTTCCAGATCAGCGAGTCCGCGCCGAGCCGCGGCATGGGCAGGTCGTCATCGCGATCCTCGACGACGACCGGCTCGGCCTCGCGGATCGCGCGATCGAAGTCCTGATTGACTGACATGACGACAGAGCCTAGCCGACCATGAGACGAAGTGGAATATTTGTTCCAACGATTGGAGATGTGACATTGCCCGCATCGCCCTCCGCCGACGACCTCCTCGCCACCGCGGTCGCCGTCCGACTCCCCATGCGCACCCGTTTTCGTGGACTGATGGCGCGCGAGACGATGATCTTCCGCGGCCCGGCGGGCTGGGGTGAGTTCGGCGCCTTTCCCGAATACGGCGACGACGAGGCCGCGTCCTGGCTGGCGGCAGGCATCGAGGCCGCGTGGCTGGGCCCGCCGTCACCGGTTCGCGAGGCCGTCGAGGTGAACGCCACCGTTCCGGCGGTGCCCGCGGGCCAGGTCGCGGAGATCCTGGCGCGGTATCCGGGCGCACGGACCGCCAAGGTCAAGGTCGCCGAACGCGGACAGAGTCTCGACGACGACGTGACCCGCGTCGCCGCGGCCCGCGAGGTCGTCGAGCGGGTACGAATCGACGCCAACGGCGGCTGGACCGTCGACGAGGCGATCGTCGCGATCCGTGCGATCGGAGAGGTCGAGTACGCCGAACAGCCATGCGCCACCGTCGACGAGCTCGCCGCAGTCCGCCGGGCGGTGGCCGTACCGATCGCGGCCGACGAGTCGATCCGCCGCGCCGACGATCCGTTCCGGGTGCTCGCCGCCGATGCCGCCGACATCGCCATCGTGAAGGTCGCCCCACTCGGTGGCATGCGAGCAACCCTTCGACTCGCGGCGACCATCGGACTGCCGGTGGCCGTCTCCTCCGCCCTCGATTCCGCCGTCGGCATGGCCGCGGGCGTCGCGGCCGCGGCCGCACTCCCCTCGCTCGACCACGCCTGCGGCCTCGGCACCGGAACCATGTTCACCGCCGACGTAGCACCGCCGTTTCTCCCCGACGACGGTACGGTCCGGCCGCGTTGGTATGCGGCGGAAGACATTTCGGCCATTCCCGACGACATCCGCGCACCCGCGGACCGGCAGAAATGGTGGCGAGACCGTCTCGTCCGCTGCCACGGGCTCGCCGACGTCCCCGCGATCGAGTAGCGCCGCGGTATCCCAACGCCGGCCATGTGAGCGCCGCGGCATCCCAACGCTGGTCGAGTAGCGGCGTCTCCCAACGCCGGTCGAGCAGCGTCGCGGTATCCCAACGCCGGCCACGTGAGCGCCGCGGCATCCCAACGCTGGTCGAGTAGCGGCGCGCGAGCGCAGCGAGCCCGACGCATATCGAGACCACCCGCGCGGCCCCATGCTCGCTCGGGCCACAACAGGTATGGCCATAATCTGAGCCAGCGCTTGACACTCGAACATCAGTTCGATATCGTTAGTTTATTCGCAGGTCGTGGCATCGGGGGGTGGACCATATGACCGCATCAGTTGAACTGTCGCCAGGGTTGGTGGCCAAGTACGAGCAGTTGGAGATGTTGCTCGACGAGATCATCGTCGAATCCTCACAATCATGTTCGGAAGCCGAGCTTGTGGGCCTCGCTGAGACGCATGAACGGTTGTATCGGCGCATGGCCTTCGCGGGGCATCGGCGGGTGATGGATGTGTCCGATCGTGACGCCCACCGATCGGCGGGCTGCCGTTCGGTGCAGGACTTCATGGTCACCCGACTGCGCATCACCGATTTTCGACGTCGCATGGATGCGATGAGCGCACTGATGCCCACCTACACCTTGCAGGGCGAGGTGAAAGATCCCGAATGCCCGGACACCGCAGCCGCTTTGGCCGAAGGTGCCATCAACCCCGATCATGTCGGCGCGGTATTGGACGTGATGAAGAAACTGCCGGCGGCGGTGTCCGTTGAGGACCGGCAAGCTGCGGAATCAGCGCTTGCTGAATATGCGCGAGAGTTGACACCCAAGAGCATCCGACAGGTCGGGGCACGCATTCTCGCGCATCTCGATCCGGACGGCTCTTTGAGTGATGAGCGGGATCGGAAACGTCGGCGCCGGTTGTCGGTGCTCGATCCGGACTCGCAGCAGATGTCGAAGATCTTTGGCTATCTGGACCCCGAGACCCGAGCGATGCTCGATGTGGTGATGGCCGCCTGGGCCGCACCGGGCATGAACAATCCCGACGACGACCAATCGCCGGTCGGGCATGTCGATGAAGCCGACCCGGAGCGGGTGAAGGAAGCCGCACAACGGGATTCACGCGGTGCAGCCGAACGCCAGCACGACGCCTTCAAGGCGCTACTGCGGTGTGCTCTCGATGGCGGCATCCTTGGCAAGAGTCATCGCGGCCTGCCGCCGCACCTGATCATCAAGATCACCGAATCCGAACTCCGCGAACGCGCCGGACTCGGCCACACCACCACCGGCGCCGACCTACCGATCGGTGATGTCATCAAGCTGGCCGCCGACGCCCAGATGTATCTCGCGGTCTTCGCCGACCACACCAACGAACCGCTATATCTGGGGCGAGCCAAACGATTGGCGAATCAGGCCCAGAGGTTCATGAGTTTCGTCCAGTACGGCGGGTGTTCGGTACCGGGTTGTCCGCGACCGTTCTCGCACACCGAAATGCATCACGCCGAACAGGATTGGACCGACGGCGGCACCACCGATGCCAACGCCATGGCTCCGGCATGCCCGCCACACAACCGACTCGTCGGCCCCAAATCGGGACAACTGTCGACCATCAAGATCCGTACCGGACCCGACCGCGGACGCTACGGCTGGATACGCAACACCACCGACGGAGTCCCACCCGACAAGCCGCGGACCAACCACATCCACCTCGTCGACGAACTCCTCGAACGGCCGGCGCAACCCGCGGAGGCAGTCACGCGATGTCGATCGACAAGAAGTCCCCGACGGCACGGAGGAACTGTGGCCGGCGGTCTCGGTGCACGCTATGTCCGGCATCGATGACGGCGAAACTCCCGTCGGACATGGTCTCCGCGACAGTCCGCAGATGCCGGGGCGGAAGGAAGCTGCGCGCACCTCCGGAGATCACGAGCGTCGGCATGACTGCCGCCGACAGTCCGTCCCACCACGCGGGATCAGCGGTCTCGAACTCGGCACCGATATCGGCACCGAGGCGACGATCGAAGCGGATGAGCGGCAACGGGTTTGCGACAGCCGCACCGATACCCCGCAATCGCTCCCCCAGCGACGAACCCACGGTGATCTTCTCGTCGAGATCCGCCTGGTTCCGCGGCATCGGTGGCAGTTCTTCGAGAACCAGCCGATGCACACGATCCGGTTCGGCCATCGCCAGACGTACCGCGGCCTGCGCCCCCAGCGAATGACCGACGACATCGACCGACCCGACGGACAACTCGTCGAGCACGAACCGCAGATCATCACGAAAGTCGTTGAGCCGGTACGCCGACGACCGGCCGCTACGTCCGTGACCACGCAGATCGGGTGCGATCACCGTACGTCCGCCGGCGCGGATCGCCGCCGCCGTGGGCCGCCACGTCCGATGATCACCGCCCATACCGTGGACCAGCACCACCGGACGACCGGCATTTGCCCGCGGATCGTGGCCGGTCACCCGGACGGCCACGTCCAATTCGCCGTCCGGCGTCCGTCGTCGAAGTACACGCATACATTCCAGCCTAGGCATGGCCCGCACCCGATGACAGGACGGGCCATCCCGGCCGACGGTTGGCGGCAACACCCCCGGACAACGAAAGGCGCCCAACCACTTTCGTGGTTGGGCGCCTTATGCGCTGGTACCTAGATCACTTGACGATCTTGGTGACGCGGCCGGCACCGACGGTGCGGCCACCCTCGCGGATCGCGAAGCGCAGGCCCTCGTCCATGGCGACCGGCTGGATGAGCACGACGCTCATCTCGGTGTTGTCGCCCGGCATGACCATCTCGGTGCCCTCGGGGAGGGTAACGACGCCGGTCACGTCCGTGGTACGGAAGTAGAACTGCGGACGGTAGTTGTTGAAGAACGGGGTGTGACGGCCGCCCTCGTCCTTGGACAGGATGTATGCCTGGCCCTCGAACTCGGTGTGCGGGGTCGTGGTGCCCGGCTTCACGATGACCTGACCGCGCTCGACGTCCTCACGCTTGAGGCCGCGCAGCAGCAGACCGGCGTTGTCGCCCGCCTGTGCCGAATCGAGCAGCTTGTGGAACATCTCGATACCGGTGACGGTGGTCTTGGTGGACTTGTCGCGGATGCCGACGATCTCGACTTCCTCGTTCACGTTGACCTCGCCGCGCTCCACACGACCGGTGACCACGGTGCCGCGGCCGGTGATGGTGAAGACGTCCTCGACGGGCATCAGGAACGGCTTGTCGGTCTCGCGGACCGGATCCGGGATCGACTCGTCGACAGCAGCCATGAGCTCCTCGATCGACTTGGCCCACTCCGCGTCACCCTCGAGTGCCTTGAGAGCCGAGACCTTGACGACCGGTGCTTCCTCGTCGAAGTCCTGGGCGGCCAGCAGCTCGCGGACCTCCATCTCGACGAGCTCGATGATCTCGTCGTCGTCCACCATGTCGGCCTTGTTCAGCGCGACGAGGATGTACGGAACACCCACCTGGCGGGCCAGCAGCACGTGCTCGCGGGTCTGCGGCATCGGGCCGTCGGTAGCGGCGACCACGAGGATCGCGCCATCCATCTGGGCTGCACCGGTGATCATGTTCTTGATGTAGTCGGCGTGACCCGGGGCGTCGACGTGAGCGTAGTGACGCTTGTCGGTCTCGTACTCAACATGCGAGATGTTGATCGTGATACCGCGGGCCTTCTCCTCAGGCGCCTTGTCGATCTGATCGAAGGCCGAGGCCTCGTTCAGATCCGGGTACTTGTCGTGCAGCACCTTGGTGATAGCCGCGGTCAGCGTGGTCTTGCCGTGGTCGACGTGACCGATGGTGCCGATGTTCACGTGCGGCTTGGTCCGCTCGAACTTCGCCTTCGCCACTTGATTGTCCTCCTGGACTGTTGTTGCTCTGCCGGGTGGATCCCGACAGCGTCTTTCGGTTATTTACGTTGTTGCGCCGCAGCGCATTCCGCCGAGGCGGACCGGTGATTACTCGCCGGTCGCCTTGGCGATGATCTCCTTCGACACGTTCGCCGGAACCTCGGCGTACGAGTCGAACACCATGGAGTAGTTTGCCCGGCCCTGGGTCTTCGACCGAAGGTCTCCGATGTAGCCGAACATCTCCGACAGCGGTACCTGCGCCTTGACGACACGCGCACCGCTGCGCTCCTCCATGGCCTGGATCTGGCCACGGCGGGAGTTCAGGTCGCCGATCACGTCGCCCATGTAATCCTCGGGCGTGGTGACCTCGACAGCCATGATCGGCTCGAGGATCACCGGACCGGCCATCTTGGCCGCTTCCTTCAGAGCCTGCGAACCGGCGATCTTGAAGGCCATTTCCGACGAGTCGACGTCGTGATACTGACCGTCGAGCAGCGTGACCTTCAGGTTGACCAGCGGGTAGCCGGCGAGCACGCCGTACTGCATCGCATCCTGCGCACCGGCATCCACGGACGGGATGTACTCGCGCGGGACACGACCACCGGTGACGGCGTTGTCGAACTCGTAGGTCGCGCCGTCCTCGGCGTCGACCAGCGGCTCCAGCTTGATGATGACCTTCGCGAACTGGCCCGAGCCACCCGTCTGCTTCTTGTGGGTGAACTCGTGCTTGTCGACGGTCTTGCGGATCGTCTCGCGGTAGGCCACCTGCGGCTTGCCGACGTTCGCCTCAACCTTGAACTCACGCTTCATGCGATCGACCAGGATGTCGAGGTGGAGCTCGCCCATACCGCCGATGACGGTCTGGCCGGTCTCCTCGTCGAGCTGCACCGAGAAGGTCGGATCCTCTTCGGCGAGCTTCTGGATCGCGGTGCCCAGCTTCTCCTGGTCCGACTTGGTCTTCGGCTCGATGGAGACGTTGATGACCGGATCCGGGAACGTCATCGACTCGAGGACGATGGGGTTCTGCGGATCGGACAGGGTGTCACCGGTCGTGGTGTCCTTGAGGCCGATCATCGCGTAGATGTGGCCGGCCACCGCGTCGTCGACCGGGTTCTCCTTGTTGGCATGCATCTGGAAGAGCTTGCCGATGCGCTCCTTCTTGCCCTTGGTGGCATTCAGGACCTGGGTGCCCGGATCGACCTTGCCCGAGTACACGCGGACGAAGGTCAGCTTGCCGAAGAACGGGTGAGCGGCGATCTTGAACGCCAGCGCCGAGAACGGCTCGTCCTTGCTCGGCTTACGGGTGAGGACTTCCTCCTCGTTGCCCGGGACGTGACCCTCGATCTCGCCGATGTCCAGCGGGTTCGGCAGGTAGTCGATGACGGCGTCGAGCATGGGCTGAACGCCCTTGTTCTTGAACGCCGAGCCACACAGCACGGGGTAGATCTCGGAGTTGATCGTCATCTTGCGGATGGCGCCCTTGATCTCCTCGACCGTCAGCTCCTCACCGGAGAAGTACTTCTCCATGAGGGCCTCGTCGGACTCCGCGACGGTCTCGAGCAGCTTCTCGCGGTACTCGGCGGCCTTGTCGGCGAGGTCGGCGGGGATCTCCTCGATGGTCGGCTCGGCGCCGATCTCGACGGTTCCGCGCCAGGTGATGGCCTTCATCTCGATCAGGTCGACGACGCCGTCGAAGGCATCCTCGGCACCGATCGGGAGCTGCATGACGAGCGGCTTGGCTCCGAGACGATCGATGATCGTCTGCACGGTGAAGTAGAAGTCCGCGCCCATCTTGTCCATCTTGTTGACGAAGCAGATGCGGGGGACGTCGTACTTGGTGGCCTGGCGCCAGACCTGCTCGGACTGGGGCTCGACGCCTTCCTTGCCGTCGAAGACGGCGACCGCGCCGTCGAGCACGCGCAGGGCGCGCTCGACCTCGACGGTGAAGTCGACGTGGCCGGGGGTGTCGATGACGTTGATCTGGTTGTTGTTCCAGAAGCAGGTCACGGCGGCGGAGGTAATGGTGATACCCCGCTCCTTCTCCTGCTCCATCCAGTCGGTGGTCGACGCACCGTCGTGGGTTTCACCGATCTTGTAGTTCACACCGGTGTAGTAGAGGATGCGCTCGGTGGTGGTGGTCTTGCCGGCATCGATGTGGGCCATGATGCCGATGTTGCGGACCTTCGTGAGGTCGTTCAGCACTTCCTGTGCCACTTATTCGCCTCGCATTTTCGCTAGAGGTTGGAATGGAGTTCTGTCGCCGACCGTCCACCCGAGGGCAAAAGGCCGATGATCGCGGGCCGGACCGGCCGGCCCGCGATCGACGTTTGTCACCAGCGGTAGTGCGCGAACGCCCGGTTGGCCTCGGCCATCTTGTGGGTGTCCTCGCGACGCTTCACCGAGGCGCCGAGACCGTTGCTCGCGTCCAGCAGCTCGTTGGCCAGACGCTCGACCATGGTCTTCTCACGGCGCTGACGGCTGAAGGTCACCAGCCAGCGCAGTGCCAGCGTGTTGGCACGGTTCGGCTTGACCTCGATCGGCACCTGGTAGGTGGCACCGCCGACGCGGCGGCTCTTGACCTCGAGGGTCGGCTTGACGTTGTCGAGCGCGCGCTTGAGGGTGACGACCGGATCGGTGCCGGTCTTCTCGCGAGCCTGCTCGAGAGCCTGGTACACGATGCGCTCGGCGGTCGACTTCTTGCCGTCCAGCAGGATCTTGTTCACCAGCTGGGTGACCAGCGTGGAACCGTAGACCGGGTCCTGGACGAGGGGGCGCTTGGGTGCGGGTCCTTTACGTGGCATCTCGATCAGCCCTTCTTCGCGCCGTAGCGGCTACGTGCCTGCTTGCGGTCCTTGACACCCTGGGTGTCCAGCGAGCCGCGGATGACCTTGTAACGCACACCGGGGAGGTCCTTCACACGACCACCGCGGACGAGCACCATCGAGTGCTCCTGCAGGTTGTGACCCTCACCCGGGATGTAAGCGGTGACCTCGACGGCGCTGGTCAGGCGCACACGGGCGACCTTGCGCAGCGCGGAGTTCGGCTTCTTCGGGGTGGTGGTGTAGACGCGCGTGCACACACCGCGACGCTGCGGGCTCCCCTTGAGGGCCGCGGTCTTGGTCTTCGCAGGCTTGTCGTGACGGCCCTTGCGGACCAGCTGATTGATTGTTGGCACAGATGTTCTTTCTTGTCGGCAGGTGTCCCCGCGTCGTGCGGCGACGTTCATGCAGTTTGTCGTTGTCGCGGTTTGTGCTCCGGGCAAACCCGGCGACCTCGGAAAATGTCCGTTGTCGAGAGTCTCCGCAACTCGCCCCACCAGCACGGAAATGCTGGTCAGTACAGTTATCGCTACCCCGAGGTCGGGCGTGTCAAACGCTCGACTGCGGTCTCGCTGTCAATCCGGTTCCCCAATGCAGGGCATGCGGACTGGCCCAACGTGAGCCGGGCACCGGCGAACCACTCTACCGACCGAGTTTGCACAGGTCAAAATCCGGATTCCGCACATCGACGGCGGTGGTCGGCTCGGTGAACAGAGGGTGATCTCGCGGTGTTCTCAACACCGTTCGCGCGGCGGACATTCCACGATCGGACCGCAGATTTCGCAGGTCCGGTCACGTTGCCGGCCAGGTCGTTCAGACAGTCCGATGATCGGCCGAATCCCGCGCTACGGCATGCTCTTCGGCGACGTCGCCGCGCGCGAACCGACGGTCGATGAGCGTCGCCGCCTGCTCCAGATTCGGCTCGGCATCCGCCGGCCCGTGAGGGGCGGCATGTGCGGCGATTCCGTACACGTCCTCGCCGAGCTCCCCGCGCGCCTGAAGCGCGACGGCCTCCCCCAGGAACGCTGGCAACGACCGACCGTCCGCGAGCTGGGCCGCGTGCGCGAGTTCGTGGACGAACAGTTGCCCGGGCGCCGGGTAACCACCGGAGGTGTACCGGGACGGGTCGTCGTAGGCGTCACCGAGGTTGAGATAGGTGCGGCCGTCGACGCCGGGAAAGGTGAAGGCCCGTCCACGGGGTCCGGCGAGATCCGTCAGCACGACGCGGTCGATCCAGTCCTGCTCACCGAAGGCCCGCTCCGCCAGGGCCCGTTCCCGCGCGTTCAGCGCACGATGCCGGGATCCGAGACTTCCACCGAGAGTGGCGACACCTCCGGACACCACGGTCGCCAACGCGGATATGCGGCCTGCCCAGAGGGACAGGAGACCGATGTGACCACCGACGATGACGCCGATGGTTGCTCCGGGCCCGAGTGGCCGCGGCGTCGAGCCCAGCACTCGACGTGCCGCGGAGATCAGCGTGCCCAGCGCCATGCCGTAGCCGAGGCCGACGACCGGAAGGAGACGTGTGGGCAACGGGCCGGGAGCGCTGATCGGTCGTGCGGGTGTCATGGTGGTGCCTCGATCTCGTTTCGCCCGTGGGTGCGGCCGCATCGTGGTTGGATCGTCGATGTGACCGCGAATTGGTGGATTCGCCTGCTCCGCGCGGTCTTCGCCGCGCTCGGCATCTCCGCGCTCCTGGTTCAGGCGGAGACCGGCCTGGACAATCCCGGCTTCACCCTCACCAACTATTTCAGTTACTTCACCGTTCTCAGCAACGTCCTCGCGGTGGTGGTGCTGCTGATCGGTGCGATCGTCGCCCCGACGGCTCCGGCGTGGGAATGGCTACGCGGCGCGGCGACGACCTGCATGGTGATCACCGGAATCGTATATGCACTGTTGCTGCAGAACATCGACGTCAACCTGAGCGTCGAGTGGATCAACAACGTCATGCACCGGATCATCCCGCTGGCCGTCCTCGCCGACTGGCTGCTCGTGCGGGCCCGCCTGCTACCGGAACGCAGCTGGCTCACCTGGCTCGCGTTCCCCCTCGCGTACGGCGTCTACACGCTGATCCGAGGACCTGTCGTCGACTGGTACCCGTACCCGTTCATCGACCCCAGGGAGCAGGGCTATCTCTCGATGAGCATCTCCCTCGTCGTGGTCTTCGCGGGGATGGCCCTGATGGCACGCGGTATCGCGTGGCTGGGCACGCGAGGCGATCGACCCGTGCACGAATTGCGCTGACACATACCGGGGTTGCTGGTAGACGTGGACCATGAACGGTCCCGCGACAGTGATGATCATCCGCCACGGCGAGAAGCCTGCCGACGAGCCACAGAAGCCGCCGCCCCACGGCGTGGACATCGAGGGCCGTCACTGCAAACATTCCCTGCTGCCGCGCGGCTGGCAGCGTGCCGGAGCGCTGGCGACGATCTTCGGCGCCGGCGCCGAGAAGCCGCTGACGACCCCGGAACACGTCTTCGCCCCGGATTACGGTTCGGAGACCCCCATCCATCGGACGACGGTCACGGTCGCACCGCTGGCCCACAAACTGTCTCTCGCCGTCCGCACGCCGGTCCCCAAGGGCGAGGAGGAGCAACTCGTCGTCGATCATCTGATGCCGGCGGACGGCAACGTCATCGTGTGCTGGGAGCACCACCACATCCCCCAACTGGCGCAGGAGTTCGCGAAAGCCGTTGGTGTACCGAGTGATTCGTTGCCCGCCAACGCGCGTTTCTGGCCCGAGGACGACTACTGGTCGGTGATCGTGTTCACCAGGAACGGCGACGGCTATGACGTCACGGTGACCAGCGAGGACGCACTCGTGGGCGATCCGGCGCGCTGATCGCGGCACGGCGATGATGCGTCGTGAAACGTGATCGGGCCGCACCCGATGCGTACGCATCCGATACGGCCCGATCCGGCTACTCGCCTGCTACGGGGTGTTCCACCACTTGACCACCGACGGCCAGGCCTTCGGATTCGAGGTCTGGTAGCCGAGGTAGGCGCCGATGCCCGCACCGATGCCTGCGCCGACAAAGCCGAACACGAGGAATCCGATCAGTCCGCCGACGAGAGTGGACAGCGGGGTGTTGCCCTTCCAGCCCGCGTTCAGTTCCTTCCACATCATGTCGTAACGCTGCGCCTTGGTGATGCGCTTGGCGCGCGGCTTCGCCTGCTGCTTCTTCGCCGCATCGTGTGCTGCGGCATCGAGAACATGACGGTACCGGGGGCTGACCACGGGCGCGAAGGTCGCGGTCCGCTTGTCGGCGCTGACCGAATGGCGCAGCGGCACACGGAATCCGTCGATGGTGCCCGACAGCGGCATCGCGTCGACCACACGGCCCCGCCCGTCGACGACCTGTAGTTCGGTGCCCGCGGCGTTCGGACGGAAGATGCCGTCCCGCAGGGTCGCGATGACGTTCTGGTGATCGGCCGAGAACGCCGCCATCAGATGGGGTGCCGCGGCGCGCGCCGGGCTCGCGTCGGCCGTGGCGAACGGGACCACGAGTGCGCCCGCGGTGAGCATCGCCACGGCGGCGAGGATGCGCTGAAAGTGTTTCATGACCGTCTTCCGGTTCAGAGGACCTCTCAACTGATGTTGAGAATTGGCTGAACCTTAACGGCGACGTCCGACAAAACCGGCAGCCGACGGGCCGTATGCGTCGCGTGTCACCCGCGATTCGTCCATTCGGATGATCAGGGTCCCGCGGGTCAGTGCGCCAGGACGACCTTCAGTACGACGACACCCGCCGCGAGCGCCGCGACGATCAGGCCGCCCACCAGCACCTTCATTCCGCCCGGATTGCCGCGAATGCGTTCGGCGACAAGGGGTATCGACGCGATGCGGAGCGCCACGACCGCTCCGGCGGCAAGGTGCGCGACGGTCGGCGACAACCAGCCGAACCACCCCATCACCAGGATCAGGGTGGGACCCGTCGCCGACGATGCGATCGGCAACGCGTCGCGCATCTCCTCGAGTATCGACTCCCGGATGTTCGTCTCCGTCGAATCATGCGACTGATGCGCCTCGGGAACCGTTGTGTGCGCGATGATCTCGGCGAAGACGTGAGCGATGTAGGTGGTGAGGCCGGTCCCCGCGACGATCAGCGCGGCCCGCCCGGTTTCGATGGAGTGGGCGGTGAGCACCACGACAGCCGCCAGCACCAGGATGTTGCCGTACACGAAGGCCGAGAGCCGCGACGCCGCACTGCGCGCCGGCAGCGGACCGCCCCGACGTTCGGTGAACACCGTGCGCCACGCCGACCAGCGATAGCGGAGCGGCCGCTTCCGCGAGACCCCGCGTTCAGTCATCGGCATCCGTCGACTGGGGCAACCGCACCTTCGATGCGCCACGCCTGGCCGGATTCGACGGCGGCGGCACCACCGGACCGATGTCGCCGTCCGGGGCCTCGTCGAGATCGACGATGACCGGCGCATGGTCGCTGGGTTTGGTGCCCTTGCGGGCTTGCCGGTCGATCCAGGCGGCGGCGACGCGTTCCGCGATCGGTCCGCCGGCGAGGATCAGGTCGATCCGCATACCGAGGTCCTTGTGGAACATGCCCGCGCGGTAGTCCCAGTAGCTGAAGACCCGGTCGTCCGGCCAGCGGTCGCGGACGACGTCGCGGAGGCCGAGCGCCTCGAGGTCGGCGAGGGCCTGCCGTTCCGGTGCCGTGACATGGGTGTGCCCCACGTACGCGGCCGGATCGAAGACGTCGGAGTCGGTCGGCGCGATGTTCATGTCTCCGCAGAGCATCGTGGACGCGGCATCGTCGGCGACCGAATCTCGGAGGCGCGCAAGCCAATCGAGTTTGTAAGGGTAATGGTCGGAATCCGGGGAGCGCCCGTTGGGCACGTACAGCGAATGGACGCGTACGCCTCCGCAGACGGCAGAGACCGCCCGCGCCTCCACCGGGCCGTCCGGGTCCGGGTAGCCGGGCACACCGTCGAATCCGCTGCGCACATCCTCGAGGCCGACCTTCGACAGCAGCGCCACGCCGTTCCACTGCCCCTGCCCGACGTGGGCGAAGGCGTATCCGCGGGCCTCGAGTTCGGGCCCGAGTTCATCGGCGAAGGCATCGTCGGACAGCTTCGTCTCCTGCAGGCAGACCACGTCCGGTGCACGCTCGTCGAGCCACGGCAGCAGCCGCGGAATCCGCTGTTTGACCGAGTTCACATTCCACGTCGCGACGCGCATGCGTCCACTGTAGGGTGCCGACCGACGACCGCGGCGACGGTGATCTGTGCCACAGTGGAGGGGTGCCCGAGGTTCACCCACGTCGCCCCGTCATCGCACAGTCGTGGCGGCGCTCCGCGATGTCCGGACTCGCCCCCGACGATCGGCCGTCACCCGTCATCGCCGATCTCGCGTCCGCGGATCCGCTGCTCGACGCCGCCCGGCCGGTGTTGCGGACGGCCGGGGACGAGATCGCCGACACCGGTACCGCATTGCTGCTCGTCGACCACGACTGCCGCCTCGTGTCACGGGTCTTCTCCGGCGTCGCCGTCGAACGCACCCTCGACGGACTCGGGGCGGCACAGGGCGCGACGTTCGCCGAGGACACCATGGGCACCACCGCCCTCGGCACTCCGGCCGAGGTGCGCGGCGGAATCACCATCAATGGCGAGGAACACTATCTCGATCAGTTCAAATCGCTGAGCTGCTACGGACAGTCGATCATCCACCCGGCGACCCGGCGACTGGTCGGCATCATCTGCATGACCGAGGTCGGTCCGCGGTCGAATCCGCTGTCCGCACCGTTCGTCAACGGGCTCGTCGCGGGCATCCAGGATCGTCTGCTCGATCGATCACGCGCCGATCAGCGAGCACTGATGGATGCGTTCGGTCGCGCCGCACCACGCCGCGACATCGCGGTCGCCGCGATCGGCGACGACCTCCAACTGACCAACGCGCTCGCCGCGGACCTGCTCGGTCCCGCCGACTTCGGGACGTTGCGGCTGCTGGCCGCCGAGTCGTCCGACACCGACACCCTGGTCCTGACGCTGGGGTCGGGTCGCACCGTCGAGGTCGTCGTGGAACGGATCTCCGGGATCTCGCACGCCGCGCTCTTCCGGCTCCGGCCGACCGCCCATGCGACCGTCCATCAGATCCCCGCGGCACCCCGGCCTCCGCGCACGTCGCGGACCGTCGTCGTGACGGGCGATCCGGGCACCGGACGATCCACCGCGGCGGTCGCCGAGGCGGGCGACCATGTCCTCGTCGATGTCGCGGCCTCGGTCGTCGCGGCACGACGCGTCGATCTCACCGCGGCCGTCGGCCGCGCTCGCGAACTCGGCCGCACCCTCCTCGTCGACGACGCCGATCTGCTCGATGAATCCTCGATCGCCCTGTTACACAAGATCGCAACTCATCCCGACGGTGATGCGCCCGCACTGCTGATCGTCACCGGACCGGCCGCCGCCGCGCGCCCGTCGGTTCACGCGCTGATCGCGGTGTGCCGGGACCGGCTGGATCTCGCGCCGTTGCGGCAGCGCCCCGCCGACATCGTCTCGGTCGCCCAGCGCATGCTCGACGACGGCGATTCCGGGATGAGTATCGGTGCCGCGGCCGCCGATGCCCTCGCCTCCGCGGAGTGGCCGGGCAACCTGACGGAACTGCGCGTGGTGATCGATCAGGCCGCGGCGGCGGCGCGGGATCGCGCGTCACGCCGGGTCGACCTCGACGATCTACCGGCCCGCTACCGCACCACGAGCCGCGCGGCCCGGTTGGCCGGCCTCGAACAGGCCGAGCGCCAGGCGATCATCGACGCACTCGACACCGCGGGGCACAACAAGGTGCACGCCGCCAAGGCACTCGGCATCAGCCGCACCACCCTGTACTCGCGCATACGCGCGCTGGGTATTCGCAGCTGACGCCGGGCGGGTGCGTCGCGCGGAGAGGTCAGCCCATGTCCACGCCGTCGAAGTCCTCCGGCGTGTAGTCGCGGTGCTCGACGAGGACCATCCAGTTACCGGAGTTGTCCCTCATCAACGCCTCGACACCGTAGGGACGCTCCTCCGGCGCCTGCAGGAATTCGACGCCTTTCGCCTTCAGTTCCTCGTAGGTGGCCCGGCAATCGTCCACGGCGAGACCGAGTCCCGGCAGTCCTCCCTCCCGCTGGGCGCGTTGCATGGCGGCGATGAGGTCGTCGGACAGCGGCTTACTCGGAGTGGTGAGATGCACCTGGATCTCCGGCTGAGAGGGATGAGCGACGGTGCACCACCGGAAGTCCTCCCCCAGCGTCAGATCGTCCTTCGGCTCGAATCCGAGTACGTCGGTATAGAACGCGAGCGACTCGTCGATATCGGACACCCACACGGACACCAATGAAATATTTGTGATCATGGGTCGAAACTAGCGAGGCGCAACGGATCTCGCTTCTCCTCGATTGCGACATCACTCCGGCTCCACTACGTCACTCCGGCTCTGCCACGTCACTCCGGCTCGACGTACCGTTCGGCGAGCCCCGCCATGAAGAGGTGGCAGCCGGGGATGCGCGGCGCACCGTCGGCGTATCGGCCGCGGAACCGCGTGGGCGATTCGCCGACCAGCTCCCGGAACCTGCTGCTGAATGACCCGAGGCTGGAGTAGCCCACGGCCACACAGATTTCCGTGACCGTGAGATTGGTTGCGCGGAGAAGATCCTGGGCACGTTCGATACGTCTGCGGGACAAGTGCTCGGCCGGCGACATCCCGTAGGTGGCGATGAACAGCCGCTGGAAGTGATATTTGCTGATCCCGGCGACGGCTGCGAGCTGCGCCAGGTCGAGCGGCTTCTCGAAATGGGCGTCCGCGTGATCCCGCGCCCGCCTCAGATGAACGAGCGTCTCATCGTGCGCGACGACACCCCGTCCGGCGCTGCTCCCCATCCCGATATCGTCCGCGACCTGCCGGTCTGCCGCAAGCGCGACGCCACACGCGGCCGAGTGTTCAGTTTCTGAACACTCCGCACCCCCGGACACATGGCACAAATGACATAGGTCACAGACGTGACCCGGATCACCGCGCCCCCGCGCCGACGAGCCCACGCCCTCCCAGGAGGTTCTCATGACCGCTGTCGCCACCGAACTCTTGCCCCGTGTCCGGGACTTCATCTCCACCGACCGCCCGATGCTGATCGGGGGTGAATGGGTGCAGGCGGCCTCCGGACGAACCTTCGAGACGATCGACCCGGCCACCGGGCGACCGATCACCTCCGTCGCGTACGGCGACGCGACCGACATCGACCGTGCGGTGCGCGCCGCCCGCAAGGCCTTCGACGACGGTCCCTGGACGCGCATGAAAGCGAATGAGCGCGAACGGCTCATCTGGCGCGTCGGCGATCTGCTCACCGAGCGGGCAGCCGACTTCGGTCAGCTCGAGGCGCTCGACAACGGCAAGGCAGCCACCATCGCCACCGCCGTCGACACCGCGTGGTCGGCCGACATCTTCCGCTACAACGCCGGGCTGGCCACCAAGATCACCGGCAGCACCGTCAATGTGTCCATGCCGTTCGTCCCCGACGGGCAGTTCCACGCGTACACGCTCCGCCAGCCCGTCGGCGTGTGCGGACTCATCGTGCCCTGGAATTTCCCGCTGCTGATGGCGGCGTTCAAGCTGGCGCCGGCGCTGGCCGCGGGCAACACGGTGATTCTCAAGCCCGCCGAGCAGACACCGCTCACCGCGCTGATGCTCGGTGAGATCTTCGAGGAAGCGGGCTTCCCGCCCGGTGTCGTCAACATCGTCACCGGATTCGGCGATGCGGGTGCCGCTCTCTCCGCACACGACGACGTCGACAAGATCGCGTTCACCGGATCGACCGAGGTCGGCAAGAAGATCGTCGACTCCGCCAAGGGCAACCTGAAGAAGGTGTCGCTGGAGCTGGGCGGCAAGAGCCCCAACATCGTGTTCGCCGACGCCGATTTCGAGAAGGCCGTCGCGGGATCGGTGGCCGCCTGGATGTTCAATCACGGACAGTGCTGCGTCGCCGGTACCCGGCTGTACGTCGAGCGCCCGATCTTCGACGACTTCACCGCGGCGGTCGCCGAGGCGGCGTCGCAGGCAAAAATCGGTCCGGGGCTCGATCCCGCCACCGAACTCGGCCCACTGGTGAGCCAGGAACAGTTCGACCGGGTGTCCGGCTACCTGTCCGCGGGCCTCGCCGACGGCGCGCGGGCACTCACCGGCGGAAAGCGTTGGGGCGATGAGGGTTTCTTCATCGAGCCGACCGTCTTCGTCGACGTGGAACCGGACTTCTCGATCGTCCGCGAAGAGATCTTCGGACCGGTCGTCGCGGCGATGCCGTTCGACGCCGAGACCGGTGTCACGGCCGCGGCCAACGACTCCATCTACGGTCTGGCCGCCGGCATCTGGACCACGGATCTGTCCAAGGCCCACAAGACCGCCCGCGACCTGAAGGCGGGTTCGGTGTGGGTCAATCAATACAACGGCTTCGACACCGCGATGCCCTTCGGCGGTTTCAAGCAATCCGGGTGGGGCCGTGAACTCGGCAGCGCCGCAATCGATCTGTACACCGAGACCAAGGCCGTCAACATCGCTCTCTGAGCACCCACCCCCGATAGGAGCACACATATGTCGATCACCACCAAGGCCGCCGTCCTCACCGGACCCGGCAAGGAATTCGAGATCATCGAACTCGAACTCGACGAGCCCCGCGAGGGCGAGGTCCTCATCAAGTACACCGCGGCCGGATTGTGTCATTCCGACCTGCACCTCACCGACGGCGATCTGCCGCCGCGCTATCCGATCGTCGGCGGCCACGAGGGCTCCGGCATCATCGAGGCCGTCGGCCCCGGCGTCACCAAGGTCAAGCCCGGCGACCACGTCGTCTGCAGCTTCATCCCCAACTGCGGCATCTGCCGCTACTGTTCGACCGGCCGACAGAACCTGTGTGACATGGGTGCGACCATCCTCGAGGGGTCGATGCCCGACGGCACGTTCCGGTTCCACGCCGACGGACAGGACTTCGGCGCGATGTGCATGCTCGGCACCTTCTCCGAGCGCGCCACCATCAGTCAGCACTCGGTTGTCAAGGTCGACGACTGGCTTCCCCTGGAGACCGCGGTCCTCGTCGGCTGCGGCGTACCGTCCGGCTGGGGCACCGCTGTCAACGCCGGCAACCTGCGCGCCGGTGACACCGCGGTCATCTACGGCATCGGCGGCCTCGGCATCAACGCCGTACAAGGTGCCGTGTCGGCGGGGTGCAAGTACGTGGTGGTCGTCGATCCGGTCGAGATGAAGCGCGATGCGGCACTCAAGATGGGTGCGACGCATGCGTTCGCCACCGCCGAGGAGGCCGCGACGAAGGTCAACGAGCTGACCTGGGGCCAGGGCGCCGATGCCGCACTCATCCTCATCGGCACCGTCGACGCCGAGACCGTTGCGTCCGCCACCGCGGTGATCGGCAAGGGCGGCACGGTGGTCATCACCGGGTTGGCCGACCCGACCAAGCTCACGGTGCAGGTGTCGGGCACCGATCTCACCCTGAATCAGAAGACGATCAAGGGTTCGCTGTTCGGATCGATGAACCCGCAGTACGACATCGTCAAACTGCTGCGACTCTATGATGCGGGTGAACTCAAGCTCGACGAGCTCATCACCAAGCAGTACACCCTCGATCAGGTCAATGACGGCTACCAGGATCTTCGCGACGGCAAGAACATTCGTGGCGTGATCATTCACGACAGCTGATCCTCGACACTCACGGCCGCCCTCCATTGCTCCCCTTCTGGAGGGCGGCCGGTCCGTGCGATCTAGTCGTTCAGCGCGTAGGTGAGGACCGCGTTCCCCTTCGGGGTCACCGTCGAGTCGACCAGCTTCAGCCTCGTGATGGGCACCGACTCGTCGAAGAGTCGACGACCCTCGCCGATGGCCGGGTGTGTGGTCAGGGTCAGGGTGTCGATCACGCCGGCCAGGAAGAGGCTGCGTACCGTCTCGACACCGCCCGCCACGGTGATGTCACCGTCAGTGCCGTTGTCGCGCAACGCCTTCACATAGTCGATGGGGTCACCGTCGATGGCCACGCTGTTCCAGTCCAGTTCGCCGCTGCGCGTCGACGACACCACATGCTTGCGCACCGGATTGATGAACTGGCCGAATTCGTCGTCGCTGGTCGGCCAGTACTCCGACCACTCCTCCCAGAGCTTGCGACCGATGATGACGTCGGTGACGCCACCGATCGTGGCATCCATCATCTCGCCCTCCTCCGGGCCGAAGCTGTCGAACTGCCAGAGGTGCGGGGACTCGACGACCCCGTTGATCGAATTGAACAGGTGTGCGACGACCTTGCGTGCCATGATGGCGCCTTTCTCCTTATGTGCTGGACAACAAGTACGACTCACCGCCGCGGTGAAACTCATCGCTGACGGGGAGTGTGCAGGTGGACGTCATCAGATCGCAGTTGCATCTCGTTTTCTCGATCCTGCTGTGTCCCACGGTAGCCCGGGGGTCCGACAAACCCGTTCGGCCCTGCGCTCCGCCCGGTTCTGTCATACCGCCGCGGTATGGTGAAACCAGGCAGGATCAGACGATGGAAGTCGCACCGCATCAACCGTATTGACCACCGTCATACGAGTGACGCGGGCCGGAACGATGACGAACGCCTTGTTGCACCGAGCACCGTTCACCGACCGGAGATGCCATGTCCACCGTCACCACACTCGAATCGATCATCGACCACCTCCACGCCCTGGATCCCGCATCCGACGTCACCCCGAGCGAATCCTCCTCGTTTCCCGATCTCACCGCGATGCTCCGCTCTATCGCCCTGGCCCGCAACCTCATCGAGCATCACGCGACAACTGTGATCGGTCACATCGACCGCCACGGTATGGCACGGCAACACGGCATGGCCACGCGGGAGCTGGTGATCTCTCTCGGATTCGCTCCCGCCGTTGCGAATCGCTTGATCCGAATCGCGACCGCCGATCTTCCCGCCCTACGCGATCATGCCCGCGATGGCGCTGTCAGCTCCGAGCACGCCGATGCCATCGGCCGCGGAATGTCGCACCTCGCCCACAGATCGGCGGAACCGATGGACGAGTCCGTGCGTCTCAATCACATGACAAACCTTCTCGCCCAACATTTCTCCGGAGCCACCCCGGCCGAGATCACCACTCATGCGCGTGTTCTGGGCAACCGGCACGCGGCCGATACCGGCGGTCTGCCCGCCGCCGAGGACCGCAACCTCAACGCGCTGAACCACACCATCACGACCGACGGCCGGCTGCAGGTGCGCGCCGATCTCGACATCGAAGTCGGCGAAAAGCTCACTGCGGCCATCGAATCACTATCCGCACCACGTGCGGAACCGGATGGTTCCGCTGACGTCCGATCAGTTGATCGACGCCGGGCCGACGCCCTCGAGGCCGTGCTGGACATCGCTGCGCGTGCCACCGACGTCGCGGCGAGCCCACCACGCACCCAGGTACTTCTGACGGTCCCGGCCGACACACCGGACCTGGCTTCCCTGCAGTTCATGGGGTCGGTGACCGCAGCCACGTTGCAGGCACTCACCTGCGACTCCTCCGTGGCGATGATGATCGTCGATGATGAGCGGGTACCCATCGACATCGGCCGCGACAAGAGGTTGTTCCCCGCTCACCTGCGCCGGGCCCTCTACGTCCGCGACGGAGGCTGCATCAAATGCGGGGCGCCTGCCCATCGCACTCACGCCCACCACATCGTCCACTGGGCGGAAGGAGGTGATACACGCCTGTCGAATGGATGTTTGCTCTGCCCCGCCTGCCACGCCGACATCCACCACAACGGTTGGGATGTCACCATCGGTTTCGACGGCCATCCCTGGCTCATCCCGCCCGCGACGGTCGACTCCAGGCGTCGGCCACGGCCCGCCTATAACCGGCGCACGCTTACCGCCGACACCGTCGCAGCCTGACGCCCGCCAGGGTTCTGTTCGCGTTCCTTGACAATTCCACAGTGTGTGAGACCGGTGCGGCTCCGGCCCACGCGACCGAGATCAGTCGCGACCACCCGAATCCAGTGCTGCGGTCATCAATTCGGTCCACGTCGCCACGACCTGGGCACGTCGTTTGGAATCGTCCGACAAGGTGTCGGCGAGACCGAGACCGCGCGCGAGGTCGAGCGTGACCTGGGCGATGCGATGCGCATCCGGGTTGGTGCCGTTCGGGTCGAGCGCCTGGACCGCCATCCGGTGAGCAGCGCGGGCGAACTTCGCCTCCATGGGCAGGATGAGTTCACGCAAGGCCGGATCCGACGCGGCCGCCGCCCACACCTGAAGGGCTGCCTTGAACTCGGTACCGGTATAGACCGCGACCGCACGTTCGATGGTCGCGGCGACCCGATCACCCTCACCGGGTTGCTCCGCGATCCTCGCCGAGACCGTCATGTCCTCGAAGATCTGCTCCAGGACTGCCGTGATCAGGGCCTCGCGCGTGGGAAAGTGGTGCTGCGCAGCGCCTCTGGATACACCCGCGCGCTCGGCAACCGCTGCCACGGTGGCCGCCGCCCAGCCGTCCTTGGCAAGGGCCTCGATCGCCGACGCCAGCAGCCGGTCCCGGGTCATACGGGACCGTTCCTGCTGCGGCTCCCGGGTGACGCCCGTCTTGCGCGTGCTCGCCGTCACCGCGAATCCTCGGTCAGGTCCCAGGCGGGGCGTCGCCTCGACAAGAAGGCCGTCATGCCTTCGCGAGCCTCGTCGGTACCGAACAGGGCCGCCGATTCGGCTGCGCGGCGAGTGGCGAGCTCATCGAAGGAGGACAGCAGGCTTGTGGTTGTGAGTTCCTTGGACGCCGCGAGCCCCTGCGGCGAGGCCCGGCGGATGCCGTGCAGCACCGTGTCCACGGCGTCGGCGAGGTCCTCGGACGACTCGAAAGCCTGTGTCACCAGGCCGATCTCGACGGCGGTTGCCGGATCGAAGGTTTCGCCCGTCAGGAAGTACCGTCCCGCCGCACGGGCGGTCATCGTGGGTACCAGCACCAGCGAGATCACCGACGGTGCCAGGCCGAGCCGCGCCTCGGTGAGCGCGAAGGTGCACGACGGCCCGGAGAGCACGATGTCGGCGGCTCCGATCAGACCGAACCCGCCCGCGCGTACATGTCCGTCGATGCGTGCGATGACCGGTTTCGGCATCTCGATGATGGTGCGCATCAATTCGATCATCGAGCCGGTGCCCTGGGCCGAGGCGTCCTCGACGGACATCCCCGACGCCAGGGCCTCGCTGAGATCCGCACCGGCACAGAAGGTACCGCCGGAATGGGTGAGCACCACGGCGCGCACGTCGGGATCGTCGGCGGCCGAGCGCAACCCGCCGAGCAGCTGCTCGACGAGTGTGCGGCCCAGCGCGTTCCGGTTCTTCGGCGAGTCCAGCTCGATGGTCGCCACCCCGGCGTCGACGGTGACGTGGACGAGTTCGGTCATCTTCTACCTCACTGGCTCTCGGACCTCGGACGGTGCTGTCTGCGCGACTCAGTAGGACTTGGGCAGGCCGAGGCTGGTCTGGGCCACGAAGTTCAGGATCATCTCGCGGCTGACCGGTGCGATGCGGGCGATCCGGGCGAGGCTGAGCATCGGTGCCAGGCCGTACTCGGTGGTCAGACCGTTGCCACCCATCGAATGCACCGCCTGGTCGACGATCTTGACCGCGGCCTCGGCACCCGCGTACTTGGCCATGTTGGCGGGCTCCGCGGCGCCCCAGTCGTCTCCGGCGTCGTACAGGCTGGCGGCCTTCTGCATCATCAACTTCGCCATCTCCATCTGCACCTTGCCCTCCGCGAGCGGGTGCGCGATCGCCTGGTGCGCGCCGATCGGGGTTTTCCAGACGGTCCGCTCGTTGACGTAGGCGACCGCCTTGTCCAGAGCGAAGCGCGCCATGCCGACGGCGGATGCGGCAGCCATGATGCGCTCGGGATTCAGGCCGGCGAACAACTGGCTGAGGGCGGCATCCTCGGAGCCGACGAGAGCATCGGCAGGCAGTCGCACGTCATCGAGGAAGAGCTGGAACTGCTTCTCCGGGTTCTGCAGTTCCATGTCGATCATCGTGTACTCGAAGCCGGGTGCGTCGGTCGGCACGATGAACAGCGCGGGCTTCAGCTTGCCGGTCTTCGCGTCCTCGGTCCGGGCAACGATGAGCACGGCCTGCGCCTGATCGACACCCGAGATGTAGACCTTCTGTCCGCTGAGCAGCCACTCGTCGCCGTCCCGGCGAGCGGTCGTGGTGATCTGGTGCGAGTTGGACCCGGCATCGGGTTCGGTGATGCCGAAGGCCATGGTGATCGTTCCGTCGGCGAGACCCGGGATCCAGCGTTCCTTCTGTTCGTCGGTGCCGAACCGCGCGATGATGTTGCCGCAGATGGCCGGCGACACCACGAGCATCAGGAGTCCGGTTCCCGCGGCGGCGATCTCCTCCATCACGATCGCCAGTTCGTACATGCCCGCGCCACCGCCGCCGTACTCCTCCGGCAGGTTCACACCGATGAATCCGAGTTTGCCCGCCTCGGACCACATTTCGTCGGTCTTACGGCCTTCGCGAGCGCAGTCCGCGAAGTACTTCTGTCCGTACTTCCCGGCAAAAGCCGCCACGGCGGCCCGCAGATCGGCGCGTTCCTGGGTTTCCACAAATGGATTGACGGTATCGGTCATATCGGTTCACCTCGTAGTCGGTTGAGAATTGGTCATTCGGATTCGGCGGCGTCGTCGTCCGCGGTGATCACCGCGAGGACATCGCCGACGGAAAGCTGTTGTCCCGGTTGGACGGCGAGGGTCGCCACCACCCCGTCGGCCGGGGCTGCGATGGTGTGTTCCATCTTCATGGCCTCCAGCCACAGCAGCGGCTGGCCCGCACTGACCCGGTCCCCCTCGGTCACCGCGACCCGGATCACCGCTCCCGGCATCGGTGCCAACAGCGATCCGGGGCGCTGCACCGAGGCGGGATCGACGAACCGGGGGACACGTCGCAGGGCGACCGACGTGCCCGGCCCGTCGACGAACACCTCGTCGCCGTGCCGGGAGACCGACAGCGTGGTGCGAACACCGTTCTCTTCGAGCGTCACACTGCCGGGCTCGACGTCCACGACGGTGAGTGTGGGATCGTCGGCCACGTCGAATCCGTTGCGGCCAAGGCGATAACGGATGTCGATCTCATCTCCCGCGCCACCGTTCCCGACGAACCTGCGCGTCAGATAACCGGACGGCAGATTGCGCCACCCGCCCGGCAGACCCGCCTGAACGCGTGCTCCGCGGCGTGTGTGAGCGGCGTCCGCCAGCGCCGCGGCGACTGCCGCCGCACGCGTTTCCCTCTCCCCTGCGAGAGGGGCGGCCAGTTCGCCGAGTCCGATCGAGTCGATGAAAGCGGTATCGGTCTCGCCGGACAGGAAGACCGGGTGTCGCAGGGTCCGCACCAGCATGTCGCGGTTGGTCGTCGGACCGTGGATGTGCGCGTCGGCCAATGACCGGGCGAGCATCGCGGCGGCGCGCGTCCGGTCCGGCGCCCACGCGATCACCTTGGCGAGCATGGGGTCGTAGAACGTGGAGATCTCGCTGCCGTCCTCGATACCGGAATCCACCCGGATGCCGGGACGATCCAGCAGACCGAACGAGACGTCCTCGTCGAGATCGATGGCATGCACGGTGCCGGACTGCGGCTGCCAGTCGGCGGCAGGATCCTCCGCATAGAGGCGGACTTCGATCGCGTGCCCCTGCGCTTGCGGCTCGGTCACGTCGAGGTGGTCGCCCATGGCAACGCGCAGCTGCCAGGCAACGAGATCCTCGCCGGTGGTCAGCTCGGTGACCGGATGCTCCACCTGGAGACGGGTATTCGTCTCCAGGAAGTAGAAGCGGCCGGAGTCGTCGGCCAGGAACTCGACGGTTCCGGCCCCGGTGTAGCCGATGGCGCCCACCGCAGTGCGAGCGGCGGCGTACAGGCGCTCACGCAGATCGCCGCCCAGACGCTCGACGAGTGGCGCGGGCGCTTCCTCGACGACCTTCTGGTGGCGGCGCTGAATGGAGCATTCGCGTTCGCCGACGGCCCAGATCGCACCGTGCCGATCGGCCATCACCTGCACCTCGATGTGGTGTCCGCGTTCCACATAGGGCTCGCAGAACACCGTGGCATCACCGAACGCCGATTCCGCCTCGCGACGCGCACCGGTCACCGCGTCGTCGAGTTCGTCGAGCGTCCGCACGATGCGCATACCGCGTCCACCACCACCGGCGGAGGCCTTGATGAGCAGCGGCAGGTCGTCGGCGGTGACCGCCGCCGGATCGATGTCGCCGAGGACGGGGACACCGGCGTCGGCCATGAGTTCCTTGGCGTTGACCTTGGAGCCCATCGCGGTGATCGCGGACGGCGGCGGCCCGATCCAGGTCAGACCGGCATCGATCACGGCCTGCGCGAATTCGGCGTTCTCCGAGAGGAATCCGTAGCCGGGGTGAATGGCGTCGGCACCCGCCGCACGGGCCGCCTCGATGATGGAGTCACCGCGCAGATAGGTTTCCGCGGAGGTCGATCCGGGCAATCGGACGGCCGCGTCGGCCATCCGGACGTGCGGCGCGTGCTGGTCGGGATCGGAGAACACGGCGACGGTGCGCATGCCCATCGCGCGGGCCGTGGTGAACACACGGCAGGCGATCTCGCCGCGGTTGGCGACGAGAACCGATGTGACAGGTGTGGGGGTTGCAGTGGTCATATCCGCCTCACATCCGGAAGACGCCGTAGTTGGTGGTGCCCTCGACCGGACCGCTGTGAATGGCCGACAGACACAGCCCGAGAACCGTTCTGGTGTCGCGCGGATCGATGACGCCGTCGTCGTAGAGCATCCCCGAGAGGAATGCCGGCACCGACTCGGCCTCGATCTGCGCCTCGATCATCTGTTTCATCCCGGCATCGGCTTCCTCGTCCACGGTGCCGCCGCGCGCTTCGGTGGCGGCACGCGACACCAGCGAGATGACACCGGCGAGCTGCGCGGCACCCATCACCGCCGACTTGGCGCTGGGCCAGGCGAACAGGAAGCGCGGGTCGTAGGCGCGGCCACACATTCCGTAGTGCCCGGCACCGTAGCTCGCGCCGACGAGCACCGAGATGTGCGGCACCGTCGAGTTGGATACCGCGTTGATCATCATCGAGCCGTGTTTGATGATGCCGTTCTGCTCGTACTCCTTGCCGACCATGTAGCCGGTGGTGTTGTGCAGGAACAACAGTGGCGTGTCGCTGCGGTTGGCCAGCTGGATGAACTGGGTGGCCTTCTGCGATTCCTCACTGAACAGGACGCCCTGCGCGTTAGCCAGGATGCCGATCGGATAACCGTGGATACGGGCCCATCCGGTGCAGAGCGAACTGCCGTACTCGGGTTTGAACTCGTCGAAATCGCTGTCGTCGACGATCCGGGCGATCACATCACGCGGGTTGAACGGGATCTTCAGATCGGAGGGCACGATGCCGAGGAGTTCTTCGGAGTCGTACCGGGGTTCGAGAACCTCGGCGACCGGTCCGGGACCCTTTTTGCGCCAGTTCAATCGGGACACGATGCGGCGACCCAACCGGATGGCGTCCTGCTCGTCGGCGGCGTAGTAGTCGGCGAGACCGGACTGGCGTGCGTGCATCTGTGCGCCGCCGAGCGACTCGTCGTCGCTCTCCTCGCCGGTCGCCATCTTGACCAGTGGCGGACCACCGAGGAAGACCTTGGACTGATTCTCGATCATCACGACGTGATCGCTCATGCCCGGGACATACGCGCCGCCCGCGGTGGAGTTGCCGAAGACCAGTGCGACGGTGGGGATTCCGGCGGCCGACAGTCGGGTCAGATCCCGGAACATGCGGCCGCCCGGGATGAAGACCTCTTTCTGGGTCGGCAGGTCGGCGCCTCCGGACTCCACCAGCGAGACCACCGGCAGCCGGTTCTGCAGGGCGATGTCGTTGCAGCGCAAGATCTTCCGCAGGGTCCACGGATTGGAGGTGCCGCCCTTGACGGTGGGATCGTTGGCGACGATCAGGCATTCGACGCCCTCGATGACGCCGATACCGGTGACAACGGACGCGCCGACCTGGAAGTTCGACCCGTACGCGGCGAGCGGGCACAGCTCGAGGAACGCGGAGTCCTCGTCGATGATGAGTTCGATGCGTTCGCGGGCGGTCATCTTGCCGCGCTTGCGATGCCGTTCGACGTACTTCTCGCCGCCGCCGGCGAGCGCCTTGTCGAATTCGGTCTGTAGTTCGGCGAGTTTGGTGGTCATCGCCTCGGCGGCCGCGGTGTAGTCGGCGCCCGCCGGGTCGATGGTGGAGCGGATCGTGGTCATGCCTGGTACCCCAATCGCTTGGCGGCCAGTCCCGTGAGGATCTCGGTGGTGCCGCCGCCGATACCGAGGATGCGCATGTCGCGGTACTGGCGCTCCACCTCGGTGCCGGTCATGTAGCCGAGACCACCGAAGAGCTGAACGGCCTTGTTGGCCACCCATTCACCGGTCTCGACGGCGGTGTTCTTGGCGAAGCAGACCTCGGCGATCAAGTCGTCACCGGAGGTGAGACGGCGCTCGACGAGTGCGCGGGTGTAGGTGCGCGCGATGTCGATACGACGAGCCATCTCGGTGACGGTGTCCTGCACCGACTGCCGGGCGATCAGCGGCTTGCCGAAGGTCTCGCGGTCGCGCGCCCAGGCGAGGGTGAGGTCGAGGCAGCGTTGCGCGCTGCCGTAGGCCTGCACGGCGAGGCCGACGCGTTCGGTGACGAAGGCCGCGGCGATCTGCGCGAATCCCGAGTTTTCCGGGCCGACCAGGTTGGTGACCGGTACGCGCGCGTCGGCGAAGGACAGCTCCGCGGTATCCGAACTGCGCCAGCCCATTTTGTCGAGGCGGCGGGTGACGGTGAAACCGGGTGTGTCCTTCTCGATGACGAGCAGGGAGACACCGGACGCGCCGCTTCCCCCGGTGCGTACCGCGGTGACCACGAAGTCCGCGCGGACCGCCGAGGTGATGTAGGTCTTCGAACCGTTGACGACGAATTCGTCGCCGTCGCGGACCGCGGTGGTGCGCAGATGTCCGACGTCGCTGCCACCGCCGGGTTCGGTGATCGCGAGGCTGCCGATCTTCTCCCCGGCCAGTGTCGGGCGCACCCAGCGGTCGATCTGGTCGGGGTCTCCGGCGCCGATGAGATGCGGCAGCGCGATGCCGTGGGTGAAGAGCGACGCGAACACGCCACCCGCGCCGCCCGCGTAGTGGAATTCCTCGCCCATGATGGTGCTGTCGATCAGGTCACCGCCGGAACCGCCGATGTCCTCCGGGATACCGAGTCCGAACAGGCCGAGGTCGGCGGCCTGCTTGTGCAGTTCACGGGGCAGCAGACCGTCGCGTTCCCAGTCGTCCTGATCCGGCAGCACGTGCCGGTCGACGAATCCACGGACCGTCGAACGCAATTCGGTGCGCTCCGGCGAATCCCATACGGAACTGATGATCGGCACTGAAGGTCTCCTGTCGGTCGAGTCTGGCGAGGGTGGTCAGGCGGGCAGGTAGGACGTGGGGATCGGGAGATGACGCGATCGCAGCCACTCCCCCATCCCCTTGGCCTGCGGGTCGAAGCGGACGTTCTCGGCGACCCCACGGCCGAGGACGCCCTCGATGACGAAGTTGACGGCCGAGAGATTCGGCAGGCGGTGTCGCCGCACCGTCAGGTCCGCCACCTCGGGAAGGAGTTCCTTGAGCAGTGCGACGTCGAGAGTGGCGTCAAGCCAGTCGAAATGCTCCGGATTCCGCACCCACACACCGATATTCGCGCTACCGCCCTTGTCGCCGCTCCGGGCACCCGCGATGGCGCCGAGAGGCGCGGAGGTCGTCGGCCCCCAGTCACCGGTGGACGTCGAGGGTTCGTCGGTGGCGTCGACGGGCACCTCGGTGCGCAGCGGGCTGGGCTCGACGGATTCGACGACGCCGGTCTGCAACGCGACACGGTGATCCACGGCGGTGGCATCGACATACCCGGGCTCGAAGACCCCGTAGGGCGTTCCGTTCCCGGGGGGCGCGGTCATGGTGAAGCCGGGATACGAGGCGAGCGCCAATTCGACTGCGGCTGAGGAGAAGGCACGCCCGACGACCGCCGGATCGGGATCGCGGACCACGCATCGCAGCAGCGCACTCGCCTGCTCCTCGGTGACGGCGTCGGGGCGGTCGAGCCGGGAGAGATCCCAGGTCATCTCGGCGGGCTCGGTACGGAGCGCCTCGGTGAACTGGCGCCGGAAGAGGTCTGCCTTCTCCTCGATGTCGAGTCCGGTCAGGATCAGCGTGATCTCGTTGCGCGTGCCCGCCAGATGGTTGAGCGAGACCTTGGTCGTCGCGGGCGGCGCCTCGCCGCGGACGCCGGAGATGGCGACCCGGTCGGTGCCGTCCTGTGTGAGCTCGATGGTGTCGAGCCGGGTGGTCACGTCGGGGCCGAGATAGCGCGGTCCGCCGACCTCGTACAGCAACTGCGCGGTCACCGTGCCGACGGTCACCGCGCCGCCGGTGCCGTCGTGCTTGGTGATGACGCTCGACCCGTCGGAGGCGACTTCGGCGATCGGGAAGCCGAGGTGACCCATCTGCGGGAGTTCGGTGAAGAACGAATAGTTGCCGCCGGTCGCCTGGGCGCCGCATTCGATGACATGTCCGGCGACGACCGCACCGGCGAGGGCGTCGAGATCGTCGTAGTCCCAGTCGAAAGCGCTCGCCGCGGGACCGACGGTGAGCGATGCGTCGGTGACACGTCCGGTGACCACGATCTCTGCTCCGGCGTCGAGGGCGCGTTTGATGCCGAAGCCACCGAGGTAGGCGTTCGCGGTGAGCGGGGTGCCGAGTCCGAGTTCGGCGGCGCGGTCAACGAGGTCGTCGCCGTGTACGAAGGCCACGTCGGCGGCGACGCCGAGCTTGTCGGCGAGTTCACGCAGGGCGACGGCGAGACCGTGCGGATTGAGGCCACCGGCGTTGGTGACGATTCTGACGCCCTTGTCCATCGCCAGTCCGAGCGTGTCCTCCATCTGACGCAGGAAGGTCTTGGCGTAGCCCAGCTTCGGGTCCTTCATGCGGTCGCGCCCGAGGATGAGCATGGTGAGCTCGGCCAGATAGTCGCCGGTGAGGTAATCGAGTTCGCCACCCTCGAGCATCTCGCGAACGGCCGCGAACCGGTCCCCGTAGAAGCCGGACGCGTTGCCGATACGGATGATCCGGCCGGTGTCGGCGGTGGTCATGCGGTTCCTTTCGCGCCCTGCTGATCGGCGGACTCGGTGGCACTCGGACGGCCGGATCCGGGTGGGCCGGCGAAACATTGGGCGATGGCCGACCATGCGCGGGCGTCGTCGCCGACGAATTCGAGCACGAGATCGGAGACCGCACGACGCTGGGTGACGAGCTCACAGAAGTCGAGCGCGGGCCCGCGCACGATGTCGGTGGCGTCGTCGGGGCCCCACGTCCACACCTCACCGGACGGCGCGGTGATCTCGAACCGGAACGGCGCCGCGGGTGGCGTCAGCCCGTTCACCATGTAGGCGAAATCCCTTGTGCGGACTCCGATGTGGACGACGCCACGGATGCGGTCGGTGGGCTCGAGGGTGACGCCGAGGGCATCGGCGACGTCCAGGCCGTGCGCCCACGTCTCCATCAGGCGCGCGGTCGCCATGGAGGCCGCGGACATAGGAGGTCCGAACCACGGGATCTTGGTGCCGTCCGGGACCGCGCGCAATGCCTCCCCCAGCCGTGCGCGGGCGGCCCGCCAGTCCTCGAGGATGCGGGCGGGCGGCAATTGCGCCCCCGCCTCGGCCGCCTCGTCGACGAACGTCGCGGCGCGCGGCGCCGCCTCGGCGGCCATGCGGCCGAACTCCGCCGGGTCGGTGCACGCCAGGGCCGCGACGCCGTCCGTCCAGGACAGGTGCGCGATCTGATGCGCGACGGTCCATCCGGCCGCAGGCGTGGGCGTAGCCCATCCCGCGTCGTCCAGACCGGCGACGAGATCGTCGAGTTCTGCTGACTGCGCTTCGAGGTCGCCGACGACCCCATCCACGATCGACATGCCGCCCAGGGTCACACACGACGCCAGAAAAAGCAATCACGCATGATTGTTTTTAACCGGGACGCCTGCCGGCCACCCCGTCGTCACCGGCCGTCAGTCGTAATACGTATCCGCAGAAGCGCTGCTGAGCACCGCCCCCTCCGCGGAGCGCATGGTCGCGCGGAACGACCCGATCCGACGGCCCACCTTCACCGGCTCGACCTCGACGACCACGTCGTCGCCGTTCACCGCGGGCGAGCGCAGGAAGGCGATCGCGAGATCGCCGAGCCGATGCCCGGCGCGTGAACCGTCCGGACGTGGCGCCGCGTTGGCGACACCGGCCAGCGCGCACGCCTGCGCGGTGATCGCGGCGATCACTCCCCCGTGCATGGTGCCGAAGAAGTTCGCCATCCACGGCACCGTCCGTGCGGAGAACCGCACGGCCACACCAAGCGGATGGTCGACCAGTTCGACCCGCCCGTTGAGCATGTCGGTGAGCGGCCCCGCGTCGAGGGAGCCGTCCACGATGCGGTCGACGATGGTACGAGCGTCCAGGTCGTCGGGAAGCGGGGCTGGCACGGTGACGTCGGGCAGGTCGACGAGACCGGTGCGTCCCGCCGACGGCGCACGGGTGGCGCTGCGTCCCACGGCCACGCTGCGCGCGGTGCCGGTGCAGAAGAGCCGGCCGTCGGCGGCCCGCAGATCGACACGCGTCGTCGCGTAATCCCCCTCGTGCATCAGCAATTCCGCGGTGCCGGTGACAAGTTCGTCGACGGATACGTCGCCCTGGAACGCCATGGACAGTCGCGCCTGCACACAGGGCGAACCGTCCGGCCCGTAACGGAAGAAGGGCAGCCCGCCGAGATGATCGAAGAGGACGGTGAGCGCCGGCAGGTCGATTCGACCGCGATGGTCCGTCAGACCCGCGAAGATCTGCTGATCGGCCGTGATGATGCCGGGACCGGCCTCGGCGACGTTGAAGATGCCGAAGGCCGCGGCAGGATCGGCAGGTACGTGAGCCATGCATTACGTAGTATCAGCCGACCCGCGTTTCGGACGAATCGACCACGGGCGGCTATTCTGGGGAATCGTCTCGGACGCACGGCAATGCGTGTCACAGCACGGATTCATAACAGTGCGATTCGAGACCTTCACGTACGGCACTCGTTCGGCGACGCTGGACACTTCGAGACCGTGCACCGAACAGATCGAGAAGGGGACTCTTGATGTCTGACCGACGGACCACCATCGCGCGCCGCACCACCGCGGGCGCCCTCCTGGCCGCAGCCGGAATCGCCGGCGCGCTCGTCGCCGCGCCCGCCCATGCCGCTCCCGCCAAGAATCTGGCCGTCAGCCAGGTCCCCAACGCAGGCATCACCGTCACGAGCAGCGGCCTGCACGGCGGCTTCACCGCGACGCTCGCCGCGGCTGCGGTCGGCACCGACGCCACCCAGCTCACCGTTCGCTCGCTGCCGGCCAACGCCTGCCAGACCAACCTCAAGGACGCGCGGGTCGCGGTGACCTACAAGAACGATCGCACCGGCAAGACCGGCAACACCGTCTTCCCGGTGTGCACCGCGGGCAAGCGGTCGGCCGGCGCCACGGTGTCCACCGGCACCGGACGGATCGGCTTCACCACGTCGATCATCAGCAAGAGCAAGAGCACCTTCACGGTGAGCCCGGGTCGCGGCAACTTCGTGCGCTGATCAGTCTGCGACCAGCAGCAACTCGTCCCGGGATGTCCGAATAGACATTTTTGGATAACTGTCCACACGCGGCTCTCACTCGTTTTACAGTGAGTCGTGGCCGACACCGTGACGCAGTTGCTGCAGGAACGCGCGAACGACGACAACCGCGCAATTGCCCATGAGGGTCGTGAGTGGAGCTGGCGGGAGTACGTCGCCGAGGCCGGGAGAACCGCAGCAGCGGTCCTGAACCTCGCCGACGACTCCCGCCCTCTGCATATCGGGGTCCTTCTCGGCAACACCCCGGACATGCTCATCGCACTGGCCGCGGGCGCGCTGGGCGGTTACGTCACCGTCGGCGTCAACAACACGCGCCGAGGCGAGGGGCTGGCCGCCGACATCCTGCGCGCCGACTGCCAGATCCTGCTGACCGACGCCGACCACCGTCCTCTGCTCGATGACGTCGATCTCCCCGGTGTCACGGTGCTGGACGTCTCGTCAC
Organism: Gordonia sp. B8661-1; assembly: GCF_059427765.1. Classification (NCBI taxonomy): domain Bacteria; kingdom Bacillati; phylum Actinomycetota; class Actinomycetes; order Mycobacteriales; family Gordoniaceae; genus Gordonia; species Gordonia sp. B8661-1. Next base: position 72,740 of record NZ_JCAHRL010000009.1, read on the forward strand.
CGGAGTGGGCGGAACTCATCGGCGGCTCCGGCGAGTTGACACCGGCCACCGTCCCCACCGCGGCCGACACGTTCATGCTGATCTTCACGTCCGGCACCAGCGGGAACCCCAAGCCGGTTCAGTTCGCGCACATGATGATTCCGTTCGCGGGTCCGGCGCTGGTGAATCGGTACGACATCGGGCCGGAAGACGTCTGCTATCTGTCCATGCCACTGTTCCACTCGGCCGCACTGATGGGCGGCTACTGCGTGGCCCTGTGCAGCGGCGCCGCGATGGTGCCCGCCAAGTTCTCCGCGTCCACGTTCCTCGACGACATCCGGCGTTACGGCGCCACCTACATGAACTATGTCGGCAAACCGCTCGCCTATATCCTCGCCACCGAGGAGAAGTCGGACGACTCCGACAACCCGTTGCGGGTCGCCTTCGGCAACGAGGCCACCGACCGGGACATCGACGAGTTCTCCCGCCGTTTCGACTGCACGGTGTGGGACGGCTTCGGCTCGACCGAGCTCGCGATCATCATCACGCGCGAACCCGGCACCCCGAACGGCTCCATCGGCAAAGGGTTTCCCACTGTGGCCGTCTACAACCCGGAGACCCTCACCGAATGCGAACGCGCCGAGTTCGACGGGAACGGCGCGCTCACCAACGCCGACAAGGCCATCGGCGAGCTGGTCAACGTCGAGGGCGCGGGCATGTTCATGGGCTACTACAACGACGCGTCGGCGACGAACGAACGACTGCGGGACGGCATGTACTGGTCCGGTGATCTCGCCTACAAGGACGCCGACGACTGGATCTATCTGGCCGGCCGCACCGGAGACTGGATGCGGGTGGACGGCGAGAATCTGGCCGCCGGGCCCATCGAACGAATCCTGTTGCGTATCCCCGAGATCAACCGGGTCGCGGTGTACGCGGTGCCCGACGAACACGTCGGTGACGCCGTCATGGCAGCGGTCGTGCTGCAGGATGACGCCGATCTGACACCGGCGGCGTTCGCCGAAGCCCTGGCCGCACAGCCGGATCTCTCCCCCAAGGCGTGGCCGCGCTTCGTCCGCGTCGCAGGCGATCTGCCGACGACGGCAACGAACAAGATCCTCAAACGCAGCCTCAAGGAGGAGGGCGCGACGGCCGGCGACGGCATCCTGTGGACGCGCGACGCCCGTTCCACCGAGTACCGGCGCGCATGACCGGGAGCCGCGCGCTGCTCCCGGAACTCGGGTACTACGCATTGTCGCGCCATCCGGTGACGCCCGCAGAACTGGCGGCAGAGGCACGGATCGCCGACGACGCGGGATTCGGCGCCGCATTCGTGTCCGAGCGATTCAACGTGAAAGATGCCGCCGTTCTCTGCGGTGCACTGGCGGCGGCATCCGAGCGCATGGGAATCGCCACCGCCGCAACCAATCACCACACGCGGCATCCGATCGTCACCGCGACGATGGGCGCCACACTCGCCGAACTCTCCGGTGGACGCTTCGCCCTCGGACTGGGGCGCGGCATCACTCCGCAATGGCAGATCCTCGGGCTGCCCACCGTCACCGGCGCACAACTCGAGGACATGAGCGCGCTGCTTCGGCGACTGTGGTCGGGCGAGATGGTCGTCGGACATGACGGCCCGATCGGCTCCTACCCTCTGCTCACTCTCGGTGTGAACCTGGCTGCGCCGCCGCCCATCATGCTGGTCACGATGAGTCCCCGCACCCTCGAATTGGCCGGACGTATCGCCGACGGCGTTGTCCTGCACACCTTTCTGGACGATCGGGCCACCGCGGAGGCGGTCGCCACGGTCCGTACGGCAGCGGAGAAGGCCGGGCGCGAGCCGGCATCGGTACGGATCTGGTCGGTGCTGGCCACCGTGCCCGACGGCCTGGCACCCGTCGACCGGCTCCGGCGCCTGTACGGCCGACTGGCCACCTACCTGCAGGGCTATCCGGATGTCCTGATGCGCGCGAACCGCTGGGCGACCGCCGATCTCCACGCGGTCCGCGAAACGACCGCCTTCACCGGCGCGCGTGGACCGATCGACGCGACGGGAACGGCCGAGGAGTTCGCCGAACTCGCCGAGGTGATCCCGGCGGCCTGGGTCGCCGACAGCGCGACGGGATCTCCGGAGCAGTGCGCCGCGGCGATCGTCCGGCAGTTCGACCTGGGCGTGGACTCGGTGATCCTGCACGGCGCTACGCCCACAGAATTGCTGCCCGTTGTCGATGCCTACCGGACTATCCGCCCGGATCTGCCTCTGCTCCCGGCGAATCCGGGGCTGACGACCGGGCCGTCGTAGAGAGGTCCTGATGACCACATCCACACTCCCCACCGACCCCGCGGGGCTCACCCCCGCCTTTGTGACCGCACTTCTCGGGAATGCGGGACACGACGTCGAGGTCACCTCCGTCGAGTACGAGTCCGTCGGGTCGGGTCAGATGGCCGGATCGTTCCGGTTGCACCTCGACTACTCCGGCACCACCCGCCTGCCGTCGACCATGGTCGCGAAACTGGCCGTCGGCGAGCAGGCGCAACGCGAATTCGCCGCCGGGGTGTTCCGCAACGAGGTGCTGTTCTATCAGCAGCTGGCCGCCGGTCTGGGAGTGCCGGTGCCGCGCTGCCATGCCTCCGCGATCTCCGGCGACCACACCGAATTCGTTCTCCTACTGGATGATCTGGCGCCGGCCGTGCAGGGCGATCAGATCGCGGGATGCACCCCGGAGCAGGCGCGGGCGGTGGCCGTCGCCGCTGCCGGACTGCACGGGCCACGCTGGGACGACCCGTCCCTGCTGGATGTGCCGGGCATGGCGTTGCCCACCCATCACGATCGGGTGCTCATGGATTCGGTCGCCGGACCGATGGCCGACGCCTTCCGGTCGCGATTCGATCTGTCCGGTCCCGCGGCAGCGACGATCCGGTGGATGGAACGAACATCCGGGACATGGCTGGAGACTCCGCCGTCGCATGTCGCCCTCATCCACGGCGACCTCCGCATCGACAACGTGTTGTTCGCGCCGGACGGGACGGTGACGGTCATCGACTGGCAGACCATCACCCCGGGACATCCGATGCGCGACATCGCATTTCTGCTCGCCACCAGTGTGTCGACGGAGGATCGTCGCCGCGACGAACGAGCGATCGTCGGCGCCTACCTGGATGCACTGGTCGACCAGGGCGTGACGGGGTACTCGTTCGACGACTGCTGGCGTGACTACATCGATTCTCTGATCCAGGCGCCGATGATCATCGTGTTCGGTTGCGCCGCCGCCATGCCCACCGACCGTGGAGACCTGATGTTCACGACGATGCTCGATCGTACGGCCGCCGCGGTGGCCGATCTGTGTCCGGAGGTACTGACATGACATCGATGCGGGCACTGGTGATCGGTGCGTCGGGATTCCTCGGTTCGCATGTGGTCCGGCAGTTGGTCGCCGACGGGCACGACGTCCGAATCCTGGTGCGGGAGAGCAGCGACACCCGCGCCATCGATGACCTCGGGGTGGACCGGATCGTCGGTGAGCTGACGGACACGGAGGTCGTGGCCGCCGCGATGGCCGGTCGCGACGTAGTGTTCTACTGCGCGGTCGACACTCGTGCGTGGCTGCGGGATCCGGCACCGCTCTACCGGACCAACGTGGAGTTGCTGCGCGGCGTCCTGGACGTTGCCGTGAGCGCCGGGCTCACCAGGTTCGTCTTCACCAGCAGCCTCGCGACGATCGGCCGGGTGCGTGGCCGCAGTGCCACCGAGGACGATGCGTTCAACTGGGCCGACAAAGCACCGGAGTACGTGAAATCGCGTGTTGCCGCGGAAGATCTCGTCCTGGAGTATGCCCGCGACCGGGACCTTCCCGCCGTCGCGATGTGTGTGGCGAACACCTACGGCGCCAACGATTGGCAACCCACCCCGCACGGCGCGTTCGTCGCCGGTGCCGCGTTGGGCAAGTTGCCGTTCACGGTTCGTGGGTGCCGCGCCGAGTGTGTCGGCATCGAGGACGCTGCCCGCGCGCTGATTCTCGCCGCCGACCGCGGCAGGCCTGGTGAGCGGTACATCGTGTCGGAGCGCTTCATCGACCTGGGCGAGATCATCGATATCGCCGCTCGCACCGGCGGCCGGCGTACGCCGCGTCTCGTTCTGCACCGGCCGTCGCTCTACGTGGTGGGCGCTATCGGCTCGGTGCTGGCGACGCTGACCGGGAAGTCACGCCAGTTGACCTTCACCTCGGTCCGGTTGATGCACATCATGTCGCCGATGGATCATCGCAAGGCCGAACGCGACCTCGGCTGGCATCCCACACCCGTCACCGACGCCATTGCCGCCGGCGCGCGCTTCTGGGTGAATCGTCGCCGGTCGCGGAACTCGACCGCCGGCAGTACGTAGCGCAGAACGGTGGCGGGTCATCGCGCGTCCAGAACGTCGCAGACCGGTCCTGGGCACCGGTAATCTTCGCGGGTCGACGGGCCCGCAAGCCGACCTCACACTTCGGTGCTCCCGTGCGTCTTCTCTGTGACAATACGAGCAGAGGAGACACACGATGATGACGACGGCACGCAAGCGAGCTGTCGACTGATGGCCGGTGAACCCGCGGCACGCGAACCCTTCGAGCGCATCGTCGAACGGCACGGCGCGACGATCCTGCGCGTCTGCCGGGCGGTCCTCGGTGCAGGTCCCGACGCCGAGGACGCGTGGTCGGAGACGTTCCTCGCGGCGCTGCGTACCTGGGACGACCTGGACACCGGCACCAACGTCGAGGCGTGGCTGGTGCGGGTGGCGCATCGCAAGGCGATCGACGTCACGCGCCATCGAGCGCGGCACGCGATCCCCGTGGAGACCGTCGAGGACGTGACCGAGGCCGACACCGATCCCGCGATCGCCGACACCGATATCTGGCACACGGTCGCAGCGTTACCGGCACGCCAGCGAGAGGCCATCGCCTATCACTACCTCGGCGGCCTCGCCCACGCCGAAACCGCCGAACTGACCGACAGCACCCCGGCCGCCGTACGCCGCGCCGCCGCCGACGGCCTCAAGACACTGCGCCGCATCCACAGCGATTCCCCGGAAGGAGCATTCCGATGACCACCGAACGGCCCACCCCCGAGACACTCCCCGCCGACGCGTTCACCGTCGATCCCGCAGCCCTCACCGCACTGCACGCACGACTGGAAAGCGAAGCGGCACAGGCCGGAACACTCGACATCGCCTATCGCACCGTCGACACGCCGGTCGGGACGCTGCTGATCGCCGCCACCGAACAGGGACTCGTCCGAGTCGCCTACGCCCGTGAGGAATTCGATAACGTCCTCGAGACCCTGGCGGCAAAGATCAGTCCCCGCATCCTGGCGGCGCCCGCCCGCCTCGACGCTGCCGCACGCCAGATCGACGAGTACTTCGCCGGATCGCGGCAGGGCTTCGACCTTCCTCTCGATCACCGACTGTCCTCCGGTTTCCGGCGCGCGGTCCAGGATTACCTGCCGCACATCGGATATGGGCGAACCATGACGTACAAGGAGGTGGCCGAGTCGGTCGGCAATCCTAAGGCGGTGCGAGCGGTCGGCACCGCCTGCGCCACCAATCCCCTGCCCGTCGTCGTTCCCTGCCATCGGGTGCTGCGCAGTGACGGCAGCCCCGGCGGCTACATCGGTGGCCTCGAGGCCAAGACGAGGCTGCTCGACCTGGAGCGGGCGGCATGAGCACCGACGGCACGTGGGCCGCGCGCGTCGACGCCGCCGACTGGCCGTCGATCAGCGGTGAGGTCGATGACTTCGGTGGTGCGCTCCTCCCCCGGCTGCTCATGCCGGAGGACTGCGAGCGACTCCGCAGCCTCTACGACGAGCCGGCACACTTCCGGACCACGGTCGACATGGCGCGCTACCGTTTCGGGCAGGGACAGTATCGCTATTTCGACCGCCCCTTTCCGGAGCCGATTGACGAGCTGAAGCAGGCGCTGTACCCGAAACTGCTGCCCATAGCGCGCGATTGGTGGACGCGACTGCGCCGCGATCCGCCGTGGCCGGACACCCTCGACGAATGGCTGGCCATGTGTCATGCGGCGGGACAACGCAAGTCGACGGCGATCCTGCTCAGGTACGGGCCCGGCGACTGGAATGCGTTACACCGCGATCTCTACGGCGATCTGGTGTTCCCGCTGCAGGTGGTGATCAACCTCAACGAGCCCGGGGTCGATCACACCGGCGGCGAATTCCTCCTCGTCGAACAGCGCCCGCGCGCCCAATCCCGCGGATCGTCGTTCACCATTCCCCACGGCCACGGCTATGTGTTCACCACCAGCGAACGCCCGGTCCGATCCACCCGCGGCTGGTCGGCGTCGCCGGTGCGACATGGTGTTTCGACGCTGCGCTCCGGTGAGCGCCACACCCTCGGATTGGTCTTCCACGATGCCGCGTGATGCAGGCCGGTACACACTGCTCGATCGGGACGGCGTCGACTACAGCTCGGATCGTCCGGGGACCTTCGGTGGTCACCGTCGCGGCCGGATCTACGGACGCCTCGACTGCCCGTCGGCCCTCCGCGCCATCGTCCGCGGCGGATACGTCGATCAACGCGTGTTCTTCGCGGACGAGGCCACCGCCGTCGCGGCGGGCTATCGACCGTGCGGGGTGTGCATGCGGGAAGCGTATCGACGGTGGCGCAACGAGTTCGGCCGGCGGTGATCTCGATACGCCCTCGGCTGGCGCCTCGGGCTACTCGATCAGCGGAGGTTCCGCGCCGGTCGAGTAGCGACGCACGAACGCCATCCGCTGGTCGAGTAGCGGCGCACGAGCGCAGCGAGTCCGCCGCGTATCGAGACCCCGCACCTACGCCAGCAACTCGGTCAGCTCACCCATCGAGTACGGGTCGGAGTCGGCATGATCGCGGTACGCGACGAAGGTCGGCTGGTGCGCGTCGTAGCGCCCGATGAAACCGCCTGAGGCCGTGAAGATCTCCCCCGTGATGCCGGCGGCGGCATCACCGGCAAGGAATGCGTAGAGTACGGCGACGTACTCGGGTGGTGCGGGGTCGAGCGCGATGTCCGCGGTCGCATCGTCGAGAATGCCGCGCCTGCGCAATGATTCGATGTGCTGGACATAGTCGGGCCCTGACGACAGACGGGACAACGCGCCCGGCATGATCGCGTTGACGCGGACCCCGTACTGTCTGAGATCGGCGGCCGCCGCGAGTGTCAACGCGTTGACGCCGCCCTTGGCGGCGGGATAGCCACTGCCACCGAACATTCCGAGCGACGCCGCGGAACCGGTGAGGACGATGCTGCCGGATCGCTGGTCGGCGAAGACCCGCCCGGCGGCCCGGGTCAGATAGAAGGCGCTCATCAGGTGCGCGTCGATCTGTTCGCGGAACTCGGCAGGCGAAATGGACAGGATCGTCGAGCCCGGTGGCTCGGCGATCCCCGCACAGTTGATCGCGATGTCGAGAGCGCCGTACTCACTCAGTGCCGTCGACACCAGACGATCGGCGACGCCGTCCTCGCCCGCCGAGCCGGCCACCGGTATGACTTCTCCACCGCCGGCGCGGATCTCGTCGGCTACGGCGGACAGAGCTTCGGAATCGCGGCCGTTGACGATGACCGACGCCCCGCGAAGGGTCAGCGCCTTCGTCACCGCGAGCCCGATTCCCCGAGTGCCACCGGCGACCACTGCCACACGGCCGATTCGCCCCGCCCCCGACGACGGGGCGGCCGCGGGCATCAGCCTGCGCTCCCGACCGGCAGGATGGGGATGGACCGTCCGCGATCGGTGAATTCGAAACTCGATCCGGAACTGAACCGCGTGATCGCCACCTCGCCGGATTCCTTGTGCGCCTGTTCTCCCCGTGAGATGACGAACTCGGTGGCGTCGTCGCCGCGGGTGGCGGCGCCGGCGGTCAGATAGGGGTCGACCGCGGTGGCCACGGCCTGCAGCGGATCGCTGTGCCCCTCCGACAGCAACGTGATCCAGCCACCGTCGGTCATCGCATCCGACGACGCCGGAACCCGCACCACCACATCGCCGTCCAGGACTGTCGCCGTCACCCCGGTGTATTGGGTCGGACCGAGGACCGGGAGCAATTCGATCACCCGCGCCAGGCCGTCCGCGTCAGCCGCCAGATCCAGTGCGGCGCGGACACGTTCGGCCGCGATGCCGGCGATCCCGGTGAGCTGCTTGAGATAGATCTCCCTCGCCCGCTCCTCATCCTCGGCGACGCGCCGGACCGACCACAGGAAGCCGAGAGCCAGCAATTGATGTTGCAGCGCAATCTCTTCTGCTATCCGTACGAGAGCGGAGTGCGACCACTCCCGGAACTGGAGGTCGGCGACAAGCGGTCCCCGGTAGTCGACGAGACCATCCGTCGCGGTGGCATCGATCGGCGACAACTCGATGGTCCCGGCACGCGTGGCGAACATCTGCTGGGCATCCTCCGGCAACGGAAGTTTGTCACGATCGGGCTCGATGGTGACGGTCCACTCGCAGTGCGGCCGGCGATCGACCGGCATCCGTGGCGGCCGGTGCACCGGACGGATCCGCGCCCGCCGATTGGTGGCGATCGCGGTGGCGTCGAAGGTCGGATCCTCGATGTCGTGGCACATCGTGGTGACGTAATCGTCGCCCATCGGTTCGACATCCATCAGCGCGCCGCAATGAGCGAGTTGGAACGACCCGTGATACTCGTCGTCCACCCGATACCGGAAATCCATGAACTGCGGCGGGGCGCCGATGTCGAGCTGCAGGCATTTGAACATGTCGACCACACCGTCGCCGTCAATGCCCAGCGCGGTGCGCATGCGATGGGTGTAGACGGGGCTGGCCGCCATCCATTCCTCGATGGCGATGCGCCCCATGACGTCTCGGCCGAAGGCGCTGATCAGGTGCGCCATCCCACTGCGGTCGATCAGCTGACCGGTCAGCAGGAGTTCGGGCACCAGGGTGGCGAGCTGCGATTGACTCAGGCCGTGGTAGGCCGAGGCTGGGTGAGTCATCGGCCGATCACCAGAAGGGGACGGGCGCTGTGCCGAACGGATACCAGCCGGGCTGGTCGCCGGTGGCCTTCTCGATGCGCTTGAGCATGCCACCGCTCATCGCATTGTTCTTCAGCATCTCGATGAACAACGCCGACACATTGCCGTAGTCGAAGAAGTCGCGCTGCCACGAGAATTGGAAGTTGCCCGCATACTTGAACCACGATCCCTGAATACCTTCGAGCGCATAATGCGAGCCGTCGTCGCGGGTACCGTCATAGATCTGCTTCCACAGCCCGATCATGTCGCCGGTCCGATCGTCGATGACCCACGCCTGGTAGGGGTACTCCCACCCCTCGAGTCCTTCCATCTCCTGGCCGAGTGCGATGTCGCGGATCTCGGCGCGGCCCACCGCCATGAAGTCCTTGTCCGGTCCGTAATTCCAGCCGTAGGTGGCGTCCTCGGTGTAGAACTCGGCGAGCGGCTTCCAGTCGCCCGCCTTCTCACACTCGATGTTCGCATCCAGCCAGCGCTGCTTCATCTCTTCGAGCTCTGAGCGTTCAAATGCCATGGTGTTTCCGCCTTGTCGTGATTCCGGTCAGTCGTTGATGATCTTGAGTGCCTGCGTGGGGCAATACCGCACGGCCGCTTCGACTTCGGGCCGCAACGATTCGTCGGGATTCTCGTTGCGCACGGTCACGTGATCGCGTTGCGCCTCGAAGACCTCGGGGGCTTCCATCTCGCACATCCCGTGTCCCTGGCAGAGATCCAGGTCGACCTCGATACGCATGCTCAACTCCCCTGCGGAACCCGCCGGCGGTACCGCACGCGGCAGGGCTGCGCCAGCTGCACGACCATCTTCGAATGATCGTTGTGGTACGACTCCGGCGGCTGCGCCAACTCGAACTCGTAGTTCTGCAGTAGCACCGAGAAGATCGCCTTCAACTGCATGATGGCGAATTGTGCTCCCACGCAACGGTGCCGGCCGGCGCCGAACGGAATCCAGGTCCACCGATTCGCCAGATCCTCCTGACGCGGCTCGATGTACCGGTCCGGGTCGAAGGCGTCCGGATTGGGGAAGTCCTCGGGCAGGCGATTGGAGACAGCGGGCGACACCGCGATCGACTGACCGGCCGTCACCTCGAAGCCCTCGACGTGGATGTCCTCCTGCACCACACGCATCAGGATGATGAGCGGCGGATGCAGTCGCAGTGCTTCCTTGAGAGAAGCCTCCAGCTTGGGGATCTGCCGCATCGCGGCAAAGCTGTACTCCGGCTTGCCCTCACCTTTATCGGCATAGATGTCGTCGAGTTCGGCGACGACCTGCGCCATGTACCGCGGGTTACGCAGCAGCTCCAGCAGCGTCCACGCGGCGGTGCCCTGGGTGGTGTGGTGGCCGGCGAACATCATCGAGATGAAGATGCCGGTCACCGTGTCCGGGCTGAACATCGGCGTGCCGTCCTCGTTCTTCAACGAGACGAGCACATCCAGAAGATCCCGATCCTCCTTGTCGGCGGGCGGATTCGCCTCGTACTTCGCCATCACGCCCGCCATGAACTCGACGAGTTCGGCGCGCGCGGCATCGCGACGGCGGAAGCTCTCGATGTCGGCGTGATAGTCGACGTACGCGAGCGGATCGGTGCCCTTCTCCAGGTCGTGATAGAGCTCGGAGATGTGTTTGGACAGCTCCTCCCGGAACTTCCGCCCGATCAGGCACGACGACGAGGTGTACAGCGTCAGCTCGCCGAAGAACTCGAGCAGATCGATCTCGCCCTCGTCGCCCCAGTCCGCGATCATCCGCTCCACCTCGAGCGGGATGGTGATCGCGTGCTGCTTCATGTGGGCGCCCTTGAGCGCCTGGTTGTGCAGCATCTCCGAGCGGCGTTCGGGGCTGGTGTCGAATACCACGCCCTCACCGAAAACCGGTGTCATGAACGGGTATGCGGCGGCCTGGTCGAGCACCTCGTCGGGCGCCCGGAAGAACTCCTCGTTGGCCGCGGCGCCCGAGACAAGCACCACCTCGCGGTCGGCGAGCTGGAACTGGCCGACGTCGCCGCATTCGTCGCGCACCCGCTGGAACAGGGCGATGGGATCGGTGGCCAATTCGTCGAGGTGACCGTGTTCGCCTTCTCCACCGGAGACGCGCTGGGGCTTGGTGAGGGCGGTCATGACTGTTCTCCTTCGGACTTCTTGTCACGCGTGATCGCGCCTTCGGCCTCGACCTCGACGACACGCATATGCGCGCCACGCGGCATCGAAACGATTCCGGTGATGGCCTGCGCGATATGTTCGGGGCCAAGGAAATTGCCGTGCCTGGCCAATCCGTGTCTGATCCAGTCGTTCAGCATGAGTTCGGTGGTCTTCTGGTCGAGATCCATCCCCATACCGGTCAGCGTTTGACCGGGACGGATCACGCTGGCGCGTACACCTGTCCCCTCGAGTTCGAGCTGCGCGGTGGCGACGAGACCGTCGATGCCGGACTTCGCCGCCACGTACGCCGATGACCAGGGGCGCGGGCGGATGGCGACATCGGAGCCGATGAACACGAAATCGCCACGGCCACGGTCGATCATGCCGGGCACGACCGCCCGGTAGACCCGGTGTGCGCCGACGAGGTGGATGTCGACCTGCGACGCGAACTGCTCGGTCGAGACCTCGTAGGAAAGTCCGACCGCGAGGTCACCGGCTCCATTGACCGCTATCTCCAGGTCGCCGAGCGCAGCCTGCGCCTTCGCCACACAGTCGATCACCGAGGCGTCGTCGGTGACATCGAGTGGCACCGCAATCGCCTCCCCGCCGTCCGCGACGATCCGGTCCGAAAGCTCTTGCAGCTTCTCGACGCGGCGAGCCGCCAATGCGACGGGATAGCCCGCTGCGGCGAACATCACCGCGGTCGCGGCGCCGATGCCCGAGGACGCCCCCGCGACCAGCACGGGCCTGCGTTCGGGATGCGGGAAGAAGGCCATCACCGCACCTGCACCTTCACCGGCAGCTCCGCGAAGCCACGCACGTTGACCGAATGCACGCGAACGGCCTTGTCGATGTCGATGTCCACCGAGCGGATCGAACGGATCACCTCGGTCAGACCGATATTCGACTCCAGCCGCGCGAGGTGCGCGCCGAGGCAGAAGTGCGCTCCCATACCGAAACTCATCAGCGACTGGCTGCAGTCCCGTCCGATCGAGTAGCGGCCGGCATCGTCGCCGAAGACCTCTTCGTCCCGGTTCGCCGACCCCACGAGCAACAACACGCGATGTCCCTCGGGGATGACATGGTCGCCGTATTCGGCGTCGGCGAGCACCCGCCGCAGCACCATCTGCGTCGAGTTGTCGTAACGCAGGGTCTCCTCGGTCCAGGCCGGGACGGCCTCCGGATCGGCGAGCGGCTTGGCCAGCTCGTCGGGATTGCGCCATCCCCAGTAGAGCGCGTTGGCAAGGAGTTTCGTCGTCGTCTCGTTGCCGGCGACCACCATCAGCACCATGAAGCCGACGATCTCGTCCTCGGTGAGCGTGGTTTTCTCGCCGGTCTCGTCGTCGTGGATCTCCGCGGAGATGAGCGCGGACACCAGGTCGTCGCCGGGGTTCTTCCGACGGTCCGCGATGAGCGCCGAATAGTATTTGTGGAGTTCGAGATACGCGTAGATCGCCGCCTCGGGGATGTCGAGGACGCCCTCTTCGCGATGCAGCAGCAGATCCGACTGATGCCGCAGGTGTGTGCGATCCGCTTCCGGCACACCGAGCAACTCGGAGACCACATCCATCGGGAGCAGTCCGGCGAAGTCGGCGATGAAATCGAATTCGCCCTTGTCCAGGCAGGCACTCCAGTGCTGATGCGTGAGAGCCGTGATGCGCCCGGCCAATTCGTTCACCCGACGCGGAGTGAAACCCTTGGACACCAGCTTGCGGATGCGCATGTGCTTGGGATCGTCCATGGCCAGGAAGGACATCGACTTGTGGGCGTCCGGCCCGTAGGACGACGGGTCCATCGACACACCCCAGCTGTTGGACAACCGCGGGGTGTCGCGAAATCCGGCCAGCACATCCTCGTGGCGGGCGAGCGCCCAGAAATCCATGTCCGAGTTGTAGTAGACGGGCGCTTCCTGCCGGAGGCGCGCGTACGTCGGATACGGATCCTCGTGGAAGGCATAGGCATACGGGTCGAAGGGAACGAGACCTTGCATCCCCGACACACCCGCGGCGCCGCCCGCGGTCACTTCGGTCATCACTTCTCCATCAATAGATGTGCGGCTGCGACCAGACGGTCCGACGTCTGCTCGTAGGACATGTGGCCCATCCCGGCGTGCACGAGACCGCCGGCGTAGATCATTTCCAGCGCGTCGACCAGCGGGCCGGGATTTTCCGGGTCCACCTCGAGCGCTTCCGCAAGTCGTTTGCGGATGAATCCGCCGATGCGCACCCGCAGATGCTCAACGTCGGGATCGGTACCCAGCAGCGCCATCGTGACGGCGCCGCCGAGCTGCCCCTGACCCGCCACCACCATCGACACCTCGCGCAGCACCTGCGCGACCCGATCGGCCGGTGTCGCGGCCGAATCCGGTTCGGAGACACCGGCACTGAGCCGCCGCCAGAACACCTCCGCGACGAGGTGGCTCTTCGAGGAGAAGTAGGTGTACGCGGTGGCCGGTGCGACCCCGGCGAGTTTCGCGACGGTGCGCACGGTGAGCCCGTCGAACCCTTCGTCGTTGAGGACGTCGACGGCGGCGTCGGTGAGTCGGCCGACCGTTTCCGCCTGCTGTTGCGTCAGCCTGCGGCGCGTGGATTCCTGCGAAACGGGACTGGACATGTGAGCGAGGCTACACTAGCTTTGAACGCGAGTCCAGACACCTGTCCAGATGGAGTTCCAGACAATGTCCCTTCGCCCCGCCTCATCGTCCGATCTCCTGATCGACGGCAAGCTCACACCCGGTTCCGGTGGCACATTCGACGTGGTCAACCCGGCTACCGAGGAGATCATCGGCCGGGCCGCGGACGGCACCGCCGCCGACATGGACGCCGCCATCGCGGCCGCGCGCCACGCCTTCGACACCACCGACTGGTCCCGCGATCCGGCCGTGCGCGCACGCTGTCTCCGGCAGTTGCGCGACGCCCTACTGGCGCATGCCGACGAATTCCGTGAACTGACCGTCGCCGAGGTCGGCTGCCCCTCCTTCCTCACCCACGGACCGCAGTTCGAAGGCCCCGTCACCGACCTCGGATACTTCGCGGACCTCGCCGAGAACTTCAAGTGGACCACCGACCTGGGCGAGGCGAAGCCCATGGGCCTCAACAACTCTCGTGAGGTGCGATTCGAGGCCGCCGGGGTCGTCGGCGCCATCACGCCGTGGAACTTCCCCCATCAGATCAACTTCGCCAAGATCGGCCCGGCACTGGCCGCGGGGTGCACTGTGGTTCTCAAGCCCGCACCCGACACCCCGTGGGCCGCAGCACTTGTCGGCAAGGTCATCGCCGAGGAAACCGACTTCCCGGCCGGCGTCATCAACATCGTCACCTCCAGCGATCATGCCCTCGGGGAACAACTCACCACCGACCCGCGCGTCGACCTCGTCTCGTTCACCGGCTCGACCGCCACCGGCAAGAAGGTGATGGCGGGCGCAGCCGAAAGCCTCAAGAAGGTCTTCCTGGAACTCGGCGGCAAGTCGGCCTTCATCGTCCTCGACGACGCCGACCTGGCCACGGCCTGCTCGATGGCCGCGTTCAACGTCGTCACCCACGCCGGACAGGGCTGCGCCATCACCACCCGGCTGGTGGTCCCGCGCGAGAAGCTGGACGAGGCGATCACCGCCACCCGCGACGCGCTCGCCGGATTGCCCGCGGGCGATCCCACCGACGGCGGAACCATCTGCGGCCCACTGATCTCCGCCGTGCAGCGCGACCGCGTCGAGTCCTACATCCAGCTGGCCAGGGACGAGGGCGGCATCATCGAGATCGGCGGCGGCCGGCCCGAGGGCAAGGACAAGGGATTCTTCGTCGAACCCACGCTCATCTCCGGCCTGGACAACTCGGCGCGCGTCGCCCGGGAGGAGATCTTCGGGCCGGTCCTCGTGATCCTCGCCCACGACGGCGACGACGACGCCATCCGCATCGCCAACGACTCCCCCTACGGCCTGTCCGGCATGGTCTACGGCACCGACCCCGAACGGATCAACAAGGTGGTCAACGGGGTTCGCACGGGAACCATGGGCATCAACGGCGGCATCTGGTATTCCGCCGATGTGCCGTTCGGCGGCTACAAGCAGTCCGGCATCGGGCGCGAGATGGGCGTCGCGGGCTTCACCGAGTATCTCGAGTCCAAGGCCGTGGCGAGGCCCGCATGAGCCCACCCGCTGATCGAGTAGGCCCCGAGCGAAGCGAGGCGCCGTATCGAGATCACCCACCGGGTCTCGATACGCACTCGCCTGGCGGCTCGCGCTACTCGACCAGCGAATGGCGACAGCCATCCGAGCCACCCGCACCCACCGCTGATCGAGTAGGCCGAGCCGCCAGGCGAGGCCGTATCGAGATCACCGCCCCACACCGACCGAAAGGAACAGCAACACAATGAGTTCAGGACGTTTCGACGGCAAGACGATGATCGTGACCGGCGCGGCCGGCGGCATCGGCGAAGCGTATGCCCGTGGCCTCGCCGACGAGGGTGCGAACGTCGTCGTCGCCGATCTCAACGACGAGGCGGGCGAGAAGGTCGCCGCCGACATCGGTGGCCTCTACGTGCATACCGACGTCTCCGATCCGGAGTCGGCCCAGGCGCTGGCCGCGGCGACGGTCGAGCGCTACGGAACCATTCACGGCCTGGTCAACAATGCCGCGATCTACGGCGGCATGAAGCTCGACTTCCTCATCACCGTCCCGTGGGACTACTACAAGAAGTTCATGAGCGTCAATCTCGATGGCGCCCTTGCCGTGACGCGCGCGGTCTACCCGCACATGACCGAGGGCGGCGCCATCGTGAACCAGTCGTCGACCGCGGCCTGGCTGTACAGCGGTTTCTACGGACTCGCCAAGGCGGGCATCAACAACCTCACCTTCCAGTTGGCGACGGAACTGGGCGGCAACAACATCCGCGTCAATGCGATCGCTCCCGGACCGACCGACACCGAGGCCACCCGCACCACCACCCCCAGGGAGATGGTCGCCGAGATGGTCAAGGCTTTGCCGCTCAAGCGATTCGGCCAGGCCGAGGATCACGTCGGAATGTGCAAGTTCCTGCTCAGCGACGAGGCGACCTGGATCACCGGCCAGGTCTTCAACGTCGACGGCGGACAGGTGTACCGGGCGTGACCGCCGAGAACGGCGCACCGCATCTGGGCTATGTCGGCCTGGGCAACATCGGCGGACCGATGGCCGGGTCCCTGGCGACGTGGCCGGGCGGACTGAGCGTTTTCGATCTCTCGGCCGACGCCGTCGCGGCAGTGGTCGAACAGGGTGCGCAGCAGGCCGATTCACTCTCGGACCTTGGCGGACGCGCCGACATCATCGGCATCTGTGTGCTCGACGACGCCCAGGTGCGCACCGTGATCACCGGCGACGGCGGGCTGCTGTCGACGGCCCGTCCGGGCACCATCATCGCCGTGCACTCGACGATCTCCCCGGAAACGGCGGTCGACCTGGCCTCGGTCTGCGCCGAGCGCGACGTACGACTGCTGGACGCACCCATCTCCGGGGGCGCGATGGGCGCGAAGGAGGGCAGGCTCGCGGTCATGGTCGGAGGCGACCGCGAGTCCTACGAGCGACTCAAGGAGCCGTATGCGCTGACCGCCGAGATGATGATCCACGCGGGCGACACGGTCGGAGCGGGTACCGCGATGAAGCTGGCGCGCAATCTCCTCCACTTCATCGCATTCACCGCGACCACCGAGGCCTCCCGACTGGCCGAGGCCGCGGGCATCGACCTCGTCAAGCTGGGCAAGGTGGTCCGGCACACCGATGCGATCACCGGCGGCGCCGGGGCGATCATGCTCCGCGACACCGCCGCTCCCATCGAGCCGGACGATTTCTGGTACGGAGTCTTCACCGGAGTACGTACTCTCGGCGAGAAGGACCTCTCGCTGGCACTCGGACTCGGCGAGAAACTCGGAGTCGATCTGCCGCTCGGTCGGATCGCCCTCCGCGACCTGGCCACCGGACTCGGGGTGCCGCACACCGAAGGAGAGCAGACATGAGCGACGACACCACCGGAGCGGGCCCGAGCGAGGCCCGTCGCCGGGGACTGGACATGATGTCGAAAGTCTACGGCTGGGAGATGTCCGACGGCCCGGGCGACTACTTCGCCCATACGGCCGATCAGGTCTTCGGTGAGGTGTGGTCGCGCGAGGGACTGTCGATCCGGGACCGCAGGCTGATTCTGCTCGGAGCCCTGGCGCAGGCCGGACTCACCGACGTCGCCGAGATCCAGGCCACCGCCGCCCTGGGCAACGACGAACTGACCCCCGAGCAGTTGGAGGAGATCTCCCTGTTCCTCTGCTACTACATCGGCTGGCCGCTGGGCACCAAGTTGCACTTCATGTTCGGCAAGGTCATCGAGCAGCACCGCGCGACAAACGCATGACCGCAGTCCGGTTCACCGAGCTGACGGGCGGTGGCGGCCACACCATCCTGGCCGCCACCCGTGGCCCCGACCTGTCCGCGAACGAGTACACCGAACACGAATACGCGGCTGCCGGAACGGTTCCGGGGTGGACGACCGGGACGGACGGCACTCCCGCCCGGGTTCCCGAACGCGACTACGCGACCCGAATACTGGTACGGCGCCCCGAATCCGCCGACGACTTCAACGGCACCGTCGTCGTCGAGTGGTTCAACGTCTCCAGCGGTAACGACGCCGCACCCGAATACACCTACCTGGCAGCCGAACTGGTTCGCTCCGGATACGCCTGGGTCGGTGTCTCCGCGCAGTACATCGGCATCGAGGGCGGAGCCGATTCGGTGGGCCTGTCGGACACCGCGGCCCACGGCCTCGCGGGCAGGGACCCCGATCGTTATGCGGGACTGCATCATCCCGGTGACGCCTACTGTTTCGACATCTTTGCCGACATCGGCCGCGCCCTTCGCACTCCCGGAGGCCGGCATCCGCTGGACGGATTGTCGGTCCGGCATCTGCTGGCGGTCGGCGAGTCGCAGTCCGCGATGGCACTCACCACCTACACGGCGCTGTTCTCGCGTGATCACGGTGTGTACGACGGCTTTCTCGTGCACAGCCGCTCCGCGGCCGGCATGCCACTCGGCGAGATCGATCGTGGGGTCGAGATCGACACCGTCTTCGGCCGGAGCCGACATTCCTGGGCGACCGTCCGGGTGGACCGGTGTTCGTGGTGCAGACCGAGACCGATGTCCTCACCAACTTCGAATCCCACCTCTCACGCGAACCGGATTCGGATCTGTTGCGCACCTGGGAGATCGCCGGTACCGCACATGCCGACCTGTTCCAGATCGGCAAGTACGAGTACATGCTGGGCTGTGCCGACCCGGTGAACCGCGGTCAGCAGGTCTTCGTGTTGCGCGCCGCGCTGCGCCATCTGCGCGCCTGGGTCGTCGACGGGCCCGCACCACCCTCGGCCGACCCGTTGCGCACCGAATTGACCGGTGGAGCAACCCGATTCATTCTCGACGAAGTCGGTAACGCGCTCGGCGGGGTCCGCAGTCCCGCGGTCGATGCGCCGACCCAGGTGCTCACCGGTGTGGTGAGCGGAGATGTCTCCCGGATCTGTGTGCTGTTCGGCGCGACCCTCGCGGCCGACAAGGCGGTGCTGGCCAGTCACTATCCGGACGTCGGCGCCTACCTCGATCGCTACCGTGCGGCCACGGACACCATGATCGACCGCGGTTTCGCCCTTGCCGACGACCGGGACGACATCCTCTCGGACGCCAGACCCGAACCACTGACCACCCCTGCCGAGGAGTGACATGGAATTCGTCCTGGAGGACATCTCCGATGCGGAGATCGAACGTCGCCGCGCCCTCTACGAACCGCTGGCCGAGGTCGTCCGCGAACTGATCGACGCGACGATCCGCACCGAGGCCGACGACGACACCGTACGCGCCGCCACCGCAGCCATCACCGATGTGGTGGAAACGCTGCGCCACAAACAGATCGACGGACCCTACGGCGTTCGCTACACCCCGGATCTGGTCGGAATGCCGTGGGGCAACGCGGTGGTCGGCCTGCGCAACGCGATCGCCCCGCCGATCCGCACCAACCGGGCCCCCGACGGTCGGGTATCCACCGACTTCCGGCTCGGCGCAGCCTATGAGGGTCCACCGGGATGCGCACACGGCGGCGTCGTCGCGATGATCCTCGATCACGTCCTCGGCGAGGCGGGCAGCGCCGACGAGGTGCCGTGCTACACGGGCACCATCTCCGTCCGCTACCTCCGCCCCACTCCCCTGGGCGATCTGACGGTGTCGGCCGTCATCGTCGAACGGGAGGGCCGCAAGAAGATCGTCCGCGGCGCCATCTCCGATGCCGACGGCGAAACCGCCACGGCCGAAGGCATCTTCATCGTGCCCAAGGACTGGGAAGGCCCGGTGCCGCGGCAGTAGTTCGCCGAATGTCGGTACCGATTCGTGCTGAGCCCATCGCCCCCGCCGGTCGAGTAGTGGCAGGCGAGCCCGCGAGCATGCCACGTATCGAGACCATCGCAACCAATGCTCCGGACCCGGTAAACGCACACCCGACGAATTGTCAGACCCTCCACGTAGACTCGATCCAGATCGACGACCACACCCGATGACGCATACGCGACTGATGACGCACCCGCCCACGCACCACACGGGAGCCATCAATGACCACCACGCTCGTGGACGCCATCCGCAGCATCCGTATTGCCGACGACGCCACGGAGCGTCAACTGTTCGACGCCACCAAGCAGCTCATCGAGGCTCGTAACGCCATCGACCATCAATTGGCGGTGCTTGCCGTGCATCTGGACCGCATCGGCCTGGCCCGCACGGCCGGGGGCACCACGCGATCGCTCCTGATCGAGATGGGCGCCGCGCCCGCTGCTGCCCAGCGGTGGCTCCGCATCGGAGCCGCTCTGCCGGAACTGCTACTAACGCCCGGATACAGCGCCGACGGCGCACTGTCGGCAGAACACATAGATGCGATCGTCCAGGGTGTCAGGCATCTGAAAGTACGCTCAGCTCAACGACTTTCTCCGGATGAGCTGCTGACTCACGAACGGGCTCTGGTCGTCACCGCCGTCTCCAGGGCGCCTCCGTCCGAGGTGTCCCAGAAGGCTCGTGCCATCGCCAACGAGATCGTCGGGGAGTGTGGTGGCCTACCGTCCGCCGAAGACCGGACACTCAACGAGTTCTCCATGGCGCAGAACACCGATGGTCGGCTCCAGCTGCGGGGCGACCTGGACATCGTGCTCGGCGAGAAGCTGACCGCGGCACTTCAATCACTGTCGGCGCCGCGCCCCGAACCTGACGGCCGCGCCGATCAACGCAGCGCCGCTCGGCGCCGCGCCGACGCTCTCGAGGCAATCGTCGACGCCGCTTCAACCGCCGATCCGTTGGTCGCCACACCAGTGAGATCCCATGTGACCATGACGATTCCGGTCGACGCACCGGACCTGGCCCGTTTGCAGTGGCTGGGTCCGGTCTCCCAGGCGACAGCCAAGCTCGTTTCATGCGACGCGGCGATCACCGAGGTAGTCATCGACGGGGAGACCGTTCCACTGGAAATGGGCCGGAGCCGTCGACTGTTCACCGCGGCGCAACGCAAAGCCATCATGATCCGCGACGAGTGCTGCATCATGTGCAGCGCGCCCGCCGGCTGGAACCACATCCATCATGTGGTGTTCTGGTCCGAGGGCGGAACCACCGACATCGACAACGGCTGCCTACTGTGTCCGTCGTGCCACGACCGTATCCATCACACCGAATGGGAGATCATCTTCGGAATCGACCGGCATCCGTGGCTGATCCCGCCGGCCGATGTCGATCCTCACCGTCGTCCACTGCCCGCACACAACCGCCGCACCATGCGACTGGACGGCGTCGCCGCTTGATGCCATGGGGCAACAGCCCGCCACTGCAAAGACCCAACCAGCACCGCTTTTCGCCGCGCACCCGGCACTCTCGGGGCCGCGCACGACCTTTGAGAACTTCACAGAGAAAACCTCATCCGCGCGATGCTCGAGCACCAACACGCGCCCAATGACGGGCGCGCGCCGGATGACTGATTCGCGGACGCGACGTCGGCGCGTCCGGCGCCACGCATCGCGTTTCGACGCGATCGGTGACCGTTCTGTCAGCCGATGGAGAACGGCTTGCCCCACAACACGGTTTCGGACTTCGTGGTGGCCGTCTTGACCTGAATCGTCATGCGGGCGCGGGCCTGTGCGTATCCGGCACAGCCATTCAGCCGCAGCGGTTCCTGGCTGTACGCCACCGAGGCACGGTTCCCGGCGAACTGGTATCCGTCGATGCGGTACATCTCACTGTCGCCGGGAAGCATCGCGTTGGTCTGGCTGATGATCGGCACGTAGGCCGCCTGACCGGGGCCTAGGGTCAGCACGCTGCCCGCGGACGCCGTCGTCACAGCCGACTGCGTGGCGGTCCCGGTGCCGGTGTTGCTGACCCCGGACAGCTGCACCTGACATCCTACGACGTAGCCGCCCTTGATGATTCCGCCCTGCGCCGCACCGGTGACGGACACGCGGAGCTTTCCCGTCACCCACACCTCGCGGCTGGTCGGAACATTGGCGACGTTGCCCGCACCGCGGTGGACGTGTTCCTCGACGAGACGAGCCGTCATCGTCGTTCCGCCGCCGAGATTCGCCGTCACGGAGCCGCCGGGCAGGGGGCCCGACGCCGCTGCTCCGGCGCCGAGTGTGGAGGTGAGTGCGATGACAGCTGCGGCACCGACGACCGCGCCCGCTGCGCGGGTCTGCCGAGCCTTGGTTGTTGAAAGCATTGTGTCCCTTGTTCTTTGTGGCAATTAGTACTTACGTCAGGTGTAGAGCGGTCAGTTCAGATTGAACGGCTGGCCGTAGAGCGTGGACTGGATATACGCTCCGGAACCGCCGATGTTGTTGGCGTACTGCGTGCCCATCGCGTACCCCTCGACGGCCTCGACCTTGGCGTACGACCGCGCCTGGGCGGCACCACCGCAGCCCTGCACCTCGATCTCCACCCCGGAGTACTGGTATCGCGCCTCGCGCGTGGTGATCTGCTGCGTACTCAACTGGACGGCCTTGATCTGTCCCGGCGCGAGCGGGAAGGAGATACTGCCGGTCGCGGTCGGACCGGCCGCACTGATCGTGCCGGTGAGGCCTGCGCTCAGCGTCCCTACCGAGACCTGACAGCCGACGAGGTATCCCACGCGCAGCCGTCCCTGCCCCTTGCTGAGGGTGGTCCTGATGGTTCCGGCGAGCACGGCGGAACGTCCGATACCGTTGCCGGCCATGGAGATTCCCGGTAGAGCCGATTCGCCGGCACGCCACGTCTGTACCGTCATCCCCTGATCGGAGATCTTCTTGTAGCCGTTCGCGAGCGGTCCGGCCGACGCCGATGGCGTGGCGGCGACCGCGGCCGCGCATGCGGCCAGCGCGGTCATCGCGGTGACGAGGCGTTTACTGATCATCTGAACCTCCATAGGGTCGATCGAGCGCCCCGGGGGATGTCCCCGGGGTTGACAAGTCCCCGACGTGTGTCCCGGCGCCCCGGTCGGGAGCCCGGACGGGCATGGATGAGCGCGGGCGCACGGTGATGATGGACGCCCGGTGTGTCAACCGGTCCGCTAGGGCGCGACGACCGGTTTCCGGTCAGCCTCCGAGATAGGCGTGTTCGATGCGCCCGACATCGGCGGCGAGATCGGACGCCTTGTCCTCCAACGCGATCTGTCCGTGTACGAGCACGACCGCACGGTCGGCGATGTCGAGCGCCAGCCGCACATGTTGTTCCACGAGAAGGACGGCAGTACCGTCGGCGGTCGCCACGTCACGCAGCACCGGCAGAATCGATTCCACGATCACCGGCGCGAGGCCCATGCTCAGTTCGTCGATCAGCAGTGCCTTCGGCCTCTGCAGAAGAGCCCGGGCGATCGCCAGCATCTGCTGCTCACCACCGGAGAGCTGGCCTGCGGCCACCCGCAGCCGTGGTTTGAGCGACGGAAAGTACCCGAGCGTGCGATCGATGGCCTCGCCCGCCGCACGACGGCCACCGCCACGGATGGCCAGCTTCAGATGCTGCTCGGTGGTGAGACGACGGAACAGCGCGCGATCGTCGGGAACGAGCACGACACCCGACCGCACCGCGGCCCGCGGATTGCCGGACGGCAGGTCGCTGCCGTCGAGGGTCACCGATCCACCGAGGCGGGCCAGCAGACCGGCGAGCGTCATGAGCAGCGTGGTCTTCCCGGCACCGTTGGGTCCGAGCAGCGCGACGATCTCGCCGGGCTGTAGCGACAGGTCGAGTCCACGCACACAGGGCGCGTTACGGCCGTAGCCGGCATCGAGGCCGGCGGCTTCCAGCACGGTCATCGGGCCACCTCCGTGGTCGGGTTCTGCGCGTCGTGATCTGGCGCCGAATCCGGTTCGGCGCCAGGGGTGCCCAGATAGGCACGGATGACTTCGGCGTTGGCGCGGATCTCCGCGGGTGTGCCGGTGGCGATCATCCGGCCGAGGTCCACGACGACCACCCGGTCACAGATGCTGAGCACCAGGTCCATGTCGTGATCGACCAGGAGCATGCTGACGCCGAGGGCGCGCGCGTCCTGCAATCGTTCACCGAGCCATTGACTTTCGGTACTGTCGAGACCTGCGGCCGGCTCGTCGAGCAGAGCCACCTGCGGCCTGCCTGCCAGCACGCGCGCCACCGAGACGAGCTGCCGCTGCCCCTGGGACAGGTCCGATGCCGCGGTGTCCGCGAGGTGTTCGATCTGCAGGAGTCTCAGCACCTCGGCGACCGTCTCAGCGGTGTCACCCGGAGCGCGCGCCGCGCCGACGGTGACATTCTCGGCGACGGTCAGTTCGTCGTAGAGTTCGATGTCCTGGAACGTGCGGCCGAGGCCGGCGCGGCTGCGGCGATGCGGTGACATGCCACCGATTTCGTTGCCGTTCAGCACGACGCGGCCCTGCGCGGACGCGAAGCCACCGATCGCGTCGATCAACGTCGTCTTGCCCGCGCCATTGGGGCCGATCAGTCCGACGATCTCACCGGACCGCAGCTCGAAGGTGACGTCGTCCACGGCGACGACCTGTCCGTAGCGGACGGTGACGCCGTCGACGGTCAGGACCGCGTCGCCGATGGGCGGGGCGTCGGGAGTACCCGGCACAGGGACGTTGTCTCCCCCGCTCCGCGCGGAGTCGGACCGTCCGCTGATACCGGGGATACGAATACGGTGCAGGTACCCCGCCAGGCCGTCCGGATTGGTGACGACGGTCAGCACCAACAGGATTCCGCTGGCGAGCATGTAGTAGTCGCCGAAGTTCAGGTACCTGTCGATGAGGTAGTAGAGCAGCGCGCCCGGTGCCATCAGCCCGGCGAGCAGGCCACCCGACACCGACGTGACTCCCGCGATGTACATCACCGCGAACAATCCGATACCCGCGAACACGGTGTAGGTGTCGGGGGTGGCGAGAGTCTGTTGATACGCGAGGAGCGAGCCGCCGAGGCCGGCGAGGAACGACGCAATCGCGAAGGCCGCCAGTTTGGTTGCGCCGACGTTGATTCCGGCGGCCGCGGCCGACCGTTCATTGGCGCGCACCGCGAGCATCGATGCTCCGAGCGGACTCGTCCGCAGCTTCGCGACGGACAGGGCCACCACGACCAGCACGATCAGGCACATGATCCCGAAGGCGATACGCGGATAGCCCTCGCCCGCACCGATTCCCAGGTCGATACCGAAGATCGACGGCGATCCCACCGGGGCGCCCTGCAGGCCACCGTTGAGGCTGGGGTTCCGGAACCAGAACGCCTCCAGGAACACCGCGAGCGCCAGCGTCGCGACCATCAGCGGCAGGCCCCGCACACGCAGCGCGGGCAGGCCGACGATCACGCCGATCACCATGGCGGCGAGTCCGGCGAGTAACGGGCCGAACGGGAAGGGGATGTTCATCTGTTCGGCGAAGCGACTGAGACTGTAGGCCCCGACCCCGGCCAGGGTGAGTTGGGCGAGCGACACCTGCCCGGCGTACCCGGTGACGACCACCTGGGAGAGGGCGATGATCCCGAAGATCATCGTCATGATGATCGTCAGGCGCAGGCTGCCGGAGGTGAGGAACAGCGCCGCAACCCCGATGATCAGGCCGATCACGGTGGGCACCAGAAGATTTCCGGGTCTCGGCGAACGGCCGAGATCCTGGCGGGTGATGGCCCCGCGGCCGGGGAGCGGCTGTCCGCGCAGGAGAAGGAATACGAGGATCAGGATCAGCGGAACCGCCTCCACGACACCGGCATCGGGGAACCAGTCGACATTGCTCTGCAGGCGCGTGGCCTGCGACCCGAACATGCCGATGATCACACCCGCACCGACGGTCAGCCCGATGCTGCCGAAATTGCCGACGAGCGCCGCCGCCAGCGCGGGCACGATGAACATCGTGTACGCCACCGGATTCAGCGGCACGATGGGTGCGATCAGAACTCCACCGATGCCGGCCGTCGCCGACGACAGCGCCCAGTTGGCGAGGGCGATGCGATCCGGCGACAATCCGGTGACCAGCGCACCCTTTTCGGATTCGGCAGCGGCTTCGGTCGCGACGCCGAATCGGGTGTAGCGCAACACGAGTCCGGCGAGAACCGCGAGTCCGACGATGACCGCGGCGAGCCACAGCCGGTCCGTGGGCACCGGAAAGTTGCCGATGGTGATGGTGTCGCGCTTGAAGATCGGACCGACGCTCGGCGTCTTGGTGCCCACGCGCAACGAGATGAGCGCCTGGATCACCAGCATCAGGCCGATGGCGGCCACCGCCTTGGCGAGAACGGGCGCGGTGCGCATCTGCCGGAAGACCAGGAGATAGAGCAGAACTCCGAGTAGCGACGAGCACAGGACAGCGACGATCATCGCGGGCAGGACACCCCACGGGCCGCCGACGTCGATGGTGGTATCGAAACCCGGAATCGGGTTGAGCAGCTCGCCGCGCCGCAGGAACGCGAACGTGTAGGCGGCGTACAGGGCAACGGCACCGGTGGCGAAGTTGACCACCCCGGAACTCTTGAAGGTCATCACCAGGGCGAGCCCCAGCGCGGCGTATACGGCGCCGTTGCCGAGCCCGAGGGCGAAATAGGCGAGCAGTTCTGACATGTGCGAGTCCTCGATCGGGGGCCGTAGGCGAGACGGCCCCCGACCTATTGCTAGGTGCCGTAACCGTCATGGCCCGAAAGGTTTTCACCGTCCGGGCCATGCGGCCGGCGTGTGATCCGACTAGTTGTTGACGACGGTGGAGTTCTCGAAGCGACCGTCGTCGGCCACGTCGCTGACCATGATCGACTTGCCGCACAGCGAGGTCAGCGGCGGGAATGCCTTGCCGTCACATGTGAAGGTGATGCCCGGGGCGGCGGGCAACGGGACGTCACGAGCGGAGGACAGCATCGACTTGACCGAGTCCGGGGTGACCGGGGAGGCCAGATTCTTACCAGCGGCGGCGAAGGCCATGATGACCTGATAGCCGATGTACGCCAGGCCCTTCGGGTCGGTGTCGGGTGCGTACTTGGCCATCACGCTGCGATAGAGCTCCACCGACGGATCGTCGGAGTACAGGTTCACGGTGGTGAACGCCTTGGCACCGGCGACGGCCTCCGGGCCGACCGCGTCGGTGACGGTCTTGTCCAGGCAGCCCGCGATCAGGTACTTCTTCACGTCCGGTGCGACGGTCTGCAGCGCCTTGAGTGCGTTGATGCACTGGTTGGTGTCACCGAGGATGGACACGGCGTCCGGCTTGTCGGCCAGCCCGGCGGTCAGCTGCGGCGTCGGATCGGCAACCGAGGTCGGAATGGTGACGACCTTGAGCTCCACACCGGCACGCTTGAACATCGGCTCGCCCAACGCCTTCACCGATGCCGGGGCGCCTCCGGTGTCACCGATGATGAGGGAAACCTTCTTGACGCCGTCCTTGGCCGCGGTCGCGGCCTGTCCGGCCAGGACCGCCACCATGCCGCCGGTGAGCATGAACGCACCGGGAGTCATCATCTCGGCCTGCGAGACGGGGGCCTGCGAGACGAACGGGATGCCGGCCTTGGTGATGATCGGCACCATCACGGCGCCCTGGGCACCGAAGGGCGAGATCACCGCGGCGACCTTCTGCTCCACCATCTGGTTGGCGCACTTGGTCGCCGAGACGGGCTCCTCGTGTTCCTTACAGACGACGAGGTCGATCTTGTGGCCGTTGACGCCGCCACCGTTGTTGTTCAGATACTCGACGGCGGCCTCGCCGCCCTCGCGCACCTGCGGGATCGTGATGGCGCCACCCTCGGGGGTGATGTAGCCGATCTTGATGGGTTCACCGGTCGCCGGGTTGGACGGCAGCGCGCTGGTATCGCCCGCGGCGCCGGAATCGGTGGAATCGTCGGCGCATGCGGTGAGTCCGCCGAGCGCGAGCACACCGGCCGCGCCGAGGGTCACAACCGAACGCAGGGTGCGTTTGACCGAGGTGGATGGTTTCACTGTGGGGCCCCTTCAGATATCTCGAACGGCAGCCGGGGCGAGAGGTCCCGATCGCCGACTGGTCATCGTCGAGCCTCCGTCGGGCCGAACGCGATGACTGCGCAAAACTGTAACGTTTTCTAATTCCGTCTGACCGCAAAACGAAAAAACTAGACAGAAAACCTTTCGAGCAGCACTTTCGGGACGATCGACCCAGTACATGCGTACTCCGATGCGATGTCCGATTCGGCGTCGAACGGCCGGCGCCACGCAGCCGGACGGGTGCCGATGAGTGGTACCGGCGGTACCGTCGATCGGGTGAGCGATGACGTCCGGCACGAGGCAACCCCGACCCCTTTCGGTGACGACGAGCGGGCGGCGGTGCGCGGCATCTGGTCCGGACTCGGCCTTCCCGGACTGATCGATGTGCACACCCACTTCATGCCGAAGCCGGTGATGGACAAGGTGTGGGCCTACTTCGATTCCGCGGGTCCGCTCGTCGGCCGCGAATGGCCGATCACCTATCGCGCCGACGAAGACCTGCGTGTCGCCACCCTGCAGGGTTTCGGCGTACGGGCCTACTCATCCCTCGTCTATCCACACAAACCCGATATGGGTGAGTGGCTCAACGGCTGGGCCGCGGATTATGCCGCACACCATCCGGATTGCCTGCGCACCGCGACGTTCTATCCCGAGGAGTCGGCCACCGGTTATGTCGCCCGCGCCATCGAGGACGGCACCCGGGTCTTCAAGTGCCACATCCAGGTCGGCGACTTCTCACCGATGGATCCACTGCTGACCGGGGTGTGGTCCCAGATCGCCGACAGCCAGGTCCCGGTGATCATCCACTGCGGATCGGGCCCAGCGCCCGGCAACCACACCGGCCCCGAACCCATTCGCCAACTGCTGCAGCGTTTTCCGTCGCTCCCCCTGATCATCGCGCATATGGGTATGCCGGAGTATGCCGACTTCCTCGACCTCGCCGTCGACTACCCGAACGTCCATCTCGACACCACGATGGCCTTCACCGACTTCGCCGAGGAGGACGCGCCCTTCCCCGCCACGTCACACGCGCAGTTGCTCGATGTGGGCGACCGCATTCTGTTCGGCAGCGACTTCCCGAACATCCCCTACACCTATACCCACGCGCTCGATGCCGTGATCCGCATGGACTGCGGCGACGACTGGGCCCGGGGCGTGCTCCACGACAACGCCGCCCGCCTCTTCGGCGTCGGCGCCTAGTCAGAGAACCTGGGACAGGAAGGTCCGCAGCCGTTCGGATTCCGCGCCCTCGAAGATCTGTTCCGGCGCGCCGGTTTCCACGACCGTACCGTGATCCATGAAGAGCACACTGTCGGAAACAGTACGCGCATAACCCATCTCGTGCGTGACGACGACCATCGTCATGCCCTGTTCGGACAGGTCGGCCATCAGCGCCAGCACGCCTTTCACCAGCTCCGGGTCGAGCGCCGAGGTCGCCTCGTCGAAGAACATCACCTGTGGACTCATGGCGAGCGCACGTGCGATGGCGACGCGTTGCTGCTGACCGCCGGAGAGGCTCGCCGGTCGCGCATCGGCCTTGGCGCGCAGTCCGACGATGTCGAGTTGGTCGAGCGCCAACTCCCTGGCCTCGTCCTTGCTGAGGCCGCGCAGCTTACGCGGACCGAGCGCGATGTTGTCCACGGCCGACATGAACGGGAAGAGGTTGAAATGCTGGAACACCATGCCGATTCGGCGTCGCAGTTCGTCCGGGTTGTCCTTCAGCACCGAGCGACCGTCCAGCAGGATGTCGCCGCTGTCGGGTTCGTGCAGACGGTTCAGGACACGCAGGAGCGTCGACTTTCCGGACCCGGACGGCCCGATGACGGTGGTGGTGGATCCGGCATCGACCTGGATGTCGACGCCGCGCAACACATGGTTGTTGCCGAAGGACAGGTGCAGGTCGCGACCCGTCAGGGAGACGGCTTCGCTTGCGGGGACGGCGGATTCGGTCACGGTCAGCCCTTCTCGTCGACGGTGGCCGGCAGTGGCTCGGCGTCGGCGGATTTGCCGGTACGCAGGCGCCGGTCGATGTAGTTGACCAGGTGCGTGAGCGGGATGGTGAGCGCCAGGTAGACGATGCCCGCGGCGACCAGTGGTGACAGGTTTCCGGTCTGCGCGTTCAGGTCCCGGCCCACCGCGAAGAGTTCACGCTGACTCGCCAGCAGTCCGAGGAAGTAGACCAGAGAGCTGTCCTTGATGAGGCTGATGAATTGATTCATCAAGGCGGGCAACACCCGTCGCACACCCTGCGGGATGACGACGAGCCGCATCGACTGCCGGTAACTGAAGCCGATGGCGCGTGAGGCCTCGAGTTGTCCGTCGTCGACGCTCTGGATACCGGACCGGAAGATCTCGCCGATGTAGGCCGCGGCGAGCAGTGACAACGCCACCGCACCGAGCCAGTACGGGTTGTTGCCGGTGATGCCCTTGACGACCGGGCCGATCCCGAGGCCGACGATCAGGATCACCACGACGGCGGGCAGTCCGCGGAAGATGTCGGTGTATACGCGGGCGGGCCAGCGCAGCCACCGGGAGCGGGAGATGCCGGCGACCGCGAGCAGCATGCCGAGGATCGTGCCGAGCACACCGGAGACCAGCGACAGGATGAGCGTGTTGATCAGGCCCGTCTTGATCAGATCGGGGAAGGACTCCTTGTAGAGATCCCAGTTGAAGAACGTGTCCCCGAGTTGCGCGAGAGTGCTCTTCGGTGCCTGCGCCTTCTCCGGCTCGGCCGAGGCGGCGTTCTCTTTCGCGATGGCCGCGAAGTCCGGCAGGTCCGGTTTCGGCGCGGCCTTGCTGCCGGGCTTCCATCCGTCCGGCAGTTCGCGGGGAACCCAGTCGCTGTAGAGCTTGGCGTAGGTGCCGTCGGCGATCACCGCGTCCAGCCCCGAGTTGAGCGCCTCGACCAGTTTCGGCTTGCCCTTGCCGACCGCCCACGCCACGAAGTTGTTGACGCTGAAGGTGTTCTCGACGATGGAGATCCCGTCACCGGGCCGCACCGCTCCTTCGGCCTGTTGTGACGGCGCCACCCAGGCGTCGATCTGATTGGTCTTCAGATTCGCGTAAGCCGTTGCGTAGTCCGGGAACTTGACCGGATCGAGCTTGAGTGTGTTGACGACATAGTCGTCCTGCACGGTGCCCTGGACGACGCCGATGCGCGTGGATTCGGACAGGTCGCCGAAGCCCTTGATCGGGCCGCCCGTCGGCGCGACGAGCGAGAAGTACCCGAAGTCATAGCCATTGGTGAAGTCGACGGTCTTGCGGCGATCGTCGGTGGTGGTGATGGACGACGAGCCGACATCGAATCTGTTGTTGGCCACCTGGGCCAGCAGGCCGGAGAACTCGGTGCCGGAGAACTGGATTCGCAATCCGAGCTTCGCCGCGATGGCCTTGAGGAGTTCGTTGTCGAATCCGGTGAAGTTGCCTTCGCCGTTGACACAGATACTCGGACCGGCATCGGACAGCGTGCCCACCGAGATGACTCCGGGCGCCAGCAGACCGAGTGCGTTGACGTCGATCTGATCGACGGGCGTGGTCGTCGGGGTGGTGTAGCGGTCCTCGCCACCCTGCGCGGCCGCGGCCAGGTTCGTCGGTGCGGCCGACGCCGATGCGACGCCGGCCGGCGCACAGTTGTCCGCCGGTGCCGCCACGGCACGTGGCGCTCCCAGGGCGGTGACCATGCCGATGACGGCCATCACGACCAGCATCGCGATCACCCGATGGGTGCGCGGTGTTCGCGGCTCGTAGTCCGAACGAAAGACTTTCACCAGAGCACCGTAGCGAGCGGACACGGCTTACTCCCAAACATTCCGCGCAGCGTGGTCGGAAGTAGTACGTCGATATTCGGGTAGCGCGCTACTCACGCTGCGTGCGGCTGCCGGGCAGACCATCGAGGTGCCCCACCTCATCGCACCCTCAGGAGACACATCATGGCTACTTTCGACCGTTTGTCCGTCCGGTCCCCGCGACCGTTCGATGTTTTGCCCGGCTGGTTCACGATCACCGGATTCGGAGTCTTCAACGAAGGCGTACTCGGGCGGGTGGAGATCGCGAACGCCGACGGCTCGGTGCTGAACTCGAATGCCATCCGCAGCTCGGCCGGCTTCGGTTTCACGGTCTTCGAGGTCCCGCTCGGTGCCGCCGAACCGGCATCGCTCTACGGGACCGTGACGGTGATCGCGGAGAATCCGAGTGGCGACCCCGCCCGCGAGCTTCGGGTCAGCATTCCGATCACCTTCGGCGAGAAGGTCGTCGCCGGGAACTTCGGTGGCATTCGTCCGTACGCCGTGGTCAAGGGCGATACCTTGTTCGCCATCGCCGAGCGGGAGTACGGCGATGGCAATCGATGGCCGGGTCTGCATGCCGCAAACCGCGACATCGTCCCGGATCCCGACATGCTGAACATCGGGACCGTGCTGCGAATCCCGTTCGAATACCGGATGTAGACCGCTACGACCGCGCAGCGATCCGGGCCCGCACCTCGGGTCGCCGCAGCGGCGGCACGGTCTTCGGTGGCTGCCGACGCGCGGGCAACGAGTCCAGCAGAACCTCGGTGACCTCGGTGACGGCGCGGACCGCCGCCTCGAAGGCCTCCTCGTTGGCGGCCGACGGATGACGGATCCCGCTCACCTTGCGGATGTATTGACGGGCCGCGGCCTCGATCTCCTCATCCGTGGCGGCGGGTTCGAGTCCGCGTAGTTCCGTGATGTTGCGGCACATGGATGCTCCTCGGTAGGGGTTCTCCCGTCCGCGCCACCTCAGTCGGCGATGTGGACGACTGCTTTGCCCAGGATCCGCCCTTCGGCGAGATCGGTCAACGCCTGCGGCAGTTGATCGAGGGAGTACGTGACGTTGACCTGCGGCGCGAGGCCCGCGTCGATCATTTCGGTCAGTTCGTCGTGCAGCAGTTCGGGCACGCCCGGATGGGTGCGCACGTATTCGCCCCAGGCGGCACCGACGATCGCGATGTTGCGGAACAGCACCCGGTTCAGCTTCACCGTGGGGATGCCACCCGCCGCGAATCCAATGACCACGTAGCGGCCGTCGGGTGCGACCTGCCGCAGCGCCTCGTCGAAGACCTCGCCGCCGGAGGGGTCGATCATCACGTCGACGCCCTCGGGGGCGATCTTCTTCAGTTCGTCGCCCCAGCCCTCTTCGAGCTGCACGATGTGATCGGCGCCGGCGCTGCGCAGCAATTCTTCGGCGCCCGTGCGATGGACGATCGCGATGACCTTCGCCCCCATCGCCTTGGCCACCATGATCGATGCGGTGCCGACGCCACCGGCTGCGCCCAGCACGCCGACGATCTCGCCGGGTGCCGTCTGCGCGCGGATCTTCAGTGCGAACAGCGCGGTCTGATAGTTGATGCCCATGGCCGCGCCCTGATCGAAGCTCAGGCCCTGGGGCAGCGGCAACAACTGTTCGGGCATTGCCGCGACCTGCTCGGCGAAACCACCGACGATGGACGCGACGAGCACCTTGTCACCCGGCTGGAACGACGAGCCCTCGGGCGCCTCGCGGACCACGCCGGCCACCTCGGTGCCCGGGGTGAACGGGGTGGGCAGACGCAACTGATACTTGCCCTGACTCATCAGCAGGTCGGGGAAGCAGACCCCGCACGACTTGATGTCGACGAGCACCTGTCCCTCCGTCGGCGTGGGATCGGGAACATCGGTCAGCTCCAGTCCGGCGGGTCCGGTCTCTGCGGTGAGTACTTGGGCTTTCATACGCCTCACCTTACTGTGACTCGGCTTACAGGTGCTCCCGGTGGCACCGATAGGATCGTCGTATGACCGACTCGTCGGCGCCGACGCCGAATGCCCCGTCCCCCGAACGACTGCGCGTGGCCGAGGAAGCTCCCGGCTTCATGCCGACCGATGAGGCGCTCACGCTGTTCGAGATCGCCGGAGAGTATCTGTCGCAACCGGATTCGGTCGGTCTCGGTATCGAGATCGGCACCTACTGCGGCAAGTCGACGGTCTTCCTCGGCGCGGCGGCCGAGGCACACGGCGCCACCATCGTGACCGTCGATCACCATCGCGGGTCCGAGGAGCATCAACCGGGCTGGGAGTACCACGACACCGGCCTCGTCGACCCGCACACCGGGACCCTCGACACGTCGGCCCGCTTCCGCCGCACCATGTTCGACGCCGGACTCGAGGGCACCGTCATCGGCATGCTCGCGCCATCGACGGTCGCTGCGAAGGTCTGGGGCACGCCCGCCGACTTCGTGTTCATCGACGGTGGACACAGCATGGAGGCCGCCCAGAACGATCTCGACGGCTGGGCACCGTGGGTTCGACCCAACGGCGCCCTGCTCATCCACGATGTCTTCCCGGATCCCGCCGACGGCGGCCGTCCGCCGTACGAGATCTATCGCCAGGCCATCGATTCCGGGCACTTCGCCGAGGTCCGCGCCGAAGGCTCGCTCCGCGTCCTGCGCCGCAACCCCTGACCGCGCCAACCAATGTCGTGGTGCGCACGCAGTTCGCGTGTTGTCGCTACGGGTCCGGTTCGCTGAGCGCACGCACGCGGCCCAGCACGTCCGGGTAGCGCTGCAGGTGGGCGCCGCCGTTGACGTCGAAGGCGGATCCGGTGATCCAGCCGGCACGGTCGGAGGCCAGGAAGGCGGCGACCGAGGCGATGTCGGACGGCTGCCCGACGCGGCCGAGTGGCGTGTTCTCCACGTACTCGTCGGTGAGGCCGGGGATGAGTGCGAGCCCGGCGGTCAGCGGGGTGTCGACGACGCCCGGCTGGATCGCGTTGACTCGGATTCGCCTGGGCGCCAACTCGAGTGCGACGACTTCGACGAGCATCGTCACGCCGGCCTTCGAGGCGCAGTAGGCCCCCATGGCGGTTCCGGGCTGTCTGCCGTTCAGCGACGAGATCACCACGATGCTGCCGCCGTCGACGATCCGTTGCCCGCCGTGTTTGAGCACCAGGAAGCTGCCGGTCAAGCAGACGTCGACGGTGGTCTGCCACTGCTCCAGCGGCAGTTCGGTGATCGCGCCGGGCATGGCGAGTCCGGCGCAGCTGACGATGACGTGGAGATCGTCGACGGAGGCGAATCCGGCCCGCACCGATTCCTCGTCGGTGACGTCCATCGCGAGCGCGCGGGCGCCCAGATCGTCGGCGGCCGTGTGTGCCGCGTCGACGTTGACGTCGGCGATCACCACGTCGAAGCCGTCGGCGGCCAATGCCCGTGCGGTGGCCAGGCCGATTCCGGACGCACCACCGACGACGACCGCCGTCCGCGATGTCATCCTACTACTCCGGCCTTCTCGATCAGATGCCGTCTCAGGAACGAGAGCTGGTGCGCCACAGCGGGTTCGAACCAGTTGCGACCCTCGAAGATGTCGAAGTGATCGCAGGGGTAGTGCCGCACCTCGGCGCGCGCCTTCACACCGGCCTTGACGGCGGCCTGCGGCGGCGCGCCCTGATCGAAGTCCGCGATCTGCAGGAGCACCGGAGCGTTGATGCGATCGGCGTGTTTGTCGGCCCGATAGCTGCCGAGTTCCAGACCGATCGACGCGTCGATCTCGTTGCGCCACGTCGGCCCCGCGATCGCGAGGTAGTCCTCGTAGAAGCCCGGCGACGTAAGCGCGGCCTTCTCCCCCGGCCGACCGACGACCCGCATCATCGTGCCCGGACGCCCCAGCTTGCCCGCGATGGCGCTGCCGATCCCGGCCAGCGTGGACCTCGCCATGCCGACCGCGCCGACCTGCGGGTAATGATGCACGCCCGCGGCCAGGCCACTGATCAGCGGCACCATCGAGATGACCGCGCAGACGTCGTCACGATCGGCGCCCACCGACAGCACGTGACCACCGGATTGCGACAAGCCCCACAGGATGATCCGCGATCCGTCGACGCCGGGTTGCGCCGCGGCCGCCGCGATGGCGGCCCGATAGTCGTCGGCCTGACCGGACATCGAAATCGTTTGTCGCGGTTCGCCGTCCGAGGCGCCGAAGCCGCGGTAGTCGAAGGCCAGCACGGCCAGGCCGGCTGCGGCGAGCCGTCGGGCATAGGCGTCGAGACCGGAATCCTTGGTGCCCGCGAAGCCGTGGGCCATCACCACCGCCGGACGGCCCGACGGCCCTTCGAAGGGTGAGTTCTCGGCGCCGGGGTAGAACCATGCCTCACACCGGGTTCCGTGTGAGTCGAAGCGCAGTGTCTGCCGGTTTGTCGTTGCCTGGGCGGTCATGCGGTCACCTCGGTTGCGGCGAGATCGTCGGTGGGCAGGTCGGCGACACGAGCCCAGGTCGGCGGCCCCTGCGTGGCAGCGCGTTTCACGCCCGCGGGAATCTCCTTGGCGCGCATGTTGTGTTCGTACAGGTAATAGTCGAGCTGCTGGGTGTGCCGTGGTCGGTCCAGGATGTGGCCCATGTACAGCTCGGTGTCCGCCTTGATGCCTCGATGCATCTCGTCCACGGTCGGTGGTCGGTAGCGTCCCACCGCGTAGGCGCCGACGAGCCTCGCCTGGGATTCGACGAATGGGAAGAGGGTCGGTGTCGCCTGCGCGAAGCCCACGAACATCAGGTCGTCGATGCCGGGATAGAAGATCCGCTTGTACAGGTCGATCCGGTTGTCCGGGGCGCTGATGAAGTCGGGGTCGAAGAACGGGAAGGTGATGTTGTATCCCGTGGCGTAGATGATGATGTCGAAGTCGTCGGAGGTGCCGTCCTCGAAATGGACTGTGTCGCCGTCGAATCGCGTGATGTTCGGTTTGGGGATCACATCGCCGGAACCCAGCCGGAGCGGCAGTTCCACCGATTGCGTCGGATGTGCTTCGAAGAACTTGTGGTTCGGGGTGGGCAGACCGAAGTCCTCCGGACGTCCCGCCGTCATCGGCTGCATCACCTGCATGACCTTCCGCTGCCAGGAGAACGGGATGTACGGCGACGTGTGGTAATACTTGTCGGCCGGTTTGCCCGCGAAGTACTTCGGGACGATCCAGGCGCCCGAGCGGGTGGACAGGGTCAGCGTGTTGCCCAGGGCCTTCGATGACAGCTCCACGGCGATGTCGGCGGCACTGTTGCCCAGACCCACCACCAGGATGCGTTTGTTCGAGAAGTCATGGGGCGTCGACGGATCGATGTAGTGATGCGCGTGCATCGTGGTGCCGTTGAAACCGCCGGGGAAATCCGGGTACCGCGGATCCCAGTGGTGCCCGTTGCCGACGATCAGCAGATCGAACCGACGCGTCTCGCCGCGCTGTGTCTCCAGTTCCCACCCGCCGCCGTCGAGGCGACGCGCGTGGGTGACGCCATTCTGGAATTCGATCGCGTCGAGGAGCCCGAAGGCGTCGGCATAATCGTCGAGGTACTGCTTGACCTGGGTGTGATGCGGGAAGTCCGGGTAGCTCTCCGGCATGGGGAAATCGCGGAACGACAGTTGATGCTTGGACGTGTCGATGTGCAGTGACCGGTAGGCACTGCTGTGTCCGTTCGGGTTACCGAAGGCCCAGTTCCCGCCGATCCGGTCGGAGGATTCGAAGCAGGTGTAGGGCACGCCGTAGTCGGCGAGCATCTTTCCTGCCGTGAGCCCGCTGATGCCGGCCCCGATGATCGCGGTACGCGGAAGGTATGTGCTCATGGTTCCTCACCGAACGGCCCGTGCGCGGCCGGGCTGTAGACAGATTCCATGTTCTGTCTACAGCATGGGATGTCGCGGTGTCACCGAGATCGGTGAATTTGCTAGGGTTCGGGTCGTGAGCGAGGCCCCCATCACCGCGCAGCCCGGCGACACGGTCACCGCACGTCTGCTCGACGCGGCCGAGAAATTGCTCGCCGACAAGGGAATTCGATCGACCACCATGCAGCAGGTCGCCGAACAGGCAGGTGTTTCCCGCGCCTGGCTGTATCGCCACTTCCCCGATAAACCAACCCTCGTTGGTGCCGCGATCGTCCGTCTGAACACCGCGTTCTGGACCGGTGCGCAGTCCCAACTCGACGACATCGAGGGTTTCGATCGGCAGCTCGCGGCCGGCGTGCGTATCGGCCGGGGCGCTTACGACGACCCCGGAGCGCTACTCCTCCGCCTGCGCACCGACGAACCCGAGGAGTTCGCGGCGTGTGCGGGAGCGGGCATCACCGGCCTCGTCCCGGATCTCGGCCTGTTCTGGTATCCCTACGTCGAGGCCGCGGCGCGCAACGGCGAGATCCATCCCGGGCACGACCTGACCGAGGTCTCGGAATGGCTTGCGCGCGTGCTGATCAGCCTCGGCACGGTGCCCAGCAATACCGTCGATCCCGACGACCCGGACCGCGTGCTCGCCTACGTCCGCCGCTACCTCATGCCCGGTCTCGTCGCCGATCCCGGCGCAGCGTAGGGTCAGCCCTCAGGCCGACCCGAGATCCAGCTTGCCTGCGAGCTTCTCGAGGTAGGCGGAGGCACGCTCGACGCTGTCGTCGGGCAGGCCGTAGAGCACCGTGGTCACCCCGATCTCACGCCATTTCTCCAGCTTCTCGGGCACCGGCCGGACATCGAGGACGACGAGCTGTGGTGCACCCTCACGACCCGCTTCGGCCCAGATCTTCTTCAGGAGTTCGACCGACCCCTCGATGTCGGCCTCGCCCGGCGTGGTGATCCACCCGTCGGCACTCCGCGCGATCCACCTGAAGTTCTTCTCGTTGCCCGCCGCACCGACGATCACCGGGATGGGCGACTGCGGCGGCTTGGGCCACACCCAGCTCGGGCCGAATTCGACGAATTCGCCGTGGTATTCGGCCTCCTCGTCGGTCCAGAGTGCGCGCATGGCCTCGAGATATTCGCGGAGCATGGTGCGGCGCTTCTTGATCGGCACCTTGTGGTCGGACAGTTCGTCGAGGTTCCAGCCGAAGCCGACACCGAGAGTCACCCGCCCGCCGGATACGTGATCGAGCGTGGCGAGCGTCTTGGCCAGCGTGATCGGGTCGGACTGCACCGGCAGTGCGACCGCGGTGCCCAGCCGGATGTGTTCGGTGACCGCCGCGGCGGCCGCGAGGGTGGTCCACGGATCAAGGGTGCGCATGTAGCGATCGTCCGGGAGTGACGAGTCGCCGGTACCGGGATGTGCCGCGTCGCGGCGTGTGGGGATGTGACCGTGTTCGGGCACGAAATATGACGCGAAGCCGGCCTGCTCGATGAGCGGCGCCAGCACCTGCGGCTTGAGTCCGCGATCGCTGGTGAACTGCACGATTCCGAATTCCATGAATCCTCCACGTAGCACGCCGACCACCCCTGGACGGCTGACTGGACACTAGTCCAGGTGATGCGGTGGGCCGGGGTCCAGGGTTAGGGGTTGTCGAGGGGGATCTCGATACGCAGACTCGCTACGCTCGCCTGCTACTCGATCAACGGGTGGGTACTCGCCTGCCACTCGCTCAACGGGGCACTCCCCTGCTACTCGATCAACGGGGGCGCTCGCCTGCTACTCGATCAGCGTCAGGCACGACTGTCCGCGGTCTGCCGCACGTCCCGGAAAATCCCGTTGCCCGGGGTCGTACGGCTCACCGCATCGGCGGCCAGGACCACGGCCGCCGACGTCCAGCAGGATTTCTCGACCGGCCAGCGCTTCCCGTCGGCGAAGACCAGACCCGTCCAGTATGAGCCGTCCGGATCCCGCAGGTGCTGAATCGATTCGATGAGGCGGACCGCGTCGGTGGTGTCCCCGAGGGCGTCGACGGCCAGTGCCAGCTCACAGGTTTCCGCCCCGGTCACCCACGGCCGATGATCGACGCAGCGAATCCCCTTGCCGGGCACCACGAATTCCTCCCACCGCCGGGCGATGTGCTCCTGCCCGGCCCTACCGCGCAGCGCACCGCCCAGGATCGGGTAGTACCAGTCCATCGAGTGCTCGCCGGGCGGCTCGAAGATCTCCGGCCGGTCCCGGATCGCTGCACCCAGGTCGGCATGTGCCCGAACCCATTCCGGGTCCGGCTGATCCATCTCGTCCGCGATGTGCACCGCACAGTCGAGCGACTGGAAGATGCTGGCGTTGCCGGTGATCTGCGCCTCGGCGAACATGTTCCCGGCCTCGTCGCCGCCCCAGCGGAACGCACCGTCCGGGCGTACGTATCGCATGACGAGGTTGATCGCCGACCACACCGTCGGCCACATGCGTTCCAGGAAATCGCGGTCCCGCGTGATCAGGTAGTGATGCCACACCCCCACCGCGATGTAGGCGCAGAAGTTGCTGTCCACGTTGGGATCCTCGACGTGACCGATGACGGTCCGGATCGGCCACGAGCCGTCGGCGCGCTGATGCCGCCGCGACCAGTCGTACGCTGCCTCGGCCTCCGCGATCCGGCCGGTGACGGACAGGGCCATTGCCGACTCGACATGATCCCAGGGGTCGGTCTGACCGCCCGGAAACCACGGCAGCGCTCCCGAATCCTCTTGCATCGCGGCGATGGCCGCACCCGTCGCATCGACCTGCGCCGCGGTCAGCACTCCCGCCACCGCGGGCATCGGGGTCACGTCGCGGCGGCCTCGGCGGGCTTACGCAGGTACAGCGCCACCGACTTGCCGATGAAGGGATTCAGAATCTGCTCGCCGACGCGGGTCAGCCACGGCTTGCTCATCATGTCCCACACCAGCAGCTTGTGGTAGCCCTGAACCAGCGGGTTGTCGTTGTTCTCCACGCCCACAGCACATTTGAGCCACCAGTACGGGGCATGCAGCGCGTGGGCGTGATCCACGTCGGTCACCTCGAGCCCGGCGGCGGTGAGCTTGTCGGCCAATTCGGAGGCCTTGTAGATGCGCACGTGGCCGCCCTCGACCTCGTGATACTCGTCCGACAGGGACCAGCACACCTTCTCGGGCCAGTACCGCGGTACGGTCACCGCTGCCAGGCCGCCCGGCTTCAGGATGCGCACCATCTCACTGATGGCGGCCTCGTCGGACGGGATGTGCTCCAGGATCTCCGACATCAGCACCACATCGAAGCTGTTGTCCGCATAGGGAAGCCGCAACGCGTCGCCGACCTCGGCGCGCGCTTTGGCGGAGTCGGGCACGTGTCCCTCGGCCATCATCGCGTCGAACATCTCGCCGACCTCGGCCATATCCGACTCGGACTGATCGAAGGCGACGACATCGGCGCCGCGCCGGAACATCTCGAACGAGTGCCGTCCCTGGCCGGCCCCGATGTCGATGGCCTTGGTGTTCGGTCCGACCCGGAGACGATCGAAATCCACTGTCAGCACAAGCGTTTCCCTTCTGTCGACACCCGGCGGTGTCAGTTCGCCGAGCGCCCCACGCGCGCGAGCACGGTCTCGTAGTGGGCAGCGGTCTTGGCGGCCACTGCCGCCCAGCTGTAACGTTCCTCCACCCGTGCACGGCCACCCGCGCCCAGCCGGGCACGCAGATCGGCGTCATCGAGCAGCCGCCCGATGGACTGGGCGAGTTTGCCGGAATCACGCGGCGGCACCAGCAGCGCCGCCTCCTCCTCGGTCCCGACGACCTCCGGGATCGCCCCGGCGCGCGTGGCGACCAACGGTGTGCCACAGCTC
The DNA here is from genome assembly GCF_059427765.1 of Gordonia sp. B8661-1. NCBI lineage: Bacteria > Bacillati > Actinomycetota > Actinomycetes > Mycobacteriales > Gordoniaceae > Gordonia > Gordonia sp. B8661-1. The sequence continues at coordinate 113,808 of NZ_JCAHRL010000009.1, forward strand.
ATGAACTCCACCGCGGGCAACGAGAAGCCCTCGTACAACGAAGGGACACAAGCGACTTCGGCCGAAGCCATCAGTTCGGCCATCTCCTCGTCGGCCAGCCCGGAGACGACCCGGACACGATCGGCGATCGCGAGTTCGTCGATCATCGCGGCCGACGGACCGTCCGGATCCAGCTTGGACACCAGCACGAGCTCGACCTCGCGTTCGGCACTGAGCTTCGCGACCGCCTCCAGCAGATAGGACACACCCTTCAGGGGCGCATCGGCACTGGCCACGCACACGATCCGGCCGGGGACGCGCTGCGCCGACGGCGTGAAGATCGCGGTGTCCACCCCGAGCGGGATGGTGGTGATGCGTCCCGCCGGGATGTCGAAGGCCTTCCGGATGTCGACCTCGCTGCTGCGCGACACCGTGAGCAGTTCGGGGATCTGACGCGACACGCGACCCTGCATGCGCAGGAAGGAATGCCACCGCCACGCGGTGATCTTCCGCCAGCCCTTCGCCGCCTTCACCGCGAGGCTCCGGTCGCGGGTGATCGGATGATGGATCGTCGCGATCAGCGGGAAGCCGTCCTTCTGGATGTCCAGCAACCCGTAACCGAGACACTGATTGTCGTGCACGACGTCGAAATCGTCGCGACGCTTCTTCAGCAGCCGGGCGACCCGCTTGCTGAACGTGTACGGCTCGCCGAAGCTCGCCGTCCACATCGATACGACCTCGCGGACGTCGATCCAGTCCCGGATCTCCCTCGGCCGGGGAGTCCGGAACGGATTCGGTTCGTCGTACAGGCCGAGGCTGGGCACCTTGGTCAGCGTGACGCCCGCGTCCAGTGCGACCTGATCGAGGTCCGGATACGGCTGGCCGGAGAAGATCTCGACGTCGTGGCCGAGGAGTGCGAGTTCCCGGCTCAGATGGCGGACGTACACACCCTGGCCACCGCAATGCGGTTTGCTCCGGTACGAGAGCAGTGCGACGCGCATGCTCAGCGCACCGATTCCAGGCCGGCGGCGACCTCGAGATCACCGAGGGTCACGATCTTCACGCGGCGACGTCCCGCAGCCTTGCCCGCATCACGTTCGGCGGCGTCGATCGACTTCCAGGCGGCGAGATCGATGCGGCGGGCGCCCCGGCTCGCGACCAGGTCGGCGACATCGTCCCGCGAAGCGGACGGCGTGGGCAGCGTCCCGGCGACGAAATCGAGCAGCACGGCCTCGGCGGTCTCCTGCCCGCACATGCGGTTCATGCCGATGCCACCGGTGGCACCGCGCTTGATCCAGCCCGCGACATACAGGCCGGGCAGCACCTCACCCTCGACGGACTGGACGCGACCGTCGGTGTTCGGGACCAGCCCGCGCACCTCGTCGAATGGCAGATCCGGCACTGCGACACCGCGATAGCCGATGGCGCGCAACACGATTCCGGTTTCGATCTCGAAACGCTCATCGGTCGGGGTGACCGAGACGCGCTCTCCCGGAACGTATTCGTTGCGAACACATGTCACCGACCGCACCGCGCCGTCGCCGGTGAGTTCCACCGGGGAGACGAGGAAGCGGAACACGATGCGCCGGTTGCCGTCCGTCGTCGGCCGCTCCGAGAACTCCCGTGCCAGACGGATCTTCGTGGCGATCGTGGAATCCAGCGAGTCGTCGTCGAGCGCCGATGCGGTGGCCGGATCGAGAGTCAGTTCGTCGGGATCGATCACCACGTCGACGCCGTCGACATCACCGAGCGCCAGGAATTCACTGTTCGTGTAGGCGGCCTGCGCGACTCCGCGCCGGGCCAGCAACTCGACCTCTTTGACGTTCGACTCGCGGAGCTTCGCGAGCGCGTGATCCGCGATATCGGTCGTCGCCAGGTCATCCGGATTGCTGACCAGGATGCGGGCGACGTCGAGGGCAACATTGCCGTTGCCGACCACCACGGCCTTCTCCGAGGACAGGTCGACGTCCAGGTCCGCGTAGTCGGGGTGGCCGTTGTACCAGGCGACGAAATCCGTGGCGGAGATGGAACCCGGCAGGTCCTCGCCGTCGATCCCCAGCCGCTTGTCGGTCGCGGCGCCGACCGCGTAGATGACCGCTTGATACCGCGCGACCAGTTCGTCGTGGCTGATGTGGGAATCGCCGTCGACGTCGTCGCCGACGCGGACGTTGAGGAAGTATTCGAAGTTCCGCTTCCCGGCCGTCGACGCGAAGTGCTTCTCGACGCCCTTGGTGGCGGCATGGTCGGGTGCGACGCCGGCGCGCACGAGCCCGTAGGGCGTGGGCAGCCGGTCGAACATGTCGACCTTGATCTGCGGCTTGCGCACCAGTTCCTCGGCGGCATAGAAGGCGGCGGGGCCGGCACCGACGATCGCGACGTGCAATTCCCCCTCGGGCAACTGGGGGGCCTTCTTCGGCGGCACCAGCCCGGCCTCGACGTCGTGATCCTTGTAGTAGTCGGCGTTGATCTGCAGATACGGCTCGTCGCGGGCCTCGAGCTGATCGTCGGGGAGAATGGCCTCCACCGGGCACTCGTCGATACAGGCACCGCAGTCGATACAGGTCTCCGGATCGATGTACAACATCTCTGCGGTGGCGAACTCGGGCTCGTCCGGAGTTGGGTGAATGCAGTTGACCGGACACACGCTGACGCAACTTCCATCGTTGCAACATGGTCTGGTGATCACATGCGCCATCTGCTGTTTCCTTGATTCCCGACACGTGGAACGTGTTCTAGTTTTGCCGTTGACTGTATCTTAGCTTCAAAACTACAGGTGACCCGAAAGTAGGTCGGCGTGACCGCCCCCTCCCCGAATTCCGGGACTTTTGTCCCCACACCCGTCGAGCCGCTCGGCGACCGCAAACCCGACGCACGTTACTTCGGTGTCGATTATCGCGTCCGCACGGGTGATGTCGATCAGCAGATGCGCGTACGCCTGGATTCGGTGGCCCGCTATCTCCAGGATGTCGCCAACGACAACATCGAGGCCACCGACTTCGGTGACACCGATCCGTTCTGGATCGTCCGCCGCACCGTCATCGACGTGCTCCGGCCGTTCTCCTGGCCCGCGTCGATCCGTGCGGAACGCTGGTGCGGCGCCCTGTCCACCCGGTGGACCAACATGCGCGTCCGGTTGACCGCCGACCATGAGACCAACCGCTTCAACCCCGACGAACGTGCGCCCGGCCTCATCGAGACCGAGGCTTTCTGGATCAACGTCAACGATCAGGGCATGCCGTCGAGGCTGAGCGACGCGGCCTTCGAGATGTTGTCCTCGATGAACGACGAACACCGGCTGCGCTGGAAGTCGATGAATCCGGAGAAGGCCCCGGACGCTTCCGGCATCGCACTGCCCGACCGCGAGCACACTCTGCGCAGCACCGACTTCGATCCGTTCAAACACCTCAACAACGCCGCCTACCTGGAGGCCATCGAGGACGAGCTGACCGATCACCCCGACCTCATCGACGGTCCGCACCGGCTCGTCATCGAATACCTTCGGCCCATCGTGCCGGGCGTCCCGATCACCCTGCGCCGCGTCCGCGAGGACGACCGCCTGCTCGTGTGGATGCTGATCGACGGTGACGAACCCGGCGACAAGGTCGTCGCGGCGACCGTGACGGTCACCGTGCTGCCCGGGTCGTCGGCGTAACCGTCACCGCTGACGCCGCCGGAGTGGGTTTTCGCCGTGAATGAGCCCGGAGCGGTGACGGTTACGCCACGACCGCACCATCCGCTGACTTACTGTCCGCCGTTGAGCAGTAGTTCCATCAGTTTCGTCGGTGCGGCGCAGGGGTCGGCGGGCACGGCATTCGACATGGGTTCGACCCACCAGGTGTAGACGCCGCGGCTCGGCGCGCGGGCGGTGACGCCACACATCGCGGGACGTTTCGGGTCGCGCTGGGTGAAGGCCGACTGGCTCGCGATCTTGATGTTCTCGGTCTCGTAGCCGAGCTTGCGACCGACTTCCTTCTCGACGCTGTAGTTGCCCCACTCGAACCAGTTGAAGGTGACGTTCGCCGACACCGCACCATCGACCAGCCAGCGGCAGATGGCGCCGTTGAAGGTGCCCCGGGCGACGACCCCGCCGACGGCCTTGGCCACCTTCTCGGGCGAGACGACCTGACATTCGAGGGTCAGTTTGTCGAACGAGTCGGTGTCGACGTTTCCGGACTGATGCTCGTCCGCGCCGCCCACCGCGAAGGGCTGACCGTCGACCGTGCAGCCCGCCGTCACACCGACGATCAGCGTCAACGAGGCGAGCAGCAGGAGCAGTCTGCGCTTCATGACGCACGCTCGATGGACAGTCGTGACAGCTCGGTGACGGCGTCACAGAGTTGTTCGGTGGTCGGGCCGGGTGCACCGCCGAGATTCAGCACCCCGGAACTCACCGACCATTCGAAGAAGTCCGCACCGAACGCCACGCCGGTCTCACAGATGCCCGCGTCGTGCGCGATGAAACCCTTGTGGCCGTTGACCTCGAAGTCCTTGGTGGACTCCCGGGAGAGTTGTTCGGTGGCGCGCTCACGTCCGATCGGCGACCCGCGATACCAGTTGAACGACGCGACCGGACCGGTCCGATCGTTGCTCGATCCCCACTCGCAGACGGACGCATTGTTGACGGTGTTGGAAAGTCCGGAGAAGGTGGTGATCTTGATGACCTCCTCGGTGGTGAGGCCGCCGCACGCTCCGAAGAACGGTCCGGCTCCGGCCTTACCGGGCGGCTCCGGGGTGTTGCCCCCACCGGTGTCACCGGAGTCGTCGCCCGAACAGGCCGAGAGCAGCAGAACGATGACGGCCAGCATCGAGACCAACATCCCGCCGGACATCCGCAGCCGGTCGAGTTCGCGGCGCTCCCGTTTGGTGGGACGCCCGGCGCCCCGGTCGCGGCGCGGCACGCTCGCAAGAATCTCGCGGGGCGGGGGCGGCGGGCTGTTGTCGATGTAGCACTCGGCGGCGAGCGGCGCCGACACCCGTTTGCTGATCAGCTTCGTCACCTCGACGATCCGCTCCTGACCATGCAGCCGCACCCGGACCTCGTCACCCACGACGACCGGCTGCGCGGGCTTCGCGGTCGCACCGTTGACGCGCACGTGACCGCCACGGCAGGCCGCACCGGCGGCAGATCGGGTCTTCGTCAGGCGGATCGCCCAGATCCAGCTGTCGACGCGGGTGGACACGCAGGCGGCCTATTTCTGCCGGGTGAGGAAGTAATAACCGGCACCGGCGGCGACCACACCGACGATCACCGCGAGCCAGAAATTGGTCAGCAACCACAGGACCGCGAAGACCGCGATGCCGGGCGCGACCGCGGCCAGCGCCATTCCGGGATGCTGCCGGGCGACCTGCGAGACCGCCTTGCTTTTTGCGGGGTCAATGGCCATGACGTCTCCTTGGTAGGGATGTGCCTCCCACTGTAGCCAAGGAGCACGTCCGGTCGGCCCTGCCGCGGACTACGGATTCGCCACCACGCGACCGGTGACCGCCATGGATCGCGGACTACGAAGCGCTGCCGTCCGAGCCGCCGGACGACGAGGACGACTCGGAATCGCCCGACGAATCGGAGCCGGCCTCCGAGCCGGACGAATCGGCGCCGGAATCCGGGTCGCCACCGCCATCGGCCTCATCGGCACCCGACGAGTCACCGCCATCCGCGGAGTCGTCCGACCCGGAATCGGCGGCGGTGTCGTTCGCCCCGGCCCCGGAGGCGTTCTCCGCGTCGGCGCTGTCGTCGGCACGATGCCTGCCCTCGTAGGCCCGATGCTTGCCGACGTATTCCTCGGCGGCCTCCGCCTCGCTCGTGTCGCTCGACGCATCGGACTCCGGCGCATCGGACTCCGCAGTAGTGGGCGCGGGAGCCGGCGCCTCCACGACGCCGCCCTCCTCGACGGCGGGTGCAGCCGAACGCAACGCCGTCGGCTCGGGGGCCGCGGACGTCGTCCGCAGCGCGGTGGTCGACGGCGCGGACGGCGTTGCGTAGGGCCCGAATGCCGGCAACCCGAACGGGAGCCGGTACTCCGGCAGTGTCAGCACCGGGACCAACTCGCCGGTATCCACGGTGCCGAGCGTGATCACCGGCAATCCAAGGTGATTCGGCTTCGATGTACCGTTCACCTCGACCTCGGGATTGAAGGTGATCGACGACCCGAGCCAGGACAGGGTGATCGGATCCTGCGAACCGTAGTCACTGGTGAGTGTCAGCAGAACCGGCAGTCCGTAGGCATCCGTACGATCGCCGCCCATGCCGAGGCGAACGACATCCTTGCTGAGGCTGAGCGGTTGACCGTTCAGCAGCTGCGTGAGTACCTGACCGAACACACCGGCCGGATCGACGAGGATCGCCGTCGGATCCGTCAGGCCCAGTTGCAATTCCGGGATGCTCTTCCGCAGATCGAGCCGCGCGTCGAGGGTGCCCGCGACATTCGCGCAGCCGCCGACGCCCTCCGCGTACGCGCCGGTCAGTCCGCCGTAGCAGCTGACCGAGGAGATGCCCGGGATGTCGAGCCCGGTGTCGATGCCCATGACGGTGATCGGGATGTCGTCGGTGGTCCAGGCGTTGGCCATGCCGACGATGGCGAACGCATACGCGCTGCGGCCGCCACTGGCGCCGGCGGTCGCGAGGCTCACCGGCAGATAGGAGACGGCCGTCGCCGAGCCGCCGGTCGATGCGGCCGCGAACTGGAATCCGCTGCCGATGACCGTCGCGCTGCCCTCCGGGAGAAGAGCATCGGGCACCGTGGCGTCGATATCGAAGAGGTCCAGGATCCACTGCGTGAACGCGTTGTTCGCCGCCGCCTGGATGACGCCGTACGGTCCGTCCGGCACCACCTCCAGATTCCCCGGAAGCACCAGCGCGACACCGGTTCCCGTGGATCGGGAGCAATCAGCACCACCGGAGGTCCCGCCGGTGCCGCATCCCTCGATACGCCATTGCTCGAGCAGATACTGCGTGGCGCCGTTGTTCAGTGCACCGTCGACGATCTGTCCGATGCCCGCTGCCGGATCGAGGCTCTCCGCGAGCGCGGCCGCCTCCGACAACGTCATCGCCCGCGCGGGAGCCGGCTCGGCCATCTGTCCGGCCCCGACGGCCGCAACGGTGGCGGCAGCCATGACGCCGACGGCCGCACGCTTCCGTGACTCCTTGCGATCCCGGCGACGAGCCTCCTTCTGCGCGCGACGAATTCCCCGGTCCCCGGTGCCTGCCATGTGTCCCCAACCTCAATGCCTGACAGCGCCATCCGCTGTGATCGGGATCAGTGAAGCATGGGCAGTGGATCGGTTGTGTGCAATTTCAAATATTTCTCGGAGCGGACAAACGCGGGGGATCTCGGCTGATCAGGCAACCCGCTCGGCGTCGACGGGAACCGCGGGACGCGCGGCGAACTCTCCGGCCTGCGCCCAGCGCATCCGTTCCTCGGCGCGAGCGCCCTCCATCGCCGCTCGAGTGGCCGCGATGTCGGCGGCGTTGTCGTCGAGGAAACGCTGGTGCCCGGCGAGGGAGAAGGAGCCCTCGGTGATGCGGCAGCTGTCCCCGCGCCCCGCGGCGACATCGGCACGCAGGTCGAGGAGTTCGTCGGCGCCCACCGGGTACCAGCTGATGCGATCGAAAAACCTGAGGAGCCAGGGGTGTTCGGGATCGAAGCCGGGTGTCGGGTCAGGATGCCGGTGATTCCACACCTGCGTCGTCCGGCCGACGAACTGGTAGCCGCCGGGCCCCTCCATGCCGTAGATGCACATGTAGGCGCCGCCGATACCGACCGCGTTCTCCGGGGTCCAGGTCCGCGCCGGATTGTATTTCGTGGTCACCAGCCGGTGGCGCGGGTCCATCGGAACCGCCACCGGCGCACCGAGATACACGTCGCCGAGGCCGAGCACCAGATAGTCGGCGCCGAAGACGATCCGATGGACGTCGTCGACCGAGTCGAGGCCGTTCATCCGGCGGATGAACTCGATGTTCCACGGGCACCACGGCGCATCGGAACGCACGCCCAGCATGTAGCGTTCGATGGCCTCGCGGGTCGCGGGGTCGTCCCACGAGAGCGGCAGTTCGACGGTCCGGCTCGGCACGACCAGGTCTTCGGCCGGCGGCAACTGCTCCTCGCATTCGCGCAGCCAGTCGAGCATCGCCGACTGCGACCACACATCCGGGTCGGCCTTCACCTGCAGCGACCTGATCCCGGGCGTGAGGTCGAGCAGACCCGTCGGCCGTTCGGCGTCGATACGTTCGGCGAGCGCGTGCACTCGCGCCCGCAGCGCGAGATCCAATGTGAGGTCGCCGTATTCGATGAGGATGTTGTCATCGCCGCTGCGCCGGTACACGACCTCGGTCTCGCCGTCGGCGGTCGTCGTACGTCCGAGGACCCCGGCGTCGACGTCGCCGCCCGGGGACAGCACGTCGACGAGGTGGGACCGCCGGGCATGGCCGATCGACCGGGGCGACGCGCTCTGCTCGGAGCGGACCGGAACGAAACGCACGGTGTCCCCCGGCTTGAGCTGGCCCAGCTTCCATCGCTGCGCGGTCACCACGGTCACCGGGCAGACGAAACCGCCGAGGCTGGGGCCGTCCGGCCCGAGCAGGATCGGGGTGTCACCGGTGAAGTCCAGTGCGCCCACCGAATACGCGTTGTCGTGGATGTTCGACGGATGCAGGCCGGCCTCGCCGCCATCGGTGCGCGCCCACTCCGGTTGCGGACCGATCAACCGGATGCCGGTCCGGTCGGAATTGAAGTGGACCTCGTAGTCGGTGCCGAGAATGTCGGCGATGTCGTCCTCGGTGAAGAACTCCGGGGCGCCGTGCGGCCCCATCGTGACCGCGAGCTGCCACGCGTTGGTGAAGGCCGGCCGCTCCTCGAAGAGGATGCGGCGCGGTGACCCGGCAGGTTCTGCCGCCGTGGACAACTCGTCGCCGACGGCCAGCGAACGTCCCTCCGGCCCACCGAATCTGCCGAGCGTGAACGTCGAGCGGCTGCCCAGATACTCGTCGGCGGCGATGCCCCCGGCGACCGCCAGGTAGGCCCGCATGCCGAGCGATCCGAGGGTGCCCACGTCCACCGTCTCCCCTGCCGCCACCTCAACAGGGACCCACTGCGGAACCGCACGCCCGTCGACCGTCACGGCGACGGGGGCGCCGGTCACCGCGATCACCACCGGTTCGTCGAAGCGCAGGGCGGGACCCATCAGCGTGATCTCCAGTCCTGCCGCGGAATCCGGGTTGCCGACGGCCTGGTTCGCGAGCCGGAAGGACAGATCGTCCATCGGACCGGAGGGCGGTACACCGACCTTCCAGTAGCCGATGCGACCGGGCCAGTCCTGGACGGTGGTCATCGGGCCGGGACGGAGGACGGAGATGGCAACCATGAGTGTGTGCTCCTGAGGATTCGCGGTTCAGGCGGGGCGGGTGACGATGACGCGCACGGCGGTCGGGTCGAAACCGTTGCAGGGGTTGTTGATCTGCGGGCAGTTGGAGATGAGCACCAGGGTGTCGGCATCGGCCCGCAGGGCGAGACGCTTACCGGGCGCCGACAATCCGTCGACGATGCCGAGCGCGCCGTCCGGATCGACGGGCACGTTCATGAAGAAGTTGACGTTGCCGACCAGGTCGCGCTTGCCGAGCCCATGCCGGGCACCGCCGATCAGGAAGTTCTCCACGCAGGCGTGCTGATGTTTGGTGTGGTGGCCGTAGCGGAGGGTGTTCGACTCCTGTGAGCAGGCACCGCCGAGCGTGTCGTGATTGCCCACCTCGTCGGCGACGACCGTCATCATCGGTTGCGATTCCTGATCGCGGACAACGGTTCCGGTGGTCAGGAAGATGTTGCCCTGGTCGGCGATGGTGGCCTGCGCGGAGTAGCGGATCGAATGATCGCTGCCACCGAAGAACAGGGTGTCCACGGCCTGATTGCCGTAGAGGTCGACGATGGTGAGGACATCACCCACGGCCACGACTCCCGACCACGGGGCGCGAGCACCGATGATGGCGTCGTCGATGACGGTTCCGGGAACGAGCGCGAGATCGGCGGCGGGCGCCACGGTCAGTTCGTCGCCTGCGGCGAGCACGGTCGTCATGACTTGTCTCCTGGTGCGGTGGTGGATGTTTCGGCAGCGTCGTGGACGTCCTCGCTGTTGAGGACGGCACGGCGATACTCGGGATCACGGTTCGGTGAGTCGGCGAGCAGATCGTCGAGATCGGCGCCGGCCCGCCACGCCAACACCTCTAGTGAGCCCGTCTCGAATCGTGGCGACGGATCGAGCGGATGCGCGGTGTTGGCGACGGCGACGATCACGGGCAGATGCACGATCAGGTCGACGGAGGTGCCGGCACCGGCGTTGCCCAGATAGCCGAATGATCCGTCGTCCTCGACGCGCACCCCGGCGAAGAACGAGACGGTCGGCGCGACGTCCGTCGGTGTCAGTCCATGTTTCGCGGCCGCGAGCTTGAGCAGCTCTCGCCCGGCCGGGCTCTCCGAATGCACCTCACCCGCACCGTATTTCGCGGTGTTCTGGGCGAGTGTGGTGGTTCCGGTGAGTGCGTCGTGGTGCCCCGAGGTGTCGGCGACGACGGTCGCGAGCACCCGGCCCTGGTCGCTGAGCAGAGGATGTCCCGCGGTCATGTATGCCTGCCACGGCACCTTCACCGTGTCCGCCACGCTGATGCGTTCCCACGGGGTATCGGCCCGCCACATCATCAGGTGTGCGCAGGCGGTGCCTGCGACATCGCGTAGACGCAGCCGGGTGCCGCGGGCGAGAACCTTGGTGGTGTACCGGCCGCCGGGGACCGTCTCCGCCCACGTCAACAGGGCCGGGTCGACACCCGCGGGCGGAGCCGGCCAGTCGGCGGCGGGGACCACGGGCATGGATGTGGTGATCGTACCGGCCTGGGCGCGGGCGTGGGCCCGTGCTCCCGCGGTGGATCCGGTGTCCGTGGTGGAATCGGCGGTGGCATCGGCAAGGGTGCCGGTCATGAGAACCTCCTGGTTCGGGTCGGGGTCAGGCGGGATTCGGAAGCGAAACGGCTTTGGCGGCCAACGGATAACGGTGCTGCTTGCCACGCGGGTAGCAGGCGATGCCGATCAGGATCGTCGCCGCGATGCAGATGGGACCCGCCCACCGCAGGATCGGCATCTCCCCCGCCGGGTCGAAGACCTCGGCACGGGGCCACGCCAGATTGACGACCATCAGGCTGCCGTACAGCACGGCGAGGGCGTTGATGACGATGCCGAATCGCCCCATGGTGAACAGCTTTCGTCCCTCCGCATCGACGGTCACCGCCCCCTTCGGCCAGCCCTGCAGCCGCCGCCACAGCATCGGTGCCGTGACCGCGAGGTAGGCGAGGTAGATGAGGATGATGCACACGCTGGCGAGCGTCGCGAAGATCGCGGAGTTGCCGACATTGACGAGGAGCACGCCGATGCACAGCACGCCGACGACGATCGACGGCAGGATCGGGGTACCGGTGCGGCGGTTGACGTGGGACAGCTTGTCGGAGAAGGGAAGCCGGTTGTCGCGAGCCATTCCGAACATCAGTCGGGAGCAGGCGGTCTGGATGGCCAGGGTGCAGATGACGATGGCGATCGCGACGTCACACAGCAGAACCTTGCCCCAGAAGCCGCCGAGTACCGAGTTGAGCACGTAGGGCAGACCGCCCGCGGCCAGTTCCTCGCCGAGTGTCGGTGCCGCCATCAACGCACCGAGCAGCATCAGGCCGCCGCCGACCGCGGAGACGGTGAGCGCCATCCGGATGGTGCGCGGAGCGACGCGGCGCGGGTTGCAGGTCTCCTCGGCCAATTCGCCTGCCGAACCGAAGCCGACCATCACGTAGGCGGCCATCAGGCCGGACACGATGAACGCCCAGATGTAGCCGGGCTGCTGGCCGGGCAGGCCGGTGTCGAAGACCACCGACGGTCCGCGCCGGGCGTGGGTGAACAGTGCCAGCACCACGGCGGTGACACCGATCAGCTCGCAGGCGACACCGATGTTGTTGACCCGGCTCATCCAGCGCACGCCGATGCAGTTGATGGTGGTGACCACCACCAGCAGCAGCGAGCCGAGGAGCACGGCGTTGGCCGCACCGGAACGGCTGGTGAGCGTCGGATCGTCGCCGATGATCTGGAATCCGCTCCACACGGTGGGCAGGACCACCTGCAGGGCGAGTGCCGCGGCGGAGGCGGTGACGATCTGGGCGATCATCATGAACCAGCCGCCGAACCAGCCGACGACCTCTCCGCCCATGCGGCGCGACCACTGATAGATGGCACCGGAGATCGGATACCGGGCGGCGATCTCGGCGAAGCACAGCGCCACCAGCAACTGGCCCACGTAGACGGCGGGCCAGGTCCAGAAGAAGGCCGGTCCGCCGAAGCCGAAGCCGAGGCCGAAGAGCTGGAAGATGGTGGTGAGGATGGAGACGAAGGAGAACCCCGCGGCGAAGGACGCGAACGTGCCGAGCGAGCGATGCAACTGGGGTTCGTAGCCGAGGCCGGCGAGGTCGTCGGCATCGGCGCGGGCGGACGCGGCGGTGTCGACGGGAGGCTGCGCGGTGAGTGTCATGTGTCGGGCTCCAGAGCGGGAGTGTCGGATGAGATCGCGGATGCGACGCTCTCCGTTGAGTCGTCGACCTTGGGATACAGGGAACAGTCGCGCAATTTCTGTCGGGTGACAGGTTTGTTTCGGCGCCGATAATCGATGCAACGAACTCGTTAACCGCCGCTCACCGCGAGTCCCGGACAGCGCGCGAACGTGGCGACTGACCTAGGCTCGATGACGTAGGGACCAGCGCGATTCACGGGAGGTATGCCATGACGGGGCAGGTATCCATCCCCCGGACAGTGGGAGCGGTTCCGTCTGGACCGGGCCGCCCGCGACTGCTCGGACCAAAACGTTCGGGCGACAGTGCGCGTGACGAGATCCTGGATGCCGCGGCCGAACTGTTTGTCCGGCACGGCTATACCGGTACGTCCACTCGGAAGATCGCCGAGGCGGTCGGCATTCGCCAGGCGTCGCTGTATCACCACTTCCGTACCAAGGACGACATCCTCGCCGCTCTGCTGTCCACCACCGTCGACCGGTCACTGGTCCGCGCGCGTGAACTCCTCACCACCGACGGTCCCGCACTCGACCGGCTGCTGCGGCTGGCCCGCTTCGACATCGAGCAACTCGCTTCTGCGCCTTGGAATCTCGGAGCGCTCTACCTGCTCCCCGAGGTGGCCGAACAGCATTTCACCGAATTCCGCAGTGCACGTTATGAACTCGCACGGGCCTATGAATCACTGGCCGCGGCGGCCGTCGGGGATGCGGATGACACCCGCACTCTCCTGCCGTTGCGGCTGGTGGAATCGGTCATCATGCTCCGCGCCGACGAAGAACACGGAGAGCTCGGCGGGCACACCGTCGACGAACTCGTCGACAGCCTCGTCCGCACGATTCGCCTCGTCCTCACCAGCCCCGCCGATTAGCCGTTCCGACACGGACTCCGATGTCCGCCGGGACCGTGTGGTCGCACCGACTATGCTGATCACCATGGGCCGCAGTATGGATTTCGACCCGATCGCGCAGGCGCGGGACAATTGGGCCGAGGCAGGGTGGGGAGACGTGGCCGACGGCATGGTCGCGGTGACCTCGATCATGCGGGCCCACCAGATCCTGCTCGCCCGCGTCGAAGCCGCGCTGCGGCCATACGATCTGACCTTCTCGCGCTTCGAATTGCTTCGGCTGCTGGCCTTCTCGCGACGCGGCTCACTGCCCATCACCAAGGCCAGCGTCCGCCTCCAGGTGCACGTCACCAGTGTCACCCACGCGATCCGCCGCCTGGAGGAAACCGACCTCGTCCGCCGGGTCCCCCACCCCACCGACGGCCGCACCACCCTCGTCGAGATCACCGACCTGGGCCGCTCGACCGTCGAGGACGCCACCACCACCCTCAATCGCGAGGTCTTCGCCGACGTGGGCATGACCGACGGCCAGGTGAACGGCCTGGTCACCGCGATCCAATCCCTCCGCCATCACGCCGGGGACTTCTGAGTCGGCGGTCTCGATACGCGCCGTGCTCGCTGCGCTCACTCGTCGCTACTCGACCAGCGATCCATTACCCAATTCGCCGGTCGAGTAGCCGCGAACGGAGTGAGTGGCGTATCGAGACCGACGGTGATCGTCCCTCAGTGCAGCGACGTGATGATCGCGCTGAAGTCCAGATCCGAATGCTGTTCGGCGAAGGCCTTGTACAGCTGCGCGGCATGGGTGCCGAGCGGCGCGCGACTGCCGGTGCTCATGACGGCATCCATGGCGAGGCCGAGGTCCTTGTTCATCAGTCCGGTGGCGAAGCCCGGCTTGTAGTCGTTGTTCGCCGGGGAGGTCGGGACGGGTCCGGGCACCGGGCAGTTGGTCTGCACTGCCCAGCAGTTGCCGGTGGCTCCGGTGATGACGTCGAAGAGCGCCTGATCGGACAGACCCAGCTTCTCGGCGAGGACGAAGGCCTCACCGACGGCGATCTGCTGGACGGCGAGCACCATGTTGTTGCAGACCTTCGCCGCCTGACCCGCGCCGGCGTCACCACAGTGGATGATCTTGCCCGCCATGGGATCCAGAGTCGAACGCGCAGCGGCGAACGCCTCGTCCTCACCGCCGACCATGAACGCGAGCGTGCCCGCCACGGCCCCCTTCACCCCGCCCGAGACCGGTGCGTCGACCTGGGCGAAGCCGTGCTCGACGGCCTGCGCGTGGATCGCGCGGGCGTCGTCGACGGAGATCGTCGAACTGTCGATGAACAGGGCGCCGGTGGGGGTCGCGGGGAGGATCTCGGCGTAGAGGTTCCGGACGATGGTCCCGTTGGGCAGCATGGTGATGACCACTTCGGCGGCGCCGACCGCCTCCACCGCACTCGCATAGGTCGTCACGCCGTTGTCCTCTGCGGCCTTCACCGCCTCGGGCACCGGGTCGAATCCGTGCACGGTATGTCCGGCCTTCACGAGGTTCGCGGCCATCGGGCCGCCCATGTTGCCGAGCCCCAGAAATGCGATCGTCGTCATCCGAATGTCTCCTGACCTGTGAAATCCGCTGAATTGTGCTGCGCTGCCGGGACTGTCACGTCACCCGCGATCAACTCTCCCGGAAGTTGTTCGCGATGGAGCGGCCGACGACCACCCGCATGATCTCGTTCGTCCCCTCCAGGATGCGGTGTACCCGCAGATCCCGCAGGATTTTCTCGACGCCGTATTCGGTGAGGTAGCCGTATCCGCCGTGCAACTGGAGCGCCTGGTCGGCCACCGTGTAGCAGTTGTCGGTGACGAACCGTTTGGCCATGGCACACTGTTCGACCTTGTCGGGCGCATCGGCGTCGAGCGCGGCCGCCGCACGCCACAGCATCAGCCGCGATGCCTGGAGCGCGGTCGCCATGTCGGCCAGGGTGAAACGGATCGTCGGCTCGTCGATGAGCGCCGATCCGAAGGCCTTCCGGCCGGCCACGTACGCCGCCGCCTTGTCGAAGGCGGCCTGTGCACCGCCGAGGGACGAGGCGGCGATGTTGAGGCGCCCGCCGTTGAGCCCGTTCATCGCGATGCTGAAGCCGATGCCCTCGGTGCCGCCGAGCAGGTTGGCCGCCGGGACGTGCACGTCGTCGAGGATCACCTGCGCCGTGGGCTGCGCATGCCAGCCCATCTTCCGTTCCTGCGCACCGAAACTCAGGCCCGGGGTGCCCTTCTCCACCAGGAAGGCGGAGATGCCGCGTGGGCCCTCGCCCCCGGTGCGCGCCATCAGCACGTACAGGTCACTGGCGCCGGCACCGGAGATGAATTGCTTCACCCCGTTGAGGACGTAGCCGTCGTCGGTGGCGACCGCACGGGTCGACAATGCTGCGGCGTCGGAACCGGCACCGGGTTCGGTGAGGCAGTAGCTGGCCACCGTCTCCATCGACGCCAGCGCCGGAACCCACTGTGTGCGTTGCTCGTCGGTGCCGTACTTGTCGACCATCCACGTGCACATGTTGTGGATGGACAGGAAGGCGGCGACTGCCGGGTCGGCGTAGGCGAGCTGCTCGAAGATCCGGACGCCGTCGAGGCGGCGCAGCCCGCTGCCCCCGACCTCCTCCGAACAGTAGATCGCGCCCATGCCGAGTTCGGCGGCCTCGCGGAGTTCGTCGACCGGAAAGTGGTGGGTCTCGTCCCATTCCAGCGCGAACGGCGCGAGTTTCTTCGCCGCGAAGGCCGCCGCGGTCTCGACGATGACGCGCTCGTCGTCATCGAGACCACCGTCGATCGGTGCGTTGATGGTGGTCAAGAGATCAGTCCATCGTCGGGATGACGAATTCGGCGCCATCCTTGATGCCGGACGGCCAGCGCGTGGTCACCGTCTTGGTCTTCGTATAGAACTGGATCGACGTCGGGCCGTGCTGGTTGAGATCACCGAAGCCCGACCGCTTCCAGCCGCCGAAGGTGTAGTACGCCACCGGAACCGGGATCGGTACGTTCACTCCGACCATGCCGACGTTCACGCGGGCGGTGAAGTCACGGGCGGCATCGCCGTCCTGGGTGAAGATGGCGACACCGTTGCCGTACTGGTGATCGGAGGCCAGCGCGAGCGCCTCCTCGTAGTCGTTCGCCCGCACGATGGCCAGCACCGGGCCGAAGATCTCGTCGGTGTAGATCGACATGTCCTTGGTGACATGGTCGAAAAGGGTTGGGCCGACGAAGAATCCGTTCGAGATGTCGGCGTCACCGAAGGACTGCTCGTCGCTGCCGCGTTCCCGTCCGTCGACGACGATCTCGGCACCCTCCTCGGCGCCCTTCGCGATGTATCCCTTCACGCGGTCGAGCGCGGCCGCCGTCACGAGCGGACCGTAGTCGGCCTTGGGGTCGAGGCTGTGTCCGACACGCAGGGCGTTGACCTTGTCGACCAACTTGGCGCGCAGGCGATTCGCGGTCTCCTCGCCGACCGGCACCGCGACACTGATGGCCATGCAACGCTCACCGGCGCTGCCGTAACCCGCACCGATCAGCGCGTCGACGACCTGATCCATATCGGCGTCGGGCATGACGATCATGTGGTTCTTGGCACCACCGAAGCACTGCGAGCGCTTGCCGTTGCGGGCGGCGTTCTCGTAGATGTACTGGGCGATGTCGGAGCTGCCGACGAATCCGAGCGCCTGCACGTCGGGGTTGTTGATCAGGGCGTCGACGGACTCCTTGTCGCCGTGGATCACCTGGAAGACGCCGTCGGGAAGGCCTGCCTCGGTGAAGAGTTCGGCCAGACGCACCGGCACGGACGGGTCGCGTTCGCTGGGCTTGAGGATGAAGGCGTTGCCGCAGGCGAGTGCGGGTCCGGCCTTCCACAGCGGGATCATGGCCGGGAAGTTGAACGGCGTGATGCCGGCGACCACACCGAGCGGCTGGCGGATCGAGTGCACGTCGATGCCCGCGCCGGCACCTTCGGTGAACTCACCCTTGAGCAGATGCGGGATGCCGATGGCGAATTCGATGACCTCGATGCCGCGCTGGATATCGCCCTTCGCGTCCGGGAAGGTCTTGCCGTGTTCGAGGGACAGGAGTTCGGCGAGTTCGTCGGCGTTCTGGTTGACCAGGTCGACGAACTTCATCATCACGCGCGCACGACGCTGCGGATTCCAGGCAGCCCATTCACGCTGAGCTTCGACGGCGGTGGCGACGGCGGCGTCGACCTCTGCGGTGGACGCGAGCGGCACACGGGCGGCGACGGCACCGGTGCTCGGATTGAAGACGTCGGCGAACCGCCCGTCGGCGACGGTGACGGTCGCGCCACCGAGGTAATGCGGGATGGTGCGCACGTCGCCGGCGGTATCGGAGGAAGTGGAGTCGGACACGGGATCACCTGGATTCACGATCGGATGTCTGTGGGGTCACCTTCGATAGTAGGACATCCAAGTAAATATCCCAACCCCGTGGCCGATCGCACAGCGCCGAAGCCGACAAATAAGGGTAGCCTTAGTTACATTGTCATTCCTGTGTTCGGGCGACCGCCCGCACCGTTCGAGAGGAGCCGAAATGTCTGTCGTCATCCTGTACGGAACCGAGACCGGCACCGCCGAATTGGTCGCCGACGCGATCGCGGACGTATTGGACGCCGATTTCGACACCTCGGTCCACGACATGACCGAGTACGCGGTCGACCGTCTCGATCCCGCCGACTTCGCGGTCGTCGTGTGTTCCACCTACGGTGACGGCGAACTCCCGACCGGTGCCGAACCGTTCGCCGACGCCCTCGAGGCGGAGAATCCGGATCTGACCGGACTGCGCTTCGCGGTCTTCGGCCTCGGCGACATCGTCTACGACGACACCTTCAATCGGGGCGGCGAGATCATGGCCGAGATGCTCACCGCTCGCGGAGCCCGACAGGTCGGCGAACATGCGCGCCACGACTACTCATCGTCGGTCCGGCCCGCGGTCCTCGCCTCCGAGTGGGCCCGCGGCCTCGCCGGACTCATCGACCCCGTGCCCAGTCGCTGACACCGTCGTCTCCGATGAGTCGCCCGCGTGCTCCTCGTACCACTCGGCCCGGGCGGCCGCGAGCTTGGTCAGTTCGAGAACCGACCGCACCATGGCCCCGAGCACCAGACCGAGGAAGATCGCGGTCGGTACCGACACGTGCAGGTTCTCGCCGAGCAACAGGACGCCGAGTGCCATCGACACGACGAGTTCCATCACCGTCAGGGCGGGGAACGACGTCTGCAACTCCCCCGCACCGAAGGCCCGCTGCTGCGCCACGATCGCAAAGACCGCGACCACCGCGAACAGGTAGATCTCCGGCCGGGAAAAGGTGTGCGCGAAGTGATGGAAGAGCTGGTAGATCACGGCTTTCACGAGCAACGCGGAGACACCGAACAGCACGCCCGCGGTGACGCCGTACAGCAGCGCCTTGTAGTGCCGGTTCGATCGCTCCGCGGCCACCACGCACAGCAGCAGGCCGATGATGACACCGCTGATGGTCGCGACCATCAGCAGATCGTCGGGCCGTCGGGGTGACGGTTCCGGACGCGAGACCACCAGGAACACCGTCACGCACGCGACGAGCAGTACACCCCACATCCACTCGACGCGCAGCGGCCTGCGACGATCCGCCCAGGCCTCCATCGGCAGCGCGAACAGCACCGTGAACATCACCAGCGGCTGCACGAGAAGAATGGAGCCGAGTCCCAGGGCCGCGGCCTGCAATGCGAATCCACCGAGCGCGATCATCGCGCCGATCCACCATTTCCAGGTGATCGCACCGCTGGTGTGCGATTCACGCTGCCGCAACACCGTGCCGCCGGCGATCAGCAGTGCTGCCGCCACCGCCAGCACGGCGGGAACCCAGGAATGCACCGGTTCAGGGTAATGGTCAAGCGACCCGACGGCTGAACCACGCGTGGGCATCCGCTGCCGACACGCCATCCGACCTCGCGATTCCCGGTGTGGCGGCGCGAACCTGTCGGGGAGTCGTCGTACGTTGTTCACATGCGACACCGGTCTGATCTGGAACGCCTGGCCACCCTGGACGCGGAGACCATCACACTCGTATGCGAGTCCGCCGACGCGGCACGCCGCGTACTCGATGATGCGGTGGACGAATACCTGGAGATGGACGCCATCGCCGACGAACTGCTTGCCGCCGGCGCCGACGAGGACTCCGTGTTCCATCGTCAGGAGGCGGCAGCCTGGCGTGCGACGGTGACCGTGCTCCGCACCGTCCTCACGAGCACCGACACCGGCAGTCGGAGCACCATCCGTGTGGAGGTCGCATGACCCGCACGCTGATACTGATGCGCCACGGCAAATCCGGCTATCCGGCGGGCGTCGGCGATCACGAACGGCCACTCGCCGAGCGCGGTGACCGGGAGGCCGCCCTCGCCGGCGCATGGATGGCCGACGAAGGAATGCACGTCGACGCCGTTCTCTGCTCGACGGCCACCCGCACACGCGAGACGCTGGCGCGCACCGGCATCGACGCACCCGTCACCTATATCGACGACATCTACGGCGGCTACCCCGAGCAGATCCTCGAGGCGATCCGCCTCTACGCGCCCGAGGACGCCTCGACGGTCCTGGTCGTCGGACACGAACCCGGCATGCCGGCCACGGCCGTGACACTCGATCCGAATGGTCATATCGACCGTTTCCCCACCTCCGCCTATGCGGTGGTGACCGTCGGTGTGCCCTGGTCGGACCTCGGACTGACGGTCGACCCGGCGGCGCGACTGGCCGGGGTTCGCATTCCCCGCGAACCGCTTTCGCCCGAATCCACCGACTGAGCCGCACACGCATTACAGTCCAGTCATGCTCGAAATGCTGACGGGGGCCGGGCTCGCCGCGTCGGCCGGGCTCAACGCCTACATACCGCTGCTCGTACTCGGCATCGCCGGCCGGTACATCGACGTCATCCAGCTGCCCGCCGCCGCCAACTGGCTCACCAACGGCTGGGTCCTCACCATCCTGGGCGTACTCCTCCTCATCGAGGTGATCGCCGACAAGATCCCTGTCGTGGACACGGTCAACGACGCCATCCAGACCGTGGTTCGTCCCACCTCCGGCGGCATCGTGTTCGGGACGGGTGCGGCGTCGGAGACGGCGGTCGTCACCGATCCCGGGAGCTTCTTCACCAGTTCCGCCTGGGTGCCGGTGATCGTGGGCATCGTCATCGCGCTGCTGGTGCACATCGGCAAGGCGACGATCCGTCCGCCCGTGGACGCGGCGACGGCCGGTGTCGGAACCCCCGTCGTGAGTTCGGTGGAGGATGTGGGCAGTGTCGCGATGTCGGTGCTCGCGCTGGTCGCCCCTGTTGTCGCACTCGTGGTGCTGATCGTCGGGCTCGCGCTCTTCTGGTGGGGATACCGGAGGTTCCGACGCTTCCGCGATCGGTTCGGGGCACGGGTCCGTCGCTTGCGCGGACACACCGGCGAGACGGACGGAGCTCCGGCGGCGCCCTGATATATTCGGTTTGAGTGATTCGTGCAATCCGTCAATCGCGGGGGCCGGGAAAGTGGGCTGTATGTCGGCAACCGTCAACGGACGAGAACGACCGTTATACGAGATCAAGGCCAATCTCTTCAAAGGTCTGGCGCACCCGGCGCGCATTCGCGTCCTCGAGGTATTGAGCGCCAACATCGAACCGACCCCGGTCAGTGAACTCCTCACCATCACCGGGCTCGAACCAACCCTGCTGTCCCAGCATCTGGCCGTACTGAAGCGACATCACGTCGTCATCAGCGAACGTGTCGGCAACGCCGTCTTCTACGAGCTGGCACACCCCATGGTGTCCGAACTCCTCGTCATCGCCCGCACCTTCCTGACCGACACCGTCGGTGCCCAGCGTGCCCAGTGGGATGTCATCGCGTCGTTGCCGCCCGTCGTCCGGCACTGACCGACGCCTGTGCGGTCACGCGCCGGCGAACGGGGCCACGGGCACACACGGCACCGGACGCCCATGTGCCGGATCGAGTGCGTTGAGGACCAGCGCGGCCGACCGCCGGTTGGCGACGATCGTCATGTGATCCGACCGGTCCGCCGGACAACCGCTCTGCACCACGATGTTTCGTACGTCGGTGCCGGGCGGGCCCGGTAGCAGTCCGGCGGTATAGGGCGTGACGATCTGATCGTGTCTGGTGACGATATTGGTGTAGCGGATACCCGGTAAGTACGGAGTCGGCTCCCGCACGGCGCGATTGAAGTTCACGTCGGGCGGCGACACACAGCCCGCGCAATTCGCCGGAGTGAGCGGCGGGGTCAACGGCGGAATACCGAGGAGGCTCTTGACGTCAGCCACCAGTTCGCTACGGGCATCGTCCTCGTCGGGCTGCTGACGCCAATAGGGTGCCAGGGACACGTAGTGCGCCACCGATTGTCGGCCGCCCAGGTATTTCACCCAGTAGGTGGGGATCTCCGTGCCGAGTGAATGTCCGACGATGTCGACCTGCGCAGCACCGGTCGCCGCTCGCACCCGATCCACGAACACCTTGATCTGCCAGGCCGAATCGGTCTTCACTCCCATACCGCCGACCGCCGATATCGGCCACACGGTCCCGAGCCCGCCGTAGGTCGGGGCGAAGACGCAGTAGCCCTCATTGGCCAGCACCGGTGCCAGCGTGCCCCAATTGGTCTGTCGCCCACCGCCACTGCCGTGCAGCAGAACCACCGGTCGCGGATGGCGCGCAGTGGGCCGGCAGCCGAAGTCGTTGGTGCCGGGCAATGAACCCCCGGGATGTGCGAGTTCCGCCCGAATACCGGATGCGAAGTCGTAGACGACGGGTAGTCGCGGCTGCGCCGACGCGACCGGCACGGCGGTCAGGGCGGACAGCAGCACGGCGACCGACAGGATGAGTAGGCCACCGAGCGGATGTCGCGAAGACCGTTGCGGTGACGACATTCTCGTCATGTCTTCCTCGTCATGTCGTCGCCCGCGTATCCGGTGAGTGATCGAGATCGGTTCCAACATCCTCGTCCTCGTCGACGACCAGGTCGAGCCGGACACCGAGAAGCCGCACCGGACGGTCCTGCTCGAACCGGTCGAGCAACTCCGCGACGACCGGCAGGATCGCGTCGAAGGACTGCGTCGGCTCGGGCAACTTGCGCGATTTGGTGCGGGTGTAGAACGTCGACGTGCGTACGGTGACGGCCACCCGGAACACCATGCGCTGCTCATCGACGGACTGGTCGAGCACCTCCCTCGTGAGTTCGGTTGCCGCGGCGTGGATCTCGGATCGATCGAGGAGGTCGGCTGCAAAGGTCCGCGATTTCGAGTGGGAGCGGGCCAGCCAGGGTTCCACGGTGATCGTCGGGTCACCGCCACCCCGGCACAGCACATAGAGCCAGTTGCCCTGATGCGGCCCGAAGATCTCGATCAGCTCGTCGCGCGGGGTGTCGATCAGTTCACGGACCGTGCCGACGCCGTGATCGACGAGTTTGGCCGCGGTCTTCGGCCCGACGCTCCACAGGTCGCGGCAGGGCCGGTCCCCCATGAGCGACAACCAGTTCCGGCCGTCGAGGAGGAATACCTTGTCGTCGGCGGCCTCGGCGAAACCGGCCTTCGCGAATCCGGTGGCCATCTTCGCGCGCTGTTTGTTGTCGCTGATGCCGATCGAGCACGCCAGGCCGTTGGTGTCGCGCACCGCGGCCCGCAACTCGCGTGCGCGGGCGCGAACCTGCTCGTCGCCGAGTTCGACCGCGTCGCCGATCGGCCGGCCGTCATCGTCGATCGGTCCGATGCCGAGGTATGCCTCGTCCCATCCCCACACCTCCACCGGATGGCCGAAACCGCGCAGGACGTCCATCACGCCCGCCGAGGCGACGTCGTAGGCATCGGTGTCGAGCGGCAGATACACGGCGTCGGGCATCTTGCGGTGCGCGTTGCGCAACGGCATGCCCGCCCGCACCCCCTGCGCACGCGCTTCGTACGACGCGCAGGTCACGACCTTGCGCGCCTCGGTGGGGTCACCGTTGCCGCCGACGATCACCGGCACACCGGCGAGTTCCGGGCTGCGCAGTCTCTCGACCGAGACCTGGAATTGGTCGAGGTCCACATGCAGCAGCCATCGGAAACGTTGCGCCTGCCCTTCAGCCACAGGACCAGCGTAATCCGCTGTCCCCGATTTGTTTGCCGCTGATCGCATCGTGATCGGTTCCGGGAATGCCGCCATTTCGTCGTCATCGAGTCGTCGGAGTGGCTATCGTTACCGCCACTCGACGTCGGACGGGGCCGATGCGCCGGGGGACCACTGATCGAGGGGGACGTATGTGGGTTCGGCTATGGCGGGTTCTGGCGGTCTCGATGGCCGTGGTGCTGACGGCGGCGACCGGAGCGGCGCTACGGGCCGACGCCCCCGCGTCGGCAACACCGGCGCCACCGCCCGACGCCTTCTACACCCTGCCCGCGGGATGGCAGAAGGCGAAGCCCGGCGACGTGCTCCGCTCACGACCCGTCACGGCGAAGATGATGCAGATCTTCCCGATGAATGTCCGGGCGTGGCAGCTGCTGTACCGCAGCACCGGCGCGAACGGTGAGCCCTACGCCGCGGTCACCACTCTCCTGCTACCCGCGGGGCCATCTCGCCCTCGAGCCTTGCTGTCTTATCAGTCGGCGACCGATTCCGTGATGCGCCAATGCAATCCGTCGTACGGACTGATCCGCGGGTTTCCGCTGGAGCCGACGAGCCCGATCGGACCGCTGACCTTCCCGACGGCGGCGGCCGAGGTCGCGCTGGCCTTCGCCGGTCTGGAGCAGGGCTGGGCCGTCGCACTGCCCGACCACGGCGGCGTCGACAACCGTTTCCTCACCCCGCGGCAGCCCGGATACGCGGTGCTGGACGGAATCCGGGCCGTCGAGAGCTTCCGGCCGGCCCGATTGACGGGTGCATCCACGCCCGTGGGCATGTGGGGCTACTCGGGCGGAGGCATCGCCTCGAGCTGGGCCATCGAGGAGCAGCCCACGTACGCACCGGAGCTGAACATCGCGGGCGCTGCCCTCGGCGCACCGGAACGGTCGTTGCAGATGTCGGTCCACACGGTGAACGCGACGCCACTGGCCGGACTCATCCCACTCGCGCTCGGCGCGATCCTCAAGGACGAGCCAGCACTGCTCGGTCCGCTTCGCAAATACGTGAAACCCGAAGCGGTGCGCCAAATCCGGGACACGCAGAGCTCCTGCCTGGGCCAGAACGCGCTCAAACACCTCTGGTACGACATCCACCGGTATCTCAAGGTTCCGCTGCGGACCGTGCTCAACGATCCGATCGTCAAGGCCGCTCTCGACGAACGCGGGATCAGCGGCAAGAGCCCGACGGCACCGACCTATGTGTACAACGGCGTCACCGAAGAAGTCGGCCCCATCGCGGGAGCCGATGCGATGGTGCGCTCGTACTGCACTGGCGGCACACCGGTGACCTACCGTCGAGAGGCGTTGCCGCCCCGACCGATCCCGCAGCTGATGACCACCCACGGGGTCGTCGCGGTGACGGGCGCCCCCGGCGCGCTGCACTGGCTCAAACAGCGGCTGACACAACGCATCCCGCCCCGGCCGGGATGCGACATCCGAACCATCCCCTCGGCGACACTCACCCCGGAGGGACTGTCCGAACTCGGCCCGGTGGTCAGCAGTGTCATCCTCGGCACGCTCGGGGTGCCTGTCGGTCGCTGACGGGCGTTCGGAGCGATCTCAGTCAATCAGGACCGAAATTGTCCGCGATCGTCGGTTGAATAGCGGTACCAACGTCACCAACCGAAGGATCTGATCATGAACTGGACGCTCGAAGTCGCCATGCTGCCCGTCACCGACGTGGACCGGGCCAAGGAGTTCTACACCCGCATCGGCTTCCACCCCGATCACGATCATGTCGTGTCCGAGGACCTCCGATTCGTCCAGATGACCCCGCCCGGGTCAGCCTGCTCGATCGCCTTCGGCACGGGCATCGTCGACGGCTCCGCCCCGACCGCGGGCATCCACATGTTGTGCGTCTCCGACATCGAGGCCGCCCGCCAACAGTTGCTCGACGCCGGTGTGGAGGTCAGCGAGGTCGACGTCCAGGCGTGGGGACACTTCGTCTACTTCGACGATCCCGACGGCAATCACTGGAACGTCCAGTATCTCCCCTATCGCGACAACGACTGACCCCCGCACCCTTGCGGGATACGGGGGTCAGTCAGTCGATTGTCGCGCGAGCGACTAGCGGTAATCCGTGGAGTAGCCGTAGTCGTCGAGCGGGACCGCAGCACCGGACGGGGCACCGAAGGTGCCGTCCGGGCTGTAGTAGGTGTCGTCGTAGGACGGCACCGCGTACGCCGCGGCACGCGCTTCCTCGGTCGGCTGCACCTGGATGTTGCGGTACCGGTTGATGCCGGTACCGGCCGGGATCAGCTTACCGATGATCACGTTCTCCTTGAGGCCCACGAGCTTGTCGCTGCGGCTGTTGATGGCCGCATCGGTCAGCACGCGAGTGGTCTCCTGGAACGACGCCGCCGACAGCCACGACTCGGTGGCCAGCGATGCCTTGGTGATACCCATGAGCACCGGACGGCCGGCCGCGGGCTCGCCACCCTCGGCGACGACCCGACGGTTCTCCGACTCGAACTCCGAACGCTCGGTGAGCGAACCGGGCAGGAACTCGGTGGCACCCGAATCGATGATCGTCACGCGACGCAGCATCTGACGGACGATCGTCTCGATGTGCTTGTCGTGGATCGACACACCCTGGCTCCGGTACACCTCCTGGACCTCGTTGACGAGGTGGATCTGCACCTGGCGGGGACCCATCACGCGCAGCACCTCGTGCGGATCGGCCGCGCCCTCCATGAGCTGCTGACCGACGTCGACGTGGTCACCGTCGGCGAGCAGACGCTCGGAGCCGTCCTCGTGCTTGAACACACGCAGACGCTGACGCTTCGAGATCTTGTCGTAGACAACCTCTTCCGAGCCGTCGTCGGGAACGATGGTGATCTTGTAGAAACGATCGTCGTCCTCGAGACGCACGCGGCCGGAGACCTCGGCGATCGGGGCCTTGCCCTTGGGGACACGGGCCTCGAACAGCTCCTGGACACGCGGCAGACCACCGGTGATGTCGTCACCGACGCCACCCTGGTGGAACGTACGCATCGTCAGCTGGGTACCGGGCTCACCGATCGACTGGGCCGCGATGATGCCCACGGCCTCGCCGATGTCGACGAGCTTGCCGGTCGCCATCGAACGGCCGTAGCACATGGCGCAGACGCCGGTGCCGGTCGCACAGGTGAGGACCGAACGGACCTTGACCTCGTCGATACCGGCCGCGAGGAGTGCCTCGATGGCCGGGTCGCCCAGGTCGTGTCCACGCTCGACGATGACGTTGCCGTCGGCGTCGACCGCGTCGGCGGCCAGAGTCCGGGCGTAGGCCGCGGTCTCCACGTGCGGGTCGCGGATGATCGAGCCGTCCGGCTGCTTCTCGCCCAGCGGGACGATGATGCCGCGCTCGGTGCCACAGTCGGTCTCGCGCACGATGACGTCCTGGCTCACGTCGACCAGACGACGGGTCAGGTAACCCGAGTCGGCGGTACGAAGTGCGGTGTCCGCCAGACCCTTTCGGGCGCCGTGCGTGTTGATGAAGTACTCCAGCACGGTCAGGCCCTCGCGGAACGAGGACTTGATCGGACGCGGGATGAACTCACCCTTCGGGTTGGTCACCAGACCCTTCATGCCCGACAGGTTACGAACCTGCGTCAGGTTACCGGTGGCACCCGACTTCGGGATCATGATGATCGGGTTGTCCTCGGGGTAGTACTCCTCCATGACCTTGCCGACCTCTTCGGTGGCCTGCTTCCAGATCTCGACCAGCGCGTCGCGCCGCTCGTCCGGGGTCAGGGCACCGCGCTGGAACTTGCGCTCCAGACCATCGGCACGCTCCTCGTAACGCTCGAGGATCTCGGCCTTCTGCGGCGGCACGAGCACGTCGGACATGGCGACCGTGACACCCGAGCGGGTGGCCCAGTAGAAGCCCACGTCCTTCAGCTTGTCGACGGTCTGCGCGACGACGATCATCGGGTAGCGCTCGGCGAGATCGTTGATGATCGCGGCCTGACGCTTCTTCGGCATCTGCTCGTCGACGAACGGGTACTCGATCGGCAGCAGCTCGTTGAAGAGCACCCGGCCCAGCGTGGTCTCGGTGGTCCACGGCTGGCCGTAACGCCATCCGTCCGGGAACTGCTCGGCCTCGATGTCGGCGGGCGGACGCTGATCGGTCAGCCGCACCTTGATCTTGGACTGCACGGTCAGGACACCGCGGTCGACGGCCATGATTGCCTCGGCCGGGCTCGAGTACACGCCCTCCTCGGGGTGATCCTCGGTGGCCGGCTTGTATTCGCCTTCCGCACCCTCCTTGAGGGTGGTCAGGTAGAACAGGCCGGTCACCATGTCCAGACGCGGCATGGCCAGCGGGCGACCCGACGCGGGCGACAGGATGTTGTTCGAGGACAGCATCAGGATGCGTGCCTCGGCCTGCGCCTCCGCGGACAGCGGCAGGTGCACGGCCATCTGGTCACCGTCGAAGTCGGCGTTGAACGCCTCACACACGAGCGGGTGCAGCTGGATGGCCTTGCCCTCGACGAGCTGCGGCTCGAAGGCCTGGATGCCCAGGCGGTGCAGCGTCGGCGCACGGTTCAGCAGAACCGGGTGCTCGGCGATGACCTCTTCGAGGACGTCCCACACGGCGGGGCGCTGACGCTCCACCATGCGCTTGGCCGACTTGATGTTCTGCGCCTGGTTCAGGTCGACCAGACGCTTCATCACGAACGGCTTGAACAGCTCGAGCGCCATCAGCTTCGGCAGGCCGCACTGGTGCAGCTTGAGCTGCGGGCCGACCACGATGACCGAACGGCCCGAGTAGTCGACACGCTTGCCGAGCAGGTTCTGACGGAAACGACCCTGCTTGCCCTTGAGCAGATCGCTCAGCGACTTCAGCGGGCGGTTACCCGGTCCGGTGACCGGACGGCCGCGACGACCGTTGTCGAACAGGGCGTCGACCGACTCCTGCAGCATCCGCTTCTCGTTGTTCACGATGATCTCGGGCGCACCCAGGTCGATCAGTCGCTTGAGGCGGTTGTTGCGGTTGATGACGCGACGGTAGAGGTCGTTCAGGTCGGAGGTCGCGAAGCGGCCACCGTCGAGCTGAACCATCGGACGCAGCTCCGGCGGGATCACCGGGACGGCGTCGAGCACCATGCCGAGCGGGCTGTTGCCCGACTGCTGGAACGCGGCGACGACCTTCAGACGCTTCAGCGCGCGAAGCTTCTTCTGGCCCTTGCCGTTACGGATGGTGTCGCGCAGCGACTCGGCCTCGGCGTCGATGTCGAAGTTCTCCAGGAGCTTCTTGATCGCCTCGGCACCCATCGCGCCGGTGAAGTACTCACCGAAGCGCTCGTCGAGCTGGCGGTACAGCTTCTCGTCGATGATCAGCTCGCCCGGGCTCAGCTTGGTGAAGCGGTCCCAGATCTCCTCGAGCTCGTCGATGGCGCGTTGCGCGTGATCGCGCATCCGCTTCATCTCGCGCTCCGCACCGTCGCGCACCTTGCGGCGCACGTCGGCCTTGGCACCCTCGGCCTCGAGCTCGGCGAGGTCGGCCTCGAGCTTCTGCTGACGCTCGTTCAGGTCGACATCGCGCTGATCGGCGATGGCCTTCTTCTCGACCTCGATCTCGGCCTCACGGGTCGACAGCTCCGCGTGGCGCAGCTCGTCGTCGACCGACGTGATGACGTAGGCGGCGAAGTAGATGATCTTCTCGAGATCCTTCGGCGCGAGGTCGAGCAGGTAACCGAGACGGCTCGGCACACCCTTGAAGTACCAGATGTGCGTGACCGGCGCGGCCAGCTCGATGTGGCCCATCCGCTCACGACGCACCTTGGCGCGAGTGACCTCGACGCCGCAGCGCTCGCAGATGATGCCCTTGAAGCGGACACGCTTGTACTTGCCGCAGTAGCACTCCCAGTCGCGAGTCGGTCCGAAGATCTTCTCGCAGAACAGGCCGTCCTTCTCCGGCTTCAGCGTGCGGTAGTTGATGGTCTCCGGCTTCTTGACCTCACCGTACGACCAATTGTGGATGTCATCGGCCGTGGCGAGGCCGATCTTCAGTTCATCGAAGTAGTTGACGTCGAGCACTATTTACCTTTCCAGAGCTCTTCTTCGTCTAGTGGTCGTCGGAGTGTCAGTTGGCGAGGTCGTCAACGGTCGCGGACTCGTTGCGCGACAGGTTGATGCCCAGGTTCGCCGCGGCGCGCTCCAGGTCCTCGTCGTCGTTGTCGGCCATCGTGATGGCGGCACCGTCCGAGGACAGCACCTCCACGTTCAGGCACAGCGACTGGAGTTCCTTGAGGAGCACCTTGAACGACTCGGGGATACCCGGCTCCGGGATGTTCTCACCCTTGACGATCGCCTCGTACACCTTCACGCGGCCGACCACGTCGTCCGACTTGATCGTGAGCAGCTCCTGCAGGGTGTAGGCGGCGCCGTAGGCCTGCATGGCCCAGCACTCCATCTCACCGAAGCGCTGACCACCGAACTGCGCCTTACCGCCGAGCGGCTGCTGCGTGATCATCGAGTACGGACCGGTCGAACGCGCGTGGATCTTGTCGTCGACCAGGTGGTGCAGCTTGATGATGTACATGTAGCCGACCGAGACCGGGTACGGGAACGGCTCGCCGGAGCGACCGTCGAACAGCGTCGCCTTGCCGTCGCCGTTCACCATCACGTCGCCGTCGCGGTTCGGAAGCGTCGAGGACAGCAGTCCGGTCAGCTCCTCTTCCCGCGCACCGTCGAACACCGGGGTGGCCGTGTTGGTGTCGGGCTCCGCCGAGTACATGTCCTCGGGCAGCTTCGACGCCCAGTCCGGCACGCCGGAGGCCACGTTGATGTTCCAGCCGGCCTTGGCGACCCACCCGAGGTGGGTTTCCAGGATCTGGCCGATGTTCATACGACGCGGCACACCGTGGGTGTTCAGGATGATGTCGACCGGGGTGCCGTCGGGCAGGAACGGCATGTCCTCCTGCGGGAGGATCTTGCCGATGACACCCTTGTTGCCGTGGCGGCCTGCGAGCTTGTCGCCGTCCTGGATCTTGCGCTTCTGAGCCACGTACACACGCACGAGCTCGTTCACGCCGGGAGCCAGATCGTCGTCGTCGTCGCGGCTGAACACGCGCACACCGATGACCTTGCCGGTCTCGCCGTGCGGCACCTTCAGCGACGTGTCGCGGACCTCGCGGGCCTTCTCACCGAAGATGGCGCGCAGCAGGCGCTCCTCCGGGGTCAGCTCGGTCTCGCCCTTCGGGGTGACCTTGCCGACCAGGATGTCGCCGTCGCGGACCTCGGCACCGATGCGCACGATGCCGCGCTCGTCGAGATCCGCGAGGACCTCGTCGGAGACGTTCGGGATGTCCCGGGTGATCTCTTCGGCACCGAGCTTGGTGTCGCGGGCGTCGATCTCGTGCTCCTCGATGTGGATCGAGGTCAGGGTGTCCTCTTCCACGAGGCGCTGCGACAGGATGATCGCGTCCTCGTAGTTGTGGCCCTCCCACGGCATGATCGCGACGAGCAGGTTCTTGCCCAGCGCCATCTCACCGTTCTCGGTGCACGGACCGTCGGCCAGCACCTGGCCGGCCTCGACGCGCTGACCCTCGTCCACGATCGGACGCTGGTTGGCGCAGGTGCCGTGGTTGGAGCGCGCGAACTTCCGCATGCGGTAGGTCTCGCGGCTGCCGTCGTCGTCCATGACGGTGATGTAGTCGGCCGAAACCTCTTCCACCACACCGGTCTTGCCGGACACGATGACGTCACCGGCGTCGACCGCGGCACGCAGCTCCATGCCGGTACCGACCAGCGGCGACTCGTTACGCACCAGCGGCACGGCCTGACGCTGCATGTTCGCACCCATCAGGGCGCGGTTCGCGTCGTCGTGCTCGAGGAACGGGATCATCGCGGTCGCGACCGACACCATCTGGCGCGGCGAGACGTCGAGGTACTCGACCTGATCGACCGAGACGAACTCGACCTCGGCGCCCTTCTTGCGGACGAGAACGCGGTCGTCGGTGATGCGGCCGTCGGCGTCGACGCCGATGTTCGCGTTACCGATGTAGTAGCGGTCCTCTTCGTCGGCGGTCATGTAGACGATGTCGTCGGTGACGACACCGTCGACGACCTTGCGGTACGGCGTCTCGATGAAGCCGAACGGGTTGACCCGCGCGTACACGGCGAGCGAACCGATCAGACCGATGTTCGGACCCTCGGGGGTCTCGATCGGGCACATGCGGCCGTAGTGCGACGGGTGTACGTCACGGACCTCGAGGCCGGCGCGCTCACGGCTCAGACCGCCCGGGCCCAGCGCGTTGAGGCGGCGCTTGTGGGTCAGACCCGAGAGCGGGTTGTTCTGGTCCATGAACTGCGACAGCTGCGACGTGCCGAAGAACTCCTTGATCGCCGCCACGACGGGACGGATGTTGATCAGGGTCTGCGGCGTGATCGCCTCGACGTCCTGGGTGGTCATGCGCTCACGCACGACACGCTCCATACGCGACAAGCCGACGCGGATCTGGTTCTGGATCAGCTCGCCCACGGTACGGATACGACGGTTGCCGAAGTGGTCGATGTCGTCGACCTCGACCGGAACCTCGACGCCACCGGGCACGGTCATGTGCGTGGTGGTGTGCGGGTCGGCCTCGTGCAGGCGCACCAGGTACTCGACGGTCGCGATGATGTCCTCGCGGGTCAGCGTGGAGGCGCCGCCCATCGGGTTGGCGACCAGACCCAGCTTCTTGTTGACCTTGTAGCGGCCGACGCGTGCGAGGTCGTAGCGCTTCTCCTTGAAGAACAGGTTCTCCAGCAGGTTCTCCGCCGACTCACGGGTCGGTGGCTCGCCCGGGCGCAGCTTCCGGTAGACCTCGAGCAGTGCCTCGTCCTGGTTGGCGGTGTTGTCCTTCTCCAGGGTGGACATCATGATCTCGGAGAACCCGAAACGCTCGGTGATCTCCTCGTTGGTCATGCCCAGCGCCTTCAGCAGCACGGTGACCGGCTGCCGGCGCTTGCGGTCGATGCGGACACCGACGGTGTCACGCTTGTCGACGTCGAATTCCAGCCATGCGCCACGGCCCGGGATGACCTTCACGGTGTGCAGGGTCTTCTCGGTCGCCTTGTCGATGGCGGCATCGAAGTAGATGCCCGGCGAACGGACGAGCTGGCTCACCACGACACGCTCGGTGCCGTTGATGATGAAGCTGCCCTTGTCGGTCATGATCGGGAAGTCGCCCATGAAGACGGTCTGCGACTTGATCTCGCCGGTGTTGTTGTTGATGAACTCCGCGGTGACGAACAACGGCGCCGCGTAGGTCATGTCCTTGTCCTTGCACTCCTCGACGGAGGCCTTGACCTCGTCGAAGTGCGGATCGGAGAAGGACAGGGACATGGAGCCGGAGAAGTCCTCGATCGGCGACAGCTCACGGAGGACGTCGTCGAGTCCGCCCGTCGGGTTCTCCTCGCCTCGGGAGATCGCCTTCGCGCGCCATTCCGGGGATCCGACGAGCCACTCGAACGAGTCGAGTTGTACGTCGAGGAGTCCCGGTACCTCGAGCGGCTCACTGAACTTTGCGAACGAAGCGCGGTGAGGCGCTCCGGGGATGGTTGTTGAGGTGGACTGGCGGTCGAGTGCCAAGATGCGTCCTTCCAACACGAAGTGTCTACCTAGCCGGTGCGTGACCCGATGGGGTCCGTTCGCTGGTGACTAACCGTCGAACCGGTGATCACCACGAGACACACAGGGGTGTGGCCAGAGGAAGGATCGAAAGGTGGACAGGAGGCAGCCAGCGCAACGTCCAACTGTACCAGAAAATAGACGCCCTTTGTCAAGTGACGTCTGACACGATTTCGCACGGGTGGCTGCCTGCACGTCGATCGCTGCTGACAGCGTGGCGCGACGACGACCGTTCGTCAAGCGCTACGCGCGATTTTTACCAACTTTGCCGTCAACAAACCGTTCTGACCACGGCGAATCATGCGCTCGACACGCCCGCGACACAACGGTCCCCGCAATTCGGACACAGGCAACGGGCGACGGCTCAGAAAACCTCGACCTCGTTGATGAGCCACTGATCGTCGCGCTTGACCATGGCGAACTGGTAGCGGGGCGCGCCGCTCTGTCCGTTCAGGCCCGCCATCTGCTGGCTGACGATCATATTGACGAGCACACGAGCGCTGGTGCCGTCGCCGCTCAGGTCCGCGACACCGACGGACTCGACGCGGCAATCCGCGACGGCCTGCGTCTGGCCGAGGATCTTCTTCTGCTCGGGCAGGTATTCGTCGAAGGTCTTCAGTGCGGGACCGGTCAGTGCCGAACGCGCCTGTTTCGCCCACTTGTCCACGTCGGTGGAGGTGACGGTCAGGAAACACGCCTTGTCCTGCACCTGCGAGGTCAACTCGGTGGTCGCGGCGCGATCGACGAAGGCCCGGTTGTCGGAGGGCTCGGCACCCGGATGCAGGGCGCCGATCACCGCGATCACCGCGAGGACCGCGGCGAGGACACCCAGCACGACCATGGTGCGATTGCCGAAACCGAACCCGCCGGCGCGCGGAGGTGTCGTGGAACGGGAGCCGGTCGACGGACGGGCCTTCCCGGTCGTCGACGTACGCGTGGTGCCGGTGTCCCCGGGCCGTAGGGTGGACACCCGCGCCACCCGGCGTTTGCCCGACGGTTGCGGACGATCGCCGTCGGCCTTGTCCCTGTCGACGCCATCCGTCTCGGCGGACTCCCCCTCGACGACCTCCGTCCCGGGCACATCGTCAGCAGTCACATCGTCGCCGGCACTATCGTCGCCGACGTCGTCCGAGACCACCGATTCGGTTGCCGCAGTGGCTGTTTCGTCATCGCGCGCCGGTTCCTGCGCAGCCTCATCGATCTTGCTTGCCGCAGGGGGGCTTTCGGTGGAGAGGTCGTCGGCGGTGACATCCTCCGGCACCGATGCGGGTGACGTGACCTCCGACCCCTCGGCGGGGCGCTTCGACGTCTGGCGGCCTGCGATGCGCGGAGTCGACGACCGGTTCGGGTTACGGCGCGGACGGCGTGGATTGGTTGCCATCAGTTCCCTCCCGTCCCTGCGTTACCGGGCGCGGCCGGTGCGGGTGCGCCCTGCTGCCCCGGCTGCTCCTCCATCGGAATGGAGTTCAGCGGCACGATGTCGTTGGCCTTCCAGCGGTCGCCGTCCTTGGTCATGCCGACGGAGAATCCCATCATCTGGCTGACGCCGCCGTCCTTCGGATCGTTCAGCTTCTTGGCGGTGGTGGTCACGTACACGAGCACCTTGGCCGAGTTCTCGTCCGCGTCGACCTCCACCGGCGCCGAACGCACCAGCCGCGAGGTGAGCGCCGAGACGTCGTCGCCGGCCTGCTTCAGACGGCCGTCGAGGTTGGTGATGTCCTGTGGGGAGATCTGCTCGAGTGCCTTACCCGTGAGGGAGGCATCGACGCGCTTCTTCCACTCGTCGGTCTCGCGGGGATCCACCGACGTGACGTTGAGGATCGCGGTCTCGGCCCCGTCAACGGCGCCGTCGCGCGCCGACTGGATGGGCTTGTCGACGAAATACGCCTGGTAGCCGTGATATCCGAAGATCACCGCGCACACCAGCGCCGCGATCACCGCGAGCAGGGCCAGCACCGAGAGCACGGCGCGGGCGGGAGAAGAGGTTCTGGTCATCGGCCGTCACTGTAGTAGTTCGCACCTGAGAGCACCCCAAGCGTGCCCGCGCAACCGAATGTCGCGGGGCACGTGCGGGGTCACCTCGGGTGCACGCCCATCATCGCCGCGAGCTGCGATGCCAGCGGGTTCAGATTGAGCTTGTCGGGGTCCTTCTTGGGCTTGTTGTCCCACGGCTGCGGCACATCGGGATCAGCCATCTCCGCGCGAGCCGCCGACCGCACACCGGTCGGATTGCCCACCGGCACCGTGCACTTCGCCTCAGTGTTGAACGGGAACTCGTCGTACCGGATGTCGAAGGTCGGATCCTTGTCCTTCATCCGCTGGATCATCGCCGCCGTCGACTCATAACCCCGGGTACAGGCCGGCGGATTGTTCGTCTCGAGCACCACACCGAAGTGGATCTGACCGTCACCGGGCGCCGGGCTATGGCTACCGGCCGACAGCGCGGAGAGCATCGCGACAGTGGCGTTCGTTGCGAAGCCGGTCGGGGCGACCTCGCGGACGGTGGCGCCGAGGTCCTTGACGACCTTGGTGATGTCACCACCATGCTCACGCAACAACTTCGAGATCTGCGCCGCCGACAACGTCCCCGTCGACAACAACCGCCGCACATCCGGATCCGCCGACACCAACGTCTGCGACACCAGATCCAGACCCCGCGCCCACGAACGAATCTCATCCGACTGCGCCGCCTGGGTCCCCAACACCACATTCGAGTTCTGAATCAACGAAATCGTCTGCGACAAATTGTCCACACCCGCCGCCGACAACTTCGACAACGCATCCACCAACCGGGTCACATTCTCACCCTGACCGTTGAACGCCTTACCCAACTCCGAGACCACCGTCTGCAAATCATCCACCGGAATCGACCCCGTGAAATCAATCGCCGAGGACACCACGTCCTCCAACTTCGGCGGCACCGACGACTTCACAATCCGCGACCCATCCCGCAAGTACGGACCATCATTCGACGACGGCTGCAAATCCACGAACTGCTCACCGATCGCCGACCGATTCGCCACCACCGCAACCGCCGAATCCGGAATCTTCGGACCACCCGAATTCAGATCCAACGTCACATCCACACCCTTGTCGGTGAGCTTCAGCGGGCCGACCCGACCCACCGGCACACCCTGATAGGTGACCTCCGCATTCTCGAAAATGCCGCCGGAATCCGGCATCGACGCGGTGACGGTGTACTGCCCCACGCCGACCAGTTTGTCGAGACGCGCGTACTTCGCGCCGACGAAGATCAGAGCCAGGACACCGACGACGACGAAGACGATGAGCTGTATCCGCACAGTTTTCGACAACATCACCGGACTCCGATCAGTGACATGGGGATGATCGTGAGTCCCCACCCACTCGACAATGCAGCACTCATCACCGGACTCCGATCATGGACAACGGCCCGTCGATGAAGCGCTGACCGGGCTCCGCCGGAGGCATCACCGAGTACTGGTTCTCCGTGGACTTCGCGGCAGGCTTCCGTGCGATCGGATACCGGCCACCCGACGGCGGGGTGTTCGGTCCCGGACGCGCGTTGCCCGACGGCGGCAGCAGAGTGATCGTCGGCCAGCCATACCGCGGGCCGTTATTGCCCACGTACGGGTTATTCGGATTCACCGGCACGTTGACACGCGCGGGCGGCGCGTACTTCGGTTCCGGCTGTCCGACGCCGAGCGCCTCCAGCTGATTCAGCAGACGCAGGTCGAGAGTCATGAACAGGTTCGTCGAGTCACCCTTGACCGCCGGCAGCAACCAGTCCGGGAACGGGTGCGTCAGCATCAGCGGGGCCGCGGTGATCAGATCCGGGGCCGCCTTGGACAGCTCGGTCAGCACCGGGCGCAACGCCTTCAGATCGTTGATCAGTGCCTTGCGCGACTTGCCCAGCACGTCGGTGCCAACCTTGCCGAGCTGATCGAGCTTGGTGAGCAATTCGACGAACTGCGGTCGCTGCTCCTCGAGGACCGCGACACCGGCCGGCAGTTCCTTGAGGATGCGCTCGATCTGGGTGGTCTGCTTGACGGCCCGGTTGGACAACGCCCCCAGACCGTCGATCGCACGCACGATGTCGTCGCGCTGACGATCCAGCGAGAGCATGAGCCGCTGCGTCTCGTCGAGCAGGCTGCGGAACATCGGGCAGTTGGTCGTCCGTGCGGACCTCGGGGTGTTCGCGGTGTTCGGGCACGGCGCACCGGTCGTCCCCGCGAGCGCTTTGTTCAGTTCGGTGACGATCGGCTGGAGCTGATTGATGCCGCCCCCGTTGAGGAGCATCGACAGTGCACCGAGAACCTGCTCGATGTCGGTCGCGGTCCGCGTCCGGGACAGTCCGATCGGCTGTGACGGATTCTGGCGCGGTTGCGACGCGGCATCCTCGGGCTCGCTGATCGCGATGAACTTCTCACCGAGCAGCGACGTCTGCTGGACTGCGGCCTGCGCCTTGTCCGACAGTTCCACCTCGTTCTTCACGCGGATCTTCACCTGCGCGAACCACTGGTTCTCCGGCACCTCGACCGACAGCACCCGGCCGACCGGGATGCCGTCCTTCTTCACCACCGACTGTGGGACGAGGTCGAGGATGTCGTCGAACTGCACCTGATAGGTGACCGCGTTGTCGCCGGTATCGACACCGCCGGGCAGCGGGATCGACTGGATGCCGTTGCTGCCACATCCGGCCACGACCAAGGCCGAGGCCAGCGCGGCACCGGCGACCATCGTGCGGGACAGGAACTTTCGCATCGCCTAGCCTCCTGTCGCGGGTCGTGCGGCCGACGGCCGGGTGGATGAAGCGGCGGGCTTGCGCGGCGACGGACTCTGCGCCGCGGGCCTCTTCGGTGCCTGCGGACCGACACGGAGATCCGGGTTCGGATTGCCCGGGACGGCGCCCGGTGCCGGATTCCGCTGCAGCTTGTTGTTGCTCATGATGCCGAACGGCAGCACCGGCAGCAGCGGGTCGATCCCCTTCTGGATCTGCATGCCGAGCTTCTCGCACTGGTTGATCAGCGGCCGCAGCGTGTTGCTGAACTGGACCATCGCCGGGTTGCCCGGGGCCAGCGCGCCGAGGTCGAGCAGGCGGCACTGCGCACCGATCAGGTCCTGCAGATCCGGAATGGTCAGCCGCATCGCGAGGGTGCCGGACTCGGCGTCATAGGCATTGATGAGGTTGTTGATGGTGACGGGCAGGACCGTCAGGATCTCCTTCAGGTGATCCTTGTTGTCCACCATCGCTTTGGTGGTCGGCTGCAGATCGCGCACGGTCTGCCCGATCGCGTCGTTGTTGTCCTCGACGAACCTGGCGACGTCACCGAGGGCGACGGACAGCTTGTTGAGGGCCGCGCCCAGTTGTTCGCGCTCGTTGGACAGGAAGGTGTTGAACGACGCCATCTGCGTGTTGAACTGACGCACCTGCGAATCGTTCTCCCGCAGCGCACCGACGAACACGTCGAGGTTCTTGATCGTGTCGACGAGGTTGCCGCGCGAATCGCTGAGGGTCGTCGCGGCCTTCGAGAGATTGCTGATGGCCGAGCCGAGCTTCTCTCCGTTGCCGCGCAGATTGTCGGCGCCGACGCGGATCACGTCGGTGACCGCGCCGTTCTTGTTCGCGCCCTGCGGACCGAGTGCCTCGGACAGGTTCTGCAGGCTCTTGTAGATCTGGTCCACCTCGACCGGCACGATCGTCTTGTCCTCGCCGAGCGTGATGTCGCGGGGGGCCTTCGGTCCACCGGAGTACGCGGGCGCCAGTTGCACGTAGCGGTCGGCGACGACCGACGGAATGATCTGCGCCGCACGCACATCGGCAGGTAGCTCGATGCCACGGTCGACCGTCATGGTGACCTTGACCTTGTCGCCCTCCGGCGTCACCGAGTCGACCTTGCCGACCGGCACGCCCAGTACGCGCACGTCCGATCCGGAGTAGATGCCGACGCTGCGCTGGAAGGTGGCGGTGATCTTGGTGGTGCCGATCATCGAGAACGCCCACCACAGCACGGCGGCGACGATCAGCGCGAGGATCACGCCGAGTACGAGCCCCACGATGTGCCGCGGGGTGAACCATCGTCCCGGACCCGAGGTCCGGGTGAGGTCGGGAGCTGTCGTCATCAGCCGGCCTCCGTTCCACCGTTGTTCTGCAGAACCTGCTTGTTGGGCGGTCGTGTGGTGTTCTGCTGCGGCAGAGCCGGCGGCAGCAGGTTGGTGACGACCGATTCGAACCACCGGCCGTTACCGAGGACGCCCGCATAGAGCCGGTAGAACGGCGCCATGTACTTGATGGTGTCCCGCAGGTTCTGGTTCTGCTTGGTCAGCAGGGCGGCGACGCCGCGCAGTGACTCGAGCGCCGGGCCGATCTGCTCCTCGTTGTCGCGGACGATGCCGGTCAGCGCATCGGACAACGATGTGGTGCTGGTCAGCAGCGTCTCGATGCTCCGCTGACGATTGTTGAGCTCGTCGAGCAACTGTCCCGCACCGGCGATCAGCTTCACGAACTCCTCATTGCGATCGGCGAGGATCTTCGACGTCGACTTGGTCGCGGCCAGCAGTCGCTGCACCTCCTGGTCGCGACTCGCGATGGTCGCCGAGAGGCGGGAGATGCCCTCCAGCGACGGGCCGATGTCACCCGAGGTACCCGAGAAGGCATCCGACAGTGCCTTCATCGAGGTGGTCAGCTGATCGGTGTCGAGGTCCTCGATCTGGGTGGCGGCCTGCGAGAACGCATCGATCACGTCATAGGGCGACACCGTGTCGGTCAGCGCCTTGTCCGGATCCGCGGGCTCGCTGCCGCGCGGATTCAGTGACAGGTACTTCTGGCCGAGGATCGTCTTGATCTGGATCGACGCCTGCGTCTGATTGCCGACCCAGGTGTTGTTGACGCGGAACTTCACATTCACGCGGTTCCCGTCGAGGCTCACGCTGTCGACCTCGCCGACCTTGACGCCCGCGACGCGAACCTCGGCGCCCGGCTTGAGCCCGGCCGCCTCGGAGAACTGCGCGGTGTAGCGCGCACCCGCGCCGACGAGCGGCAGCGAGTTCAGATAGAACGCCGCCACCGCCGTCATCAGCAGCACCAGGATGCCGATGCCACCGATGCCGACCGGGGAACGCCTGCCCGCGAAACGCCGCGGCTTGTGCGAGGTGTGCGCGGGTGTCGCTGTCGTGTCGTCGTCGGCCATGTCAGCCACCCGCCCTCTCGTCCTTCCAGCAGCGGGTCGCCGCGCTGGTGTACAGGACATGGTTGATGTCGGGCAGCCCGATCAGCGGCTGGGTCAGCAGCGTCGACTTGCCGTTGCCCGCCACGACGTCGATACCGCACAGGTAGAACTGGAACCACGAACCGAAGGTGGCGGCGCGGCCGATCTTCTGCAGCTTCACCGGCAGGTTCGTCAGGATCTGCTCGACGTCCTTGTTCCGCTTGTTCAGTTGATCCGACAGCGACTTCAGGCCGGCGATGTCGCCCTGGATCGCCGGACGCGTCGGCCCAAGGATCGACGCGGTCACCGCGGTCAGGTTCGACAGCGACGACACGGCCGAGCCCACCGAACCACGCTGTGCGGCAAGACCACTCACCAGCTGCGACGTGTTGTCCAGCAGCGACGTGAACTGTTCGTCGTTGCGATTGACCGTGTTGAGCACCTTGCTCAGGTTGGTGACCAGATCACCGATCACCTTGTCCTTGTTGGCGATCGCGTTGGTCAGATCCGCGGTGCTGGCCAGCAACTGGGAGATCGTCTGACCTTCGCCCTGGAAGACCTTGATGATCTGCTCGGACAGCTTGTTGACGTCGCTGGCCGACAACTCCTTGAACAACGGCTTGAAGCCGTTGAACAGCTCGGTCAGGTTCACCGCCGGGTGGGTGTCCCGGTTATCGGGGTCGGTGCCGAAGGTGTGCCCGGTGCCGACGGTCCGCTCCGGATCACCCGCGCCCTTCTCCAGTGCGACGTAGCGCAAGCCGGTCAGGTTGCGGTAACGGATGTAGACCTGGGTGCCCTCGGGCAGACGGTCGCGGTCCACGTTGAACTCGACGAGCGCCTTGTTGCGGTCATGGACCTTGACGTCCATGACCTGGCCGACGCGCACGCCCGCGATGCGCACGTCATCGCCCTTGTTGAGCATCGCCGCATCGGAGAAGACGGCCTTGAACTTGCTGTCGCCGTCGCCGCCCGCGTTGGCGATGGTCAAGGCGAGCAGGCTCGTCGCGACCACGGTGACCACCGCGAACACGACCAGCTTGATCAACGGTCCGACGATCGACCTCATCGGATGGTCACCTTCGCTCCCTGCAGTCCGGCGCCGCCGATCGTGGTCACCCACGTCGGCACCTGCTCCGGGTTCTTGTCGCCGGCGGCGCTGTAGACCACCTTCAATTGCTTCACGTATTCCGGGTCGTCGAACGGGGTGGCGCCGATGGCGCCCGCCGGGGTCGCGGTGAACTGCGGCTGCGGCAGCGACGGCATGGTCCGCGGTCCCGGATTGCGCGACGGTGGCTGATACGAACCGTCACCCAGGCCACCGCCCGGATACTGC
Source organism: Gordonia sp. B8661-1 (assembly GCF_059427765.1). Lineage (NCBI taxonomy): Bacteria > Bacillati > Actinomycetota > Actinomycetes > Mycobacteriales > Gordoniaceae > Gordonia > Gordonia sp. B8661-1. The sequence goes on from NZ_JCAHRL010000009.1 coordinate 155,488, forward strand.
GGGAACGGGCGCCCGTCCTTGGCCGGCTTGTAGCAGACCGCGGGCGGGTTCCGATCCAGCAGACGTGGCTCATCCTGATTGGGCAGATAGCGGCCACGCGGATTGACGAAGGTCAGGTTCACGCGGACGCCCGGGTTCTTGGTGCCCTGGCCGACGATCTTGCGCGACTCCGGGATGAGGCCGGCGAAGTTCTCGAACGTGCACACGAACGTCGGCGACTGCTTGGCCAGGCCGACCAGGAACGGCTCCGAATCGACCGCGATGTCGATGAGGTCGGTGCGGTTGGTGCGCAGGAACTGCGTGGTGTCGGTGGCCGCGATGCCCAGCGTGGAGATCAGGGTTCGGAGGTCGCCCTGCCGCTGTACCAGGGTGTTGCCGGTGACGCGCAGGTTGTCGAGGGCGTCGACGACGTCGGGCAGCGCGTCGGAATACGTCTCGGAGAAGCTCGCCAGGCCACGCAGCGTGCCCTGCAGATCGTCGGTGTGTTCGTTGAACTTGCCGAAGATCGTGTTGAGCCGCTCGACGGTGGCTCCGATCTCCTGGCCCCGACCGGAGAGGGCCTGGGAGAGCGACGTCAGGGTGACGTTGAGATCCTGGGGCGGAACGGCGCGCAGGACGGGCAGCAGCTTGTCGAAGAGCTCCTGAACCTCCTTGGCGTTCCCGCTGGTGTCGGTGCGGATCGTGTCGCCCGCGCGCAACTTCACCGGCTGCGCGTCCTGCGGCAACTGGAGCGCCACGTAGCGCTCACCGAAGAGGGTCTTCGGAAGGATGCGGGCGGTCGTGTTGGCCGGCAGCTGCTTGGCCATGTCGGGCTTGAGGCCCAGGGTCACCGCGACCGAACCGTCCGACGCGGGCTGGACGTCGCGCACCTGACCGACGATGACGCCGCGCGCCTTCACGTCGGCGTTGGCGGGCAACGCGTTTCCGGTCGAATCGGTCGTCAGCTTCACATCGGTGAACGACGTGAAGGTGTTGTTGAACTTCATGATCGTCACCGCGAAGAACAGTGCGACCACGACGAAGAACACCAGCCCGAGCAGCCGGCGGCGGATCACCGACATCTTCTAGCCTCCCACTCGGACGGTCGTCGTCGTTCCCCAGATCGCCAGGCCCAGGAAGAAGTCGAGCACGGCGATCAACACGAGCGCGGCGCGCACCGCGTGTCCCACGGCCACGCCGACGCCCGCCGGGCCGCCCGACGCGTAGTAGCCGTAGTAGCAGTGCACCAGGATGATCACGAATGCGAACACCAGCACCTTGCCGAACGACCACAGCACGTCGCCGGGTGGCAGGAACAGGTTGAAGTAATGATCGTAGGAGCCACCGGACTGTCCGTTGAACACGGTGGTGATCACGCGGGACGCCAGGTACGCCGAGAGCAGGCCCAGCACGTACAGCGGGATGACCGCCACGAAGCCGGCGATGACGCGGGTGCTCACGAGGAACGGAATCGACGGGACGGCCATCGACTCGAGGGCGTCGATCTCCTCGGAGATGCGCATGGCGCCGAGCTGTGCGGTGAATCCGCAGCCGACCGTCGCCGACAGCGCGAGTCCGGCCACCAGGGGCGCGACCTCACGGGTGTTGACGTAGGCGGAGAGGAAGCCGGTCAGCGCCTGGGAACCGATCTGGTCCAGGGCGGCATACCCCTGCAGGCCGACGACCACGCCGGTGAACCCCGACATCAGCACCATCACGCCGATGGTGCCGCCGATGACCGCGAGACCACCGGAGCCGAAGGCCACCTCGGCGAGCAGCCGGAGCACCTCGCGCGTGTAGTGCACGAGGGTCTTCGGGATCCAGGCGAGCGTGCGGCCGTAGAACGACATCTGTTCGCCCGCACCGTCGATCAGCTTGAGCGGCTTGCCCAGCTGTTTGCGCGCCTCGTACAGGTAGTACTCGGGTCGCGACTTCGAGATCGTCACACCACCGGCCATCGCTAGCTCCCCTTCGGCGGGACGATCTGCAGGTACACCGCAGTGATGATCAGGTTGGCCAGGAAGAGCAGGAGGAAGGTGATGACGACGCTCTGGTTGACGGCGTCACCCACACCCTTCGGACCGCCCTTCGGGTTGAGGCCCTTGTACGCGGCGATGACACCGGCGATGACACCGAAGATCGCCGCCTTGAGGGTCGACACGTACAGGTCGGGCAACTGGGCGAGCGCACCGAAGGACGCCAGGTATGCGCCCGGCGTTCCGCCCTGGACGACCACGTTGAAGAAGTAACCACCACCGATGCCGATGACCGCGACCAGGCCGTTGAGCAGCATGGCCACCAGGACCATCGCGATGACGCGCGGCACCACCAGGCGCTGGATCGGGTTGATGCCCAGCACCTCCATGGCGTCGATCTCCTCACGGATCGTCCGTGAACCGAGATCGGCGGCCACGGCCGAGCCGGCCGCACCGGCGATCAGCAGCGAGGTCACCAATGGCGAACCCTGCTGGATGACCACCAGGACGCTCGCCGCTCCGGTGTACGACTCCGCACCGAGCTGCTTGATCAGCGAGCCGGTCTGGAGGGAGACGATCGCGCCGAACGGGATCGCGATGAGCGCGGTCGGCAAGATCGTGACGCTGGCAATGAACCATGCCTGCTGAATGAACTCCCGCCATTGAAACGGGCGCACAAAGGTTTGCCGCGCGACGTCGACGAACAGCTGCACGATATTGCCGGTCTGAGCGAGGGCACCCGTTCCGGCCTGAGCGATCCGATCAACGCCACGCGTGGTGGCACTGCTCATGTCTGGTTAACTCCGACCGTCGTTGGGGTGGGGATTCACCGGGCGGGTCGGGGTCTGCCCGCTCGCTCCGGTGTCGATCGGCTGAGTCGTCGTGTTGTCCGGGATGGGCCACGACTGGGTCGGATTGTCGTTGCCGGCGAAGTCCGGGGCCGCGTGGGCACCGCCACCGCTCTGGGTAGCGGGTGCGCCCGCGCCGACGGGGACGTTCTCGCGCTGTGCGCGGGCCTCGGCCAGCGCCTGGTCTTCGGCGGCCATGCTCTCGCGGATGGCGACCTGGGCGCGCTCGGGCAACGTCGGGAGCAGCTCCAGTACGCGCTCGCGGTGCCGTCCGACGGCCTTGCGTTCGGGCATCCCGGGATTGGGCTGCACCTGCGGGATGATCTCGGTGAAGTCGTCCTTGGTGCCACCACCGGAGATGCCCGCGGCCTGCATCGCCTCTTCCTGCTTCTGGACCGCCTCGTCCTTCTCCTCGGACATACCGATCGGACCGAACCGGTCACCGGCGAGGAACTGCTTGACGACCGGCTGCTCGGAGGTGAGCAACTGTTCGCGCGGCCCGAACATCACCAGTTCCTTGCGGAACAGCATGCCGATGTTGTCGGGGATGGTCCGGGCGATGTTGATGTTGTGCGTGACGATCAGGATCGTGGCGTCGATCTCGGCGTTGATGTCGATCAACAGCTGGGAGATGTAGGCGGTACGGACCGGGTCGAGACCCGAGTCCGGCTCGTCGCAGAGGATGATCTGCGGATCCAGCACCAGCGCGCGGGCCAGGCCGGCACGCTTGCGCATACCGCCGGAGATCTCACCGGGCAGCTTGTCCTCGGCGCCGCTCAGACCGACCAGGTCGATCTTCTCCAGCACGATCCGGCGGATCTCGTCTTCCTTCTTCTTCGTGTGCTCACGAAGCGGGAACGCGATGTTGTCGTACAGGCTCATCGAACCGAAGAGCGCACCGTCCTGGAACAGGACGCCGAACAGCTTGCGGATCTCGTAGAGCTCCTTGGCCGAGCACTGGGTGATGTCGGTGCCGTCGATGATGACCGAACCCTGCTCGGGGTGCAGCAGACCGATGAGGGTCTTGAGGAACACCGACTTACCGGTACCGGACGGTCCCAGCAGGGCCGAGACCTCGCCCTCGGGCAGCGTCAACGACACGTCACGCCAGATGTTCTGTGAACCAAACGACTTGGTCAGACCCTCAACGCTTACCTCTACACCCACGGCATCCTCCCAGACATTCGCTGCCCCCTAGCGGCGGTCGGGCGCGACCGCTCACGAACTGGTGACATATGTGGCTGGGGTCACTGTAGCGGACAGGCGACCCGGGACCACACCAGTACGTGCGAGCGGTCACAACTCAGACGAATGCCGACCGCTGCCCGGCCCGTACCCGTCGGTAACTTGCTCTGCAGCAGCGTAGCGGATGCCACCCGAATAGGAAAAGTGCGTCAGCCGTCACACGATCGATCTCGCAGGTCAGAAATTGTTTTGCCGACGATCACCGCCCGGCCGCGATCGTGCTCCCCGAAATTTTCCGTCGATGTGCTGTCGCAATCCGTCCGCGCGGTTCGTGGAAGAGGTGAGGAAGGCCCCGCGGGCCGACCGAATCACCAACAGTCAGAAGGAGCGGCCATGGAGCCCGGAAATTGCCAGTTCATCACCCCTCGCACCGGCCACGCCGTGGTGAAGGATGACATCGACACCGTCGTCACGAACTGACACGACACCACCGAAGAACAAGATGAACAAGAAGGAAAAGGAGACCACCATGCCTGAGTACATGCTCTCGGTCATTCACGGCGACGACGACGCCGTGCCACCGGGCACCGATATCAACGATCTGATCGCCACGGTCGGCGCGTTCAACACCGCGCTGCAGGAGGCCGATGCGATGGTCTACGCCGCCGGGCTGACGCCGGGCTCGGACGCCACCGTCGTCGACTCCGCCGGCGGTGAACCGGTGATCACCGACGGCCCCTACCTGGAGACGCGCGAATACCTGGGCGGCTTCTGGATCATCGCCGCCGAGGATCTCGATGCCGCGTTGCGGTGGGCGGCCCGGGCATCGACGGCCTGCCGGCACGCGGTCGAGGTCCGGCCGGTGCAGAGCGTCGACGAATGACGGCGGCCGCCGACGTTCTCGAGCGGGTCTTCAGGACCGAGCATGCGGCGCTCGTCGGCGGCCTCGTCCGCACGTACACCGATGTCGAACTGGCGGCCGACAGCGTCTCCGAGGCCTACGCGGAGGCAGCGGCGCGGTGGCCGCGCGACGGCGTGCCGGGCAATCCGGGCGGCTGGCTCGCGCTCACCGCACGCCGGAAGGCACTCGATCGGTTGCGCAGGGAATCGTCGCGCCTGGATCGGGAACTGGAGGGCCGCCGGATGTTCGTCGCGGACGCTCCCCCGCTCGGGGTCGTCGACGACGACCGGCTCCGGCTCGTGTTCATGTGTTGCCATCCCGCGCTCGCGCCGGACGTCAGGGTCGCGCTCACCCTGCGTCTGGTGACCGGGCTGTCGGTGGCCGAGATCGCCGCGGCCTTCCTCGTCGAGGAACGAACCATGGCGCAGCGGATCACGCGCGCGAAACGCAAGATCAAGAATGCGCGCATCCCGTTCCGCATCCCTGAGCGCGATGACATCCCCCGCCGCCTCGACAGTGTTCTCACTGCCGTGTACCTCATGTACAACGAGGGCTATCTGTCCCACGGGCACGAACGGGCCGTGCGCGACGACCTGTGCGCGGAGGCTGTCCGGCTGGCCCGGCTGGTGCGGCAGCTCGTCCCCGGCCACACCGAGGCGGCGGGACTGCTGGCACTCCTCCTGCTAACCCACGCGCGACGGGAGGCCCGGGTCAACGCCGACGGTCTCGTGCTCTTCGCCGATCAGGACCGCGCGCACTGGGATTCGGTGATGCTCGTCGAAGGATTGTCGATGGCCGGGGAGTTGGTCGCGGGCTGGTCGTCGGCGCGACCGGCCGGGCGCTACCAACTGATGGCGACCATCGCGGCGTGTCATGCGTCGGCTCCGTCCCCGGACGAGGTCGACCATCGGCGTGTGCGCGCACTCTACGATCGGCTCGCCGAGATCGATCCGGGCCCGGTGGTCGGACTGAATCGCGCACTGGCCGGGGCGCCGCTGATCGGCGACGCCGCCGCGCTGGCGGAGATCGACGCCCTCGCCATTGCTCAATACGCCCCGTGGCATATCGCCCGTGCGCACCTCCTGCATCGGCTCGCGCGGCACGCCGAGGCGCGGACCGCACTCGAGGCGGCGCTGGACTCGACGTCGAATGCCTTGGAGCGGCAGGAGATCCACAAACGATTGAGCGCTTTGCCCGCCCACTGAGCGTGCCGAGAACACAGAAGAGCCCGGGACGGCGGACCGTCCCGGGCTCTTCGTGCAGTGAGTAAGAGAGAGTCTTACTTGACGGAGACTGCGGCGCCGGCCTCTTCGAGCTTGGCCTTGGCAGCGTCGGCGTCTTCCTTGCTGACCTTCTCCAGGAGCGGCTTCGGAGCACCCTCGACGAGGTCCTTGGCTTCCTTCAGGCCCAGGCCGGAGACGATCTCGCGAACGACCTTGATGACCTGGATCTTCTTGTCGCCGGCACCCTCGAGGATGACGTCGAACTCGTCCTGCTCGGCAGCAGCGTCGGCACCGCCGGCAGCAGCCGGGGCACCCGCAGCGGCGACGGCGACCGGAGCAGCCGCGGTGACCTCGAAGACCTCTTCGAACTTCTTCACGAAATCGCTGAGCTCCAGCAGGGTCAGTTCCTTGAACTGATCGATGAGCTCGTCAGCGGTGAGCTTCGCCATGGTGGCGTCCTTCCTGTCGTTCCCCGATTCGGGGGGAGTTGTGGTTCATCCCCGGATGGGGATTGGTTTCACGCGGCGCGAATTACTCGCCGGCTTCGTTCTTCTTCTCCTGCAGGGCCGCGGCGAGACGCGCCACCTGCGAGGCCGGCTGGTTGAACAGTCCGGCAGCCTTTGCCAAGTTGCCCTTCATGGCACCGGCGAGCTTGGCCAACAGCACCTCTCGGGTCTCCAGGTCGGCGATCTGTTCGATCTCGGACACGGACAGCGCGCGGCCGTCCATGTACCCGCCCTTGACCACGAGCGCTTTGTTGTCCTTGGCGAAGTTCTTGATCGCCTTCGCGGCCACCACCGGCTCGCCTTCGATGAAGGCAATCGCGGTCGGACCGGTGAACAGCTCGTCGAGCCCTTCCACGCCCGCCTCTGCGGCGGCACGCTTCACCAGGGTGTTCTTGGCGACGGAGTAGGTTGCACCCTCACCGAGGGACCGGCGCAATTCGGTGATCTGGGTGACGGACAGGCCACGGTATTCCGTGATCACTGTTGCCGTCGAGCCCTTGAACTGCTCGGCGATCTCCGCAACCGCGGCGACCTTCTCAGACTTGGCCATACTCTTCGCCTCCTCTCTCATCACTGGAGTTGGGTCGAGTCCGACCGGAGACGAGACGTGAGGCGAAAATCAAAAAACGCCCCGGCACACAGAGGCACGGGGCGCGTTCGATGCGATATCGACGATCCTCGTTCTCCCTGCGTGGGCTGCCGCTGCGACATCATGGATGTCGATGCGGACCTTCGGCCGGAATCTCTTCCGGCAACCGACGGTCTCTGGTCGAACCGATACGGCACACGGATGCGTGCCACACCGAGGAGTTAGGCTACCGGACTGTGGGGGATGCAACCAAATCACCGACCGGCGACAGCAACGACGACGCCTCCGGCGACCTCGGGCCACTGTCCCCGGGCGACGCGACGATCACCGCGAACGAGCGGGCCGCGGTGGCCGCCGACGCGGTCATGCACCGGCATCTGCGCCGCATGTGGTGGCTGCCGGGCACCCGACTGGCCTCGGTCGCCTGGCCGGTCCCGGCGCTGCGCAGCCAGTTCGGCATGTGGCACTACTGGTGGCATGCGCATCTGGTCGACCTGCTGACCGACGCGGCGATCCATCGCCCGCCGGACGGCATGTCCTTCGCACCGGACATCGCCGACGACGTGAATCGACTGCTGCGCGGCATCCGTTTGCGCAATCTCGGGAAGTGGACGAACAACTACTACGACGACATGGCTTGGCTTGGCCTGGCCATCGAACGTGCGGACCGGCACCTGGGTCTTCATCACCCGACGGCGCGGGCCAAGCTGACGAACCGCATGCTGGCGGCCTGGGTGCCGAGCCGCGGTGGCGGCATCCCGTGGCGCACCATGGACCTCTTCTTCAACGCTCCCGCCAACGGCCCGGCCGCCATCCTGCTCGCACGCACCGGACATCTGGATCGCGCCCGCGAGATGGCGGGCTGGATGGACGCCCATCTCATCGATCCGAAGAGTCACCTGGTCATCGACGGCATCAAACCCGATGGGGATGGATTTGAGCGGGTGACGGCGATTTATACGTATTGCCAGGGCGTGGTGCTCGGCACCGAGCTGGAGTTGCTGCGGCAGACCGGTCGGCCTCTGCATCTGGAGCGCATCGAGCGGCTGCTGAGCGCGGTCGAGAAGAACCTGACGCCGGACGGGGTCATCCCGGGTGCGGGCGGTGGTGACGGCGGATTGTTCGCGGGCATCCTCGCGCGCTACCTCGCCCTGGTGGCCACCGATACGCCCGATGACGTGACCGGCGCCGACGACGTCCGCACGCGGGCGGCGCGCATCGTGACGACCAGCGCGGACGCCGCCTGGACGAATCGGGCGGTCACGCCGGAGGGACCGGTCTTCGGCGCGGACTGGCGGAAGCCTGCCGCCGTTCCGGGCGCCGACGGCGGTGAGGCGCGGTTCGTCGGCGGGGCGGTCAATTCGTCGCAGATCCCGGAGCGGGACCTGTCGGTGCAGCTCTCGGCGTGGATGGCGCTGGAGGCCGCGGCCGCGGTGGAGCTCCCGCGAACCGAACATGACCGAATAGTGGCCCCCTAGTTAGCGATCCGATATTCGCGCTGAGTTATCCTCGTCCAACAGGTGACGTACGACACATTTGTGATCGTGAATCATCTGCTCCGGCACAAGGGGTGTGCCGGATCGAGCAGGTTCGACGATCCGCCTCCTGGGGACGTCGAACCGCAGGCAGGGAGTGATGCACCGTGACGTATCAGCTGGACAACGACGGTCGGGCCACCGCACGCGCACGAGTCGCACCCGCGACGGAGACCACGCGTGTCGGCACCATCGGAGCGCCGCATTTCGGCACTCTCCCACTCGGCGATCCGACCGGCGGAGCCGCCGGCATCCGCTGGCGTGAACAGGTCGACAGCAAGCAGATGTATCCGCGGGTGACCGTGGACCGCAACGTCGTGATCACCATGAGCGACGGAGTGCGCCTGCGCGCCACCGTGATCCGCCCGGCGAACCGCTTCGGGCAGACGGTCCTGAGCCCCTATCCGGCGATCGTCAACATCAACCCGTACAACCGGGCCGCGATCGACCTGATCGACCAGACCATCCATGCGCCCGTGCTCGGCAAGGCGATCACCACCGCATCCCGGTCCATTGATGCGTCCGGTACCGCCCTCGAAGGCCTCACCACCCTGACGAAGACCTTGGCCGGAGGCGTCATCGATGTCTTCGGCGTCAACCGCAATCTGGTGCGCAGCGGCTACGTCCAGGTGATCGTCGATGTGCGCGGTACCGGTGCCAGCCAGGGCAAGTGGCAGATCCTGGGTGCGCGGGAACAGCAGGATTCGGTGGAGATCCTGGACTGGGTTGCCGGCCAGGAGTGGTGCGACGGTTCGATCGGCCTGGTCGGCTGGTCATATTCGGCGATCAACTCGCTCCAGGCCGCCGACAAACAACATCCGAACCTGAAGGCCGTCTTCGCGGTGGAGGGCTGCGACGACATCGTCCGCGACATCTACATCACGGGCGGTATGCCGTCGGCGTTCATCCCGTTCTGGCTGTCGATGGTGAATGTCCTGAAATGGGTGCCCAATCCGTCGTCGGCGGTCCGCGACCTGATGCGCGGGGACGCGCTGCGCTGGGCGGTGGACCGGATCAAGTCACCGGCCACCGAGATCCCTTCGCTGCTGTGGGGTTTCCTCACCGCGCGCGACGACCGCATCTTCGACGACCCGTATTTCGACGAGCGGGATCCGAAGGTCGACCGCATTCAGGCACCGACGTTCACGGTGGGCGCCTGGCACGATCTGTTCGGCCACAGCGCGACCGGCGTCTATGAGCGCCTGCAGATGGAGCCGGGCCGCAAGCAGATGGTCGTCGGCGACGGCTATCACGTGGATGTCGGTTCGGGATTCGGCGGCGATTTCGCTCCGCCCCGCCTCGACGTGCTGGAGCGGGCGTGGTTCGATCGCTGGCTCAAGGGACATCAGAACGGCGTCGAGCATTACGGCCCGGTGACCATGGTTCAGCAGGGCGGCGCGTGGACGTCGGGACACAGCTTCCCGCGCACCGGTGTCCGCCCCCAGCGGTTGTACCTGCGTGACGAATCGTCGGGCTCGGCCGACCATGCGGTGCATGATGGTTCCTTGCATTCCGAGCCGATGGATCATGTCTCGTCGCTGGCCGTGCGTGCCGACCTACGCGGCGCGATGTCGCGCGACATGACGCAGGTGACCGCCGGAGTGTCGATGATCTTCGGCCGCGGCTTCACCACCGATGCCCGGTACCAGGAGGGCGGCGGATTGTCGTTCTCCACCGAACCGGTCACCGAGGCGACCACCATCAGCGGCGGCATGAACCTGCGGCTGAACGTGGCGACCACCGCGCATGAGGCGATCTGGGCGGTCACCGTGAACGACGTCGCCCCGGACGGCACGTCGACGGTTCTCACCAATGGCGCTCTCTCCGCGTCGAATCGGGCTCTTGATCCCTCCGAGTCGAAGTACGCGTCCGACGGCAATCTGCTGACCGCACACCACTATCTGTCGCGTAAGCGCAAGCTGCCGGTGCCTGCCGACGAGCCGGTGCGCATCGATGTCGACCTCGTCCCCACCGATGCGGTCCTGCAGCCCGGTCACCGTCTGCGCGTCGATGTCTACGCCGCGAGCTTCCCGCGGTATCTGACCGTGGTACCGGATCTGATCAAGGCCCGCGGTCGTCGTCAGCGCCTCGTGCTCGACCCCAAGCACCCGAGCTACCTGACGTTCCTCTCCGGCGGCAGCTGGTGACGGCCCCGGCCTGACACGGACAGCGAACGGACCTGTGCCGCAACGCGTCCGTCATGTCCGGTCGCCTTCTCCCATCGGCACTCCACTGTCGCCGAAGATCACGCGGTAGAGGAAGCCCATCTCCGGGCCGAGCACCAGCCCGGTGAGATCGATCAGGCAGAGGGCGAACGCGTCGCCGTGCGGCGCACCATCGGCATCGTCGAGATGATGGGCGATCTCGTGCAGGACCACCAGTTCTCGCAGAGCCCAGCGGCCGTCGACGGAGGCCGGAATCGCGATCTCCGGCGTCGCCGAGCCTCCGACGGAACGAATGTATTCGGCGGACCGATGACCACGGCGCTCCCGCACCGCCACCGGCGCCTCCGCACGCGGAAACCGTTCGCGCACAGTCGGCATCGACAACACCTGCTCGACGTAATCCCGCACCGAGTCGATGGATGCGAATCTCGCCTCGACGGGCAGGGTCACCGATGTCCCCGCGATTTCCACGACATGCGCCGGGCCTGCTCGGTCGATCAATCGATGGACGAGCGACTCCGCCTCGTACAGCCGAGCACGGCCGGTGTCACGGGGACGTCCGCCGGTCATCGGTCGATGGCGCCACGCGCGGAACCGAATTCGCGGTCGGCGCCGATCTTCGCCCGACGGCCCGCTCGATCGCCGGCTCTGCGCGCCGCCTCCGAATACCCGGCCGACGCACTCGACGGACGCCAGTGTCCCCGTGCCGTGGACTCGGACTTGTAGAAATCCGTCACCTCGATTTCCTTGTCCCGCAGGGCAAGTGCCGTCGACGACGGCGCATGCTCGTCGTCCGGGTCGTTGTGCAGCGCTTCGGACCGCGCCGCCTCCCGTGCCTCACTGAGCCGCTTGCCGATACGTTCGGCGAAGGCCGACTGGAAGTTGAGCCGTGCCGTGATGGGCGACAACGGCTTGGTCTCCACGACCCGGCGTGTGCGCCTGCCGCTTCCGACAGTCACGACCCGCGAGAACTCCTCGCCCTTGTAGTCCCCCGACCGCAGGTACGCGCCACTCGCACCGACCATCTGCACCACGAGCGAGCTGTACAGCGTCTCGCAGGTGTCGATATCGGAACCGAAACCGTAGGCCAGCACGAATGTCGAGTTGCCCGCCACGTCGACGGTTACATCGTTGGCGCGCGCGATGGCCACGAACAACTGCACATACGTCTTGAGTCCGCGCTTGCCCGGCTCACCTATCGCTATCTGCCGCGACACCGGCGTGGTCTGCGTGCGGCCCGCCGGGTCGTGGGCGCGCGCCACCGCCAGATCGATCGACGAGGCGGTCGCGAGTCGCTGGGCGGCCTGCATGAACGTCTCGGCCTCATGCGGATTGTCGGTGCCCTCGGCCTGCCGGAGCAGGGCCGAGATCCGGGTGAGCAGCTTGTCGTCGCGCATATCCATCAGACTAACGAGAGCGGCGATCGGTTCCGTCCCACACCGAATTCGATCGCACCATTGACCTCAACAAAGGTTGAACTCCTAGCGTCGTCGGCATGAGTACAACAGACCTCTCCCCCGACACCGTCCGCACGGGCATCCCGACGGCGGATGACCTGCGGCTCGGCATCATCATCGGCAGCTCACGGAACGGGCGGATGGCCGACCCCATCACCGCCTGGATCGGTACGCACCTCTCGACGAGAACCGAATTCAGCACCGACGTCGTCGATGTGCGCGAGGCCGACCTGCCCATGTCCGAACTCGGTGCACACGAACGATCCCCGATCGCCGGGCGACTCGCCGACGCGGACGGCTTCCTCGTGGTGACCCCCGAGTACAACCACAGCTTTCCCGCCGCCCTGAAGAATCTGATCGACTGGCATGTCGACGAGTGGGCCCGCAAACCCGTCGCCTTCGTGTCCTACGGCGCCGCATCGGGCGGCCTGCGCGCAGTGGAGCATCTCCGGCAGGTGTTCGCCGAACTGTATGCCGTCACCATGCGGAACTCCGTCGCTCTGAGTGCCCCGTGGGAGCGCATCGACGCCACCGGACGCTTTGAAACCGATCCGCGAGAGCCCGCCGCCCTGGATGCCACGCTCGACGAATTGGCGTGGTGGGCAACCGCTCTCCGAGCTGCTCGGCAGCAACCCAACTAACTCCTGGAGGTCGAACGATGACTGCCGAACCCGTGATCGACGCCGCGTTCCTCGCCCGCACACTGTCCGTCGGACAGGTCGCCGAGGCCAGTGGCGTGTCCCCGTCCGCGGTGCGGTTCTACGAGAGCAACGGGCTGATCACCTCGATCAGGACATCGGGCAATCAGCGACGATTCCTGCCGGTATCCTCGTGCCGCATCCGCGTGGCGCGGGTGGCCCAGCGCGTCGGACTCACGGTTCGCGAGATCGCGGACATTCTCGACGGCCTCCCCGAGGAACCGACCGTCGACGACTGGAACACGCTCAACGACGTACTGATCGACCAGGCGCACAAGCGCATTCGCTATCTACGTGCCACCCTCGACGACCTCGCGTCCGACAGCAGACTCTGCGAGATCGGCTGACCCACTGCGATCACATCGCGCTCACGAATTCCGTTCCCGCTCATCCGGTCGGGTGAGCGGGAACGAAACGCATGCGCGGGCCGCTACCGACCGTGACGCGGAGGCACCTTCTTCAGCAGCACATTGCCGACCGGGATCTGACCGTAGACGTACCTGGTGCCGTAGTAGCCGTTCTTGGTCTTGCGGAATTCATCGTGGCTGAGCCACAGCTCGATAGGCGTGCCGTTACCGGAAACGATCCCGCCTCGTTTGGTGCTGATGATCTTCTGGTTCGTCAGGTTGTACGGCCCGAGCCCGTAGTAGTCTCCGTACAGCCTATTGCCGACGACTCGGCTGTTCCATTCCGGAGTCGGGATGAACCCGTAGATCAGAGACTGCGACTTGTACTGTCCAGGCTCAATCTTCGCCTCGGCCGTTCCTGCGCCGACGCTGATGCCCACCGCAGCCGCACCCGCGATCAGGCAACCTCCAACCAATCTCTTCATCATCATGGGCGATAACCCTATCGACTCGGTCGCCTCGACGGGATCGGCTACCCGACTGACAGGCGCGAACTCGCACTCGCACTTGCCTCGCTCGTGCGCGCCGGGCTATGGGAGGTATCAGCGGTACCGTTGATGAGGAATCTTCTTCAGCATGACGTTGCCCATCGGGACGCCCCAGCTATAGACCGTGCCGTAATACCCGTTGCGCGTTTTCCGGAGCTCCGCCCGTCCGAGCCACTGTTCCACCGGACTGCCCCCACCGGTGGCCAGGATGCCACCATGCTTGGTGTGAATGACCTTCTGGCTGTTGAGATCCGATGACATCGGCACTGCAGTATGCGGATACATCCGGCCGTTCCGGATTGTCACATCGCCCTGGGGGGTGGGAATGAAGCCGTATATGAGCGTTTGGTACTTGTAGTGGCCGGATTCGATCTTCGCCTCTCCCGCACCGGCACCCACAGCGATCCCGAATGCCGCTGCACCGGCGATCAGTGCGCCCGCGACCAACCTCTTTATCACCATGCCGACCGAGGCTAACGATCGAACGTGGGATCTACTATCGATCATTCGACCGACATCCACCGACGCCGCCAACGCTCACGAATTTCGTTCCCGCTCAGGGGTACAACCCGCGCGGGAACGGAATGGGTGAGCGGGAGCGCCGAGTCACGGCAGCAGGTGACGAAGGTAGCGGCTCGGGTCGGCGAGGAAGTCGCGGGTGAGGCGGACGGGCAGCGCGTCGTCGTAGTCGATCGGGACTGCTGCACGATCGGGTGACAGTGTCGGTGTCATGCCGCTGAGGCGGCTGTGTTGATGATC
>NZ_JCAHRL010000010.1:0-165015 GCF_059427765.1 Gordonia sp. B8661-1
GCTGTCGTTCGGTGCAGGACTTCATGGTTACGCGCCTACGCATCACTGATTTTCGCCGTCGTATGGATGCGATGGGGGCGTTGATGCCCACCTACACCTTGCAGGGGGAGCTGAAAGAACCCGAATGCCCCGACACTGCAACCGCTTTGGCCGAGGGCGCGATCAATCCCGATCATGTCGGTGCGGTGCTGGATGTGATGAAAAAGTTGCCGGCGGCGGTGTCGGTCGAGGACCGGCAAGCTGCGGAGTCGACGCTTGCCGAATATGCACGAGAGTTGACGCCGAAAGGTATTCGGCAGGTCGGTGCGCGGATTCTCGCGCACTTGGATCCGGACGGCTCTTTGAGTGATGAGCGGGATCGGAAACGTCGGCGCAGGTTGTCGGTGCTCGACGCGGACTCGCAGCAGATGTCGAAAATCTATGGCTATCTCGACCCTGAAACCCGAGCGATGCTCGATGTGGTGATGGCCGCGTGGGCCGCGCTGGGCATGAACAATCCCGACGACGAGCAGTCGCTGGTGGGGCATGTCGACGAGGCTGATCCGGAGCAGGTGAAGGAAGCGGCACAACGGGATTCACGCAGCGAGGCCGAACGCCAGCACGACGCGTTCAAAGCCCTACTGCGCTGCGCGTTGGATGGTGGTGTCCTCGGCAAGAGCCATCGGGGACTACCACCACATCTGATCATCAAGATCACCGAATCCGAACTGCGGGAGCGGGCGGGTCTGGGCCACACCACCACCGGCGCCGATCTGCCCATCGGTGATGTGATCAAGCTGGCGGCCGACGCCCAGATGTATTTGGCGGTGTTCGCCGATCACACCAATGAACCGTTGTATCTGGGGCGAGCCAAACGGTTGGCGAATCAGGCCCAGAGGTTCATGAGTTTCGTCCAGTACGGCGGGTGTTCGGTGCCGGGGTGTCCGCGACCGTTCTCCCACACCGAAATGCATCACGCCGAACAGGATTGGACCGACGGCGGCACCACCGACGCCAACGCAATGGCTCCGGCGTGCCCGCCACACAACCGACTCGTCGGCCACAAATCGGGACAACTGTCGACCATCAAGATCCGCACCGGACCCGACCGCGGACGCTACGGCTGGAGATGCAACACCAATAAGGGAGTTCTACCCGACAAACCGCAGACCAACCACATCCACCTCGTCGACGAACTCGTCGAGCGGCGAAAACGACCACCCGACCCATCGACCGTCATCGGCCTGGATGAGCAACGGCGACAACGCATCCTCGCCGCCGGCTGGGACATCCAGCGGATCGAGATCGGCAGCACCGGATGATGAGAACGGCCGGCTTCCTAGCGGACCGCCGCGACCGGATCGGCGTAAATAGAACTGAGTGCGACCACGATCGCCGCACCCTCCTGGACCCGCACCCCGAATCGCGACGGACTGAGCTCGAGCGGCGACCGGTTCGTGGTCGCCGCATCGAAAGCGGCCTGCACCGGCGCCAAGCCGCGAGGATGGGCGGCAAACGCATCCCCCGCCACCACGATGGTGTCCGGGTTGATCACATCACGCATCATCGCGACGGCGACGCCGAGCACGTCCGCGCGTTCGGTCAGGATCGCCGCATCATCCACCGGAAGACCCAGACGATCGGCGGCGGCATCGGTGGCCGAACTTCCGATCACCTCCTGCAGGGTCGTCGGACCGCCCGGAGCGAGATGCGGCGCCTCCACCGGCAGATGCGCGATACTTCCCGCCCCCCGATGCGGCATATGCACCTTGCCGTCGATCGACATCGCCATACCCACCGTCTCCCGGGCATAGAAGAACAGGGCGGTTCCGTCGAGATCACGCAACTGGGCGAACAACAATTCCGCGGCCGCCATCGCCTGCACATGTTCACACACCGAGACCGGGACACCCAGATCGTCGGCGAGCATCAGCCCCACCGGAATGCGCTGCCAGCCCAGCACCGGATGATCGATGCAGCCGGTCGTCGCGTCGACGATCCCGCCCGACGCCACACCCGCCCACAACAGCCGCCGGCCACTGAAACGGGCTGCGAGATCACGCAATTGGTGACACAGATCGGCGACCTCGGCGCCGTCCCGTGGCGTGAGCACCGCGTGACTGTAGAGCGCACGCCCACCCAGATCCGCGATCGACAGCAACGTGCGCCGCGCACCGATGTGCATCCCGGCCACGCACAGTTTGTCGCGATCCAGGGTCAGCGGATGCTTCGGGCGGCCGATCCCGCCCGGATCCACCAGATCCGGGCGCTCGACCAGCAACTCCAGCCCCACAAGCTGATTCACCTGCCGATTGACCGTCGCAGGCGACAACCCCGTCGCGGCGACGACCTGATCGCGGACGATCGGGGCACCCACACGCACCGCGTGCAGCACCGCGGCGGCCGGGGTGGATCCGACCTGCAAGGCGGCGGGCACCACTCCGGACAGCGACATGTCTCGAATCTATCGCGAGACTATGGTGTCCGTATGGACGACGGCACTACTCCCTTACACAGCGCATCCACCACCACTCCCGACGCCGGCGAGAAGAAGGTCGCCGTCGTCACCGGGGCCAGCTCCGGGATCGGGGCGGCCACCGCCCGGCAACTAGCCGCGCAGGGCTATCACGTGATCATCGGTGCGCGCCGCATGGACCGGATCAGCGCACTTGCCGACGAAATCGGCGGTGAGGGACGGCAACTCGACGTCACCGACAAGGCATCCGTCGCGGCCTTCGTCGACGGTCTCGAACAGGTCCACGTCCTCGTGAACAACGCGGGCGGCGCCAAGGGACTCGACCCCGTCGCCACCGCCGACGAGGACGACTGGCGGTGGATGTGGGAAACCAACGTGATCGGGACCCTCCGCCTCACCAAGGCACTTTTACCCGCGCTGATTTCATCCGGCGACGGCCTGATCGTCACCATCACGTCGATCGCGGCCATCGAACCCTACGACAACGGCGCCGGCTACACGTCGGCGAAACACGCCCAGGCCGTCCTGCACCGCACACTTCGTCTCGAACTGATCGGAAAACCTGTGCGGCTCACCGAGATCGCACCCGGAATGGTCGAAACCGACTTCTCCCTCGTCCGTTTCGACGGAGATCAGGAACGCGCCGACGCCGTCTACCAGGGCGTGACACCGCTGACCGCCGACGACGTCGCCGAGGTCATCGGCTTCGTCGCGAGCCGACCGCCGCACGTCAACCTGGATCAGATCGTGCTCAAGCCGCGCGATCAG
Source organism: Gordonia sp. B8661-1 (assembly GCF_059427765.1). NCBI lineage: Bacteria > Bacillati > Actinomycetota > Actinomycetes > Mycobacteriales > Gordoniaceae > Gordonia > Gordonia sp. B8661-1. The sequence continues at coordinate 3,224 of NZ_JCAHRL010000010.1, forward strand.
GCCTCGGCCCGCCGCAACATCCGGACGGGTTAACCAGTCGGCCGCGGCGCACCCGACCGGGGTGCATCCGACTGGGGTGCATTCGACTGGGGCAGCGGCGCATCCGACGGCGTGGCCGGAGCATTCTTCTCGGTCACCTCACCGTTGAGCGCCGACATCCCCTTCCACGTGTCCCAGTCGATGGCCCAGTCGAAGATGTCGCCGTCGGCCTCCGACATGGCGATGCGCGTGCCGGTCACCTCCACCGGGTCGCCATAGATCGCGGACTCGTAATACCGCTGCGCATTCTCCAGCGACAGGTTGATGCAACCGTTGGTGACATTCGACGCCCCCTGCACCCCAAGGGTTTCCGGGTTCGCGTGAATGAACTCGCCGTTATTGGAGATGCGGACCGCCCAGCGTTCCCGGATGTTGAAATATCCGGCCGCCGGATTGCTCATGTAGAAGTCCTCATATTTCTCGGTCACCACGTGGATACCCGACCGCGTCACGTTGCGGTCCAGGTCGCCGCCGCCATAACTGCAGGGCAGCGTCATCAGCACGCCGCCGTCGCGGACCACGACGATCTGGTGAGACGCGTTCTCCGCCTTGACGATCTGCGAGCGACCGATCCGGAAATCCACGGTCATGTCGGCGCCGCCGTAGGCACCCGCCCCCATGTCGAGGCCGTAGAGCTTGGCGTCCATGTGCACGGTGGTGCCGGGTGCGAAGTACTCCTTCGGCCGCCAGTGCACGCGCGAACCGTTGTCCTCGCCCAGCCAGGCCCAGCTGCCCTCGGTCTCCGGCTTCGTCGTGACGGTGAGCGCCTTCTCGACGGCCGCCTTGTCCTCGACCGTGCCGTCGAACTTCAGGATGATCGGTGCGGCGATGCCCACTTCCTGCCCGTCACCGACATTCACGACGGCGCTCAGCGTCGACTGCGGCGCCAGCGTGGTGAACGTGGCGTTCACCGGGACGGGCTTCCGGTCGGCGCCGACCGCGCTGCCACGCCACGTGTACTCGGTGCCGTAGCCCAGCGGTTCGGACACGGTGAACGTCGTGCGGTCGTCGGACATCTGTCCCTTGACGACCGTGCCCTTCGCGTTGACCAACGCGACATCCGGGTTGAGTACGCCGTTCTCGGCATGCACCGAGAATTCGGCCGTGGGATTCGGGGCGTCGGGAGCCTGCGGATCCGGGGTGAAGGTGACCCGGGCGTCAGGGCCCTTGGGCTTCGACGATCCCGAGTCCGAATCGGTGCTGCAGGCGGCGACTGCGACACCGACGGCCCCGACACCTGCGGCGGCCAGGAGCGAACGACGAGTCAGATACGGATTGTTGGACATGACCGTTTCAGACTACGCACCTTCAGACTCCACATCCGCGGCCGAACCCTCATCCGGGCAGATGCGCCCGCTCGCCCTCGTGATCGAAGATCGACACCATCTCCGCGGCATCGCCGACCGCCGCGATTCCGTGCGGGATCATCGTCGAGAATTCGGCGGCCTGACCGGTCGGCACCTCGATGATCCGTTCGCCCAGGTAGAGCCGCACCGTTCCGGCGATGACCGTGAACCATTCGCGGCCCGGATGCACCCGCAGGTTCGCCGGATCGACGACGTGTTCGGAGGTCACACGCATCTTCGCGACGGTCACGCCACCCGGCGTACCGGTCCGTGACAGCTTCCACATGGTGAGTCCGGCATCGGCGTGCGGCTCCGGCCGGATCACGACGTCCTCGTCATTCGCCGGTTCCACCAGCTGATCCAGGGTGGTGCCGAGTGCGCGGGCGATGGGAACCAACTGGTCGAGCGCCACCCGGCGATGCCCCGTCTCGATCCGGCTCAACGTGGAGGGACTCAGGTAACAGCGCGCCGCGAGCGCGTCGAGCGTCCAGCCACGCGCCAGGCGCATGCCGCGGATTCGTTGCCGGACCACCGCATCCAGTTCTTGCTCCATACGCAAGAGAGTATGCGCATCACGCACGCCACCGCTACCGTCGAGAACATGCCGCACGAACACCCCCAGCACGTCCATCACCACGGAGAGCACGACTCCGGCGTGGCCGAGGTGCTCGACCTCGACGCACGGATCAACGGCCGCTACCTCACCGACGTACCGGACCGGCTCGCCGCGATCGCGGCGGCGCCGTCCCGGATCGCCGACCTGGGCGCAGGCACCGGCGCCGGGACCATCGCGCTCGCCCGACGGTTCGGTGATGCCGAGGTCATCGCGGTGGACTCCGACCCGGGCATGCTCGACCGGATCACCGAGGCGGCAACCAACGCGGGCCTGGACGGCCGCATCCGCACGATGGTCGCCGACCTCGACGATCCGCTGCCCGACGAACTGCACGGCATCGACCTCGCCTGGGCATCGTCGTCGCTCCATCACGTGGCCGATCCGGACACCCTCCTCCGGTCCATCCGGTCGGCGCTGATCCCGGGCGGCGCGCTCGCGGTCGTCGAGATCGATCGGCTGCCCGCGTTCCTGCCCGTCGGCACCGTGGACGGTGCCCTCGAGGACCGCGTGCTGGCGGCCGCGGTGGCGCGGGGCTGGAACCACTACCCGGACTGGACGGATCACCTCACCGCGGCCGGGTTCACCGACGTCACATCGTGGCCGATCGACGTCGACCTCCACGATCCGCCCGCCGGAACCGCCCACTACGCCCGACTGCTGTTGGGCCGCATGCGTTCCGGACTCGGCGAGGCGCTCACGGCAGCCGACCGCGCGCACCTCGACCGCCTGCTCTCCGACGACCCGGCACGTGTGCTGCACAGAACGGATCTGTCCGTGCGCGCACGACGGACCGCCTGGCTCGCACGCCGCGACTGACAACCCGCCCGGCCCGAATACCGACCATCCCGAGACCGACCGCCGCCGACGACACCGAAGGATCGAACATCATGCAATCCACACCCGATTCACCGATCACTCCCGAGATATTCGACGTCGCCATCGTCGGCGGCGGCGCCGCAGGACTCAGTGCCGCAACAACTCTCGCCAGATCACTGCGTTCCGTGGTGGTCTTCGACGCCGGATCCCCGCGCAACGCGCCCGCGGCCGGTGCCCATAACCTTCTCGGCAACGAGGGCATCGCCCCGCCCGAATTGCTCGCCCGCGGCAGGTCCGAGGCGAGCGGTTACGGCGCCGACATCCGGGCCGCGACGGTCACGGATGTGCGGCGCGATGCCGACGGGCACTTCGTCGTCGAGGCGACCGGCACCGAAAGTGCCATCCGCACAACGGTGATGGCGCGCCGGCTGCTGCTGGCGTCGGGACTCGTCGACGAACTGCCGGACATCCCCGGAATCGACGCGCTGTGGGGATCGACCGTGCTGCACTGCCCGTACTGTCACGGCTACGAAGTGCGCGGGCAACGCGTCGGCGTACTCGCCACCGGTCCGATGTCGATCCATCAGGCGCTGATGTTCCGTCAGCTCAGCGACGACGTGACGATCATCGCGCACGACATGCCCGCGCCGTCGGCGGACGAGGCGGCGCAGCTTGCCGCACTGAACGTGCGGATCGTCGACGGACCGGTGACGCGCGTGGACGATCGCGACGGCGCACCGGTCGCCACCCTCGCCGACGGATCGGAGCTCGCCGTCGACGCCCTGGTGGTGGCGCCGCGGTTCACCTCCCGCGCCGACCTCTACACACAACTCGGTGGCACGCCGACCGACCATCCCTTCGGTGCCTTCATCGCCACCGGCGAGCGCGGACAGACCGACCTCCCCGGCGTGTGGGCGGCGGGCAATGCCGCAGATCTGTCGGCGATGGTGTCGGTGTCGATGGGCGCGGGTGTGATGGCCGGCGCGGCCATCAACGCCGACCTGGTGGCCGAGGATGCGCGCCGGGCGGGCGCCTCAGCTGTCGGGGAAGCCGTCGAGCACAGCGCGTGACGCCGACAATCCTAGGCGGGTGGCACCGGCGTCGATGAGTTCGGCGGCGAACTCGGCGGTGCGGATGCCACCGGAGGCCTTGATGCCGATGTTCGCGGGGACGGCGGCACGCATGAGCCGGACCGCTTCGACGCTCGCACCGCCGGCGGGATGAAAACCGGTGGAGGTCTTCACGATCGACGCCCCGGCCTGGGCTGCGCGGGTGGACACCTCGGTGACGGTGTCCGGGCCGGCGAGGTCGAGCAGCGCCGCGGATTCGATGATCACCTTCAGCACGGTCTCGGGGCCGACGGCCTCGCGCACCACCAGGACGTCGGCGAAGACCTCGTCGAACCGGCCGTCGACGGCGGCCCCGATGTCGATGACCATGTCCACCTCGTCGGCGCCGCTGTCCACGGCGAGCCGCGCCTCGGAGGCCTTCACCAGCGAATGATGCTTACCGGACGGGAATCCGGCCACGACACACGTCTTCTGCGCACCGGTGTCGATGGGCAGCATCGACGGTGACAGACACACCGCGTAGACGCCGAGATCGGCCGCCTCGGCGATGGTCGCCTCGGCGTCGGCGCGGGTGGCCTCGGGCTTGAGCAGGGTGTGGTCGATGATGGCCGCCACGTCGCGACGGGTCAGGTGCGTGATGCTCACATGCACGAGCTTGGCACACTGAAGTCCGTGGCATCACAGACGACACCGCCTCCCGCGGCGAGCGAGCAGTCCGACCGGCGTTATGTCCTGACTCTCGGCTGCCCCGACCGCATGGGCATCGTGGCCCGGATCTCGGGTTTCCTCGCGGAGGTCGGCGGCTGGATCGTCGAGGCCGCGTATCACTCCGACGACGAGACCGGCTGGTTCTTCACCCGCCAGACCGTGCGCGCGGATTCGGTGGCCATGGGATTCGACGAACTCCATGCCCGGTTCGCCGCCGAGGTCGCGGCCGAACTGGGTCCGGAGACCGAGTGGCAGCTCACCGATACCGGGCGCCCGAAGTCCGCGGTCCTGCTGGTGAGCAAGGAGAGCCACTGCCTCGTCGATCTGCTGGGACGGGCGCATCGCGGGGAGCTGCCCGCGACGGTGTCCGCGGTGATCGGCAACCATCGCGATCTGCAGGAGCTGTCCGAACGCTTCGGTGTGCCGTTCCACCATGTGCCGTTTCCGGCGGCGGGCACCGGTGATGCGGCCGACCGCGAGCAGGCCAAGGACGAGGCCTTCGACGAGATCGCCCGGATCGTCGACGGTTATGCGCCCGATGCGATCGTGCTGGCCCGGTTCATGCAGATCCTGCCGCCGCGCCTGTGCGAGGCGTGGGCGGGGCGGGCGCTGAATATCCACCACAGCTTCCTGCCGAGCTTCGTCGGTGCGCGTCCCTACCATCAGGCCTTCGCGCGCGGGGTGAAACTGATCGGGGCGACCTGCCATTACGTGACCGCCGATCTGGATGCCGGACCGATCATCGAGCAGGACGTGATCCGCATCGATCACGGCGACACCGTCGGGGACATGGTCCGTCAGGGACGCGACATCGAGACCCTGGTGCTCTCACGTGGTCTTCGCTGGCATCTGGAGGATCGGGTCCTGGTCCACGGACGCAAGACGGTCATCTTCAACTAGGGCGTGTTCAACTAGCGCGTGGCATCGCGGGTCGACTCAGAAGTCGAACCCGCCGAAATCGCCGCCCCCGAAATCGCTACCACCGAAGTCTCCGCCGCCCCAGTCGCCGCCGCCATCGCCACCGAAGTCACCGCCACCGAGGTCGCCGCCGCCGTCGCCCCCGAAGTCACCGCCATCGCCGCCACCGTCGATGGCGCCCATGTCGGAACCGTCGCCCGCACCGCTCTCGAAGGCGTTGGCGTCATAGCCCACACCGTGCATGCCGGAGAACAGCGACGTGAACAGCAGGGCCGAACCGAGACCCCAGGCGCCGCCCACGAGCGCGGGCTTCCACCACGGTTCCGAGTACCAGCCCGCCGGGACGGGTCGTCCGGCGACGCGGCCGCCCGGGTAGTAGTTCGGGGTGCGCTGCGAGGGATTCGGCGATGCCTCGACCTGCCGGCCCTCGAAGTCCACGGTCCGGTCCTCGGTGACGGCGCCCGCACTCTTCTGTCCGTCGAGCTCCGGAATGGGCGGGCCCGGATCGAGATTCATCGCGGCCCGTGCGGCTCGCACGTAGTACAGGCCTTCGAGGGCCGTCTGCTTGGCGAGACGGGCCTGCGCGGGTGAGGTGGCCTGCTCGATCTGCGAACCCGCGGCGTTGTACCGCTCGCCCGCATCGGCGAGGGCCTGCTTCGACGCGGCATCGTCGCCGACGAGCATGAAGACCTGGCCGCCGAGGCGCTCGATCGCCTGCCGGGCATCGGCCTTAGCGTCGTCGAGTGAGCGGGCGGTGGACGCACCGGTCCGTCGCTGCGACACCACGACGATGCCGACGACGACCACCACGACGAGAGCGATCAGGAGCAGGGTTTCCATGCTGTCCTCCGAACAGACGAATCGGACATCACCGAGCGTACCGACCCGATCGGCCGTGCCTCCATGTGTGGATTCCGGCCGGTTCGGTCAGAGACCGGGACTCAGAGTCCGGAACTTAGAGACCCGAGCACTGTGAGCTGTTGCCCAACTGATTGCCCACGGTGACATCGGTTCCGGTGAACGCGAAGTCGACGCCGCTGTCGGTGACCTTCAAATCGGTAACGGTCACCTCGTCGAGCAGGTTCCCGAACATGGTCGTGCTCACGTCGTCGACGACCGTCTGCGCGTAGTCCTTGGGCAGTCCGAGGACGAAGGCCCGGGCCTCGACGACCTCGAAACGCACCTTGCCGTTGTCGAGAACCGGTTTGATCGTGGTCGTCACCGGCACCGGCAGGATCGCGACCTGCACGGTGGTGTCGACCTTGATTGTCCCCGCACCGGCGTCGCCGGTGACGGACTCGATCGTGGCGCCCTGCGCGAGACCGGAGAGGAATCCGCCCTCGCCCTGGTTCGACGGGTCCGTCTGCTCCTGCGATCCGTTGGCCATCGCGTCCTTGCTCATCGCGACGACCCGCTGGAACGGCGCGGAACCGGAACCGACGAGCTGACGGACGGTGGGGTTGTCACCGAGATCGGTGATGCCGTCCGCGCGGGCGTGCAGGCGGATGTTCTCGCTGCCCGAGTCGTCGGTGTCGACCTGGACGTAGGGCACCTCACCGCTGATGCGCTGCAGCAGCATCGGCTTGCTGCTGAGTGACACCGTCGCGGGCGCACCGGTCAGGCTGGTGAACGCATCCTGCATGCAGTCCTTGGTCTTGTTGCGGAAGTACAGCTCGCTGCCCACCGCGGCGATCACCAGCACGAGGACGGAGGCCAGCGCGATGCCGGCGAGCATCCGGCCCCGCCCGCGCCGGGACGGGGAGGTGGAGACGACGTCACGCTGCGGCGGGATCGGGGTGAAGTCGTCGGGCATCGGGCCACCGGCGGGCGGCAGCCCGGTCGTGGCCCCCGGGTCCTCGAACTGCTTGGTCGGCGGTCGCCCGGCATCGGGGCCGGGACCGGCCTGCGAATAGGCGCGCGGGCCGGGATCGGTCGGCGACGACTCGATACGGCTGGTCTCCGCGTGATCGTCGGGACCCGGCGTCTGTTCGCCGGGGTTGTCGCGGTCGGTCATGGCGGTCCTCAGTTCGGCGTCGCGGCCCGGTCGCGCGGGGCCTGCGGGATGGGCCGTTGGTTGTCGAGCACGGCCAGGGCCGTGCGAGCGTCGACCACGGTGTCCGGGTCGATCTCGTGGACGGCGACGTGGGCGTCGGCGTCATATGCGGCGACCACGGTACCGAAGGGATCTGTGAGTTGACTGTGCCCTACGCCGGTCGGGGCCTTCGCCGTGAGCAGCTCCGGATCGCCGGGACGAGCCTGTCCGACGGCCGCGACGTACGCGGTCGCGTCGAGTGCGCGGGCGGCCGCGAGGACCTCCCACTGCCGCACCTTGCCCGGACCCGCCCCCCAGGATGCGGGTACCACGATCAGTTCCGCGCCGCGCCGGGCGAGCTCGGTGAACAGGGCCGGGAACCGGATGTCGTAGCAGGTGGCCACGCCGACGGTCAGCCCGCCGACGTCGACGACGACGGGCTCGCCGCCCGGTGACACGGTCGACGACTCGGTGAACCCGAAGGCGTCGTAGAGATGGATCTTGTCGTAGGAGCGACGCGTCCCGTCCGGCAGCGCGATGAGCAGTGTGTTGCGCACGCGGTCGGCATCCGGAGTGAACATGCCCGCGATCACGGTGACCCCGTGCCGGACCGCGGTGTCGGTCACCTTGTCGGCCCAGGGGCCGTCGAGCGGTTCGGCGATCGGCCCCAGGGGCACGCCGAAGCGGCACATCATGGCCTCCGGGAACACCACCAGTTCGGCACCCTCGGCCGCCGCGTCGGCGACCGTGGCGTCGACGAGTGCGGCGTTCGCGGCCGGATCGGTACCCGAGTTGATCTGCGCCATGGCGAGCCGGAGCGGGGCATTTCGCATGGCACCAGCGTAGTCATCGGGTACCGCCGGACGGACGCGGTCAGCCCGGTGCCACCACCGACCACGGCACGGTCAGCAGATTGTCGACGCTCCGGCCGCGCGGCACGTCGCACGGCACCCCCGCCTCCCGCAGCAGGGCGAGGGTTTGCCGCCAGCGCACGCGCGGACCGAAGGTCGCGTGGCCCGCGGCGACGTCCCAGCAGCGATCGGCCAGCGTCAGCAGATCGTGGACGCGTTCACCCGGCACGTTCCGGTGGATGAGCGCCTTGGGCAGCCGCTCGGCGAGGTCCGACGGCCGTTCGGCGTGTGTGGGGGCCCAGCACAGTGTCAGGGTGCGCGGACCGTCGGCGTCGAGGAGGACCCAGCAGCATCGACGACCTATCTCGTCGCAGGTGCCCTCGACGATCAGACCGCCGGGTGCGAGTGCCGACCGCATGCGCGCCCAGGCGTCGTGGACCTCGGTCTCGTCGTACTGACGCAACACATTGAACGCACGCACCAGGTGCGGTCGCAGTCCCGCGAGTTCGAAACCGCCGAGGGCGAAGTGCACACCGTCGCGATCCGGGACGATCCGATCGGGATCGATTTCCAGACCGGTCACGGCGACCTCCGGTGCGACGGTGCGCAGCCGGGAGGCCATCTCCAGGGTGGTGTCGGGGCGCGCGCCGTACCCGAGGTCGACGACCAGTGGTTCGGCGACCGAGCCCAGTGCCGCGCGTATCCCGGAATGGGCGGTCATCCACCGATCGACACGACGCAGCCGGTTGAGGTTGGTGGTGCCGCGGGTGATCCGACCCCGGGGGATCGATCCGCCTGCGCTGCCGGGATCGCGCCGGGTCACATGTTCTTCTTGACCCAGTCGTCTGCGTAGGCGGCCTCGGCGCGGAACAGGTCGACGAGATTGACCAGCATGAGCTGCTCGAGTTTGCCCGCGACGAACGGGATGAAGACCTTCACCTCGGTGGTCTTGCGGATGGTGCAGCCGGTCTCGGTGGGAAACAGTTCCTGCTTGCCGTGCAGGCTGCCCGGTCCCGCGGGGATGGACGCGGTGTAGTCGCCCGTGGTGTTGCTGGGGTCGAACGGTCCGAAGGACTCGACCCGCGTGATGATCATGTCCTTCATCAGGACCGTCTGGGCGAGTGGCGGGAGCTGGTCGCGGCCGATCGTCTGCTTGAGGACGACCCGCATGCCCTTCTCGTCATTCGATTCGAATTCGGCGACCTCGCAGTGCGGCGAGATCATCTGGAATCCCGCCATCATGTCGTCCCAGTACTGCCGGGAGCGCTGTGCCTGATAGAGCTTCTCCACCGGTTCGGTGAAGCGCGCCGAATAGCTGAGCCGTCGTGCCATGACGAATCACCCTACGTGAGGACGAAGGGCGCACCCAAGTCACGGCGTGCCGCGACCGGGCTCCAACGCCTCAGCGGTGGGCGGCTTCCCAGGTCACGGTCTCGTCGTGCTCGGCGTCGAGCAGTTCGACGAGCTGGTCGAGGATGGCCTGTTCGATCTTGCCGCCGACGAACGGGATGCTGACGTCGGCCTTCGCGGTGTAGGTGGCCGATGCCGGGTCGCCGGATGCGTCGAGGGTCCCGTCGACCTTCGCGGGGGCGCCGCTCACCGTCGCCGTGATGACACCGGTGATCCGGTCCCCGTCGAGGGTGAAGGTGCTGCGCCGCGGGATCTCGAGATCGCCGGGACGCACCTTGGTCACGATGGACGGCAGCTTCTCGGCGGGCACCCCCTGTTCGAGGTCGACGGTGACGGTGGTGCCACTCGCCTCGAAGGACCGGAGTTTGCCGTGGCTGGAGTTGATCGCCTGCAGCAGATCGTGCCAGTACTGCTCGGTCGAGAGCACCTCCCACAGTCGCTGTACCGAGAACGGATAGGACACTGTGTGTTCCATCTTGCTGGCCATGCGCATGAGGTTACCGGCTGCCGACTACCGTTGGCCCGGTGACCACCGCACCGCTGCTCTCGCGCTTGACCACGCTCCGGCTCGGCGGTCCGGCACATGCGATCGTGCGGTGTCCGGACACCACCGGCCTAGTCTCCACTCTCGCCGATCTGGACCGCGCGGGCGAGCCGACGCTGCTCATCGCGGGCGGATCGAATCTGGTGATCGCCGACGAGGGATTCGACGGCACCGCGGTGGTGATCGAGAGTTCCGGAGTCGGTTTCGGCCACGACGACGACACCGGCCTGCCGACCGTCACCGCGGACGCGGGCGTGGGCTGGGACGACCTCGTCGCCGCGACCCTCGACGCGGGATTCGGTGGCCTGGAATGCCTTTCGGGGATCCCGGGCTCGGCCGGCGCCACCCCGATCCAGAATGTCGGCGCCTACGGCGTCGAGGTCGCCGACGTACTGCGCGGGGTGCGGCTCCTCGACCGCCGGACGGGCGCCCTGCGCTGGGTGTCCCCCGACGACCTCGAACTCGGGTACCGCACCAGCAGGCTCAAACATCGCGACGACGAGGTGGTAATCGCGGTCTCGTTCGTACTCAACCCCGATCTGCGTAGCCGGCCACTGCGCTATGGCGAACTCGCCTCCGCCCTGGGGGTGTCGCCCGGTGATCGCGCCGACGCGAACGCGGTACGCGCGCAGGTCCTGTCACTGCGCCGTGGCAAGGGCATGGTCCTCGACCCCGACGATCACGACACCTGGAGTGCCGGTTCGTTTTTCACCAATCCCGTCATCGCCGACGACGACGCCCCCGCGATCCTGTCCCGCATCCGCAACCGGGTGGGCGCCGACATCACCGTGCCCACGTACCCGGTGGCCGGTGCGCCCGGCACGAAGCTGTCCGCGGGCTGGCTGATCGAACGCGCGGGATTCGCCCGTGGCTATCCCGGACCGGGGTCTCCGGTCCGGTTGTCCACGAAACACACTCTGGCACTGACGAATCGGGGCGACGCCAGCACCGACGAACTACTCGGGCTGGCCCGCGACGTCCGGGACGGCGTGCATCAGGCGTTCGGGGTGGAACTCCACCCCGAACCCGTGCTGGTGAACTGCTCGCTCTAGTCGAGCAGCTTCTCGAGCAGGGCGTTGTATTCGGTGTCCGCCTCGATGGTGACCATGTGTCCCATGCCCGGGTAGGTCACGAATTCGCGCAGCTGCCCGGTGCCCTCCAGGACCTCGGCCATCCGCGTGGAGTGCTTCGGCGGCGTGAGCCGGTCGTCGCTGCCCACCACGACCGAGGTCGGCACGTCGAGCGCTTCGAGGCCGGCGAGCACATCGAGTTTGCCCATGGCCGAACCCCAGCCCGCACGAGCGCGCGGCGCGCAGCTGATGATCATGCCGTCGACGAAATCCACGTGCGCCTTGCGGGCGTGCGGCCCGAGCGTGAAGTGGTGGGCCAGCACCGAACCGGCCGCGGAGTGCCGCATCGGCAGCGGCGTGCCCATGATCATCCGGCTGAGCGACTGTTCGAACGGCTTGGTGTAGCGCGGCAGATTCGCCGGGACCAGCCCGTGGTTCTGCACCACGGCCTGCGCTGCGGTCGAGGTCAGCACCACCTGCGAGACGACCTGTGACACGCGCTCGGGGTACTGCGCGGCCCACGACATGATCGTCATGCCGCCCATGCTGTGGCCGACGAGCACGGCGCGGCGGCCCGCCGGGATCATCGCGGTGAGCACCGCGTTGAGATCGCGACCGAGCATCGCGACGGTCGGACGCATCCGGCCGAGTTCGCTGCGGCCGTGGCCGCGCTGGTCGTAGGCGACGACCGGACGGTCGCCCGCGAAGTGATTGATCTGCGGGTTCCAGAAGGTCGTGTTGCACGTCCAGCCGTGCACGAGGACGAGGATGTCGCCGTCGGTGTCCTCGATCGCCGGACCGTAGGCCTCCACATTGAGCCGGGTGCCGTCGTCGGTGACGACCTCCTGGCGCGTCGGCGCCTTGGCGGGTGTGGCCAGCAGATCGTCGGGCCCGTCGTCGACAGCACGCTCGGCGCGGAAGGCGTCATATGCCATGCGTCCGACGATGGTGCCGAAGCCGATGGCCGCCGCTCCGGCGCCGGCGCCCACGACGGCGCCCGCGGCGGTGAGCAGAGCTCTGCGCTTGTTCATCGATCCCCCTGGAGTGTTTCCGCCGACGGTGCGGTCGGCGGGACGATATGCGGTTGGTTGGTGTTCGGTCAGTCCACGCGGTCGGGCACGGACGGCTGGTCGGCGTCACCGTCGGGTGCCGCCTCGAAGTAGGTGCTGGCCTCCCCGATGGCCTGCGAGATCTCCCGGTCGAGCGCCTTCCGGAACGTCGACTCGACGATCTCGTGCGCCATGGGCCGGACGGTCGCGATCAGTTCGGCGATCCGGCTGACCCCTTCCTCGCCGAGATCCGGGAGGTTCTCGTCGAAGTAGGTGTCGGTGATGATCGAGACGAAGCTCTTCGCGACATCCTCGAGGTCGCCCTGCACCCGCACCCAGCGGTCGAGCAGCACATCGATGTCGATGCCGTTCTTCACCAGCGCCTCGGCCCCCTCGAGGAGTTCCGGGTTGCGGATCGCGTAGTGGGCGCCGTCCTTCGCGAGCAGCCCGAGTTTCTGGCTGAGCGCGATGGAGCGATCGGAGGCGTTGAGCGTCTTGCGCAGCTCGGTCATCGTGATGGTCGCGGCCCGCTTGAAGTTGCGGAAACGACCGCCGCGCGGCGCACCGCGGAGGACCTGCTCGACGCGCATGCCGTGATGAGCGGCCTGCAGCAGCTCGCTGATGGTGGCGAAGGTGTAGCCGCGCTCCAGCATGCGGGAGATCAGGTTGAGCCGGACGAGGTGCTTCTCGGAGTACCAGCCAGTGCGTCCCCGGATCGTCGGTGACGGCAACAACCCGCGATCCTGATAGACCCGGATGTTGCGCACGCTGACCCCCGATGCCTCGGCCAGGTCATTGATCCGATACTCCGCCACCACGTCAGTCTATTCAGTCGCACGATCTACACGCCGGACCCCGGCCGTCAGACCTTCTTGAACCAGGACCGTCCCTGGATCTCGTCGACACGCTTACGGACGTCCACGATGTAGACGAGCATCGCGACGACACCGATCAGGCCGAGCAGGCTGACGGCACCGAAGACCCAGATGACCAGGGTCGAGGCGGCGAGGATCGACACCCAGATGACCTTGCTCTGGCGGTCCACGGCGGGGAACGCGTCCTTGCGCTGCATCGCGGCGTGGATCAGCGCGACCGCCGAGGCCACACCGGCGACCAGTGTGATGATCAGCAGGATCATGCTCTGCGCATAGGCCATGCCGTTGAAGAAGTTCATGGTGTTGTTCACTCCAGTGGTTCGGTCGTCGGGCGGACGAGACGGCTCAGGCCTTCTTCGGTGCTGCCTTCTTGGGGGCCGCCTTTTTCGCGGACGCCTTCTGTGCAGCGGCCTTCTTCGCGGGGGTCTTCGTCGCCGCGGTTGCCGTTGTTTTCTTGGCGGGCGCCTTCTTCGCCGCTGCCTTCGTGGGGGCTGCCTTCTTCGCCGCTGCTTTCTTGGCGGCGGGTGCCTTCGTGGCGGGCGCCTTCTTCGCTGCGCTCTTCTTCGCCGCGCTCTTCTTCACAGGAGCGGCCTTCTTCGCTGCCGCCTTCTGTGCAGGCGCCTTCTGTGCAGGCGCCTTCTTCGCCGGTGTCTTCTTCGCGGGCGGGAGAACGACCTCGTCCGGCTTGTCCGAGGTGAGTCCGGCGATCGCGACGGCACGCTCGCCGACCGCGCGGGTCTGCATCGAGATGGTGCCCAGCGCATCCTCGGTCAGGCCGACGATCGGCTGCGCGCGGAGCCTCTCGACGACCTCCTCACCACGATCGGACAATGCGTTCAGCATGCTGGTCGCGACGGCCAGATAGGCCTCGGCCACCTTGCGGAGCTCATCGGGGCTGAACCGGTTGACCATCTCGGCGATCTCGGCGGGCAGTTCGGCGAGCCGGGCCTGAGCCTGCTCCCCGGCCGCGTCGGTGCGCTCGCGCAGTTCGACGACGAGCGCGGTCACCTGCGCGACCACTGTCGACAACGGATTGGCGGGGAAGGGATTCTCGGGCATTCTCACTCCTTGGCCTCGGCGTTCTCCTTGCGAAAGGAGTCGTAGATCTCCATCAGCATCTGCTTCTGCCGCTCGCTGATCGAGTCGTCGGCGAGCAGCGCATCACGCACCGGACTCGCCGGACGTTCCTCCAGGATGCCCGCGCGAACGTACAGCACCTCGGCCGAGAGTCGCAGGCCCTTGGCGATCTGCGCGAGGACGTCGGCGGACGGTTTCCGCAATCCGCGCTCGATCTGGCTCAGATACGGATTGCTCACACCGGCGCGCTCGGCCAATTGGCGCAGCGACACCTGCGCCCCGACCCGCTGGGACCGGATGAAGGAACCGATGTCCTGGGCCGCGTTGGCCACCGCCTCGACCGGACCACTCGGTTCCGGATCGGGTTCTGGACTCGCCTGCTGGCTCATGACTCTCCATTCGGTCAACACCCAGTATCCGCACGAGTGCTAGCAAGTGCAAGCAGGCCGCTAACCGCAGCGTTGCCGAATCCGGGTCAGCCGAAGATCAGCACCGACACCGTATAGATCACCAGACCGGCGAGCGCGCCGACGACCGTGCCGTTGATGCGGATGAACTGCAGATCGCGGCCGACCTGGAGTTCGATCTTGCGGCTGGTCTCGTCGGCATCCCAGCCGCGCACCGTCTCGGTGATGACCGAGATGATCTCCTGCGAGTAGTTGATCGCGATGTGGCGCGCGGCGCGGGCCACCCATCCGTTCATCTTCTCCTGCAGCGGCCGGTCGTCGCGGATGCGCACGGCGAGCTTGATGGCCGCCTCCGACAACGAGTTCCGCAGCGTGCTGTTGGGGTCGGTGAGCATCTGCTCGATGACCGCCTTGCCGGTCGTCCACGCGGTCGACGCCGCATCGGACACCTCGTCGCTGCCGATGAGTTCCTGTTTGATCTCCTCGAACTTCGCGATCATCACCGGGTCGTGCTGCAGGTCGTCGGCGAACTTCTCGACGAACTGATGCATGTTGCGCCGCAACTGATGATCGGGGTCGGTCTTGACCTTGTAGGTGAAGTCGACGAGTTCGCGATAGATCTTGTCGCCCAGCAGGTTGTTGACGAACTTCGGTTTCCACGACGGCCCGACGTCCTGGTCGACGACACGGTCGATGATGTCCTGGCTGCCCAGCGCCCACTCGTGGGCACGATCACAGGCCAGCTGGAACACCGGATCGAGCCGGTCCTCGGCGACGAGCTGCTCGAGGACTCGGCCGAGCGGCTGCGCCCACTCCGGTTCGCCCGCCCACTTGATGGCGTACTGGATGAGTTTCTCGATGTCCTCGTCGCGCAGCATCTCCGCGGCGAGCTGGATCATGCGGGCGGCCTCGTCGGAGACACGCGGCGCGTTCACCGGGTCGGCCAGCCACGACGACAGCCGCCGGGGCAGTTCGAGACTCGTCGCGCGATATTCGATGACCTCGGGGGTCATGAAGTTCTCCTCGATGAACCCGCCGAGCTGATCACCGATGTCGTCCTTCTTCTTCCGAATCAGGGCGGTGTGCGGAATCGGTAGTCCGAGAGGATGTTTGAACAGCGCGGTGACCGCGAACCAGTCCGCGAGCGCACCCACCATCCCCGCCTCCGAGGCGGCCCGCACGTACCCCACCCAGGCGGCGACGTCCTCGCCGTCGCGATGTTCGAGGTAGCGCGTGAACAGGTAGACGATCGCGGCGAAGATCAGGAATCCGGTGGCGACGATCTTCATCTTGCGCAGATCGCGGCGGCGCTTCGCATCGCCGGCACCATCGGCGGCGAAGCCGAGAGAGGGCCGCGGGGGTTCCACGGCGGGCTGCCCCGCTCCGTTGGGGGCGTCCGAAATGACTGTTGGTGCCATTGCACCAGTTTTACCGGTCGACCGGTCCGGTGACCACACCACGGCGGCACGGGACGGACTCGCCCGTGGGGCTCGGGCACTGAATGTGGCCTGTCACTCATTAGGCTGGTCCGGTGATGGCGAATCGACCGAGCCCGAGTGCCGCAGCACGTGCGGCGGTATCGGCGGCCGCCAACGTGACGCGTGGGATCGAGCAGGTGCTCAACTCGGTCTCCGACAGCAACGCCAAACCCGACGGCCGCCGCCGGCGCTGGGAAAAACACAAGGTCGCCCGCCGCGCCGAGCTCACCCAGGGCACGATGGACGCCGTCCGCGAACTCGGCGCCGATGTCGGCATGGACGAGATCGCCGCGCATATCGGCGTGTCCAAGACCGTGCTCTACCGGTACTTCACCGACAAGAACGATCTGTGCGTCGCCACCGCCACCCGCTTCTTCGAGAACACCCTGCTGCCGCGGCTGACCGAGGCCATCACCGACACCGCCGACGAGTACACCCTGACCCGGACCGTGATCGGCGTCTATGTGAATGCCGTTGCCGACGAACCGAATCTGTACAAGTTCGCATTGGCGAGTTCACCCGCGTCGTCGAAGGCCACCGCCGATTCCGAGACACTCGTCGCGCAACTGCTGACCGCGACCCTCGTCTACCGCATGGCCGAACGTGATGCGGACAGTTCGGGCGCGGAGGTGTGGTCCTACACGCTCGTCGGTGGCATCCAGCGATCCGTCGACCGGTGGATGGCGGATCGGCCGATTCCCGTGACGGATCTCATCGATTACCTCACGATGATGACGTGGAGCGCGATCGTCGGGATCGCCGCGGCGAACGGATCACCCGAGTTGTTCATGGCGAATCCGCCGCCGCTGCCACCACCGCTGACCGACCCGGAGGACCCACGATGAGCCGGACCGCGCTGGTGACCGGTGGCAGTCGCGGCGTCGGCAAGGGCGTGGCCCGCGCACTCGCCGACGCCGGCTGGACGGTGTACGTGACCTCCCGGAAGGGCGAGGGTCCGAAGGGCACCGTCGCGGTAGCCTGCGATCACACCGACGACGAGGCCGTTGCGGGGGTCTTCGAGCGGATCGAATCCGAGACCGACGGGCTCGATCTCCTGGTGAACAACGCCTGGGCGGCACCCCGCGGGTTCGGCGGATTCTCCGACCGGTTCTGGGAGCGTCCCGTCGACGACTGGGACACCCTCATCGAGGTCGGCCTGCGCGCACACTATGTGGCGTCGGTCCACGCCGCCCGCAGCATGGTGCCGCGCGGACGCGGGCTGATCGCGTCGATCTCCTCCTTCGGTTCCCGCGGCCACTTGCATTCGGTGCTGTACGGCATGAGCAAGGCGGCCCTGGACAAGATGTCCTTCGACATGGGCCACGAACTGGCCGGCACCGGAGTGAGCACGATCTCCTTGTGGCTCGGCCTGATTCGCACCGAACTCCTGTTGTCGCTGGGCGTCGACGAGTTCGCCGGCTTCTCCCTGCAGAAGGCCGAGGATCCGGAATTCGTGGGCCGGGTGATCGCCGCCCTCGCCGACGACCCCGATCTGCCCACACTCTCCGGGCACACCGTCGTCACCGCGGAATACGGTGCGCGACACGGACTTGCGAACAACGACGGCACCGTACCGGACTCGCATCGCGGCGCGTTCGGCGGCGGCCCGATCTTCCCACCGGCCACCTGACGAGAGGACATCCCCGTGGGCAAACACACCAAGAGCGCGGGCTGGACGACCCCGCCCGCCGAAGCACTCCGGGTCACCGAGGTCGGGCCGATCACCGATTTCGATCCCGACAGCACGCCCGGCTTCTCCGGTGACAAGGAGACCGGCGAGACGTTGCTGCAGTCGCGGGGCGCCGATCTCGCCGACCTGCAGGAGATCCTCTACGCCAACGGCCGTGCGGGAGACCACCGTTCGGTGCTGCTGGTCCTGCAGGGGATGGACACCGCGGGCAAGGGCGGCGTGGTCCGCCATGTCGGCGGCCTGATGGATCCGCAGGGATTGCAGATCCGGGGCTTCGGCAAGCCGACCCCCGAGGAACTCGAACACGACTTCCTGTGGCGCATCCGCAAGGAACTCCCCGCGGGCGGACGGATCGGCATCTTCGACCGTTCGCACTACGAGGACGTCCTGCCGGTGCGGGTGCACAACCTCGTCCCGAAGTCCGAGTGGGAGAAGCGGTACGAGGTCATCAACCAGTTCGAGCGCGAACTCGTCGACTCCGGGACGACGATCATCAAGTGCGCCATGGTCGTCTCCAAGGCCGAGCAGACGCTCCGACTGAAGGAACGTCTCGAACGTCCCGACAAGTATTGGAAATACAACCCGGCCGACATCGACGAACGCGCCTACTGGGACGAATATCTCGAGGCATACCAGGCCATCTTCGACCGCTGCGACAGCGACCACGCACCCTGGTATCTACTGCCCGCGGACAAGAAGTGGTTCACCCGACTCGCCGTCTGTGAACTGCTCATCGCTGCCCTCGAGGGCCTCGACCTGGACTGGCCGCCCGCGGACTTCGACGTCGAGGCCGAGAAGAAAAGGGTTGCGGCACTGGAGGACTGAGCCCGGCCGTCGAACGAGCAACCACACGGCCCCGCACCATTCTCGGACCACTGTTCCTCGAACCAACGCCCTTGATAATCGAACGTGTGTTCGATATCGTTAGGTTATTCGCAGGTCATGGCATCGGGGGGTGAACCATATGACCGCATCGGTCGAACCATCGTTATCGCTGACGGACATGTACGCGCAACTGGAATCGTTGGTCGATGGCATCGTTGCCGCGTCGTCGCAGTCGTGTTCGGAAGCCGAACTCGTCTCCCTCGCCGAAACGCATGAACGGTTGTATCGGCGGATGGCGTTCGCGGGGCATCGGCGGGTGATGGATGTGGCCGATCGTGACGCACACCGGTCAGCGGGCTGTCGTTCGATGCAGGACTTCATGTTTACGCGGCTACGCATCACCGATGTCCGCCGTCGCATGGATGCGATGAGCGCACTGATGCCCACCTACACCCTGCAGGGCGAGGTGAAAGAACCCGAATGCCCCGACACCGCAGCCGCTTTGGCCGAAGGCGCCATCAACCCCGATCACGTCGGCGCGGTGCTGGACGTGATGAAAAAGCTACCGGCGGCGGTGTCGGTCGAGGACCGGGAAGCTGCCGAGGCGACACTTGCTGAATACGCACGAGAGTTGACACCCAAGAGCATCCGGCAGGTCGGTGCACGGATTCTCGCGCACTTGGATCCGGATGGATCGTTGACCGACGACCGTGATCGGAAACGTCGGCGCCGGTTGTCGGTGCTCGACGCGGACTCGCAGCAGATGTCGAAAATCTATGGGTATCTCGACCCCGAAACCCGGGCGATGCTCGATGTGGTGATGGCCGCGTGGGCCGCGCCGGGCATGAACAATCCCGACGACGAGCAGTCGCCGGTCGGACATATCGACGAAGCCGATCCCGAACGAGTGAAGGAAGCGGCACAACGGGATTCACGCGGTGCAGCCGAACGCCAGCACGACGCATTCAAAGCCCTACTGCGCTGCGCACTCGATGGTGGTGTTCTCGGCAAATCCCATCGGGGGTTGCCACCACATCTGATCATCAAGATCACCGAATCCGAACTGCGGGAGCGGGCGGGTCTGGGCCACACCACCACCGGCGCCGATCTGCCCATCGGTGATGTGATCAAGCTGGCGGCCGACGCCCAGATGTATTTGGCGGTGTTCGCCGACCACACCAATGAACCGTTGTATCTGGGGCGAGCCAAACGGTTGGCGAATCAGGCCCAGAGGTTCATGGGTTTCGTGCAGTACGGCGGGTGTTCGGTGCCGGGTTGTCCGCGGCCGTTCTCCCACACCGAAATGCATCACGCCGAACAAGACTGGACCGACGGCGGCACCACCGACGCCAACGCCATGGCACCGGCCTGCCCACCACACAACCGACTCGTCGGACCCAAAACCGGACAACTGTCGACCATCAAGATCCGCACCGGCCCCGACCGCGGACGCTACGGCTGGACCCGCAACACCACCGACGGAGTGCCACCCGACACACCGCGAACAAACCACATCCACCTCGTCGACGAACTCGTGACACGACGACGGTCGCCATCGCCTCAGTCACCTACCACGTCCCGAGCCGAATTCGCGCTGCGTCAGATCTTGACTCAACCACGAACAGCACACCCGGACTTCATGTTTCGATCCGTTGACCTGCTGGCGGAGCAATGATCCGGCGTCACGCCGCCGTCGCCCGGCGGTGCTTCGACGACACCAGCAATCGATATGCGATCAGGCCGATCACCAAACCCCAGAAGGCACCACCGATACCGAAGAACGTCACGCCGCCCGCTGCGGCGACGAAGGTCAAGGCCGCCGGGACACGAGTGGCCTCCGCCGTGAACGCGCCGACGATCGCGGCCGCGAACGTGCCGAGCAGAGCAAGCCCGGCCACAGCCTCGATGAGTCCACCGGGGGCAATGGCCGCGATGGTGACGAGCGCGCCGGACAACCCGGCCAACACGAGATAGCTGATGCCGGCGCTGACACCCGCCACCCATCGGCGCGACCGATCGGGACCGGACTCGTCACCGGCCGCGAGAGCCGCGGACAGGGCCGCCAGATTGATCGCATGCCCACCGAACAGCGCCGCGACACCGGTACCCACACCCGTCACCGTCATCGCCGCCCGCCACGGCGTGACATAACCGAAGGAGGACAGCACCGCGACACCCGGGATGTTCTGCGACGCCATCGTCACGATGTACAGGGGCACCGCGATACCGATGACGGCGGCGAGATCGAAGGACGGCGCCGTGAACGTGAGTGTCGGCCACCAATGCTGCGGCACACCGTCATCGATCCCGTGCACACCGACATAGATGCCGATGACGACCAGTGCCGTCACCAACGCCAGCGGCAGCGCCCAACGGGTCAGCCACCGCGTCGCGGCGAGCCACACGATCAACACCGGAACCGTGAGCAACGGCTCGGCGGCAAGTGAATGCATGGGCGCCAGACACAGTGTCATCAACACCCCGGCGAGCATCGCCTGCGCGATCGGCACCGGTATCCGGCCGATCAACTCCCCCAGCGCCGGCACCAGACCGGTCACCACGATCAGCACACCGACAACCAGAAACGCGCCGACCGCCGCCGACCAACCCGCGTGATACCCGGCGCCCATACCGGCCAGCATCGCGGCACCCGGCGTCGACCACGCCAGCGTCACCGGCGCCCGGGAACGAACGCACAGCACGATGATCCCGAGACCGAACACCACGGTGAGCGCGAGTAACCCGGACGCCGCCTGCTCGGCACTCGCCCCGACGGCCCGCAACCCGGCGATCACCACGGCGAAGGACGAGGTGAAACCGACGAGCGCAGTCACCACCCCGGCGATGACCGGCTGCTGTATACCTCTGGTAGCAGTAGTCATGCCGACAGCGTAACGATATCGTTCTGTTTACGGAACACCCTGTCGCGGCGCCCTCTGACGCAAGGACCAACGATGACCAACCCGGACACCCGGCAGGCGGATATCCGCCGGGCGGTCGGCGACCGCATCCGGGCCGTCCGTCGCGCACGAGGGTTATCCCTGTCCGAACTGGCCCGCCGAGCCGGCATCGGGAAGGGATCGCTCTCGGAAATCGAGTCCGGCCAACGCAATCCGACGTTGGACACGCTGTACGCCCTGGCCGGTCCCCTGCTGGTGCCACTCACCTCGCTACTCGGCGAGACCGCGGGCACCGAAGGTCACGGCGATCACCTCCACGCACAGATCCTGCACGTCGAACATCATCCGGACGGCGAGATCACCGAGGTGTTCTGGCTACGCGTACTCCCCGGCGGTACGCGCACCTCACCCGCTCACGGCCCTCGTGTCACCGAGACCGTGCATGTGGTCACCGGTGCGCTGGTCGCAGGCCCGGTCGGCCGCGAGAAATCCGCGGCCGCGGGCGAGACCCTGCACTGGGTCAGCGACACCGACCACAGCTACGCCACCGAGAACGGCGCGGACGCCGTGCTCACCATCCACACACCCCCGACATGACTCGGTCCCGCCCACCGAAACGGTGAGCGGGACCGAGAGTTGTTGAGCGGTAAGAAAACCGGTGTCAGTTGGCGGTCTTCTTGGCCGGAGCCTTCTTCGCCGGGGCCTTCTTGGCCGGAGCCTTCTTGGCGGCGGCGATCTTCTTGGCCGGCGAGGAGTTCGCGGTGCGACCCTTGGCCTCGACGGTGCCCGCGGCGCCCGAGATCTCCTCGGCTGCGGCGTCGGCCTTGGCCTTGGCGGTGGCGCCGGCCTCGTCGATGGCGTCAGCAGCCTCGTCGACCTTGCCGCTCACGCGACCGGCCAGCTTGGCGGCGCGCTCGCCGACACCGCGGGTCTGCGAGGACACCACACCGAGGGCATCCTCGGTCATGTCGACGGCGTCGTTGTAGGCCTTGCCGGCGCGATCCAGATTCTCCTGGAACAGCGGCTGGCTGCGCAGGCGCTCGACGGCCTCTTCGCCGCGCTCGGCGAGCGAGTTGTACAGGCCGGTGGCGGCCTCGATGTACTCCTCGGCGACCTTGCGGAGCTCGTCGGCGTTCAGCTTGCCGCGCAGTTCCTCGATGCTGGCGGGCAGCTCTTCCGGCAGCGCGTTCAGGCGGGTCCGGGTCTCCTCGAGACGGCTCTGCGCGTTCTCGGACACGGTCTCGCCGCGCTCACGGAGCTGGGCGACGACGTCATTGAACTGCGTGACGACCAGATCGCCTGCACCGACGGCGGCATACAGCGGGTTGGCAAGGGTGCGGGTGGACTCACTCACAGCAAACTCCTCAGTGGATTTGTTTGGCCGGATGATCCAGAAATCTGACTGCATATATCTGGACGTCGATCTCATGCGCGCCGAAGGCGTGCCGGCCGATTTCGTTTCTGGCACCTCCCAGTATCCACCGTCTGCTAGCAAATGCAAGCAACCAGCTAACAGTCGTGGTAGAAGTCACTTTTTCGTGACACGATGTCCAGACAAAGGTCGTTGTGTCGTCACTTACCAGCTCCCAGGGGCCTGCCGAACATGCCCGCGAGGACGTCACCGACGACCTGACCCCACACCGGCCACGTCTTCGGATCCAGCGCCATCGAGTCGACATTGCGGGTCTCGCAGCCCGTGGCGACGGGCTTCCCCGCGAAGCGATCACGCATCCAGAGCATCCACGAGGGCGTTGCGACAAGGTCGAGCGTCACGTGTTCCGAGACATGGTCACGCGTGTAGAGCACCCGCGCATCCGGGTCCGTGCAGTACTTCGCGACCATGCGGTCCACCTGGCGCAGCGGCGCGATCCAGTCCCAGGTGGACTGATACTGGAAGAGCGGGAACCCGGGCGCCGTACGGCCGAGCCTGGTCGCCTCGATCACGCTGTCCACCTGAGGATGCCGCAGTGGATCGCCTCCGGTCAGCAAAGCCTTGTTGTCCAGGAACGGCACCAGCAGCGCCGTCCAGCTCAGACAGAGATTCTCCTTGGCGGAGAGCAACGCACGCCCGGCCGGCGTGATCCGTCGATCGATATAGGACTGCAGCTGCGGATATTCGCGGGCGAGTCCCTGCACCGCGGCCAGCACCAGACCCGCGGTCGCCTGCCCGTTCGCCATGTTCAGCGTCGCATCGAGATCGGGCTGCGTGCCACCGGCCACCGCACCGACGACGTTCAGCTCCGGAGCGTAGGTCGAATGCAACTCCGCGGCCCAGTTCGTACCGATGGCGCCACCGGAATAGCCGGCCATCCCGACCTTGGTCGTCGGCGCGAGTCCCATCGGTGCGAAACGGAGTGCGGCCCGAATTCCGTCGAGTGCGATACGTCCCTCCAAAGGGCCTGCGGCATAAGCGGATTTGGGGCCCTGGATATCGGAGGCCACCACGGCCCAGCCCTGCGTCAGGGCGGCCTGCACCTGCAGGAGCTCGTTGCCGACCGCCGCCGAACCGGTGATCGGATGGGGCACCGACGCGAAGCGATAGGTGTAGGACGGCTCGCAGTAGCGTGACAGGCCGTCGGTCGCCGACTGGAAGGACAGCAGCGGCCGCGGCCCCCGCGACGATCCGCGCGGCTTCATCACGGTCGTGACCGCGGCGATCGGCTTACCGTGGGTGTCGGTCGAGCGGAAGGACAACTGCCAGGCGTCGATCGGCACCGGCACCAGCGAATAGGTCGCGATGGTCGTCCGTCGTGCCGCGATGATCTCGCCCGGCTTCTTCGATGCCACCACCGAGGCCGGCGGATCGTAGAAGCCCGGATCAAGTTCCGGCGGCACCGCGATGCCCTGGTCGGGCTGGACCCGTACCGGTTCGTGACGGTTCGTCGGTGCCGCCCCCGCACCAGCGGCACCGACGAACAGTGCCATGACGACCACGGCCACCATGCCGGTCGCCCAACGATGACTTCTCGACATGCCCGCAGCCTCCCCTGTGGTGACCCGCGTCACCATCGAAGAGCATTCAAGCATGAAGTCATGTTTTGAACAAGCAATCGTTTCCCCAGACGTCATCGAGGCGCCATATACGCTCGGACCATGGCGAGCCGGCAGTCCCCGACCACACAGCGCCCCCGACGTATTCGCGGCCTGGACGCGCAGGCGCGGGTCGCCCAGCGACGCGGCCTGCTCCTCGACAGCGCCCTCGACCTGTTCGCCGATCGCGGATTCCACAACACGTCGGTCGAACTGATCTGCCAGAACGCCTACGTCAGCACCAAGAGCTTCTATCAGGTCTTCGCCAACCGCGAGGAGTGCTACCTCGCGCTCTACGAGCGGACCGCCGCCGAATACCGCGACGCGATGGCCGCGGCACTCGCGGATGCGCCCGACGACGAGATGGCACTCGCACACACCCTGATCGACCGCTATGTCCGGGTACTGCTGAACGACCGCCGCAAGGCGCAGATCACCTTCGGCAGTTCGCGCGCGATCTCCGTCCGGGCCGAGCAGGTTCGGCGCGAAAACCGCTTGTGGGCAGCAGATTTCGTCAACGAGCTCTGGGTCGCACGCGGCGTGCGGGTGTCGCGGACGGTCGCGGTCGCGCTGATCGGCGGGATCTTCGACGTCGTCACCGACCACCTGCTGATGAGCGAGGGCCGGGGCAGCGAACCGAACGCGGAGATCGACACCGTCGTCGATGACCTGCTGACCTTCTACACGGCCTTGCGCCTCGGTCTCACCGAACTCGGCGAACCGTCACCCGGCGAAACCGCGGCCGACACCGACTAACCGGCGCGCCCGACCGGACTCAGGCCCCGGCGTCGCCCGCCTGAATACGGCGGCGTTCACGCCGGGCGGCCGCCACCATGTTGCGCAGCGACGGTTCGAGCTGCCAGTAGTGGCGCGTCTTCAGTCCACCATCCGGGTTGGCCCAGAGCCGTTCCGGATCGATCGCCTTGGCGGCCCGCTGGATTCGTGCATCGATCTCGTCGATGTCGGGGATCGCGGCGCTGCGGCTCTCGTACACACCCGGACCGACTCCACGCTGAATCACGGTGCCGCGCTTGGTCAGTTCGTCGAGGACCCAGTCGATGGACCGGGTGGCGACGATCGACGTGACGTCGGCATCGAGGGCGTCGAACGCCTCGACGACCTTCGCGATCGACGAGTAGCCCAGGTGGGTGTGGATCTGCGTGGCAGGCTTCGCGCCACCGACCGCCAGCTTGAAGGCGGCGACGGCCCAGTCCAGATATCCCTCACGTCCGCGTTCGCGCAGCGGCAGCAACTCCCGAATCGACGGCTCGTCGACCTGGATGATCTTGATGCCCGCCTTCTCGAGATCGGTGACCTCGTCACGCACCGCCAGTGCCAACTGCTCGGCCGTCTCGTGCAACGGCTGATCCTGACGCACGAAGGAACGCGCGAGCATGGTGACCGGTCCGGTGAGGATGCCCTTCACCGGTTTGTCGGTGAGCGACTGCGCGTAGGTGATCCACTCGACGGTCATCGGGCCGCGACGTTTGATGTCGCCGTACAGGATCGGCGGCCGCACGAAGCGCGAACCGTAGACCTGCACCCAGCCCATGTGGGTGGCCACGTAGCCGTCCATCAGCTCCGCGAAGTACTGGATCATGTCGTTGCGTTCGGCCTCGCCGTGCACCAGCACGTCGAGTCCGATGTCCTCCTGCAACTCGATGACCCGCTTGATCTCGTCCTTGAGACGGTCGACGTATTCGTCCCAGGTGAGGCGCCCCTGGCCGTAGTAGTAGCGGGCCAGTTGCACCTCCTTCGTCTGCGGGAAGGAGCCGAGCGTGGTGGTCGGGACCGCAGGCAGACCGAGGGCCTTGTCCTGCGCCTTCTTGCGCTCGGCGTAGGGCGCCCGCTCACGCTGATCGGGCCGGATGTTCGCAACCCGTTGGCGCACATCGTGTTTGAGCTTGAAGTCGACCTTGGTGGGACGGGTGTACCAGTGTTCGGGTGCACCGTGGCTGATGGCCTTGGCCAGCGCCACCACCTCGCCCACCTTCTGCTTCGCGAAGGACAGGCGGTCGGCGACGTCGCCGGGGATGTCCGGCTCGATCAGCTTGTCGACGGGGACGTGCATGAGTGTGCACGACGTCGACACCACGAGGTCCGGGATGTGTTTCTTGATCGCGAGCAGGTAGTCGAGCTTGCCGCCCTTGGCGGCCTTCCACACGTTGCGGCCGTCGATGACACCGGCGTACAGGCGCTTGCGCTTGAGTCCGGGCACCGCGGCGAGTTGTGCCGCCGACATCGGCTCGCTGATCAGGTCCACGCCGATGGCCTCCACCTTGGTGGACGCCAGGATCGGCAGTGCCGCACCGAGATCGCCGTACTGACCGGTGACCAGCAGGCGCGGACGGAGACCTGCACTGCCCAGCTGCGTGTACGCGCGGCGGAGCACCTCGAGCTCCTCCTCCGTCCGGTCACTGGTGTAGGCCGGTTCGTCGAGCTGGATGCACTTGCAGTTCTGCTTCGCGAGACGTTCGAACAGGTCGACGTAGGCCGGGAGCAGGTCGTCGAGGCGGTCGATGGGCCGGAAGCCCTCCGGCGCATCGGGTGCCGCCTTGGACAGCAGGAGAAGGCTGGCCGGTCCGAGAACGACCGGACGCAGTTCGATGCCCTCGGCACGGGCACGGGCATGCTCGGCCAGCAGACGCTCGGCCATCGCCGGGAAGTTCGACAGTGAGAATTCGGTGTCCGGACCGATCTCCGGCTGGCGGTAGTGATAGTTCGTGTTGAAGAACTTCACCAGCTCCAGCGGCGGATATTCGGGCTTGCCCCGCGCGATCGCGAAGTACAGGTCGATGGGCTCGAGTTCGTCGCGCAGCGGTTCGAAGCGGGACGGGACGGCACCGAACAGCAGCGCGTTGTCGAGGACGTGATCGTAGAAGGAGAAGGTGTTGCCGGGCACCTGTTCCAGGCCCATCGCGGCGAGTTCGCGCCACAGACCGTCGCTGATCTCCTGACCCGCGGCGAGCAGATCCTCGCGGCTGCCACCACGGTGCCAGTAGTCCTCCAACGCGTTCTTGAGCTCGCGTCGAGCACCGATCCGGGGATACCCCAGAATCGATGAGCCGTATTCGATCTCCTGCGCCGAGCTAGTCATCTCGTCGACCCTATCCGCCAAAGTCCGGGCTATGTGCTCGAGTGTTCGTGCTCGAGTGGGTTACTTGTTCGAGCCGTTCTCGCCGTACTGGTAGAAGCCGCGACCGGACTTCTTGCCGAGGCGGCCGGCCTCCACCATGCGCAGCAGCAGCGGCGGCGGCGAGTACAGCGGCTCCTTGAACTCCTCGTACATCTTGTCGGCGATGGCCTTCACGGTGTCGAGACCGACGAGGTCGGTGAGCTTCAGCGGACCCATCGGGTGCGCACAGCCGAGCACCATGGCCTTGTCGATGTCCTCGACCGTCGCGAAGCCGCTCTCCACCATGCGGACGGCGGACAGCAGGTAGGGCACCAGGAGGGCGTTGACGACGAAGCCGGAACGGTCGGCGGAGCGCACGACCTGCTTGCCGAGCACATCGTGGGCGAAGGCCTCGGCGCGCTCGGACACCTCGGGCGAGGTCATCAGCGTGGTGACGAGCTCGACCAGCGGGAGCACCGGCACCGGGTTGAAGAAGTGCATGCCGATCACGCGGCTCGCGTTCTCCGTCGCCATACCCAGTTTCATGATCGGGATGGAGGAGGTGTTCGAGGCGAGCACCGCGTTCGGGTCGGTGACGACCTTGTCGAGCTCGCGGAAGAGCTCGGTCTTCACGGCCTCGTCCTCGACGACGGCCTCGACGACCAGCTGGCGGTCGGCGAAGTCACCGAGGTCGGAGGTGAAGCGCAGCCGCCACGACGCCTGCTCGCGCTCACGCTCGGTCAGCTTGCCGCTCGACACACCGCGGTCCAGCGAGCGCAGGATGCGGGAGCGACCGGCCGCGGCCAGTTCCCGGGTGGACTCGTAGACCAGCACGTCGGCGTTGGCACGGGCGCACACCTCGGCGATGCCTGCGCCCATCTGGCCGGCGCCGATGACACCGACTCGAGTGATCTTCTGGCTTGCCATTGTCGGCTCCTCGCATGTGACTGGGACAGCGGATGTGTCTGAGATGGCTATCGGCATCGTGTGCGATAGCGGGGCTTGGAAGTCTGTTGTCGTACAGGGTGGGGAGTGTCCGTCCACCCGAAAGTCTAGGTGTGTGCGAATGATCCCGGGGTGGGCAAGGAGGAACCCTTGCTCACCCCGGGATCGTCAACGCATGTTCCGCATCAGCGGGTCAGTTCCTAGTGGAACTGGCCTTCCTCGGTCGAGCCCTTGAGAGCCGCGGTCGAGGTGTTCGGATCGACGGTGGTGGCGATCCGGTCGAAGTAACCGGCGCCGACCTCACGCTGGTGCTTGGTGGCGGTGTAACCGCGCTCCTCGGCGGCGAACTCGCGCTCCTGCAGGTCGACGTATGCCTTCATCTGCTCGCGGGCGTAGCCGTGGGCCAGGTCGAACATCGAGTAGTTGAGGGCGTGGAAGCCGGCCAGGGTGATGAACTGGAAGGTGAAGCCCATCGCGCCGAGCTCGTTCTGGAACTTGGCGATGGTGTCGTCGTCCAGGTGCTGCTTCCAGTTGAAGGACGGCGAGCAGTTGTAGGCGAGCAGCTGGTCCGGGAACTCGGCCTTGACGGCCTCGGCGAACTGCTTGGCGACCTCGAGATCCGGCTTGCCGGTCTCCATCCAGATCAGGTCGGCGTACGGGGCGTAGGCCTTGGCACGCGCGATGGACGGCTCGATGCCGTTCTTCACGTTGTAGAAGCCCTCGGAGGTGCGCTCACCGGTGATGAACGGGAGGTCGCGCTCGTCGACATCCGAGGTGATCAGGGTGGCGGCCTCGGCGTCGGTGCGGGCGATGACGACGGTCGGCGTGTTCGCGACGTCGGCGGCCAGGCGAGCCGAGGTCAGGGTGCGGATGTGCTGCTGGGTCGGGATGAGCACCTTGCCACCGAGGTGGCCGCACTTCTTCTCCGAGGCGAGCTGATCCTCCCAGTGGGTACCGGCGGCACCCGCGGCGATCATGGCCTTCTGCAGCTCGTACACGTTGAGGGCGCCACCGAAGCCTGCCTCGCCGTCGGCGACGATCGGCACGAGCCAGTTGTCGACCGAGTCGTCACCCTCGACGCGCGAGATCTCGTCGGCGCGCAGGAGTGCGTTGTTGATGCGGCGCACGACGGACGGCACCGAGTTCGCCGGGTACAGCGACTGGTCGGGGTAGGTGTGACCCGAGAGGTTCGCGTCACCGGCGACCTGCCAGCCGGAGAGGTAGATGGCCTTGAGGCCGGCGCGCACCTGCTGCACGGCCATGTTGCCGGTGAGGGCACCCAGGGCGTTGATGTAGCTGCCGTCGCCCTTGGTCACGCCGTCCCAGAGGATCTCGGCGCCGCGACGGGCGAGGGTGTGGTCCTCGACGACGCTGCCCTGCAGCTCGGCGACCTGCTCGGCGGTGTAATCGCGGGTGATGCCCTTCCAGCGCGGGTTGGTGTCCCAGTCCTGCTGGATCTCCGCGGCGGTGCGCGGCTTTCCGACGTTGCTCATGCCTACTTCGCTTTCGGTAGTCCGGTGGATCTCGGATCCCGGTGGATCCGTGACCGCTGTGGATCTGTGAATCGCTCGCAGATTTGCGAACTCTTCGACGGCTTCCGTTGGGGCCTGGAGACAGGGTGCCACACAACAAACCTGCAGGTCCAACCCTTGAGTGCTGCAAAATTAGGCCATCATTCCGCACAGTTTTGCAAAGTTTGCAAAACTGGTCATGTGAAAGTCGTTGGTGTCGGTGCCAAAAAGTACGCGCGTACTGCATTTTCCGTGACGCGCGACGGCCACCCGCCGCCGGGCCCGCGGTGCGCGCACCGGGGAGCTCCGCACGCATGCGCACCCGGTTCTGTGAGGCCTTTCACAGGCCCCCGAACGGCTCAGTCACCCAGAGCCGAGCGAAGGACGGTGGTGAACGCGGTCCGGAATTCGTCCGACGACATCGGTTCCGGCGCGGGACCCGACGCGGCGCCCGGCTCGCCGGGTGACGTCGCCGGACCACCGTCACCGGTGATGGTGAGCTGCACGCTCACCCGCTGGGGTTTCGTGAGGACCGCATATCCGGCGAAGCCGACCTGCTTCCGGACGCCGCCGTCGGGCAGGGTCGTCGTCACCTCCGAGCGCACCGCGAGCGACTGCTCGACATCGGCGTTCCGCTCACCGAGCGCCGGTTGCGGCAGCGGGATGAAACGTGTGACGACACGGCTGCCGCGGAGAGTGCCCGCATCGATGACCGTCGTGGTCACGGCGCACGGACCGGTGCTCACACGCCGGTCCGCCGATACGTCCCGGTCCTGCGTGGTCACCAGCGCGACATACGACGCCGCGGACGCCCGGGCCGCGAGAGTCGCGGAATTCGCCTCGGTGAGCAGCGGATTGAGCGCCGCATCGGCGGTCGGTGCACACTCGGCCGGGGTGACCCGCGTGGTCTTCGCCGCATCGATCACCCCGCGGTTCTGCGCCACCAGATCGGGCACGGAGAACGGGGTGACGGTGAAGCCGGGCGGCAGTGCCGTCGGCGCGGGCAGCAGGTCCGCGGGCGCCACGGGCCGGTCGCGCGCATCGGGGCCGCCACCGCGATCGCACCCCGCGACCACCAGCACGATCCCCACCGATATCGCGACCACCCGACCGACGACCCCACGCATCACGCGGTCACCGTACCCCGAAAGGAGCCCGTCATGAGCCCGACCTTCGTCGGATCGAGGCTGCGTCAACTGCGGTCCGAACGTGGACTGTCGCAGGTGGCACTCGCTCAGTCACTGGGCATCTCACCGTCGTACCTGAACCAGATCGAACGCGACTCGCGTCCGCTCACGGTGAAGGTGCTCACGAAGATCACCGAGGTCTACGGCGTCGACGCGTCGTTCTTCGACGCCCAGGACAATGTGCGACTCGTCGCCGAACTCCGCGAAGCCCTCTACGACGACGACATCGAGGCACCCGCGGTCACCCGCGACGGCGCGGAGATCAGCAGCATGGTGTCGTCGCATCCGGAGATGGCGCAGGCGCTGGTGAACCTGCACCGCCGCTACCGCATCGCCACCGATCAGCTGGCGGCGGCCACCGACGAGCGCGGCGACCGGAGCAGGCGCGGCTCGATCACCGCGCCCCATGAAGAAGTGCGCGACTACTTCTATCAGCGCCGCAACTACATCCACGAACTGGACGTGGCCGCCGAGGAGATGACCGACCGCATGCGCATGCACTCGGCCGACATCCGGCGCGAGATCGCGAACCGGCTCGAGGACGTGCACGGCGTCCGCATCGTCAACCGCGTCGATATGGGCGATCAGGTGCTGCACCGGTTCGATCGGGAGAACCGCAGGCTGGAGATGTCGGCGGCGCTGTCCGGCGGGCAGCGGTCGTTCAAGCTCGCCTCCGAACTCGCCTATCTGGAGTTCGGGGACCTGCTCCGCGAACTCGTGGACGAGGGCAACTTCACCGACGATCAGTCACGATCGCTGGCCCTGACCGGTCTCGCGAACTACTTCGCCGCCGCCGCGATCCTGCCGTACAGCCAGTTCCACGGCGCCGCAGAGGATTTCCGCTACGACATCGAGAGGTTGTCGGCCTTCTACTCGGTGTCGTTCGAAACCATCTGCCACCGGCTGTCCACGCTGCAGCGCCCGAATCTGCGCGGCATCCCCTGGTCCTTCGTGCGCGTCGACCGCGCGGGCAACATGTCGAAGCGACAGTCCGCCACCGGTTTCCACTTCTCCTCCAGTGGCGGCACCTGTCCGCTCTGGTCGGTCTACGAGACGTTCGCGTGGCCGGGCAAGATCCAGCGGCAGGTGGTGGAGATGCCCGATGGTCGCGAATACTTCTGGGTCGCCCGCACCGTGGAACGACGCGCCACGCGCTACGGTCAGCCCGGGAAGACCTTCGCGATCGGACTCGGGTGCGAACTCCGGCACGCCGGCCGTGTCGTCTACTCCGACGGCCTGGAGATCGGACCGCAGGCGCAGATCACCCCGATCGGTGCGGGATGCCGTGTCTGCGAACGCATGAACTGCGCGCAGCGCGCCTTCCCGCCCGTCGGTGCGAGCCTGTCCATCGAGGAGCACCAGAGCAGCGTCTCCCCGTACACCATCTCCGCCCCGGCACCCGCCCAACCGCTGATCGAATAGCGAGCGAGCGCCCCCACCCGCTGATCGAGTAGCGAGCGAGCGCCCCACCCGCTGATCGAGTAGGCCGCGAGCGCAGCGAGCCGCCGTATCGAGATCACCTGCGCGAGATCTCGATACGCGGGCTCGCTGCGCTCGCACGCTACTCGATCAGCAGTCAGTGCACCGGGTCGCGGATGATGGGGCAGGTCATGCAGTGCCCGCCGCCGCGGCCACGACCGAGTTCGGCGCCGACGATCGTGATGACCTCGACACCCTCCTTGCGCAGCAGCGAATTCGTGTGGGTGTTGCGGTCGTAGGCGAAGACCACGCCGGGTTCCACGGCGACGAGATTGTTGCCGCTGTCCCACTGCTGCCGTTCGGATTCGTAGGCCGTGCCACCCGCCTCGACGACGCGGAGCTTCTCGAGGCCGAGTGATCGCGCCACGACGTCGAGGAAGTGATCGGGCTCCTCGATCACCTCGAGACCCGGGGCGGCGTCGGTGGGCCGCAGGGTGAACGCCGTGATGGTGTCCACGATCGCCAGGTAGACACTGACGAGGTCACGGTCGGCGAAGGTGAAGACGGTGTCGAGGTGCATCGCCGCGCGCAGCTTCGGCATGCCCGCCACGATGACCTGCTCGGCCGCCCCGGTCCGGAACAGTTCGAGCGCCGTCTGGGTGATCGCCTGCCGCGACGACCGTTCGCTCATGCCGATCAGCACCACGCCATTGCCGGGCACGAGGACGTCGCCGCCCTCCAATGTGGCCGTCCCCCACTGCTTCTCGGGGTCACCCCACCAGACCGTCGACCCGACATAGTCCGGATGGAACCGATAAATGGCCTTCATCAGCAGCGTCTCGTCGTGCCGCGCAGGCCAATACAGCGGATTGAGGGTCAGGCCGCCGTAGATCCAGCAGGTCGTGTCCCGGGTGTAGAGCGTATTCGGCAACGGCGGCATCAGATACTCGTTGACGCCGGAGGATTCACGCGCCAGTGCCCGGTATCCGTCGCCCAGTTCCCCCGGCAGGTCCTGCGTCGCCATGCCACCGATCAGGAGTTCACTCAGCTGCGCCGACGCGAGCCCGTCCAGATACGAACGGGTTTCGGCGACGAGCCCGAGGCCGACCTCGTTCGCGACGATCTTGCGATCGAGCAGCCAGGTTCGCGCCTCCGGGATGTCTATGGTGGCGGCCAGCAGTTCGTGCAGTTCCACGACGTCGACTCCCCGATCACGCATCTTCTGCACGAAGTCGAGGTGATCCCGTTTGGCGTTCTGCACCCACGGCAGTTCGTCGAACAACAGGTCGTCGGCATTGGACGGGGTGAGGCGTTCGTGGGCGAGGCCGGGTGCGCACACCAGCACCTTGCGGAGCCGCCCCACCTCCGAATGCACTCCGTACGTGGCCGAGGGCTGGGTCATGACGACATCCTTCCGATGCGAATGTGTTTGCCGGACAGCTCAGTCGGCTGCCGGTTCGGTGACGTAGCCTGCGTGACGTTCCTGTTCGGGGTGGTCGTACACGTCCCCGGATCCGGAGGCCAGGTAGACGCTGCCGCCGACGGCACCGGCGACGATCACGCCGAACAGCACGGCCTCCGCACGAGTGAACACCCGTTGGCGCTGTTCACGTCTCGCCATCACGTACAAGATGGCACCGACCGCGTAGAGGATGCAGGAGAGCAGTAGCTTGTCGAGGCCGGCCGCCCAGATCAGGAACAGCGTGTACACCACCGCGACGACGGCGATCACCAGATCCGGGCGGCGAGATCGCCCGTCCTCGTAGGTTTCCCGACGCCACACCAGCCGCAACATGAACGCGGCGGCCAGGAAGTACGGGATCAGTGACAGCGCCGCGGTGAGATCGAGCATGAAGTCCAGTCCGTCGTCGACGAACAGGACCACGATCAGGAGCGCCTGCACGAGACCGCTCGCCAGGATCAATGCCGCCACGGGTACCCCGGCCGAGTTCTCCCGCGCCAGGAAGCGCGGCATGTCGGCGGACCGCGCCGGCACGTAGAGGATCTCGGCGGCCATCAGCGTCCAGGCCAGATAGGCGCCGAGCACCGAGACGATCACCCCGATCCGGATGAACACCGAACCCCACTCGCCCACCAGCGATTCCAGAACGGAGGCCACCGACGGCTGACCGGCGGCGGCCAGGTCGCCCTGTGTCATCGCGCCGTAGGACACCAGGGTGACGAGCGAGAAGACACCGAGGACGCCGAGGAACCCGAAGACCGTGGCCTTGCCGACATCCTCGCGCTTGCGGGCGAATCGCGAATAGACGCTGGCACCCTCGATGCCCAGGAAGACGAAGACGGTGATGAGCATCGTGCCGGTGACCTGATCCCAGAGGGAACCGACCTCGATACCGTTGCCACCCCAGAAGTTGTCGGCAAAGTATCCGGCGTCGAAGAGGATGATCGCCAGGACGATGAACACCACCAGCGGCACCACCTTGGCGATGGTGGCGATGCGGTTGATGATGGCGGCCTGCTGGACGCCGCGGCTGATCAGGCCGAAGAACAGCCACACCCCGACCGACGAGACGATGACCGCGAGCACCGTCGTGCCGTCGCCGAGCGACGGGAACAGGGCGCTGGTGGTCGCCATGATCAGCACCCAGTAGGAGGTGTTGCCCGCGCATGCCGAGGCCCAGAACCCGAATGCCGAGTTGAAACCGACGTAATCGCCGAATCCCGCTTTGGCATACGCGAAGATGCCGGCGTCGAGATCGGGTTTGCGGGTGGCCAGTCGCTGGAACACGAATGCCAGCATCAGCATGCCGACGCCCGCCACGGTCCAGGCGATCAGAGCACCGAAGACCCCGGTCTCCGCACCGAACCGCTGCGGCAGCAGAAAGACTCCCGATCCCACCATCGAACCGACGACCATGGCCGTCAGCGTCGGCAGGTTGACCTTCTCGTCGGCACTCACGCTCACACCTTAATGCGTGCGTATGCACACATATGGGCAATCCGCAGAGTCATTCAGGGGACATACATTCCGACCGGCGTGTTGACAGGCATCGAGACGATCGGCAACCTAGCGTCCTAAGTGTGAGGGAGGTCACTCTCACAGCCTTGGGGGAGGTGCGCTATGGCGCGGAGTGCAGGACGTTCGCGGAGACGACTCCGCATGATGGTGGCGGGGCCGGCCGTGCTCATCGCCGTCGGCCTCCTGGGGCCGACGACCATCACGACCGCCGCGGCGGCGCCACCCGCGGATCCACCCAATATGATGGGCGTGCCGTCACAGATCCCGCAGGCCATCGACCGATTCGTGCCACCGGCCCCCTATCCGAAGCTCCGGACCATTCCCCGACGCGCGCAGGTGGCCGGATTCTCCCATCGCACACTGGAATTCCGCGAGGCCGTCCTACCGACCGCCACGGGAGATCCGATGTACGACCGGTGGCCCGACGATCTCGCCGGCCAGTCGCCCGGCACACCGATCGCGAGCCGCGACGTGCTCGGAACCGCGAGACTGCTTGCCGTCGCACCGATTTCGCGGGCCACGCTGGTCAAGTTCCGTTCCACCGATGCCGTTGGCCAACCGTCCTTCGGTACCGCCACCCTTCTCGAACCGACGGGACGCGCACCGGCCCGGGGCGCCCGCCCGGTCGTCGTCAACAATCTCCCGATCGATTCACTCGGAACCAAATGTAACCCCGGATACACTCTGGCACACGGTATTTCATTCGCATCAAATACCACCGATCTGATCCCGCCGCTCACCCAGCTGGCACTCGCGCGCGGCTACGCCGTACTGATACCCGATCATCAGGGACCGCGGATGGCCTACGCCGAACCCACGGTTGCCGGACATGTGATCCTGGACGCCATCCGCGCGATCGCACAGTTGTATCCCGAGCGGTACCGGGACAGCCGGGTCGCCATGGCCGGCTATTCGGGCGGTGCCATTGCGACGTCGGGAGCCGCGGCCCTGGCGGGAACCTATGCGCCGGAGGTGGCGCCACGACTCGTCGGTGCCGCACTCGGCGGGGTACCGGCCGACTTCCGGATGCTGCTCGGCAGCATGAACGCGAACCTGGCCGCCGGACTGCTGCACGCGGCAACCTTCGGCATCGCGCGGGAGCGGACCGAGATCCTGCCCATGGCAAATCATTTCGCCGAATGGCTGGCCACGTCACCGCTGAAGGACTCCTGCTTCCTGCTCGCGACGGTGGCGGGGGGCACCTTCTGGCCCATGCAGTTGATGGCCAACGACCCGGACCCGTTCCGATCGCCGGTGGCCGAGCGGATCTTCGAGGTGACCTCCATGAGCAAGCGGAAATCGCTTGTCCCCCTCTACATCTACCAGGGTGCACAGGAATGGTGGATCCCGGCGGCCGGGGCGCGCGATCTCTACCGCGCGCAGTGCCGTCTGGGGGCCAGCGCCGAGTATCACGACTACCTGGGCGAACACGTCAGCACCGCGGTCGCCGGATTCCCCGGCGCAATCGACTGGCTGGACCGGCGGCTACGCGGGCAGCCGGCACGCGCCGGCTGCCGCTAGCCGCACATCGGTTGACCGGGCCCGGGTGACCGGGCTCGGTTGACCGCGTCGTCAGTAGACCAGGACGCGGACGTTCTCGGCGACACACGCCGGTTTGTCGGAGCCCTCGATCTCCACGGTGTTCCGCACGACCATGGTGACGCCCTTGTCCCCCTCGTCGACCGAGACGATCGCGGCGTTGGCGCGGATACGCGATCCCACCGGGACCGGACTCGGGAAACGCACCTTGTTCATGCCGTAATTGATGACCAGCTTGGGGCCCTCGACACCGAAGATGCTGCCCGCCAACAGCGGAAGCAGCGACAGCGTCAGGAAGCCATGCGCGATCGGAGCGCCGAACGGGCCGTCCTTGGCGCGCTCCGGATCCACGTGAATCCACTGGTGATCACCGGTGGCCTCGGCGAACGCGTTCACGCGCTCCTGAGTGATCTCCAGCCACTCGCCCGATCCCAGATCCTCGCCGATCGCGGCCTTCATCTCGTCGACATTGGTGAAGGTTCTCT
The DNA here is from genome assembly GCF_059427765.1 of Gordonia sp. B8661-1. NCBI lineage: Bacteria > Bacillati > Actinomycetota > Actinomycetes > Mycobacteriales > Gordoniaceae > Gordonia > Gordonia sp. B8661-1. Next base: position 41,156 of record NZ_JCAHRL010000010.1, read on the forward strand.
GTGTGATACCCGTCATAGTCGCCGTAGTCTACCGTGGTCGGTATGGGCACACCCCGAGTCGCACCGGGCGGCTTCTCCGAACTCGGGCCCGATCAACTGGATCTTCTCCCGCGGCGCGGCACGCGCGATCGGCGTCCGGGACGCGCATATCTTCTCGACCCTCGGACGAGCGAAGGGCCTCTTTCGCGCCTGGCTGCACTTCGGCGCACGACTGATGCCGTTCGGGGCGTTGTCGCGCAAGGAATCCGAGATGATCATCATCCGCGTGGCCCACCTGCGCGGCAGCGAGTACGAACTCGACCATCATCGGCGCCTCGGTCGCCGCGCCGGACTCGACGCCGCGGAGATCGAGCGTGTCCTCGAGGGGCCGGATGCCGGCTGGGGCGACCGTGAGCGGACGCTGCTGCGCGCCGCGGACGAACTCGTCGGGACGCGCGACATCGGCGACGACACCTGGTCGGCACTCACCCGCCATCTCGACGAGTCGCATCTGGTGTCGTTCGTTCTCCTCGTGGGCCAATACGACATGCTGGCCACCACTCTCGACGTGCTGCGGGTCCAGCGCGACGAACGCGTCTGACCCAACTGACCGATCATCGGGGGTGCTCCATGGATTCGATTGCGCAGCAACTGATGCGGAATCCGCTCTTCTCACGCGTGTACGAGGGTGTCTGGCGCCCGACCTTCACCCGGCTGTTCAGCCTGGGCGGATCGGACACCGCGGACGTCGACCGGGCGCTGACCGCGTATCTGTCGCGTCCGGGCGAGCGGCTGATGCTCGATGTCGCCTGCGGCCCCGGAACGTATGTGCGGCGGATCGCCGAGGGACTCACCGGTGACGGCCGATGCGTCGGTATCGATTTCTCACCGTCGATGCTGGCCCGCGCGGCGGCCACCAACACCGGGCCGCGAACCGCCTATCTGCGCGCCGATGCACACGCAGTACCGTTCGGAGACAACACCTTCGACACCGTCACCTGCCTGGCCGCGCTGTATCTGATCCCGGATCCGCTCCCCGTGCTGGACGAACTGATGCGGGTGACCCGGCCGGGCGGCGAGGTCATCGTGTTCACCACTGTGCACACCGAACTCACCGGTCTGCCCGGCGTCCGGCAGGTCACCGGGCTGACGGGTCTACGGATCTTCGGGCGGCAGGAGATCGTCGATCGACTGCACGCCGCGGGCGCCGACCAGGTGGAACAGACCGTCACCGGACTCGGGCAGTACGTCGTCGCCACCAAGAAGAGACCGGCCGACCCGACGTCCTGATGTGACGTAATGTCGGTCGTCAGGAGAACAGTCGAGACCGAGGAGCCACGATGTCGCAATTGACAATCCGGCGCGCGACGCCGGTCATCGCGGTGCAATCGGGCGCCGACGCATGAACGGCTGGCAGTCGGTCACCGGGCTGACCGAGCTCACGGGCGACGCCGAGGCCGCCAAACCCGACATCGCGGTGCTCGCGAAGACCGAGGGCGCCACCGTGATCCGGCTGTCGTTCCACCCGGGACAGGTCATGGCCGATCACCGCGCGGGTCGCCCCATCCTCATCATCGGGCAACGCGGCGAGGTCGAGGTCACCATCGGTGACGACCGTGTCACGTTGCGGCCCGGCTCGGCGATCCACATCGACGCACAGGTCACCCATGCGCTGCGCGCGGATGCCGAGGCCGCGGCGACACTGCTGGTGTTGGAACGGCCGACACCGGCATCCTGAAGCGTCCGCCGGGTTCACAGGGAACGGTAGTCGCGAACCGACATCCGGGGGCCGCGGCGCGGTCGTCCGGCGCCGTACAGCTCGATCATCCTGATGATCCGATAGCGCTGTCCCGCATAGGGTTCCAGCAGTTCGAGCATGCCGTCGTCGTCAACCGGTTCCCCGATCAGTGTCCGGCCCACGATGGTCGGGATGTGGTAGTCGCCGACCGGTACCGCGTCCGCGTCGCCGAGCGCTCGCGCGCGGGTCTCGGCCGCCGTCCAGGGGCCGACGCCGCGCAGGATCGTCAGGTTGTCCGGATACTTCTCGACGTCGAGAGCGGTGGCTCCCCGGATGGTGCGCATCCGTACCGGTTCGATGCCACTCCGATGCCACTCCCAGTTGGGGATCGAGGTCCAGGCGGCACGTGGCGGCGGCACCCGCATATCCGCGGGTACCGGTCCGGGCGCACGTTCGCCGAATCTCGTCAGCAGGTAGCGCCAGGCGCGGAAGGCCTCGGCGCCGACGACCTTCTGTTCGAGAATTGCCGGGACGAACGATTCCCACACTCGATTGGTGCGTCCCAGTCGCAGGCCCTCCGCCCGTGACACCAGATGTTCGACCACCGGATGCCGCGGCACGAGTGCCTCCGGATCGTCGTCGGCGCCCAGGAGCGCGGGCATCTGTTCGATGAGCCAGTCCGCGCCCGGACCCCATGCGCGACCGGCGATCTCGTCGCCGGATGCCACCACGGTGAGCGTGCCCGGGCCGTCGGGGGTGTACACCGCCCGCCAGATGGATCCGTCACGCCCGAACCGGAACGCCGGGTCACCGCCGCCACGACGGTGCAGGCCGAGCGACGCGGAGAGATCGAGCGGCCCGGGTGGACGCCACCGACGGACCTTGGGGGTGGTCACCTCACGACGCTACCGTCCGGAACGTGTCACCACCTCCGGGCGGCCGGATTGGCCCGCACCGCCACCGCCTCGTCGGCGGCGGCCGCCGTGTTGTCACTGGCCAGACACACCGATCGCAGCACGTTGTGGAAGACCACCAGTCCGTACAGGTTCGGTGCGTTCAGGATGCCCCCGGTACGTGGCATGAGGGGGGTGACGTCGGTACCGGCCGGCAGCAATCCGTTGATGATCGAGGCCGCGCCGTCGGAACCCGCGGAACTCCACACCTCCGACGCGATATGAGCGCTCATCGCCCACGCGTAGTAGGCCGCGGTCAGCGATTTGGTGACGGTGACGTCGGCGAGCGGCACCATCTTCCCGGGGTTCTTGCCGTTGTCCAGGTTGTGCTTCCACCCGATCGCCATATCGGTGGGAGCGCCGCCGATGTACGGGATCAGTGTCATCAGGCTCGAGGTCACCGACTCGATGGTCGTGAAGTCGGCGGGATCGGCCGGAATCGCACCGACCGGCGCCCACGTGGTCCGCATGACCCGGTTCAGATCCTTGGCGATCCGCGAGATCTGGGCGCGCGCCGCCGGGTTCTTGTTCGTCGCGAGCATGTACTCGACGGTGCGGGACGCCACACGCGACAGCGGCATCTCACCGATGGCCGGACAGGTCTTCGGATCGGCGATCATCACCTGGGACGCGATCTCCCGGAATGCGGCCGGGATGTCCGACGGCGAACCACCGGGCAGGTTCGGCTGACCCACGGACGCCTTCTCCTCCGGCGTCACGGTGGTCATACATGCTTTGATCAGGGCCTTGCTCATCGCCTGATACACCAGATTCACGCCGAGTACGCCGAGCAGAATCGGGATCGACACGGCCATGCCGATCGAGACCGGACCGATCTGACCGATCGGCCCGATGGTGCGGCGCAGCAGGGTCAACGGCACGATCACCGCGACGTACGCATAGAAATAGACCGTCTCGACGGCCTGCGCCAGCGACAGGTTCTGCACGGTGATCGACCTGTGCGCCTTGCCTTCCCGCACATTCATCAGCTGGGTCACGATCATCTGCGAGATCGGGTCACGATACTTGTGGACCGGTGCGTCCTCGTTGTCCGAGAGCGCCGCCGTCGGTCCCGACACCGACAGCATCTGCACGCGTGCGTTCTTGAGGTCGCGCTGCGCGTTGGCCTTCCAGACCGGGGCCTGGCCACGCATGTCTGCGGGCAGGATCGCCGCGATGCCGTCGATCATCATGTCGGCGACCCGTCCCAGCGTGGTGTGCTGCGAACCGACGCACTCCTTACCGTCCGGCGCGATGTCACCGGCCTGCAGGATCTTCGACTTCTTCTTCTTCTCGTCTCCGGGCTTGGTGTTCTGCGCCGACGGTGCGGTCTTGGTCGGCGGCGCCGACGGTGCGGTCTTGGTCGGCGGCGCCGACGGTGCGGTCTTCGTCGGCGGCACCGCCGACGCCGTGCCGGCCGATCGGTGGTCCGCCGCACCGACTACCACGGCGGTCACCACCACCGCGGCCACCGCGACGACGCGCAGCCGCGCGAGCGACGTACGTCTACCCGTGGTCACCGGATCGCCCGTGCGAGCTGAGGCCACGACTTGTGCAACTGGTCCTGCCAGTACGGCCACGAGTGCGTACCCGGTCCCGGACGGTCAACCGTCGCAGGGATGTTCAGCCGATTCAGCTTCGCCACCAACTGCTCGGTGCAGTAATTCGTGGCGGCCTCGATGGTCCCGCCGAGCATGATGCGATCGGCCAGATCTCCCGGGCTCGGTTCGTTCTGCAAATTGTCATGCGGACCCGGCAGTCCGTTTGCCGAACTAAGGTACAGCGAGGTGCCACGCAGTCCTTCGGCGTGGATGACCGGATCGTTGGCCTTCCACAGCGGGCCCCCGACGGGGCCCCACATATTCTTCACGTCGGCCTCCCCGCGGGCCTCTACCACTATTTGAATGAACGCCGAGCCGTAGGTGTTCGACGTCGCCGCGCACCCACTATAGGCACCGACTGCCCGGTATAGTCCGGGATTCTGAATTGCCAGGTTCAACACCGATGTCCCCGAGGAGGAAATCCCCGCAATCGCGTTCCGCCCGTTGGTGTTGTACGTCGTGTTAACGACTGTCGGCAGTTCCTTGGCGAGGAAGGTCGACCACTTGTTGACACCGTGGAGCGCCGGCTCAGGTTTGATCCAGTCGGTGTAGTAGGTGAACGCACCTTCCATCGGGATCACCACGTAGACGTTCTTGTCCGAGAAGAACTTCACGACGTCGGTCTTGCCCTGCCAGGTGGCGGCATCCTCGCCGCCACCCGCTCCGTTGAGCAGATACAGCACCCCGGCGGGCTTCGACGGGTTCCGCGGGTGGATGACGGTCAGCGGGATGTCGCGGTTCATCGACGCCGCGTGAACGACGATGTCCGAGGTGGTCGGCCCGGTGCTCTTCGACGACACGAGCGCTGTCGGCCGATCCGCGGAGGCGGTGCCGGCGACGCCCACCGAGGCGACCGCCATGGTGGCCGACAGGGCCACGGCCGCGAGCGCGCGACGAGACATGATCTTCACAGGGTTTCCCTTTCTCGGGGAGGATTCTCCGACTGGAGTCCGTACATTTCGATGCCGTCGAGATCGATTGTGTCGTAGAGCGAAATACCGAACCGGGCGGTCCAGCCGTCGCGCAGTTCGGGTCGGCCGGTCCACACGAAGAACCTACGTCCTTCGCGACGGCAGCGCTCTTCGATGGGCGCCATGATGTCCCAGACGATGCCGCTGCGCCGGAGGTCGGGGCGCACCGCGGCGATGTACAGGTCGATGGCGCCGTCCTCGGGAGGGGTCATCCCGGTCCCGGAGAGCAGGCGGAGGAAGCGCTCGCCGAGCCCGGGTGCCGACGTGGCCATGCGGACGACCTCATCGCGATCGGTATGCGGGGTGTCCGGCACGGGCTGCCCGACGACCTGATATCCGATGAGCCCCACCAGCTCTCCGTCATCGAAGCCACCGACCACCTGGCCTGCCGCGACGAGCGGCCCGATCAGGAAGCCTGCGAGCCATCGGCGGTACTCGTCGTCGGCGCAGACATCACCGAGGACCCACTCGTAGAGCGGTATGTCCGGCAGCGTCATCGCGGTGATGTCGACGGCCTGCTCGGTCTCGTCGAGGGTGACCGTCCGTATCTCTGTCATCCGTGCGCTTCTTCCATCTCACGGTCCGCCGGCCCGGACATATGCTGCCCGTACAGACGTGCGAAGTGACCTCGGGCGGAACGTAATTCATCCAAGGTGCCGTATTCGACGATCCGTCCGTCCGCGAGTACCGCGATCTCGTCGACCGAGGCGAGGGTGGACAACCGGTGGCTCACCACGAGTGTTGTGGTGCGGGCACGCAGGTCGGCCAGCCCCTGCTGGATCAGCAATTCCGTGCGCGGGTCGGCGGCGCTCGTCGCCTCGTCGAGGATGAGGACGCGGGGCTCGGCGGCCAGCGCACGCGCCACCGTCAGGAGTTGTTTCTCGCCGGCGCTCAGGCTGTCCGCGTCATCGGAGACCGGGGTGCCGGCGCCACTCGGGAGCCGGTTCACGATCTCGGCGGCACGGGCGTGCTCGGCGCTCCCGCCGTAGGCGACGTTCTCGCCGGCCGTTCCGGCGAACAGCCACGGATCCTGTGCGACGACGGCCATGCCGGCGCGGAGCTCACTTCGCGTCAGATCGCGGATATCACTGCCGTCGACCAGAATTCGCCCGCGATTCGGGTCCTCGAAACGCTGCAGCAGGGACAACATGGTGGTCTTGCCCGAACCCGTCGCCCCGACGATCGCCACGGTGGTGCCGGGGCGAATCCGCAGGTTCACCCCGTCGAGGACGGGAGCATCGTCCGCGTAGCCGAAGCGGACGTCCTCGAACACGATCTCCGGTGGGGCACCGTGGCGCGGCCGTCGTGCCGAACAGACCTCATCGTCGACCGCGGGCGCCGCTTCGGATGCCGTGGCCAGGAATCGGCGGACCCGCCCGAGTGACACCAGACCGGACTGGATACGGGGCAGGATGCCGGCGAGTTCGCTGAGCGGTGACGCCAACTGCAGCGCCAGCATGATGATCGCCTGCAGCGCACCGAGGGTGAGCGCACCGGCCAGCAGACGCTGGGCACCGACGACCGCGAGTACGACGAAGAGCATCGAATTGACTGCGGCCAGTGACGGACTGATACTGCCGCCGAGTGTCTGCGCCCGGCGTGAGGCCTCCAGGAGTCGCTGATTGGTCGCCCTGATCCGACCGTCGACGGCATGCTGCGCATTCAGCGCGACCAGGGTGTCCCGCGCACCGTAGATGTCCTCGATATGTGCGGTCATCTCGGAGGTCTCGGCCCACTGCCGCTCCAGCGCGGGACGCGACCAGCGCGCGATCAGCACCACGACCACCACGGACACCGGCACCATCAGCAGCACCAGTCCTGCGAACATCGGTGACAGCAGGAACAGCGCGACGAAGACGCCGACGGTGCTGAGAATGGTGACCGGCAGTCGCACGAACAGCGGAGCGATGAGGGTGCCGACATTGTTCACGTCGACCGAGACGGTGTTGAGGATCTCGCCGCGCCGAGTGCCGTCCACCGTGCCGACCGGTAGTCGATGCAGCGTCTGCTGTACGCGGGAACGTAAGCGTCGCAACGATTCCTGCACCGTGTGGTTGGCCAGCAGATCTCCCGCGGACTTCGCTGCGGCAATGATCACGAAGGTGACGCCGAGCCAGAGCGCCGTCGACCAGAGTTCGGTCCAGTCGATACCTTCGCCCGGGACGACGCCGGGACTCTCGGCGAGGGCGGCGAGTTCGGACCTGCCCGCCGAGCGCAGGCCGTCCGCGGCCTCGGCCACGGTCCGTCCCGGATCCAGTTGCCGCCCGACGACTCCCGCGAGAATGATGTTGGTGATCCGGGCCAGCAGGAAGGGCACGACAACGGTTGCGACCGCGGCGATCACCGCGCACAGCACCGCCGTGTTCAGCCGCCACCGACCCACGATCTCGGACCGGATCCCGGCGCCCCCGCTCACGCCGGGAGGCCTTCGCTCATGCCGGCCAATTCACGGTATTCCGGCGACCAGGCACGCAGTTCCTGATCCGTCCCACGAGCGATCACCGCACCACCGTCGAGCATGATGATGCTGTCCGCGAGCCGCAGGAGAGTGGGTTGCTGGGATGCGAGGATCACGGTGCATGCGGGCAGGTGTGCACGAATACCCCGGAGCACCGACTCGGCGGTGCCCCGATCGAGCGCGGACATCGCGTCGTCGAGGCACAGCACCCCGGGCGAACCGATGAGCGCCCGAGCGATCGCGAGTCGCTGTCGTTGACCACCGGAGAAGTTGGCACCGCCCTGCGTGACCGCAGCATGCAAGCCGCCTTCCCGGGCGCGGACGAAGTCTGCGGCGCAAGCGATCTCGAGCGCGCGCCACAACTCGTCGTCGTCGGCATCCGGACGGCCGAGTCGCAGGTTCTCGGCGACGTCCCCGGCGAGCAGGGACCGGCCCTGCCCGGCGTATCCGACGAGGGCGCGCAAGGCCGCGGGCGACCAGTATCTGGTGTCCACGCCGCAGGCCCGCAGTTCCCCGGCGGTCGGATCGAGCAGACGCGGGATGAGCGCCAGCAGTGTCGACTTGCCGGATGCGGTCCCGCCGATCACTCCGGTGAGCGTCCCGGGCGAACAGACGAGGTCGACGTTGCTGACGGCATCTCGGGTCGTGTCCGGATAACGGTATGCGGTGGAACGGAATTCGAGGGTGACCGCGCGCCCGCGGGCCGGTGCGTACGACTCTCCCCGATCGGCGGGCGACACATCGAGTACCTCACGAATCCGCTTGGCGGACACCACACCTTTGGGCAACACCGCCGTCACGGCGACCAGCATGGCGACTCCGGCGGCGACCTGGGTGAGGTAGCCGGTGAAGGCGGTGAGTTGCCCGATCCGGATCGTGCCCGCGTCGATGAGCCGGGCACCGGCGAGCATCGCGATCACGGTCGTGGCATTCACGATCAGGACGACCACCGGCAGGATCATGATCTGCAGGACCGCCAGCCTGCGCGCGACGGTGGTCACCTCGTCGTTGAGCTCCTCGAAGCGCCCGATCTCGTGGCGCTCGCGCCCGAACGCGCGGATGACCCGGATCCCGGTGACCTGGCTACGCACCGTCGAATTGACCGAATCCAGCGCCTGTTGGTTACGACGCGCCAGCGGCAGCATGCGAGAGACGGCCCATCCGAGGACGACTGCCAGCACCACCGCGATCACCACGATGAGCGGGGACAATCCGGGGGCCTGGCCGACGGCACCGATCACCGCACCAAGAGTGAGCAGGGGCGCCGAGGCGGCGACGGTGAGCAGGGAGAACTGCGCTCCCGTGACGGTGACGACGTCCGCGGTGCTCCGGGTGATCAGCGTCGCGGCGCCGAACCGATCGGCATCGGCGCGGCCGAGGGACATCACCTGCCGGTAGATGCGTTCGCGGAGTTCCGCGGCGGAACGGGCCGACAGCCCGGAGCCGAACACCGCGACGCCGAGCCCCGCGGCCAAGGCGATCACGGCGGCGATCACCATGAGTACGGCGATCCGGTTGATGTAGGCGGAGTCCCCGGCCAGGACACCGTTGTTGATGATCGCGCCCTGTAGAGCGGGTTGCGCGAGAGTTCCGGCGGCCGAGACGATCTGGGCGACGATCAGTCCTGCGACGAGCCAGGGGTGCCGACGCAGTGCGGAGCCGATGAGTTCACGGAGCGAGGCGATGTCGCGTCGACCGGAACCCAACCCCTTCACCTATCGCACCTTTCCGAGACTTCTGAACCGATATCCGTGACCAGCGCAGTGGGCCGCGCCGAGCGGCGCGACCCACTGCACGAGTGGTGAACGACGACTACATGCCGAGTCCGCCGCCGGCGCTGCCGCCGTCGCCACCCTGGAAGCTGCCACCGTTCTCGGTCGAACCGATGCCGCCGAGGACGCCGTTCAGGGTCTTGAGGAGCTCGGACAGGCCGGCGATCTCGAGTGCGTCACCTGACATTTTCAACTCTTTTCTCTTGCGAGGGGAACCGCACCGTGGTGCGTGTGATCGGATCCCCGATCAACGATGTCGAACATTACACATCGGTGACAGTCGTGACCTGAGTCATAATTTGCCGTTATCTAAACGAAATAAGATTCTCTCATATTCGCAGGTCCAAGCGATTTGGAGCGCTTGACTGGGACGGTTGACCATGCAACTTCTTGCCTTTTTGAGACTGAAAAGTCTCACTCTGAGGTTCAGACATTGCAGATCGCTAACCCTCCGTGAGCCCCGACGCCAGCCCGTACAGGGTGATCCCGTCGACCTCCCGATCATCGAAGACATCGGCGTCGAAGAGCCCGGCCCAGCGGTCTCGCAACTCAGGTCGGGCCGTCCAGGCATAGAACCGCCGATCGGTCCGATCACACAGATCCACGACCGGCGCCATCATGCGCAGGAGTACTCCGCCGCGCGCGTCCGGACGGACGGCCGCCGCCAGCACATTGACGGCATCGGCATCGGGCGGTGGAAGTGCACCGTCGTCGAGCATCCGCGCGACGCGTTCGACGAATCCGGGGATCGACATGGCCATCTCGATGTCACGCGGGTCGCGCTCCACCGCCTCATGCTCGGCGGAGCGGTCGGCCGGAGGGAGCTGATACGCCACGACGCCGACGATCTCACCCTGACGAACCGCGCCGATCACCTGGCCGGCGATCACCAACGGCTCCAACAGGATTCGTGCGAACCAGATCCGGGTTGCCGGATCACGGCCGGCGTCGCCGAGCGCCCAGTCGAAGAGCGGGATCTCCGAGGTCACCGCTCCGACGAGCTCGGCAACCCGATCCACCTCGGATCGGTCGACTCTGCGGATCGCCACGTCCGACGCGGCCACCGCGACGCGGCCCGCTCCGGACGCTGCCATCTCGGCGCAATCACTGAGAATGACGATCTCCTGACGAATTCGACACAATGTAAACAATGACGCTCTAACGCATTCGTGGGTCGCGCCGCTCTGTCAGGCGACGCGACCCACGAATGACGATCATTCGGGTCTTAGCTGCCCGAGCCGCTGCTGCCGCCGTCGGCGCCACCGCTCGAACCGGCCTTGTCGACGAGATCGCCGACAGCCTTGATGATGTCTCCGATAGCTGCGATATCAGACATGGGTGGTGTCCTCTCTGGGGATGGAAATGACGTGTAACGCTCAGCTGATCAACCGAGTCGATCAACTATGTCGAACATGACACATCGGTCACATTCGTGACAGATCGCAAAGATCTCCGTTATCCAACCGAGATATTGAAACGCATCGTCACTGGTCAGAGCGGTTTGACTGATTTGCTGTCAACAGTTGACTGTGCACCTTTCGGATACTTTCAGTTTCACAAACCCTCGACCAACAGTCGAGGTGGCGCTGAAATTGGCGATAGTGAACCCGAGTCGACGTCCATTCGGCCAAAATGCGAACGCCCGGAGAAGTGCCCTCCGAAAGGACACATAAAAGACCGCCCGTCGACAGACGGGCGGTCTTTTATCATCATCGGAGCGGATTCATCCGTTGATCACGAATATCGGCCGCATACATGCAACCCCGACGCAACGCTTTTCTCTCACATAGTGATCATGTGCCCGATCGCGCCGTGGCAACCTCAACGCAACGCGCACTCACATGTTGATCATGTGCCCGATCGCGCCGTGGCAACCCCAACGCAACGCGCACTCACATGTTGATCATGTGCCCGATCGCGCCATGGAACGTCTCCTGCAGCGCCTCCGACATCGTCGGGTGGGTGTGTACGTTGCGGGCCAGTTCCTTGGCCGTCAGATCCCACTTGTGGGCCAGCGTCATCTCCGGGAGCATCTCGGAGACGTTGTCACCCACCAGATGTCCGCCGAGCAGTTCGTCGGTGTCGGCGTTGGTGATGAGCTTGGCGAAGCCTGCCGTTTCACCGAGGCCCTGGGCCTTGCCGTTGGCGCTGAACGGGAAGCTGGTGGCCTTCACGTTGTAGCCCTCGTCCTTGGCCTGCTGTTCGGTGAGACCGAAGGAGGCGACCTGCGGCTGGCTGAACGTGGCGCGCGGCATGAACCGGTAGTCGCCGAGCTTCATGGTCTCCGCGCCGGCGATGACCTCTGCGGCCACCACGCCCTGCGCCTCGGCCACATGTGCCAGTTGAAGTTTCGCGGTCACGTCGCCGATGGCGTAGATGCCGTCGACGTTGGTGCGCATGAAGTCGTCGATGGCGATGGCGCCACGATCGGTGAGTTCCACACCGGTCTTCTCCAGACCGTAGCCGTCCACGCGCGGCGCGAAGCCCACGGACATCAGCACCTTGTCGGCGGTGACGGAACCCTCGTTGTCCTTGGCGTCCTTGTAGGTGACGGTCACGTTGTCGCCGTTGTCGGTGACGCTCTGCACCTTGGTGGAGGTCAGGATCTTCACGCCGAGTTTCTTGTATTCCTTGGCGATGACCTTCGAGACGTCGGCGTCCTCGTTCGGCAGGACGCGGTCGAGGAACTCGATGATCGTCACGTCGACGCCGTAGTTGGCGAGCACGTAGCCGAACTCCATGCCGATGGCGCCCGCACCGACGATGACGATGGACTCGGGCAGGTCGCGGGTGAGGATCTGTGTCTCATACGTGACCACATTGTCCGAGAGCTCAACGCCGGGAAGGAGTTTCACGGTCGACCCGGTGTCGATGATGACGTTGTCGAAGGTGATCTCGCGGTCGCCCACCTTGATGGTGTGCGCATCGGTGAAGACGCCGTATCCGTCGATCTCGGTGATCTTGTTCTTCTTCATCAGGAAGTGGACGCCCTTGACGATGCCCTCACTGACCTTGCGGCTGCGGTCGAACGCCGCGCCGAAGTCGAAGGTCACGTCACCGGACATCCCGAAGGTCTTCGCCTGATGATTGAAGATGTGCGCGAGCTCGGCGTTCCGCAGGAGAGCCTTGGACGGGATACATCCAACGTTGAGACACACACCGCCCCAGTACTTCTCTTCGATGACGGCGGTTGTCATGCCCAGCTGGGCGGACCGGATCGCGGCCACGTACCCACCTGGACCAGCACCCAGGACAACTGTTTCAAAGTGTTCAGCCACGGTTTCCACCCTACGTCGCGAGCGGCCGCCGATGCAGCGCGTCCCCGTACCCGGGAGTAACCGGTCCGATCTCCTCGGCATTCCCCGGGGGCTCCATCTCCGGCCCTGTTTCAATCATTGATTGAAACAGTGATGGAACTATGCTTCGATTCGAAGTCATGAGCGCACCGACGACCCGGACAACCCGCGATGGCCTCCTGGCCGCCGCGGAAGGGTTGTTCCTGGTCAGCGGCTACGACCGGGTGTCGGTCCGCGCCATCTGCGCGGCGGCCGAGGCCAACCCGGCCGCGGTGCACTATCACTTCGGCTCCAAGGAACAGCTCGTCACCGAACTCCTCGAGGATCGGCTGGCGCCACTGTGGGCCGATCCGCTCGACGCCTTCGACCCCGCCCACGACGACGTCCGCGAACTCGTCGACCGCGTCCTCGCGCCGTTCCTGACGATCCAGGACGCCCCACTCGGACGACTGCACCTGCAACTCCTGAACCGGTTCGTGCACGCCCACCCGACCGCGGGCTGGACTCAGCCGTGGTTCCAGCTCGACCGGTGGACGGAGTTGCTCACCGAACTCGTCCCCGGCCTCACCATCGCCGAGGCGCGCCGTCGCTGGATGCTCGCCTTCGCGCTCATCCTCGTCCGCTTCGGCGACAACGTCGAGGTCCCCGACTCCGCCATCGACGCCCTCGCCGCCTTCGCCACGGCAGGTCTGTCGGCACCAGCACCCTGACGTCCACAGCCCAGCCCATCTCCAGGAGCAGCCATGACCACCGGTACCGACCCGTTCGCGCCCGCCCGACTGGGCCCACTCACGTTGCGCAACAGGCTGATCAAATGCGCGACCTTCGAAGGCGTCACCCCGGACGCCGTCGTCACCGACGAACTGGTGGACTTCCACCGCGAGGTCGCCGCAGGCGGTGCCGCGATGAGCACGGTCGCCTACTGCGCGATCTCGCCGGAGGGCCGCACCGACCGGCATCAGATCTGGATGCGCGACGAGGCGATGCCCGGACTGCGCAGGCTCACCGACGCCATCCACGCCGAGGGCGCCTTGGCCGCAGCGCAATTGGGGCATGCCGGGGCCGTCGCGAATTCCGCGTCGAATCGCGCAAGGGCGCTCGGACCGTCGCGCATCCCGGCCCCCATGGGCATGTCGCTGACCCGCAAGGTGTCCGTCGACGACATCGCCGATCTCCGGGTGACGTTCCGCCGGGCTGCCCGGATCGCCGTGGACTCGGGGTTCGACGGACTCGAGATCCATTGCGGGCACAACTATCTGATCTCGTCGTTCCTGTCGCCGTCGCTCAACCGGCGGCGGGATCAGTACGGTGGGCCGCTCGTCAATCGGGCCCGCCTCGCGCGTGAGGTCCTGGAGTCCGTCCGCGAGGAGGTCGGCGACGAGGCCGCCGTCTGGGCGAAGCTCAACATGTTCGACGGTGTCGGCACTCCTGGACCGGGCCACGGCAACGGCTGGGCCGGGAAATTCACCGGGTTCAACGTCGACGAGGCGTGCGCGGTGGCCCAGCTCTTCGAATCCGACGGCTACATCGACGCCATCGAGCCCACCGCGGGCAGCTCGCTGCTGAACCCGATGTATCTCTTCCATGGCGATGCTCCGCGCAAGGAGTTCGCGGCGGCGTTCACCGGCGTGCTGCGCGCGGGCCTCAAGGTCGGCGCCCCGGTGTTCCTCAAGAAGTACGAGTACCACGACGGATACCTGCTGCCGCTCGCCCGGCATCTGCGTGCCGCCGTGTCGATGCCGATGATCCTGCTCGGCGGGATCACCGACCGCGCATCGATGGACATGGCCCTGGCGGAGGGCTTCGACTTCGTGGCGATGGGCCGGGCACTGCTGCGTGAACCCGACCTGCCGCTGCGCATCGCGCAGGATCCGTCGACCACCTCGAAGTGCGTCCACTGCAACCTCTGCATGCCGACGATATACAGCGGCACCCGCTGCCCCATCCGCGAGGGCGAGGTGCCCGACCCGCTGGCCGTCTAGGCGGTCGGCAGACGCGACGCGCCCGGTCCGGACAGTGCCCCCTCGGGTACCGGCCGGCCGGATACGGCGAGGAGCAGATCGATGGCACGGCCGGAGACCACCGGCCCGGAACCGTGCGTGAAATCCGCGTCGATCGCCTCCACCGTGAGACCGTCGACCCGCTGGCGTCCGCCACCGAAGTCCACCGACGTCCGCAGCTGATAGGCGAGAGCGTCGACGACGGCGTCGAGCGGATAGTCGGCGACGATGCCCAGCGGCCGCCGGATGTCCTCCCCGTGGACGAATTCCTCCACCAGCCGCGTGACCAGTGGGGCGGGCGGCGAGCTCCGCCGGTCGACGACCGCCGCCAACGCATCCACCGTGTCCGTCGGGCGCTCCCGCCGCTCACGGCGGACGCCGGCGTCGTTGTCCCGATCGAAGTCGAACCGTGCCGCGATCATCCGCCGCATGAATCCCGGCCACGTCGTCCGCGCCACATCGACGAGATGAGCGGCGACATCGTGCACATCCCAGCCGTCGCACAGCGACGGAGTGTCCCAGACGTCGGGTGACACCCGCCGAAGATCGGCGACGAGACGCCGTCGTTCCGCGGCCACCACCGGCCACACCGTCGCCGCATCCGGCCTTCCCCTGCGATCTGATCCCATACCCGTTCCGACCGTCCCCACGCCCGGAACTCATCGCGCCGCGGACGGTGGCACACCGACATTCACTACGATCGAGGCGACGCTATCCACCCGCACCGACAGGGAGACGCACCGCCCATGAGCGACATCGAACAGTCCGACGACCCGTTCCTCTGGCTCGAAGATGTCACCGGCGACCGCGCCCTGGACTGGGTGCGGGCACACAACGATCCGACGGTCGCGGATCTGACCACCAGCGACCGGTTCGCCCGGTTCGAGGCCGATACCCTGGCGATCCTCGACACCGACGACCGCATTCCCTATGTGGGCCGCCGGGGCGACTACCTGTACAACTTCTGGCGGGACGCCACGAATCCGCGCGGCCTGTGGCGCCGGACGACGCTGGACTCCTATCGGACCGATTCCCCCGACTGGGACGTGATCCTGGACATCGACGAACTGGCCGACGCCGAGGACGAGAACTGGGTGTGGGGTGGTGCGACCGTTCTTCGGCCCGAGTACCGGCATGCACTCGTGTCGTTGTCGCGCGGCGGTGCCGACGCGACGGTGGTGCGCGAATTCGACATCGAGACCCGCACCTGGGTGACCGATGGCTTCAATCTCCCGGAGAACAAGTCGTCCGTGGGCTGGATAGACCGCGACACCGTCTATGTCGGAACGGATTTCGGTGAGCAGCCGGACGGCCACGGTTCGATGACCGCATCCGGTTATCCGCGCGTCATCAAGAAGTGGACCCGCGGCACGTCGCCGGAGGAGGCGCCCACGGTGTTCACCGGTGAGGTGAGCGACGTGTCCGTGGGCGTCGTGTACGACGACACCGAAGGCTACGAACGCCACTACGCCACCCGCGCAACGGATTTCTACAACTCCGAGCGCTCGGTGCTGCGGGACGGGGAATTCGTCCGGATCGACGTCCCCACCGACTCCGCATCCGGCGTGTGGCACGACTGGCTGTTCGTGATCCCGCGTTCGGAGTGGAATCTCGATGACACGACGTACCCGGCCGGATCGCTCCTGGTGTTCGACTATCCGTCGTACATGTCCGGAGATCGCGACGCGACGGTGCTCTTCACCCCGGACGAGCACACCAGCCTCGCCGATTACAGTGTCACCCGATCCCATCTCATCCTCACCACCCTGCACGATGTCCAGACGCGCACAACGGGATTGGAGCTGGGCACCTGGAAACCCGTTGAGATGCCCGGACTCCCGGAGCTGGCGACCACCAGCGTGCTGTCCACGGATCCGGATGAGGGCGACGAGGTCTTCTGGTCGACGAGTTCGTTCACCATCCCGCCGAGCCTCCTGTACGGGGAGAGCGGTTCGGCGCCCGAGGTCATCAAACAGGCCCCGGAGGCCTTCGACGCCACCGACGTGATCGCCGAACAATATTTCGCCACATCGGATGACGGAACGCAGATCCCGTACTTCGTGGTGCGGCGTTCGGATGTGACATCGGGGCCGACACTGCTGTACGGCTACGGCGGCTTCGAGAACTCGCTGACCCCCGGGTACATGTCCGTGGTCGGCCGGAACTGGGTGCAGCCCGGCGGCATTTACGTGCTGGCCAATATCCGGGGCGGTGGCGAATACGGTCCGACGTGGCACACGCAGGCGATGAAGGCCGACCGGCACAAGGTGTACGAGGACTTCGCCGCGGTGGCGCGCGCTCTGGTGGACGAGGGCTTCACGACCCCGACGCAACTCGCCGCCCAGGGCGGATCGAATGGTGGACTACTCATGGGCGTGATGCTGACGCGCTACCCGGAACTGTTCGGCGCGTTGGTATGTCAGGTTCCGCTCATCGACATGCAGCGCTATCACCTGCTGCTGGCGGGTGCGTCATGGATGGCCGAATACGGCGATCCCGACGATCCGGAGCAGTGGGCCTACATGAAGCCGTTCTCCCCGTACCAGAATCTGGAGGCCGACGCCGACTACCCGTCACTGCTGGTGACGACCTCGACCCGCGACGACCGTGTCCATCCCGGCCATGCACGCAAACTCGTTGCCCGCCTGGAGGACCTCGGACATGACGTGTCGTACTACGAGAACATCGAAGGTGGCCACGGCGGCGCGGCCGACAACAAGCAGGCCGCCTTCAAGTCCGCTCTGGCCTATGAATTCCTATGGCGCACCCTGACATCGTCGTGATGTCAGGATGCGCCACAGGTTCACCGATCGAAATCGGGTGACTGCCGTGCGGTGGGTTTACCGCCGTACGGTGCGTCCCCGGATCGCCAGGTAGGCGGCGATCAGCACGATCGCCACGATGATGCCGACGATGAACGGGATGACCTCCCAGCCACCATTGCTGTTGTTGTAGCCCAGCTGGTACGTCAGCCACGATCCGATGACCGATCCCAGGATGCCCAGGACGATGGTCATGATGATGCCGATGTCCTGCTTACCCGGCATGACCAGGCGTGCAAGGGCACCGATGATGATACCGACGACCAGTGCGCTGATAATGGTTCCGACCACGACAACCTCTTCTCTTAGCCCGACCCAATACTTTCCGCGGTCCCCCGAGCCGCGCATTCCGAACCTTACTAGTCAACATCCTTCGCCGACCGAAGAAACGCGTACCGTGATCGGCCCGATACCCGCAGTTCGTCGGATGGTCAGGCCGGATGGGGACCATCGTGCGCCCGCCGGAACCGCCGACCGAGGGTCCTGACCGCTGCGATCGGGTCCCAGGGTGTGGCCCGCCGGGCACGCGCCACGGGGTAGGCGGCCACGCCGAACACCATCGCGATCGCGTGCCCGATCGCCACGAAGTTCGCGTCGACGACCAGTGGCGACACGAAGATCACCACGAGGCCCGCCAGGTAGACCCAGCGCCACGGAAAAGCGATGTGGTACAGCAGTATCCCGGCGATCGCGGCGAGGAAGTAACTGACTCCGACGTCGAGGACGTTCACCAACGTCGTCCGCGAGTCCCCGGCGCGGATCGCGATCGCCAGGATCCCCTGGCTGAGGTAGGTCGCGACGACATGACCACCGAAACCGACGAGGAGCCAGCGCATCGACCCCAGCCATCGTTCGGCCGGCCGATGGATCACCAGAAAGAGGACCAGGTAGGGGAACCAGTACGACCCGTCGATCCAGAACAGGCTGGTCCACAGAACGCGCACCGGTTCGTCCGTCAGATGGTGCAGGTTGGTCGACCGTGCTCCCAGCACGCGATCCAACCGATGCGCGGAGAGCGAATGCTGCACCATCGTGGTGGCCAGCAGAACGGCGAGCCAGACGTAGGTCAGCGGCGAGCCGCGGAATTCCGTCCATAACCGATGGCGGATCTCCGCGGCACGACTCACGACAGCACGGTACGCCCGGCTATCAGCCGGATCACCACGCCGACGATCACCATGCCTGCCCCGACGGCACCCACCACGAGTGCCGTGTGCTGCAGGTTGTCGAGCGCCCCGTCGACGATCACCTCGGCGACCTTGCGGCCCGCCTCCTGCGCCTGTGACAGTTCCTGTTTCGCGCGATCGGCGACCCAGATGCCGCCGAGCCACGAGACGGCGGCCGACAGCAGCGCACCGATCCCCAACGAGGCGAGAACCGTGCCTCTCCGGCGGGCGATCACCAGTGCCAGCAGTCCGGCGATCACCCCGATCGCGGCCGACCATCGGCCGATCGTCGTGATCTGTTGCCCCAGACGGTGATAGGCGCCGGCCTCGAGTCCGGTGCCGCCGCCCTGATCGAGAGGGATCACGATGGGCCCGGGCACCCGGAACGAGATCCCGGCCTGCGCGATGGCCCGATTCACCATCTCGGTGATGTCCAGGCTCATGACCTGGCGGTCGGCACCCGGCGCCGGTTCGTCGAACAGCCAGGCGTGCTGCTGGCGCACGACGTCGTCGAAGTCCTTCTCGAATTGCGGACTGTCGGTGTAGGCGTGGGCGATCTGCTCGGCCGCGGCACCGATCTGCGTGATGCCGGTTCGTTCGGAGGCCGCGGCGGCCACCTCACCGGCGAGATAGTCCTTGACCTGCTGATCCGCCGCGAGCGGCTGGATCGTCGCCGCGAAACCCTCGCGGTCGATCACCCGCTCGGACGCCCACAGCGACGGCAGCGCCACCACCACGGCCACCATCGCCACCAGTGTCAGCAGCCCACCGACGAATGTTCGCACAGCACAAGGGTACCGATCGCGGAAGCTACTCCCCGACCAGATCGCGCGCGCGTCCGACGATCAGGGGATCCGGCTCGCCGACGAGCTGCTCGTTCTTGCCCTCGTAGTCGAACCGGCTGAGCACATACCGCATCGCGTTGATGCGGGCGCGCTTCTTGTCGTTGCTCTTGACGACCGTCCACGGCGCGAGGTCGGTGTCGGTGTAGCTGAACATCGCCTCTTTGGCCTCGGTGTAGGCGTCCCACTTGTCAAGGGACGCAAGGTCCATCGGTGACAGCTTCCACTGCCGGACCGGGTCGATCTGCCGGATCGCGAAACGCGTGCGCTGTTCGAGGTCGGTCACCGAGAACCAGAACTTGACGAGATGGATGCCGTCGTCGACGAGCATCTTCTCGAAGGCGGGCACCTGCTTCATGAAACGGTCGTACTGCTCGGGCGTGCAGAAATTCATCACCCGCTCGACACCGGCGCGGTTGTACCAGGAGCGGTCGAAGAACACCATCTCGCCACCGGCGGGCAGGTGTTGCACATAGCGCTGGAAGTACCACTCGGTGGCCTCCCGCTCGCTCGGCTTCTCCAGCGCGATGGTGCGCGCACCGCGCGGATTGAGGTGTTCGTTGAACCTCTTGATCGTGCCGCCCTTGCCTGCCGCGTCGCGCCCCTCGAAAACCATCAGCAATCGCTGGCCGGTCTGCTTGGACCACTTCTGCAGCTTCAGCAACTCGATCTGCAGGCCCCGCTTGGTGACCTCGTACTCGCGCCGGCTCATCCGTTCCTCGTACGGATAATCCTGACGCCAGGTGTCGACGACGTTGCGCTCCGGGAGCGTCAGCAGGATCGGGTCGTCGTCATCGTCGTCGTTGACCGTGAATTGCGTCGTATCGTGCAGGTCGACGAGGTGCTGAAGGGCTTCACGCCCGTTCAGCACGCTGAAATCCGGGCCGATGTCGGCCGGGGTGTCGCTGATGGGGTCGACGGCGTCGACGGGATGCAGTTCGGTCACCACTCAACGATAAGCACAATCCGGAAACAGCACATGACCGACGAATGAACCAGGGTCTTCCGGATCAGTTCGTCCGGATCAGTTGCGGAGATCGATCGATCCGGTGTGCAGGCAGGCCTTGCCGGTGTAGGTGTCGAAGGCGGTGGCGAAACCGCCCTGGCAGACGGCGCCCCGAGCGCCCGCTGCCGGACCGGCAACCGCCTGACCGCCCCAGCCGCCGACCGCGACGGTGGTGCTGCCGTGGCGGGCCTGTGCGATCGAGAAAGCGCCCGGTCCGGTGGTCACCGAATAGGCATTACCCCGGGTGTTCGCGCCGGCGAGAGCGGTCGAACCGGGCTGCAGGTTACGGGCGTGCGCCTGACCGCCACGATCGGAGACGGCGATCGCGGTCCCGTGCCCACTGCTCTCCTGGGCCGTCGCCGACGCACCGGCGCCTGCCTTGGCGCCGCAGCCGCCGTTGCCGACGACGTGCTCGACCTGATGTCCGTTTGCCGCAGCACAATTGGTGGCCGCCGACGCATCACCCGCGAAGCCGATAGTCCAGGCCATGGCCCCGACACCGAACGCCGTGGCTGCCAATCGGACTCCGAACTTCTTGATACGCACTGGTTTTGGCCTCCCTGTAGACACGACGTGAGCGGGGTGCGAGCGCACCGCGGACCAGCGTACCGGTTCACCGGCACAGTGACCGAACGGTTACCGAACTGTGGCCAAACTACGTGCGGCTGAAACGGATTCAGTCGGCGGCACGCCGCTCGACCTCCGCGATCAGGCCCTTGCGCGCGGTGTCCACAGCCATCTTCTGAGCACGCTTCACGATCAATCCGGGCATCTTGATCTTCAGGTCGACCTCGAGGGAGAACTCGACATGCGATCCGCCGTCGTCGTTCGGGGTGATCGTGTACACGCCGTGCTGTGCGCTCAGCTGATTCGCCTCGACCAGATCCCAGGTGCAACTGGTGTCCGTCCAGGTGTAGGACAGGGTCTGCTCGTCGGAGATGCCTGCGGCGGTGACGACCACGCGGACCTGATCGGGGCTGCCGTCCTCATGCTCGGAGAGGATCTCGGCTTCCTTGTGCGGACCCGACCATTCGGGCAGGGATTCCACATCCAACAGGACCTCCATCACGACGGACGGAGGTGCAGCAATATCGAACTCGGATTTCGCGGAGACGGCCATAGCGAAGAACCTACCGCGTCCGGGCACCGATCACGCGTGGAACCACGCGCGGGCTGCGCGACCCGCTCAGTCCTCGCGGCCGACGAGATTGATCGGCCAGGCCTCATCGGGGATGTCCTGCATCGTGCACGCCTGATCGGCAGCCGTGAACCAGCCGCGGAAATGCAGGATCTCCCCGATCACCGGGTTGCGCACGGTCGCGTCGCAGCGGAATCGCTGACGCGCGTCGTCCCAGCCCTCGATGTACTTCATCTGCGCGGAGAACAGGCCCTTCATCCCCAGCTTCGGTCCGCTGAGCCAGCGCATCGGACCACTTTCGAGGAGCAACTCGCCCGCCTTCGTGACCGACGGTTCGATCGGATAGAGCAACTCCGGGCCGTCGCCGAAGTAGTCGACGAGACCGGTGGTGCCGGAGACCAGCAGCGAATTCAGATTGCGCGTGCCGCTCGTGTACTGGAAAGCGCGCAACACGGCGAGGCATTCGCGCCCGAGTTCGTCGACGTAGCAGTACTGGTTCTGGGTGAACGGCACCATGCGGCTGGTCTTCGAGGGCAGGGCGTTGCGCTTGGCGTAATGCCAGAAGAAAGGCGGCGGCAGAGCGGAGGTGATGTAGACCGATTCGTACATCCCGGACGCGACCTGCGCGACCCCGGAGGTGGAGTCGATACTGTAGCGCCACGCCACATTCGGGTGCAGACGATCAAAATCCGATCCGAGGATCTGCCGGTATACCGGCGCCATGTGCCGACCTCCCTTGGCGCCGACGGCACGCCACGCGTGCGCCGATTACAGCCGTATTCAGATGACAACCTACGCGATGACAACGACGGTGGTGACATGGGCCACCGAAACAGACCGCCTCAGTCCTCCGACGCGGCATCGCAGAGCCGCGCCAGTTCGTCGATGACCCGGTCGAGGGGCTCGACGCTGCGGCGGGTCTGACACAGGCCGACGGCACCTTCGATGGCCGCGATGATGACGTTCGCCAGCGAGTCCGCGCGGTCGGCATCGACGCCCTCATGGATGAGGCGCGCGGCGATGAGCCTGGTCCAGCGCGTGAAGATCTGCTCGGCCTCGTCGGCGACCGCGGGCTCGGACCGACGGGCCAGGCCTCCGGCGAGAACGGGGCAGCCGAACTCGTAGTCGGTGTTGATGAGCAGACGCCGCCACACATCGCCGATCTCGGCGACGGCCTCGGCGGGCGTCGCCGAACTCTCCCGGCGGATGCGGCCGGCGATGAAGTCCCCGGCGTACCGGACCGCCTCGGTCATCAGCTGGGTCTTCCCACCGGGAAAGTGGTGGTAGATGGAGCCGCGCGGAGCCGAACTGGCGGCGATCACGTCGCCGATGGAGGTGGCGGCGACGCCGTCGCGCCCGATCAGATCCGCGGCGTGGACGACCATCCGCTCGCGCGGCCCACGGCCGTCCGCGTCGCCGGAGGTGACGGTGGCTCGCGCGTCGTCCACGCTCGCATCCGACGTCGTCATCGCGGCTCTCCCATCGTCGACAGCACGGTCCGCCCGTTCATCAGGCCAACATTACCCAGCCGCATGCTCTATGCAGGTCTTCATAATCTGGCTCTTCTATGCCAACATACATAGTCATGACGACCTCCACTCCCGAGTCCACCGATCCGCTTGCGATGTCCGGCCTCGATCTGTTGCGCGCATGGATGCACGACCCGGACCGCGACTCCCGCCCGAGCATCGGCCGGCTCCTCGGGATGCGCCCCATCCGCATCGACGAGGGCTCGGTGAGCTTCGGCGTCACACCGCAACCGGACTTCGCGAACCCGCTCGGTTCCGTCCACGGCGGCATCTGCGCGACGCTGCTCGATTCCGTGATGGGCTGCGCCGTCCACACCACCCTGCCCGCTGGCGTCGGCTACACCACGCTCGAACTCAAGGTGAACTACATCCGTACCGTGCCCACCGACGCGGACGAACTCCGTGGCGAGGGTTCGGTGATCCACGTCGGCGGACGCACCGCCACGGCCGAGGGCAAGGTGTACTCCGCAGACGGCAAGCTCGTCGCGCACGGGACCACCACCTGCATCGTCTTCCGCTGATCGTTATCCCCTTGGGGGACAACGCCTGACGTCACCGCCCGATCGCGGGACCGAGCGTCGACCAGGATCGGTGCAGTTCGTCCTGCCAGTAGCCCCAGGAGTGCGTTCCGACCTCGGCGAAGTGAAACGTCGCCGGAATCCGCAACTGCTTCAGGCGATCCGCGAGACGGACGGTGCACTGATTGGTCGCCGCCTCGATGAGACCGCCGAGCGTCAACTGGCTGACGAACTGCGTCACGTCGCGATCGACCGTGCGTGACGTGAACGTGTCATGCGGGCCGGGCAGACCCGAACCGTTGCTGATGTACATCCGCACGCCGCGCAGCTGGGCCGCCCGGATGACCGGGTCGTTGGCGCGCCACCCGGGACCGTTGAACGGTCCCCACATGTTGGTCGCGTCCGCATTGCCCCGGGACTCGACGACCATGCGGATGTAGAGCTGACCGAATTCGGTACTCGTCTCCGCGCATCCGCTGTACGCACCGACGGCCCGATACAGACCCGGCGCGGCCTGCGCGAGCGACAGCACCGAGGTCCCGGCCATCGAGATCCCGGCAATCGCGTTGACGCCGTTGGTATTCAGACGTGCGTTCACCACCGACGGAAGTTCGCGGGTCAGGAACGTGGTCCACTTGTTGCGACCGAGCACCTTGTCGTCACGCTGCCAGTCCGTGTAGTAGCTGAACGCGCCCTGCATGGGCACGACGACGTTCACGTTCTTCGTCGCGAAGAATTTCAGGACGTCGGTCTGATCGAACCAGTTCGCGGCGTCCTCACCGCCGCCCGCGCCGTTGAGCAGATAGAGCGTCGGGTGGCGCTTGCTCCGATCCTTGGGACGCAGAATCCGCAGCGGGATGTCGCGGCCCATCGCGGCGGAGTAGACCTTGATCTCCTCGACTCCGGCGGGTGGCTTGCCCGGCCCGGCGCCCAGCTGCGGCCGTGCCGACGCGACGGACGGGTTCATCGACAGCACGAGCAGCACCGCCAGTGCGGCGACTGTCGTCGATGCCGCGAACGCTCTGCGAGACAAGGTCATTCGTTACGTTCCTCTACTTCGGGCGACGGGCGGCATGCCGCCGCCACCGGCGACGACAAAACGGTGCGGCCACCCGTCATGGGCGGCCGCACCGTCGGTGATCCGACGAACGTCGGGTCACATTCCGTTGATGGATCCGCTGATGAATCCGGGAACGATCATCAGTACGAGCTGTGTCATCTGGGACACGATTTCGATGATTCCTGAGAGCATGGTTCTACTCCGTTGCTACTGAAAGGGATGATGTGTTGCGTGCTGCCCGCAGTGCGCCGACGCTGCCGAACCTGCGTGGCGATGATGCGTCAGCTGAGGAGCGGGACCAGCTGCGACAGGGTCTGGAAGAAGAAATCGACGAGGTCGAGAATGCCTACGCTTCCCATGAAACTCTCCTACTTTCACTTCCCCCGCGGAGGGGAGATCGGGATCACCACTATTTGCGTGCGGTGACAACCATCACAGTAGAGACCCAACTGTGACCGAATTGTGGTTTGCGATGAAGGATCCCAATTTGTGATTGTGGGTGGGACGTACCATTATTTTCACTCGCACGCATCTCGTGCGGGGCGTTTCCGGGGCGCGAAAACCGGCCCTGATCAGGACAGAAAGCGTGACCGAAGAGCCTCGTGGACGTCCGGGGGGAGCTCCAAACCGTCGACGAAGTACCTATCGATCGAGCCGAAGCGGCTCTCGACCTCATCGAAAGCCGCATCCAGATACTCCGGATGTGCGCCCAGCAGCGGTCGCAGCAGATCCACGTCACCACCGGCGTCGGCGAAACCGTCGAGGAGCGGCTGCACGGACGGCAGGAACAGGTCGTTGGTGCGGAGATACTCGGCGTAGACGTCGTCGCGATCCACCCCGAGCAGCGACAACAGGGCAGCGGCCGCCCAACCGGTCCGGTCCTTGCCCGCGGTGCAGTGGAAGAGTGCCCCGCCGTCGCGTTCCGTGAGTCCCCGGAACAGTTGCGCATACGAGGCCCGCGCGCTCGGCAGATGCACGAGTTCGCGATACGACTCGGTCAGCGCACGCACACCCGCACCGTCGCCGAGTTTGTCGTTGGCGAGAGCCGCCGACTCCGGATTAGTGAGCGCCTCCCCCAGTTCGGCCGGCACCGCGATGGCCTGTGCATCGGCGAGTACGTCGAGATGGACGGCCTCGACTCCCGGCAGGCGTGGGTCCGGCGCCTTGCCCACCTCGGCACCCGACCGCAGGTCGTAGATCGTCCGCACACCCAGATCGACGACGGCCGCCCCGTCGGCGTCGGTGATCTTGTCGATCGCCGCCGACCGGAACAGCACGCCGGCACGGACCCTCCCGCCACCGACCGCCGCCAGACCACCGAGGTCGCGAAAGTTGGTGACGGAAGCGAGATCACTCATGCCGTCGATCTTCTCACCCTGGTCGTCGGGCCCATCGACGGCGTGCGCCGAGTCGAGATTCTCGCTCACCTTTTCCGTTCCCGCTCCCGCCGCCGGGCTGAGCGGGAACGGAAAGAGTGAGCGAGAACGCCGAAGGCCGGCCACCCGCGTGGGGTGACCGGCCTCCGGTGAGTTGCGTTGTGCGACTCGGGTTCTGATCAGATCAGAATCCCATTCCGCCCATCTCGTCGCCGCCCGGCATGGCCGGTGCGGCGTTCTTCTCGGGCTTGTCGGCGACGACGGCCTCGGTGGTGAGGAACAGGGCCGCGATCGAAGCCGCATTCTGCAGCGCCGAGCGGGTGACCTTCACCGGGTCGTTGATGCCGGCCTTGAGCAGGTCCTCGTACTCGCCGGTCGCGGCGTTGAGGCCGGTGCCCTTCTTCGAGTGCAGGATCTTGTCGGCGACGACGCCGGGCTCGAGGCCCGCGTTGACGGCGATCTGCTTGGCCGGGGCCGAGAGCGCAACACGCACGATGTTGGCGCCGGTGGCCTCGTCACCCTCGAGCGACAGCTTCTCGATGGTGGGCTCGGACTGCAGCAGGGCCACGCCACCGCCGGCGACGATGCCCTCTTCGACGGCAGCCTTCGCGTTGCGGACGGCGTCCTCGATGCGGTGCTTGCGCTCGCGGAGCTCGACCTCGGTGGCCGCGCCCGCCTTGATGACCGCAACACCGCCGGCCAGCTTGGCCAGACGCTCCTGCAGCTTCTCACGGTCGTAGTCGGAGTCGCTGTTCTCGATCTCCTGACGGATCTGGGCCACGCGGCCCGCGATCGCGTCGGCATCGCCCGCACCATCGACGATGGTGGTCTCGTCCTTGCTGACGACGACCTTGCGTGCCTGGCCGAGCTGCTCGAGTCCGGCACCCTCGAGGGTCAGGCCGACCTCTTCGCTGATGACCTCGCCACCGGTGAGGATGGCGATGTCGGCCAGCATGGCCTTGCGACGGTCACCGAAGCCCGGTGCCTTGACGGCGACGGACTTGAAGGTGCCGCGGATCTTGTTCACGACCAGGGTCGAGAGGGCTTCGCCCTCGACGTCCTCGGCGATGATCAGCAGCGGCTTACCGGCCTGGATGACCTTCTCCAGCAGCGGGAGCAGATCCTTGACGTTGGTCACCTTGCCCGCGACGAGCAGGATGTACGGATCCTCGAGGACCGCTTCCTGACGCTCCGGGTCGGTGACGAAGTAACCCGAGATGTAGCCCTTGTCGAAGCGCATGCCCTCGGTGAGTTCGAGCTGCAGGCCGAAGGTGTTCGACTCCTCGACGGTGATGACACCTTCCTTGCCCACCTTGTCCATCGCCTCGGCGATGAGCTCGCCGATGGCGTGGTCGCCGGCCGAGATACCCGCGGTGGCAGCGATCTGCTCCTTGGTCTCGACCTCCTTGGCGCTCTTCAGGAGGGACTCGGAGACGGCCGAGACGGCCTTCTCGATGCCGCGCTTGAGACCCATCGGGTTCGCGCCGGCAGCGACGTTGCGCAGACCCTCACGAACGAGAGCCTGAGCGAGAACGGTTGCGGTGGTGGTGCCGTCGCCCGCGACGTCGTCGGTCTTCTTGGCGACCTCCTTGACGAGCTCGGCACCGATCTTCTCGTACGGGTCCTCCAGCTCGATCTCCTTGGCGATGGACACACCATCGTTGGTGATCGTGGGGGCGCCCCACTTCTTCTCGAGTACGACGTTGCGACCCTTGGGTCCCAGCGTCACCTTGACTGCGTCGGCGAGGGTGTTGAGACCCCGCTCGAGACCGCGACGGGCCTCTTCATCGAACGCGATTTGCTTGGCCATGAGTAAGTGATCCTCCGATTGGGGGTGACACTAGTGATCTATGGCCGGACTCGGTGCCCGCGACGGACGACCGGTGTGTCATTCGGTACCGGTCTCACCGTCCCGACCTGGCACTCACGGTCCGCGAGTGCCAACCTCCGTTTTAGCACTCGACCAGGGAGAGTGCAAGGTCGCGGCGGCATGTGATCGCTACTGGCTGAACCGTTTGTCGACGAACGAGTTCAGGTCCACTTTCCCGGGGAAGATCTTCGCGTCGGTGAACGCGTCGGCGATCTCCTGCTCGGAGGCGATGATCTCGTCGCTGAGCGGCGTGGGGCGCTTGATCGATCGCGTCCAGGTGACCCGGGAGGCGTCGACACTGATGTCGGTCAGCTTGGCGTACTGGTTCGTCCACTCGTCGAGGTGCTGCTCGGACCAGGTCGTCGCCTCGGCGTAGCGCTTGAGGAAGTCGGCGATGGCCGCGGACTTGCTCGCGTCGCCGAGTGCCTTGTCCGAGGCGATCCAGAAGTTGTAGCCGTTGCCCGCCGTGTCGGCGGCCGCGATGGATCGCGCGCCCTTCTCCTGTTCGGCGATCGCCGTATACGGATCCCAGACGGCCCACGCGTCGACGTCACCCTTGCTCAGCGCGGTGTACCCGTCGCCGGGCGAGAGGTAGACGGGGGTTATGTCGTCGAACGACAGGCCGGCCTTCTTCAGGTGCAGCAGCAGGTTCGCGTTGGCCGAACTGCCCTTGGTGACGGCGACCTTCTTGCCCTTGAGGTCCTTGACGCCCTTCACCCCGGAGTCCTTGCCGACGAGGATCGCGTCGCCCTTGCCGGTGGAATCCAGTGCACCGACGATCTTGATCTTGGCCTTCGCGGCCGCGCCGAAGACCGCGGGGGTGTTGCCGACCTGGGCGAGGTCGATGCCGCCCGCATTGGCGGCCTCGACGAGCGGCGGCCCGGCGGTGAAAGTGGAGAAGTCCACCTTGTAGGGCGCACCCGCGAGCTTGCCCGAGGCCTTCATGAGCACCTCGATGGAGATGGCCCGCTGATCGCCGACCTTCAAGGTCACCGAGGACAGGTCCACGGGGCCGGTCGGGGTGGCCGTCGACGCGGCGTCGTCGCCGCCACCGCATGCGGAGACGGTCAGGACGGCGGCGGCGAGCAGGCCGAGGCCTGCCGAACGGAAGGAACGGAATCTCACGGACGGATCTTTCTCTCGAGAATCACGGATACGGAACAGAAGGCACACATGTGGGGACAAGCGGGCCGATCGCGCGGGCAGTGGCTCAGAAGGCCGGTTCGGTCACACCCAGCGCGCGCAGCAGACGGTTGGCGTACGTGGCCGCTTCGGGATCGGCCGCGCGACGGGGACGCGGCAGGTCCACGACGACCTCGTCGGCGATCCGGCCGTCATCGAGCACGAGCACGCGGTCGGCGAGCGTCACGGCCTCCGAGACGTCGTGGGTGACCAGCAGGACACCGAAATCGTGTTCGTCGAACAGTTCGAGGAGCAGCCGGTGCATCGACAACCGGGTCAGCGCGTCGAGCGCACCGAACGGTTCGTCGAGGAGGAGCAGCGTCGGCTCGGCGACGAGCGCCCGCGCCAGTGCCGCGCGCTGCGCCTCGCCGCCCGACAGCGTCAGGGGCCAGGCGTTCGCACGATCGGCGAGACCGACCGCGTCGAGTGCGGCGCGGGCGCGTTCGGTGGCGGCACGCTCCTTACGGCGCGGATCACCGAGCACCACGTTGCGCGTGGTCCGCAGCCACGGGATGAGGCGCGGCTCCTGGAAGACGATCGTCGGCGCACCGTCGACGGTGACGTCACCGCCGTGGTCGGGGACGAGTCCGCCGATGGTTCGCAGCAACGTCGACTTGCCCGATCCGCTGCGGCCCACGAGCGCGACGATCTCGCCGCGGTCCACGCGCAGGTCGATCCCGTTCAGGACCGGCTCGTTGTCGCCGAAGGACTTCGTCAGTCCGGTGATCTCGACGACCGGGCCGTGCGTCCGGGCCGCGGACGCCGCTTTCACCCGGGGCGCGCTCATCGGACACCCGCCGGACGCCAGCGCAGTGCGCGGACCTCGAACCATCGGACGATCGCATCGGTGATCAGACCGAGCAGGCCGTAGACGATCAGGCCGAAGATCACGATGTCGGTGCGCAGGAAATCACGGGCGTTGTTGACGATGTAGCCCAGACCGGAGCCCGCATTGATCTGCTCGGCGACGATCAGCGTCAGCCACGCGATGCCGAGGCTCTGCCGCATGCCGACGAGGATCTGCGGCAGCGCACCCGGCAGCACCAGGTTGCGCAGCCGTTCACCGCGGGTCAGATGGAGTACCTCACCGAGTTCGACGAGCTTCGGATCGATCTGCCGGATCGCGGCAAAGGTGTTGAGGTACAACGGGAATGCGACACCCAACGCGATCAGGTACACCTTCGGGGCATCGTCGATGCCGAACCAGATGATGAACAACGGGATCAACCCGAACAGTGGGATCGTCCGCAGCATCTGCAGTGGCGGATCGAGGACGAACTCGCCGATCCTGCTCAGACCGGTGAGCACGCCGAGGCCGATGCCGACGACCGCACCGAGTGTGAACCCGTACAGTGCGCGAAGACCGGACGCCTGCAGCGCGGACGCCAATTCACCGGAGCGGATGAGTTCGAGCCCCGCGGAGGCGACCGTCGACGGCGCGGGCAGCACCTGTTCGGACAGCAGCCCGGTGGTGCTGCCGATCTGCCACAGCACGAGCAGGGCGATCGGCGACAGCAACCGCAGCGGAGCCGAACTCCGATACCACCGTTTGCGAGCCGGACCCGACCGCTCGGCCGTGCGCTCGGTGGAGCCGGCACCGGCTCCGGGGACGTCCACCGGCGCCGCACTCCCGCGCTCCTGGACTGCGATGACCATGTTCACCCTTCGACCTGTTGTCCGCGCACCCGACATCGATGCGGGTGCGCCCTGAGGGTCCAGGGTTCGCGACCACGGCCGTCACGACAATGATTAGATTCAGCGTTGTCGAAACCGTGGCGCGACCGATGATCAGCGGTGCGTCTCCTGTGGCCACGTCACCGATACGCCCGGCAGGACCGACTTCAGCTGCGCGCTGCCCTGCTTCGTCAGTTGCCGCGCCGTGCTTTCCGCAGCGGGGCCGAGCACCCGGTACGGCGCCCTGGCCTGCTCGGCGGACCACCCGATCGTGGAACCACGCACCTTCACCTTCACGTCCCCACGAACATTGACGACGTAGTCGACGGACGGCAGTCCCGGATGTGACGCGGTCGCGATCGAGCGACGGATGTCGTCCGTTCCGATGACCGCTATGCCGCAGGGCGCCGATCCCCGATATCGTCGGAGTCGTGGACATCCTGCTCATCGTGATCGTCGCCCTGCTGCTCATCATCGCCGTGGTGGTGGTCTTCAACTTCCTCGGCAATCGGCGAGCCCGACAGGCGGAGGCCGACGCCCTCCGGAACCGGACCTACCGGCCGGGGGATCCGTTCTCCTCCGCCGACGACGACGCGGTGCGCGGCGATCCCCGTCAGCTCAAGCCGAGCGACCTCGTTGATCTCCGCGGCCAGACCTACGCGGTCCGTGGCACCCTGCGCCTCACCCAGGGCAGCTATGTCTGGACCGAGAACTTCCTCGACACCGGCGTCGGCACCAAGGCGTGGCTGTCGGTGGAGGATGATCCGGACCTCGAAGTGGTTCTGTGGCAGGAGATCTCCGGGGTGACCGTGGAGCCGGGTGCCCAGACCATCGAACTCGAGGGGCGGCGTTACACCTCGGACGAGGCCGGCTCGGCCGAGTTCACCTCCGCGGGCACCACGGGACTGTCCGCCCGGGGCAGCGTCCGCTATCACGACTATTCCAGCGGTGACGACCGGCTGTCCTTCGAGGATTTCGGTTCGGGATGGGAATGCGCGCGAGGAGAACTGCTGGCGCGCACCGACTACCGGATCTATCCGTCGAATCCGGCGCCCGAAGCGTGAGCAGTCCGATCACCGTTCCGGCCGGAGCGCACACACGGCTGCAGGTGCCCTACGTCGACACCCGCGCCGATCAACTCCGCTATTCGCTGTCCGCATCACCCGCCGAGGCACTCGCCCTGCGCGACCATGCGGCGGACGGCCTGCGACTGTCGCTGCGTCTCCTCGGGGCCAGCCATCAGGTGCTCGTCGATGTCGACGACGCGGCGGGTCCGCCGCGGCACCTGAGCGAGACGGTCGCCTGCCTGCCGGAACTCGATGCGCCGCTGCCGCCGTCGCATACCGGACGCGGCTACCGGTTCTGCTCCGTCGTCCGGAATCAGCCGCGCGATCGGTTCGCCGATCTCGTCGGCGAGATTCTCGCCGACGCCGAGACGCACAGTGCAGCAGGACGTCCGGCGGTTGCGGGTTGTTTTCCCGGCGACCCGCTCGCGGTGACCGCGATATTGGCGGACGTGACCGACACCGCGGTGAGCTGGCAGACCTGGCACACCTATCCGCAGTCGGGCGACGTCGTGCTGACCCGATCCGAATTCCTTTACCGCACGGCACAACCCACCGAGGTGACCACACGATGACCACGCCACCTCAGGGGCCCGACGATCGGCCACGTGACCCCGCGCCAGGTCCCGGTCCCGACGACGACCCCGCACCGAGTTCGCCACCGCCGGCAGGACCGCCTCCACCGGGTCCGCCACCGTCGGCCGGACCTCCTCCATCGGGTCCGCCGCCTCCTGCCGGACCGCCGTCGGGGAACCTTCCCCCGCCCGGAAGTCCACTGCCACCGCCCGCGGGACCACCGCCCGGCGGACCTCCCCCTCCACCCGGTCCGCCGCCATTCGGGCCACCACCGTTCGGGCCGCCGCCGGGAGGTCACGGCGCGGGCGACTTCGAACCCGAACCCGAACCCGATCCGCGCCGCGGCCTGAACCGGGTCCGCAACATCATCATCGGCGTGATCGCGCTCGTCGCGCTGCTCGGCATCATCGGCTCATGCGCGGTGAAGATGAACCCGGACGGCTCGAGTGCGCGGAAGTACATCTCCGCCAATTATGAGCGGAAGCCCTCGCTGGACGAGACCAACGTGACCGCTTACGTCGCCGACGGGTCACCCGAATCCGTCGAATCGAAGCTCGTGGACGTCCAGCGCCCCGAAGATCGGCGCAGCGGCGACTCACGGAACGCGGGCAACGTGGCGGGTACCCGGTTCCTGCAGTACCGCGACTATCTGGTGGGCCTGTTTCCCATGGCGGGCAACAAGACCCGCGTGATGGTGAGCAAGGACTATCAGTCCGGCTACAACCATTACCACTCCTATGTCGGCGGCTTCTGGGTGCCGATCCCCAACTTCGGCGGCGGTGGCAGCAATTACCGCGGCGGAGGTTCCGGCGGAGGCGGCAAGTGACTCCGGCCCACCATTTCTCACACCGACGACCCTGACCACCACCCACACATCACCGGAGGACATCGTGCTCACCAGAATCGTCGAAAACGGCTACAGCGCTGCGGCTTACGGCGGCGTCGGACTGCTGCTGATGTTGCTGTCGTTCGTCGTGGTCGACGCACTCACGCCGGGCAACCTGCGGCATCAGCTGTGGATGGACCGCAACCGGAACGCCGGAATCCTGGTGGGGGCCAACCTCATCTCGATCGTCATCATCGTGGCGGCATCCATCCGGGCCAGCGAAGGTCAACTGGGCGAAGGCCTGCTCTACACCATCGTGTACTCGATCATCGGTCTCGTCGTGATGGTGCTCAGCTTCCTCGTCATCGACGCGTCCACCCCCGGCAAGCTGGGTGAGCTCGTCATCCACCCGGACAGTCATCCGGCCGTGTGGGTACACGGTGCCGCGCACATCGGCATCGCGGTCATCATCGGTTTCGCGATCAGTTGACGCAGACCGCATCCGACACACTCGCTGAGACGGACGACGTCGCACCCCGGAACCGCTGGGCGCGCGCCGGGCTGCTGACCGTCGTCTTCATCTGTGCCGCATGCGGTCTGGTGTACGAACTCGCCCTGGTGTCGCTCGGTTCCTTCCTCATCGGGAACACCGCGACGCAGGCGTCGATCGTCCTGTCCGTCATGGTCTTCGCGATGGGGGTCGGCTCGCTGGCCGCCAAACCCCTGCAGCGGCACGCCGTCACGGCGTTCGCGATCATCGAGCTGGCTCTCGCACTCATCGGCGGACTGTCTGTGATGATGCTGTACGCGGCGTTCGCCTACGTTTCGCTGTACACACCGGCCCTGGTGGCGGTCGCCTTCGTCCTCGGCCTGCTCATCGGAGCCGAGATCCCGCTCCTCATGGTGCTGCTGCAACGTATTCGACGGCAGGACGCAGGCAGCGCGGTCGCCGACATCTTCGCCGTCGACTACATCGGCGCGCTGATCGGCGGCCTCTGCTTCCCGTTCCTGCTGCTGCCGATCTTCGGCCAGTTACGGGGCGCCCTGATCGTCGGGCTCGTGAATGCCGTCGCCGGCTGCTTCCTGGTCTTCGTGGTGTTCCGGCGGTCGCTGCCCCGCGTCCGCCTGATCACTCTCGGCCTGACCTCGGTGGCGGTGGTCGCCGCGCTCGTCGCCGGACTGGTGCTGTCCACCCGCTTCGAGGTGACCGCGCGGCAGGCGATGTTCCGCGATCCGGTCGTCGCGGCCGAGCGCACCGCATACCAGGACATCGTGATCACCGAGCGCCGCACCGGCCTCGGCCCGGACACCCGGCTCTTCCTCAACGGGGACCTGCAGTTCTCCTCCATCGACGAATATCGCTACCACGAGGCGCTCGTCCACCCCGCCATGGCGGGGAGCCGGTCGTCGGTGCTGATTCTCGGTGGCGGCGACGGTCTGGCGCTGCGGGAGGTGCTGCGCTATCCCGACGTCGGCTCCGCCACCCTCGTGGAACTCGACCCGGAGATGATCCGGCTGGCGCGCACCGACGATCGGCTGCGCACGCTCAATCGCGGTGCGATGGACGATCCACGCAGCCACGTCGTCGCCGCGGACGCCTTCAATTGGCTGCGGGATCATCGCGAGCGCTACGACGTGATCATCGTCGACATGCCGGACCCGGACGAGTCGGCGACCGCCAAGCTCTACTCGGTCGAGTTCTACGCCCTGGTGCGGGCGCACCTCGCGGACGGCGGACGCGCGGTGGTGCAGTCCGGCTCACCGTATTTCGCACCGAAGTCCTTCTGGTGCATCGACTCCACACTGCGCGAGGCCGGTTTCGACGGCACCCCGTATCACGTCGACGTTCCGTCCTTCGGCGACTGGGGATTCCACCTCGTCGCGCACACCGCGCCGCCGCTGCGACTGGATGCACCGTCGCCGCTGCGCTTCCTCACCGCTGACGAACTCGCGGCCGCCGCGGTGTTCCCGCGCGACCGCGAGCGCATCGCCATGCCGCCGTCGACATTGATGGATCCGCGTATTCTGCGTTACGCGCAGAGCGAGTGGTCGGTGTACTGACCCGGTTCAGCCGCGGCGCTTCGCACCGGCGGTCGACCAGATCGCCCAGGCGACCAGGACCGGCTGGAAGAACAGTCGCGCGAAGCGTTTCCCGTCGGTGTCGAGGCCGAAACCGTCGCGGTGCCCACGCCATTGGGCGATGTTCCCGGGGAACACGGCGATGAAGAAGGCCGCGACGATGCGGCCGACCAGCGTGCGTCGACGACGAACGAAGGCCAGCGCGGTACCGAGTCCGATCTCGGCGACACCGGATACGACGACGACATCGTCGGTGTCCATCGGCACCCAGTCCGGAACCTGTGCGTGGAACTCCTTCTTCGCCCACGTCAGGTGGCTGACGCCGGCGAAGACCAGAAACGACGACAGCACCAGACGGGCGATCGACCGGAGCCTCGACTCATCCCGAACAGGGGTGCGGCGCACCGGCTTCGGTGGTCGGCCGGCACGTCGCCGGTCGAGGAGGGTGCCGGCGCCGACCCAGGCGATCCGCGCGGGACCGCCGAGGAACGGTGTGGCGACCGTGGCTGCTTGCCGGAAGCGCCGATTGCCCGATCGCTGATGACCTGATTGCGTATCAGCACTCATGAGCGACTCAGATCGTGCAGAGCGGCTGCAGGTTCGGGTTGCCGCCGGTGGTCGGCGTCGTCAGGAAGAGGCAGCTGTTGAAGCCGCGCTTCTCGATCGTCGACCGCACCGTCTGCCAGGTCTTCGGCGACACCGACGGTGTGCGAGACAGGACGAACCCCGAAGTGCGGCTGGGGTTTCCGACGATGGCCAGCGAGTAGTCGTCGGCCAGATAGGTGACGACGTAGTTCGCCGGGCCGTTGGGCGAGCCCTGATTCGGCGTGGACGGGAACACGACCTTGAGCTGGGCGCCGGTCTTCTTGTCGATGGTGCGCGCACTGCCGACGATCTTGTTCGGGGTGCCGAGCCATGTGGTGCAGCTGTTGATGACACGG
Source organism: Gordonia sp. B8661-1 (assembly GCF_059427765.1). Taxonomy (NCBI): domain Bacteria; kingdom Bacillati; phylum Actinomycetota; class Actinomycetes; order Mycobacteriales; family Gordoniaceae; genus Gordonia; species Gordonia sp. B8661-1. The sequence goes on from NZ_JCAHRL010000010.1 coordinate 77,593, forward strand.
ATGTCGCCGTTGGGCTTCGGTGTGTAGTTGGCGCGGGTGTCCCTCGCGCACACCAGATTGAAGAACTGCGGGTAGGCCGCGATCTGGTACCAGTCCCCGAGGTAGCGCTTCGCGTCGAGCTTGGCGATGGGCTTGAGGGGAGCCTGGGCATCCGCCTGCGCGGCGGGCATGGCAAGAGCCACACCGAGTCCGGCGACGAGCGCGATGGCGGATTTACGAAGGAAAGACGGCAGTGTCATTTAGTTAGACTAACGGCACTGCGCGCTGTCGCACCACCTTTGCAGAACAGTAAATTGTTCGCCGCCACGGATTCCGGCGGGAATCGCCTCGCGGTTTGCGACCATGGTCGGACCAACGATGACGCAGTGAGGTGCACGAATGTCGAGTCTCGCGGTGGCACTCGCGATCCTGGTGGTGCTCGCGGTGGTGGTCGTGGCGGTGCTGCTGCGGACGCGTCGCGGGGTCACCACCCCGACCGAGCGCGCCGTGCACTTCGCCCTGCACACCGCGGCGCAGGCGGCGCGGTCACTGCGCGGTGGCCTGACGGCCGAGTCGGCGCGTGATGCACTGCCCCACCTGCGTGCCCTGACCGCGGCCGATGCGGTCGCCCTCTACGACATCGACGGCACACTTCTGGCCTCCGATGCCGCACCGACGATCCGGGAGGACCAGCAGGCCGGAGATCGGCTCACCGAGTCCGCAGGCCGTGCCGCCGTCGACGCCGAGGCGCACCGGCGCCGGGTATTGGTGAACGACCCGTGCGGTCCGGAGTCGGCGGTCCGCACCCTGATCGCCGAACCCCTCATCACCGAGGACACCGGGCTGGGCGTCCTGGTGGTCGCGACGACGAAGGAGCCCGGACCCGGCATGCTCGGCGCGATCGCCGAGGTCGCTCGGTATGTGTCCAGCCAGATCGAACTGGCCGATCTGGAGTTGTCGCGGGCGCGGCTCGACCGCGCCGAGGTGCTCGCCCTGCGCGCACAGATCAGCCCGCACTTCATCTACAACGCGCTCAACACCATCGGCTCCTTCGTCCGCACCGACCCCGATCGGGCCCGGGAACTCATCCTCGACTTCGCCGACTTCACCCGCTACTCCTTCCGCGCGGCGGGCGAGTACACCGTGCTCTCCGACGAACTGCGCAACATCGACCGCTACCTGACGCTGGAACGAGCACGCTTCGGGTCGTCGCTGAACGTGAAACTCCAGGTCGCGCCCGAGGTGCTCAACGTCGTACTGCCGTTCCTCGCCCTGCAGCCACTGGTGGAGAACGCCGTGCGGCACGGCCTGGCGGCCAAGGGTGGCGGCACCATCACCATCGTTGCGCGGGACGAGGGCAACGACTGCGTGATCACGGTCGAGGACGACGGTGTCGGCATGGACCCGGAACTGTTGCGCAGCGGCGACATCGACGCGCTCGACGACGGTTCCGATCCGCGGCAGCGCACCGACTCCGACGGTGCCCAGGTCGGTCTCAGCAATGTCGATCATCGGCTGCGCGCGGCATTCGGCAACGATTACGGTCTAGTGGTCGAAACCGGCATCGATGCGGGCACCCGGGTCGGTATGCGGGTGCCGAAGTTCCGTGCGGGAATCCGCGCCTGAGGTCAGGAGTCCGAGGACATGTCGCTGGTGGTACTGGCCGTCGACGACGAGCGCCCCGCCCTCGACGAACTGTGCTATCTCCTCGGCGAACAGCCCGAGGTGGCCGAGGTGCACGGCGCGGGTGACGCCACCGAGGCCCTGCGTGAACTGAACGAACGCCGCGTCGACGCGATCTTCCTCGACATCAACATGCCCGGCCTGTCGGGTCTGGAACTCGCGGGCGTCCTCACCCGCTACGCCGAGCCTCCCACCGTGGTGTTCGTGACCGCGCATGATGACAAAGCGGTCGACGCCTTCGAGGTCGGCGCCGTCGACTACCTGCTGAAACCCCTGCGCACCGAACGGCTCGCGCAGGCGATCGAACGGGTCGTCGCGGCGCGTGCCGGCGCCGACTCGCGAACCCACCCCGCCCCGGCCCCCGGCGCACCCGGCCCGGACGAGGTGATCCCGGTGGAACTCTCGGGGACCACCTCACTGGTGCGGCGGGATTCCATCTCCTGGGTCGAGGCAGTCGGCGACTACGCGCGGCTGCACTCTGCGACGGGCTCACATCTGGTGCGGATTCCGTTGTCCACCTTGGCAACCCGATGGCAGGACCAGGGCTTCCACCGCGTGCACCGCTCGTATCTGGTGGCCCTGCCGATGGTGACCGGCCTGCGTACCGCCGGTTCGGGGACCGTGGTGTGCATCCGCGAGAACGGCGCCGCACCGGCGGTGGAGTTGCCGGTCAGCCGCCGTCAAGTGCGCGATCTCAAGGATCGTCTCATCCGGGATCCCATGCGGGACCTCAAATCCGGGAGCGAACCGTCGTGAACGACCATGCGCCGCAGCGGCGCGACCCCGACCAGCACGCCGACCAGCCAGCACAGCGGCGACACCGGGAACGGGTGGTGCTGGCACAGCGCCGGGGTGCACGCATGGTCCGCACGCGCGTCGAGGTCCAGGAACAGACCGAGGTCGGTGACGCCCTGGTGCGGGGCCTGATGCGCGCCCAACTCGGCATCGCGCTGCGCATCGGCGTCAGCGTCACCGCGCTGATCATCGCGATCCCGTTGGTGGGCACCATCTTTCCCGGCCTCATCGACGTCACGGTCGCGGGTATCCGGCTGTACTGGATCGTGCTGGGCGTGCTGCTCTATCCGATCCTCTACATCGCCGGACGACTCTACGTGCGACTCGCCGAACAGGCCGAGCGCGACTTCCTGGGCGTGGTCGACAGTGACACCTGACCCGCAGCCGCCGATCACCGCGGGATGCCGGTGATCGGCACCATCGAGTGGCCGACCGCCGTCGCCCTGGCGCTCGCGGCCCTCGCCACCCTGGCGCTCGGCGCCTACGGCGGACGGCTCTCACGCACCACGTCGGACTTCCTGGTCGCCTCCCGCAGCGTGGGCTCGCGCTGGAACGCGGCCGCCATCTCCGGCGAATACCTCTCCGCCGCATCCTTTCTCGGCGTCGCCGGCCTCGTCGCGAAGTACGGCGCGGACGCACTGTGGTATCCGGTCGGCTTCACCGCCGGATACCTGGGACTGCTGCTGTTCGTCGCGGCGCCACTGCGACGCTCCGGCGCCTACACGGTCCCCGACTTCACCGAGTTCCGGCTCGGGTCGCTGACCGCGCGACGCATCGCGACGATGGTGGTGGTCGTGGTGTGCGTGCTGTACCTGATTCCCCAATTCCAGGGCGCCGGACTGACTCTCAACATCCTGCTCGGCCTGCCGGTCTGGGCCGGGGTGGTCGCCGTGGGCGCCATCGTGGTGCTCAACGTGGTGGGCGGCGGGATGCGGTCGATCACCTTCGTGCAGGCCTTCCAGTACTGGCTCAAGCTCACCGCGATCGCGATACCGGCCTTCGCCCTCCTCGCCGTCTTCACCGCCGATCCCGCACCCCTGGGCGACCCGGCACCACCGCGCGTCGACCGGGCCACGACCGTCGACATCACCACCGACGTCGTGGTCACCGTCAGCGATGCCGCGGGGGTCACGGTGACCGGCACGATGGACGACCGGCCGGTCGTCGACGCCCCCTTGCCGGGGCCGGGCACGCACTCGCTGGACGCGGGCACCACCCTCCGGCTGGCGGCCGGCGCGGCGACACCGGTGGTCGACCGCGCACCGACGACCGGCGCGGACTGGCTGACCGCGGGCCGCGGCCTCGGCGACAGCCATCCCCTGTATCAGGTGCTGTCGCTGATCGTGGCAACCTTCCTGGGCACCATGGGATTACCGCATGTGCTGGTCCGCTTCTACACGAACCCCGACGGACGGTCGGCACGACGGACCGCGCTCGCGGTCATCGCGCTGCTGTCGCTCTTCTACCTGTTCCCCACCGTGCTCGGCATCTTCGCCCGACTCTACGTCCCGCAGCTGCTGATCACCGGATCGGCGGACGCCGCCGTCCTGCTGCTGCCCAGCGCGGCCATCGGCGGCGTGGGCGGACAACTGCTCGGCGCACTGGTGGCCGCGGGGGCGATCGCCGCCTTCCTCGCGACCTCGTCCGGGCTGCTCGTCAGCATCGCCGGCGCGCTGGCGACCGACGTCCTGCGCGGCCGGGTCCGCGACTTCCGGGCCGCCGCGCTGATCGGCGGAGCGGTGCCCATCCTGCTCTCGCTGGCCGCGTCCTCGCTCGAACTGTCCCGCACCGTCGGCCTGGTGTTCGCGGTCGCCGCCTCCACCCTGTGCCCGCTGCTGATGCTGGGCATCTGGTGGCGTGGTCTGACCGCCTACGGCGCGATCGCCGGACTGATCGTCGGCGGCATCACGTCCGGGGCCGCCGCGACGGTCGCCATCTCCGGCCTGGTCGACCCCGACCTGTGGGCCGGCTGGTTGTCGGTGCTGATCGGCTACCCGGCCGCGATCACCGTCCCGGTGTCCTTCCTGACGATGATTCTGGTCAGTCTCGCCACCCGGTCGGCACGGCCGCCGGACGTGGCCCGGATCTTCGCGCGGATGCACGTCCCCGAGCGTCTGGGGCTCGGCGTCGAACGACTTCCCGACGACCGTTCGTCGGCCTGAATCGACCGTCCGGCGCACAGCCTGCGGGCTTCGGCGTGTGAGCTGTCCCACAGCTTCCCGGTGTGACCTGCGCCTCTCTACTCTCCCTGAAGAAAGGACGGTCACTTCCGCCCGTCCGAGAACCAGGAGGAGTGCCCGTGTCCACGGTCGACCATCCACCCGAGTCCGTGCATACGCCCACCGGCGCGGACTTCGTCGAGGTACAGCACAGTCCCGAATTCCAGGATCTGCGCCGTCGCCTCCGCACCTTCGTCTTCCCGATGAGCGCCTTCTTCCTCATCTGGTACGCGATCTACGTGCTGCTCGGCGCCTTCGCGCACGACTTCATGGCCACCAAGGTGTGGGGCAACATCAACCTCGGCCTGATTCTCGGCCTGTTGCAGTTCGTCACCACCTTCGTCATCACCGGCCTCTACGTCCGGTTCGCCAACCGGGTGCTCGACCCCCGCGCGACCGCGATCCGCGAGAAGATGGAAGGAACCGACGCATGAACAGCACCACCACGGTGAATCTGGCTGCCGCAGTGGGCAACCCGGTCGCCAACATCGCCATCTTCGCGGCCTTCGTCGCCGTCACCATGTATGTGGTGATCCGGGCCAGCAAGAACAACTCGTCGGCGGCCGACTTCTTCACCGGCGGCCGCGGCTTCTCCGGACCGCAGAACGGCATCGCCATCGCGGGCGACTACCTGTCCGCCGCCAGCTTCCTCGGCATCGCCGGCGCCATCGCCGTCTACGGCTACGACGGCTTCCTGTACTCCATCGGCTTCCTCGTCGCGTGGCTCGTCGCGCTGCTGCTGGTGGCCGAATTGTTGCGCAACACCGGCAAATTCACGATGGCCGACGTGCTGAGCTTCCGCCTCAAGCAGCGTCCGGTGCGCCTGGCCGCGGCGATCTCCACACTCGTGGTGTCGCTGTTCTATCTGCTCGCCCAGATGGCCGGCGCGGGTGGACTCGTCGCACTGCTCCTCGACATCGAAAGCCGTGTGGGACAGTCGATCGTCATCGCGGTCGTCGGTGCACTGATGATCGTGTACGTGCTCATCGGCGGCATGAAGGGCACCACCTGGGTGCAGATCATCAAGGCCGTCCTGCTGATCGCGGGTGCCGCGCTGATGACCGTCATCGTGCTCGCGAAGTTCGGGTTCAACCTCTCCGACATCCTCGGTACGGCACAGAACGCCATCGGCGGTTCGGCCGACGAGGCCATCGCGAACCGTGACGTCCTGGCACCGGGCGCACAGTACGGCGGCTCCACCGAGTCGAAGATCAACTTCCTCTCGCTGGCCATCGCGCTGGTGCTCGGTACCGCGGGCCTGCCCCACGTCCTGATGCGCTTCTACACCGTGCCGACGGCCAAGGAGGCCCGTAAGTCGGTGGTCTGGGCCATCGCCCTGATCGGCGCCTTCTACCTGTTCACCCTGGTGCTGGGCTACGGTGCGGCCGCGATCGTCGGACCCGACAAGATCATGGCCGCGGCGGGCAAGCAGAACTCGGCGGCACCGCTGCTGGCCTTCGAGATCGGCGGTGTGGTGCTCCTCGGCATCATCTCCGCGGTGGCCTTCGCGACCATCCTCGCGGTCGTCGCCGGCCTGGCGATCACCGCGTCGGCCTCGTTCGCCCACGACATCTACGGCAGTGTCATCAAGCGCGGCAAGGCAAGTGAGACCGACCAGGTCCGCGTGTCGCGCTACACGGTGGTGGTGCTCGGCATCATGGCCATCATCCTGGGGATCCTCGCCAACGGGCAGAACATCGCGTTCCTGGTGGCACTGGCCTTCGCCATCGCGGCGGCCGCGAACCTGCCGACCATCCTGTACTCGCTGTACTGGAAGCGGTTCAACACCCGCGGCGCACTGTGGAGCATCTACGGCGGCCTGATCTCGACGATCGTCCTGATCGTGTTCTCTCCCGCGGTCTCCGGCAGCAAGACGGCGATGATCCCGGACGCGGACTTCGCCTGGTTCCCGCTCGCCAACCCGGGCATCATCTCCATCCCGATCGGTTTCCTGTTCGGCATCATCGGCACCCTGACCTCGTCGGAGCGCGGAACGCCGGAACGCAACGCGGAGATGGAAGTTCGTTCTCTCACCGGAGTCGGTGCGGAGAAGGCAGTCGTCCACTAGACGACCGCACCGATCGACGCTCGTCGATCCACAAAGGTTGCCGTTTGCCGCGCGATCCGCGGCAAACGGCAACTTTTGTTATGAACCTCAGCTGTGCTGAATCCGCGCGAACGGTTGCGCCGCTTCGATTTCGAAGGCCAGCTCCAGCAGCAGACGTTCCTGCCCGAGGTCGGAGCCGAGGTGCACGCCGATCGGCAGACCGTCGGCGGAGGTGCCCATCGGCAGGGTGATCGCGGGGGTTCCGGTCGCGTTGTTCAGCGGCGTGAAGGCCACCCACCGCATCAGCCGCGCGAAGATCTCGTCGAAATCGCCTGCCGGGTCCAGGTATCCGATCTGCGGGGTGGTGTGCGCGAGGGTCGGCGACATCACCAGGTCGAAGCGCTCGAAGGTCTTCCGGTAGCGGGCGGTCGCCCGTCGCAAACCGATGAGGGTGGCGGGCAGTCGCCAGAACCGGGACCGGAAGCTCGTGGACAGCCCCTGCGTGAAGACATCGAGTTTCGAGCGGTCGAATCCCGGGTCGATGGTCCGCTTGCCGAAGTGGTCGATGGAGAACGCCATGAGCGCCCAATAGTCGATGAACTGCCAGACAAAGCTCGGATTCACCGGCACCGGAATGGATTCCACGTGATGCCCCAGGCCGCTCAGCAATTCCGCGGCGGCATCGACGGTCGCTCGCGTGTCGGCGTCGAGCGGACTGTCGGTGATGGTGTCGGTGACGACACCGATGCGCAGCCGACGCTGCCCCGGCCCCTCCACGAGGCGCACCGGCGGCAGATCGGTCATCGGCCCCTGCCGTTCGATGTCGGCGAGGAAATTCGCGGTGTCGCGGACCGACCGGGAGACGATGCCGTTGGACACCAGATCGATGGGCGCGGACTCCATCTCCAGAGCCTGGGCCACCCGCCCACGACTGGGCTTAAGGCCGACGAGCCCGCAGGCCGCGGCGGGGATCCGAATGGATCCGCCACCGTCGTTCGCATGCGCGATCGGCACCACGCCCGCGGCGACGAGCGCCGACGACCCGCCCGACGATCCACCGGACGAGTAGTCGGTGTCCCAGGGATTCCGCGTCGGCTCACCGTCGACGTATTCGGTGGTGGCCGTCAGCCCGAAGGCCGGCAACGTGGATGCCCCGACGATGTTCACGCCGGTGGCCAGCAGTTGGTCGGTGAACGCCTCGTTGCGATCCGCGGGACGATCCGAGGTCGCCGCCGAACCGTGCCGCGTCGGTATCCCGGTGAACAGCGTGTTGTTCTTGATCAGAGTGGGCACACCGCGGAAAACCCCTGGGGGGAATGCACTTTCGGTTGCTCGCTGCCGTGCGCGATCACGGTCGTCGACCACGACGCCGTGCAGTTCCGGTTCGACGGCATCGAGACGTCCCAGAGCGGCGGTCAGCGCCTCATCCGCGGAGAAGTCACCGGCCGCGATGGCCTGTGCGACACCGGTCGCGTCCAGTTCCCCGAGACAGTCGTCGCGAAATGCGTGCACATGCTTCATGCAGGCAGAGTAACCGTGCCCGATTCCGGCGCGGCCATACGCATCACATCCGCGACGAAGCCGATCGCCAGGTCCCCGTCGATGGGCAGCCCGAAGACGGCACGGTGATAGAGGGGTGCGATGACGTGGTCGAGCACCTGATCCTCGATGGGCACCTGCTCTCCCCGCGCCCGGGCCCGGCCGACCATCTCCTCGATCTGCCGGCGACGGAATTCCCAGCACGCACACTGCACGACGATTCCGGTGCGGGCCGCCACCATCGCACGCAGATGTGCGCGCCGGTTCGGCAGGCCGAGGTCCGCGGCGATAGCGGCGATCCACTCCGTCAGATCCCGGAAGAGCTCACCGGTATCCGGAATCCGTTCCTCGCGGGTCAGGACGAACACCGCGACCTCACCGAGTAGCGCATCCACCGTGCCCCACCGCCGATACACACTCGTCGGATTCACGCCCGCGCGTTCGGCGATCTGCGGAATGGTCAGAGCATTGCCGCCACCCTCGTCGACCAGGTCACCGACAGCCCGGTAGACGGCGAGCTGTACTCGGGCACTCCGCCCGCCCGGCCGCGGACGTACCTGCTGGTCGGCCATGGATTGGCCGTATTCGGACTCCCCGATCGTCATGCGCGCCATTATTGCAAAGATCGTTGCGTTAGCGTTCCGGTCAGCTGCTACATTCAGTCCATGCAGCTGAAATTCAGTCCCGAAGAAGAGGCATTCCGCGAAGAACTGCGCACCTTCTTCACCACCGAGATCCCCGAAGACATCCGCAAGCGCAATGCGGAAGGCAAACTCAACTACCCGGATGACATCGTCACCACGACGCGCATCCTGAACGAGAACGGGCTGGCCGTCCCGCACTGGCCGACCGAACACGGCGGCAAGGACTGGACGCCGATCCAGCATCACATCTACCGCGAGGAGATGAGCCTCGCGTTCGTCCCCGATCTGCTGCCGTTCAACGCGGGCATGATCGGGCCGGTCATCGCCCAGTTCGGCTCGCCGGAGATGAAGGAACGCTTCCTGGCGAAGACCGCGAACCTCGACATCTGGTGGTGCCAGGGCTTTTCCGAGCCCGATGCCGGTTCCGACCTCGCATCGCTGAAGACCCGTGCGGTCCGCGACGGCGACCACTACGTGGTCAACGGCCAGAAGACGTGGACGACCCTCGGCCAGTACGCCGACTGGATCTTCTGCCTGGTGCGCACCGACCCGGACGTCAAGAAGCAGGCGGGCATCAGCATGCTGCTGTTCCCGATGGACACCCCGGGTGTGGAGTTGCGTCCGATCCAGCTCATCGACGGCGGCTACGAGGTCAACGAGGTCTTCTTCAACGACGTCCGCGTACCTGTGGAAAACCTTGTCGGCGAAGAGAACACCGGCTGGACGCAGGCCAAGTTCCTGCTCGGCAACGAGCGCAGCGGCATCGCCCGCGTCGGCTACACGAAGACCCGTCTGGCCCGTGCCAAGAAGCTCGCTGCCGAAACGAAGACCGCGACCGGCACCCTCCTCGAGGATCCGCTGTTCGCCGCGCGCCTCGCCGAGATCGAGAACGAGCTGCTGGCGCTGGAACTCACCCAGTTGCGGGTCGTCGCCGGCTCGGCCGACGGCAAGCCCAACCCGGCATCGTCGCTGCTGAAGCTGCGCGGCAGTGAATTGCAGCAGGCCGCAATGGAATTGCTCGTCGACATCGCCGGCCCGGATTCCCTGCCGGTCGCCGAGCTCGATCCGGCCGCTCCGAACGGCTCGGCCGACATCGAGGTCCCGGTCTGGGCCCAGCTCACCGCGCCGACCTACCTCAATTACCGCAAGGTGACCATCTACGGAGGATCGTCCGAGGTGCAGCGCCAGATCATCGACAAGGCCGTCCTGGGCCTGTAGCCCGCGACACGCCCACCGACGAACCTTCTCCCACAAGGACATTCCATGGACTTCGAACTCTCCGACGAACAGACGATGTTGCGCGACACCGCGCGCGATCTGTTGAGCAAGAAATACGACATCGAGACCCTGCGTGCAGTCACCGACACCCCGCTCGGCTGGGACCGCGACGTGTGGAAGTCGCTGGCCGACATCGGCATTCTCGGCCTCACCGTGCCCGAAGAGGACGGCGGCGCGGGCGCCGGGCCGATCGAGGCATCCGCCGTGCTGATCGAGATGGGCCGCACTCTGGCACCCGAGCCGTACATCGACGCGGTGCTGGTGCCGACCAGCCTGCTGACGGCCGTAGCCGAGGGCGACGCCCGCGCCGAACTGCTCGGCGGTGTCGCCTCCGGCGAGCTGCTGGTGGCCTTCGCCCATCATGAGGCCGGCAGCCGGTGGCCCCTCTCCCCCGTCGACACCACCGTCACCGGCGGCACCATCTCCGGCACCAAGACCCTTGTCGGACATGGCGATTGCGCGGATAAGCTGATCGTCTCCGCCCGCGACGGCGACGACATCGGGCTCTTCCTGGTGGACGCGGACGCCGACGGCGTCACCCGCACCCCATACCGGACCCAGGATCGTCGGCGTGGTGCCCAGATCGTCTTCGACGGCGCCGCCGCCACCCGACTCGGCTCCGGCGACGCAACCGCGGCCATCGCCGAGGCCGAGATCGTCGCGCAGATCGCGCAGTGCAATGAGGCCGTCGGGCTGATGGAGCGCTCCCTGGAGCTGACCGTCGAGTACCTGAAGGCACGCAAGCAGTTCGGCGTGACCCTCGCGCACTTCCAGACCCTCACCCAGCGGGCCGCGGATCTGTACGTGCTGCTCGAACTCGCCCGCAGCATGGCGCAGTACGCGACGATGACCCTGGCCGACGGCACCGCCGACGCCACGGTTGCCTCGCGCGCCAAGCTGCAGATCGCGCGTTCGGGCCGGAAGATCGGCCAGGAATCCATCCAGATGCACGGCGGCATCGGCATGACCAACGAGTACCCGATCGCCCACTACATGAGCCGTCTGACGGCCATCAGCCACACTCTCGGCGACGCCGAGAGCCATGTCGCGAGCCTCGCCGCACAGGTCGGCGACTACGACATGATCACCGTCGGCTGATCTCGATACGGCGCCTCGCTGCGCTCGGTGCCTACTCGATCATCGAGACGCCACCCGCTGGTCTCAATGGGCGCTCGGTGCCTACTCGATCGTCGAATGGCCACCGGCTGGTCGAGAGTCGCCCGACGCCGGTCGACAATCGCCGGTCGAGTAGCGACGAGCGAGCGCAGCGAGCCCGACGCGTATCGAGACCGAGACCGTCCCCGGCGCGCCGGATCGCCCAAACACTCCGGTGCATCCCGGGTGATCGCTAGTGTTTCTCACGAGAGCGATCACCCGGGACGGGTGGGGACAGAATGGAGACCTCCGGATGAATCAGCTTCGCGACAACCTCGGTGATGCCGCGTCGTACAGCATCGTCGGCATCCTGCTGCTCATCATCGGTTTCGTCGCTCTCGACCTGGTGACCCCGGGCCGTCTGCGCGGCTTCGTGTGGATCGAACACAATCGCAACGCGGTCATGCTGACGACCGCCGAGGTGATCGGGTTGTCGCTGGTGATGGTCGCGGGCATCGTCGACTCCGCGGGTCTCGAACTGTGGCGCGGCCTGCTCTACACCGCCCTGTACGTGGTCCTCGCGATCGCGGTGATGATGTGGTCGTTCGTCCTCGTCGACTGGCTCACCCCGGGCAAACTCGGCTCGCTGCTCCTCGACGACGACCAGCATCCGGCGGGCTGGATCTGCGGTGCGGTGTTCATCGGCATCGGCGCGATGATCGCCGTCGCCGTCCTGGTCTGACCGCCCGCAGAGGGGCGGTGACCACGCCGGTACCGCCCGGTACCACTGTCGGCGCGCTATTGACGCTCCGACAATAAGCCCTTAGATTCGACACGAATCCGAAATCGCCAAGCATCAGGGGAACAGTCATGGCCGAAGCACTGATCGAGGAATCGATCGAGATCAACGCACCCGCCGAGGCGGTGTGGGCGGTGCTCTCCGATCTCAAGCGGATGGGCGAGTGGAGCCCCCAGTGCAAGAAGATGATCATCCGTGGCGGCGCGGTCGGCGTCGGCACCCGCACCATCAACATCAACCGTCGTGGGCCACTCGTGTGGCCGACCACCGCCAAGGTCACGCGCTTCGAACCGAACAAGGAACTGGCGTTCCGCATCGCCGAGAACCACACCGTCTGGACGTACACGATCACCCCGTCCGCCAACGGCGTGACCGTTACCGAGAAGCGTGAGGCCGCCAACGGCGAGACCACCGCGATCTCCAACTTCCTCGTCGACAAGTTCATGGGCGGCATCCCGAACTTCGAGGCCGAACTGCGCCTCGGGATGGCCGAGACGCTGTCCAAGATCAAGCGGGCCGCCGAGTCCTCGGCCCGCGCCGCCTGACACGTCGCCACAACGTCCGACGACTGCCGGCCGCGTCCCCAACGGGATGCGGCCGGCAGTTCTTTCGGGTCAGCCGTTGACCGTGTCGCGGTACTGCCGGAGGTAGAGGGGCCACCCGCCGTCGGACTCGACCCCGGTGCGAACCGCCGCCGCACCGTCTCCGTGGCGGTCGAAGTTGCGATGCTCCAGCCGCACCCGGGTACGTCCGTCGGATTCCGCGGTGAACACCACTTCGACCTCGCTGGTCTTCGCCGGGTCGGTCTCGATCTGCCATTGGCCGTTGATGTCCCACGAGAAGAGCAGCCGGTTCGGCGGCTCGTACGCGAGTACCCGCGACCACCGGCATTCGGTGCCGTCCTCGGCCCGGTCGTAGATGTTGCCGCCGACCCGCGGTTCGAAGACCGTTTCCGCGATCGGTACCGGCATGAGGTTGTGTTCCTTCGGCTTCACGTCGTCGAATCTGGTGACGAACAGTTCGAAGGCCCGCTCGATCGGTACGTCGACGATCGTGTCGACCCGGACCGGCTGAATTACTGTGCTGTTCTCCGTCATGGTGTTCCCTCCTCGGGATCGGTCTGCGATTCTCGCTCGACCACTTCGGTGTAGGTGGCGAGCGCCCTGCCCCAAAAACTCTCCAACTCATCGCGAAGTGCCTGCATGCCTGCGGGATTCGCGTGATAGATCCGCCTGGTACCCGCGACCCGGTCGCCGACCAGACCGGCCTGCTTGAGCACTTTCAGATGCTGCGACACCGCAGGCCGACTGATCGGCATCGCATCCGCGAGTTCACCTACCGCACTGGGCTTCTCGATGAGACGCTGCAAAATGTGCCGTCGGGTCGGTTCCGCCAGGGCGGACCACCCGTCCTCTGTTTGGTAAGTACCCACGAACGGTAAGTTACGGCTTACGGTTGGATTCGTCAACCCCTGCCACGAAGCGCCGCGGCAGGAGTCCTCCGGTACCGTGACGTTGCCGAGACCGGTCAGTGGCGTCATCCTTTCGGACTAACGCACGGACACAAGGGGATTCACCACGATGGAGAGTGGACGCGCGCGGGATCTTCCCGCACAGGTCAGCGCCGTGGTCTTCGACTGCGACGGGTTACTCCTCGACACGGAGACCTGCTGGTCACGCGCCGAGGCGTCGCTGTTCGCCGATCACGGCTTCGGTTTCGGTCCCGCCGAGAAGGATCTGCTGATCGGCCGCACGTTGAAGGCCGCGTGCCACGATATGGCCGAGTACTTCGGTGAGCCCGGTACCGGCCCCGAGCTCGTCGGCGAACTCACCCGTCGCGTGGAGCGCGAGCTTGCCGATGGCGTCGAACCACTGCCCGGCGCACCGGAACTCGTCGAACTCCTGGACGGGCGAGTCCCCCTCGGTGTGGCCACCAACAGCCCACGGGCCCTCCTCGATGCCGCACTGGGCCGCAGCGGACTCCGGTCGACGTTCCGGGTCTCCGTCGCCGCCGATGAGGTGACCGAACCGAAACCGGCACCCGAACTGTATCTGCGCGCGTTCGAGATGTTCGATGCCGATCCACGCCACGGTGTGGCACTGGAGGATTCATCGACGGGCGTCGCAGCCGCCCGCGCCGCGGGAACGTTTCTGATCACCGTTCCATCGCAGCCCGGCAAGGCACTCGACGGCGACTACGTCACCACGAGCCTCGCCGATCCGACACTGGTCGAATGGGCTCGCACGGTCACCCGGCGATAACGCTCAACAATCCACCGTGTCAGTGCGAGTGCCCGCGCCCGTGTGCACCGTGGAACGCCAGGAGGTCGGGCGGCAGGACGACGAAGGGGCGCATCATCGTGTGGTCCTCGTGATCCAGGATGTGGCAGTGATACATGAAACTGCCGGTGGCGCCGTCGAATTCGCCGAGCACACTGACCCACTCCCCTGGGTTGATCAGCCAGGTGTCCTTCATCCCCGCGGCGATCGGGTCGATGACCGGCCCCTCGGCGCGGATCGGGATCGGCTTCGGGGTGCTTCCGGTCGCCAGGTCGAACGCCGGGTTCTCCGGGGTGCCGAGATCCATGGTGCGCCGCCGCAGCATCTGGAACTGCGTCATATGGATGTGCAGCGGATGCGCTGGTCCGCCGAGATGCAGGATATGCCACACCGCCCATGCGCCCCGCGAGATGATGATCGTGTTCAGATCGTCGAAAAGCTTTGATACGGCGTGGAGTCTGACGACCGAGCCGTCGGACTCGGTGACCTCGATGACATCCTCGGTCGGCTGATCGGGATCGTCCGGATCCACCGGTTGCAGCTCCCACAGTTCGGGGTGGGCGCTCCGGCTGCGGACCTGTGCGGGGATGAGGCCGATCCAGTAGTGCTCATGTGTCGGGATGATCCGGTCGCCCACCTGCAGATCCCCGTTGGGCAGGTGCACGTAGCGGTCGTAGTCCGGGTTCAGCACCGCGGGCGGACGCCATCGATCCGACGAGGGCCGGGAGGACACGGTGAACTGCATGATCGACGCGTCGGCATCACCCGGGAGAGCATCGATGACAGCCAGTTCGTTACGCAATTCCAGAGTGCGGCCACGGAATTCGGCGAAGTTGATCAGGACGTCGAGCCGCTCGGCCGGCGCGATGGCGAGCGTGTCGAGCGGACCGACAGGAGCGGGGAGGAAGCCACCGTCGGTACCGATCGCGACCATCGCGGGACGTCGATTCGCCGAGTATCCCGGCTCTCCGGGGCGGATCGGAGTGCCCGCCTCGTCCGATTCATCGGTGGTGTCGTGCAGGGCGAGCACCAGCCGTCGTGAACTGCACGCGTTGAGGATTCGGAGCCGGTACCACCGTGGCTCGACCGGCATCGTCGGCCACACCGTGCCGTTGACGATGGTGAACGGACCGCTGACGGGCAGTTCCCCCTCCGGATACATCCCGTCCTCGGTCGGCGGGTTCACCGACGTCGTGAATCCGGCCTGCTTGTACAACATCCGGCCGGTGAAGTCCGGGGCCCCGGTGACCGAGATCGCGGTTCCCGTCTCGAAGTTGCGGTCGGCGATCATCAGTGGGAGTTCGTGGCGACCGGACGGAAGCTTCAGGCGGTCCTCGTTGTCGTCGCGGATCAGGTAGAAACCGGCAAGTCCCGCAGGCACATTGAAGCGCGTCACGCCCATCGCATGATCGTGATACCAGAGCGTCGCCGCTTCCTGGTTGTTCGGATAGACACAGCGGGTGCTGTGACCGGGAGCCGCGACGTTGTGCGCCCAGCCATCGTTCTGACCGTCGGTGAGCGCTCCGTGGAGGTGCACCACGGTGGCCGCGGTCAACTCGGCCGTGTTCGGGAGACGGGGATAGGAATCCGCTCCGGCCCCACGGGATTCGGCGCGACCGCCGGGAGTGAGTGCGGCACGCCCGTCGGCGACGATGGCACCCTCGGCCGCCCCGTCACGTGGGGGAGGCGGAATGCGTACCACGTCATAGGGCAGGTGTTCGGATTCCCCTTGATGCGCAAGACCGTTCACCCATTCGATACGCGCCGGACTGCCCCGCCTGGCCTCGATGGTCGGGCCGGGCATGGAACCCTCGTACGTCCAGGCCGTGGTCGTCGGCAGGTCTCGATGGAATCGCACACGGGCCGGCCGGGCCTCGACGCGCACCGCCGTGGGGTCACCGGTCCGATGACCGTTCGCACGCGCGTGCCCGCCGTAGCCGTCCGGAATGCGAAGCGTCGGCGGGATGACCAGGTAGTCGCGGAATTTCCGCAGGCCCAGATGGGAGCCGACGCCGCGGGGGACCGGGCGCGGACGTCCTGTGGCGAGATCATCGCCGGGTGCGGCCTTCTGGTCGGGCACAGGCAGTGCCGACTCCGGCTCGGGTGCGACCTCCGGCAACGGCTGCGCCGACGGGTCGGCGAGCGGGGGCGCCGACCCGGTGGCGAACCGGTCGGCGATCTCGGTGGTTGCGATGGTGGGCTCGCTGGTGCCTGCGGCCTCGGCGGGTTCTGTGACGGTCATGGCCATTCCTTTCAGCTGTGCGACATGGACTTCCCGACCCGACGGGCCCCTCGGCGTCCGCTGCCACCAGCGTCTGCTGCTGCCGGAACGTCGGCCTGCGTAGCCGGCTACGCGAATCCGTCCGTGCGGTGGAACACGGCGAGCTCATCGGGCATGTGTTTCCTGCACCGGGACGGAAGAAACCTCGCTGGCATCGAGGAATGACGCGCCGCGACAGACGGCTCACGGACCCCGAACACGCTGTATACGAGCAGGATTCACGCTCCGTCGTAGCGGGCCGACGAGATCCGGCCGGGGGTTATCGACGAAAGTGCCGCCGAGTCCTCCGAACAGTGCACGGAGGCCGATCTCGTGGCGAAGGCAGGGAAACACGAACTGCACCAACGGCGTATGTCGTTCCGGGGACGTCGACGCGTGATGGACGGTTCCGGGTACGGCCGCGTCAGGATGGCTGGTCGGCCAGTGCCGCAAGCAGAGCCGGCAGATCCGCGACCGAATCGATGATGTGATCCGGGAAGGGGGCGAATTCGTCGCGCCGCAGCGCGTCGAGCAGTTCGGCGCGATACTTGCCGGTGCGGACGAGGACCCCGGTGAGCGACGCGGCCTGCGCGCCGAGGACGTCGCTGTGCAGATCGTCACCGACCATCACCACCTGGGTGGGATCCACGCCGAGAAGTTCCACGGCCATCCGGAAACCCAGTGGCGACGGTTTGCCGATCACGCGGATCGATTTCCCCGACGCCTGTTCGAGCCCGGGCAGATAGACCCCGGTGTCGACACTGAGGCCCGCATCGGTGGCCCAGGTCATCGACCGGTGCATTGCGATCACCGGCACGCCGTCGAGCATCGCCTGCAGCACCCGCGAGAGCGTCGCGTGATCGAACGCGGGTCCGGCACCGCCGAGCACGATGACCTCGGCCTCATCCGGATCGTCGGTCAGGGGCAGGTCGCCGAGATCCTCGGCGATCGGACCGTCGTTGATCACCCACACGCGTTTGCCCGGGTGGGCCGAGGCCACGTGATGGGCGGTGAGCCGGGCCGCCGTGAGGATCTCGTCGACGGACACCGCGAACCCCGCCGCGTCGAGTGCGTCCGCGATCTGCTGACGGGTCTTCGATGTGGTGTTGGTCAGGAACATCCGGGGCACGCCCCGCTCGGCGAGCGCCGCCACGGCATCGACCGCACCCGGCAGCGCACGCCACGAGGTGACCAGCACCCCATCGATGTCCAGCAGAATCCCCGAGCTCATCCGTCCGAATTTAGTCCCGCCGACGGCGCATCGCACGCCGTGCGCACCCGGATGGCATGCTGGGCGAATGCGATCGGTGCCGGAACATCAGAACGTCGTCGCCGCCCTGTTCGGGCCACCCGCGGTGGAGAATCGCACCGCGACCGACGCACTGGGGCAGGTCGTCGCGGCCGATGTCACCGCACCCATCGGGTTGCCGGTCTTCGACAATTCCGCGATGGACGGTTTCGCCGTACGCGCCGCCGACGTCGCCGACGCGAGCACCGACAACCCCGTCCGCCTCCCGGTCGACGCCGACATCCCCGCCGGGCGCACCGACCATCTGGACCTGAAGCCCGGTGCGGCACACCGCATCATGACGGGCGCCCCCATGCCCGACGGCGCCGACGCGGTGGTGCCGGTGGAGTCCACCGACGCCGGAGCGGAGGCCCAGGCACCCGACACGGTGACGATCGTCGCCTCGGTGCCGGCCGGAAAGCACGTCCGCACAGCCGATTCCGATGTCTCCGCCGGTATGACCGTCCTCACCGCCGGTTCGCGGCTCGGCGCGGCGCAGCTGGGCCTGCTCGCCTCCCTGGGCATCACCGAGGTGCCGGTCCACCCGAGGCTGCGCGTGGTGGTCCTGTCCACCGGTTCGGAACTCATCGAACCCGGAAAACCGTTGCGGCACGGTCAGATCTACGAATCCAACGGCTCCATGCTGACGGCCGCGGCACAGGAGGCCGGCGCCGTGGCCACCCATCTGCACTTCGTCGCCGACGACGTCGCGGCATTCCGCGCACGCCTCGACGAGGCCACCGCCGCGGCCGACCTGATCATCACGTCGGGCGGCGTGAGCGCCGGCGCCTTCGAGGTCGTCAAGGAAGCGCTCACCGGAACCGGTGACGTCGAGTTCGTCAAGGTCGCCATGCAGCCCGGGATGCCGCAGGGCTGCGGCCATCACGTCGCCGCCGACGGCCGTCGCGTGCCGATCGTCACCCTCCCCGGCAACCCGGTGAGTTCACTCGTGTCCTTCGAGGTCTTCGTCCGTCCGCCGCTGCGCGCCGCGATGGGCCTGTCACCCGACCGCGCCCGCACCCGGGCGCGTCTGACCGCCGACATCCGCTCACCCGGCGGAAAACGGCAGTTCCTGCGCGGCACACTGGACGGCGACCGGGTGGAGCCGATCGGCCCGCCCGCATCCCATCACCTGCGTTATCTCGCCCACGCCGATGCGCTGATCGACGTCCCCGCCGACGTCGAGGCCATCCCCGCGGGCACCGAGGTCGACGTGATCGTGCTGTGACCCGATTGCCGCCTGCCCTGCCACACCCCACGCGCGTCGGCTCTAAGCTGTAGCGGACCCCGGATCGACCGGGATCGGTACTGGGGGAGGTAGATGGTGGCCAGGCGTCCGCGCCCGGAGGATTCATCCGCTGACAGGCGGAGCAGCGGCGCAGCCCACCTCGTGGAGCTGGCCCGCGAGACGATCCCCCCACTGCACCGCGGGGGCCTGCCCTTCGTCGCCGCACCCGCCGCCGTCGCCGTGCTGGGCCGGCGGCACCGGTGGATCGCCCGGCCCGCCCTCCTCGCCGCCGGAGCGTGTGCCGCCTTCTTCCGGCACCCGTCCCGCGTGCCCCCGACCGCCCCGGGACTGGTCGTCGCCCCGGCCGACGGCACGATCGCACTGGTCGACGAGGCCGTCCCGCCCGCCGAGGCCGGGCTCGGCGACGCGCCGCTGCCCCGCGTGTCGACATTCCTGTCGATCTTCGACGTCCACGTGCAGCGGGTGCCGATCAGCGGCACGGTGACCTCGGTGACCCACACACCGGGCGCGTTCCTGTCCGCGGACCTCCCGGAGGCGAGCCGCGACAACGAACGCACCACGATGACCCTGCACACCGGCACCGGTCAGGACATCGCGGTCGTACAGATCGCCGGCCTCATCGCCCGCCGCATCGTCTGCGAGCCGGTCGTCGGCGACACCCTCACCATCGGCGAGACCTACGGCCTGATCCGGTTCGGCTCCCGCGTGGACGTCTACCTGCCCGCGGGCACCACACCGAAGGTGCTGGTCGGACAGCGCGCGGTGGGTGCCGAAACCGTCTTCGCCACACTGGGGTGATGTCGATGCCGCGCGCACCACGCCCCATCCGCAAACGCATCCGCTCCGACCGCAGCCCGAGCACGCATGCCCCACGGCGGGTGTCGTCGCCTAATGTGGAGCGGCATGTCCCGCCCGCGATCACCGTGGCCGGGGACGACGAACCGAAACAGGCCGCCGGAGCCCGGATCTTCGTGCCGTCGGCGCTGACGATCCTGGCCATCTGCGCGGGTCTGACCGCGGTCCGGGTGGCGGCCAACGGCAACGTGAACGCCGCGATGGCTCTGGTCGTGACCGCGGCCGTACTCGACGGCCTCGACGGCCGGGTGGCCCGCAAAATGGGCGCCACCTCGAAGATCGGCGCGGAGATCGACTCGCTGGCCGACGCCATCAACTTCGGCGTCGTGCCCGCGCTGATCATCTACCTGTCCTTGATGGACGGTCACGACGTCGGCTGGATCCTGACGCTGGTCTACGCCTGCGCGGTGGTGCTGCGCCTGGCCCGTTTCAACACCCTCCTCGAGGACGACGACGCCCCCGGTTACACACGCGACTTCTTCGTCGGGGTGCCCGCACCCGCGGCGGCCGTCGCGGTGCTGCTGCCGATCGGGCTCAGTCAGCAGTTCGGCGACGGCTGGTGGACATCGCTACCGATCGTCGGCGGCTGGCTGGTGATCATCGCGATGCTGGCCATCAGCCGGGTACCGACGTCGTCACTGAAGACCGCGAGCATGTCGCGGCGCGCGGCCGCGATCGGCCTGCTTCTCGTGGTGATCGGCGGAGCGTTGCTCTTCACCTACCCGTATGTGCTGCTGATGATCGGCATCGTGGCCTACCTCGCGCACATCCCGTTCGCGTGGCGCAACAAGCGCTGGGTGCAGTCCCGGCCCGAACACTGGGAGGACCGGCCGGCGGAACGGCGTGCGCAGCGACGTGCGATCGCCCGCGCCCAGCCGCGGCGCCGACGGATTCCGGTGCCGGGGAAGTCGCAGGCCCGTCTGGGCCTGCGTGTTCCGGCACGCATCGTCCCGGATCCCGACCTCACCGACGCGACACCGGACGACACGGCACCCGATACCGCATCGACGGACGGGGCGGTGCCCGACGATCTCCCGGCTGCTGACACGAATCCCAACGGCAACACGACGCGCACCGCGCCGATGGTCGTGCGGCACACCGAGCAACCGAAGGGTGACCACTGATGGCGAGCCCCACGCAGCTCACCCTGACCGCTCGGGTCAATCCGGCCGCGGCCGAGGCGCGGCGCGGCATCGTCCGCGTGCATCCCGAGGTGCTCACCGCCCTCGGATTGCGCGAATGGGATGCGGTGTCGATCACCGGCGCCCGGGTCACCGCAGCCGTGGTCGCCGACGCCGGCCCCGATGTGCCGGCCGGTATCGCCCTGCTCGACGACCTGACCTTCGCCAACGCAGGCATCCGCGAGGACGCCACGGTGGTCCTCGCGCCCGTCCGTGTCCACGGCGCCACCACGGTCACGGTGTCCGGGTCGGCGCTCACCAGCAGCTCCGTCGACGAGACGACGCTGCGGCGAGCACTGCTCGGGAAGGTGGTGTCGGTGGGCGACGCGGTATCGCTGCTGCCCCGCGATCTGGGCCCCGAATTCGCCGCGGGCCCGGCCACCCGCGCCCTCGCCGCGTCGGTCGGCATCACGTGGACCAACGAACTGCTGACGGTCACCGCGACCGATCCCGCCGGCCCGGTGAGTGTGCAGACCAACACCGCCACCCTGTGGGCACCGACCGACGGCTCCGCGCCCACACCGCCGCCCCCGGGCAGCGCGACTTCCCTGACCCCGGCACAACCGTCCGGCGCCGAGACGGCCGGGCACGTCGCCGCAGGCCCGGATGCGGCCGAGCAGCAACCCACGGTGCCGGTGCGGCCCGTATCGGAGATCGTCGGCCTCGATTCGCAGGTCGGCAAGCTCACCGAATGGCTGGCCATCACCCTGGATCAGCCCGAAGTCCTGCGCACCCTGGGCGCCGAGCCACGGCTCGGCGTGCTCATCACCGGACCCGCGGGCGGCGGGAAGGCCACACTGGCACGTGCCGTCTGCGCCGATCGTCCGATGGTCGTCGTCGACGGCCCGACGGTCGGGGCGCTCGAACCCTCCGCCCGGCTGGCCGCGGTGTCCGGGGCGATCGCGCGGCTGCGCCCCGCAGGCGGGGTCCTCCTCATCACCGACGTCGACGCGCTGCTCCCGGCGCCCCGGGAAAACGGTGCACCGGAACCGGTGTCGGCCCTGATCCTCGACGAACTGCGCTCGGCTATCACCGGTTCGGGCACCGGCGACGATCAGGGCAGCATCGCGCTGATCGCGACCACCGCGGAACCCGTCCGCCTCGACAACCGATTGCGCGACCCGTCGATCTGCGACCGCGAACTGATCATCGGCCTGCCCGACGCCGCCACCCGGTCGCGACTGCTCGGGGTAATCCTTGCCGGCGTGCCCACCGACGGGCGGCTCGATCTCGACCTGATCGCTTCGCGCACACCGGGTTTCGTGGCCGGTGACCTCGCCGCGCTGGCTCGCGAGGCCGCGTTGCGGGCCGCGGGCCGCGCGGCCTCGGACTACAGCGAACCGACCCTGCGCACCGACGACCTGCTCGGCGCGCTCGAGGTCATCCGCCCGGTGTCGCGGATGGATTCGCCGGAGGTGGCGCTCGGCTCCATCACCCTCGACGACGTCGGCGACATGGTGGAGACCAAGCAGGCGCTCACCGAAGCCGTGCTCTGGCCGCTGCAGCATCCCGACACCTTCACCCGGCTCGGCGTCGACCCGCCGCGCGGTGTGCTCCTGTTCGGCCCGCCCGGATGCGGCAAGACCTTCGTGGTGCGGGCACTCGCGGCGTCCGGCCGATTGTCGGTGCACACGGTGAAGGGCGCCGAACTGATGGACAAGTGGGTGGGTTCGTCGGAGAAGGCGGTCCGCGACCTGTTCGCCCGCGCCCGCGAATCCGCGCCGTCGCTGATCTTCCTCGACGAGGTGGACGCGCTGGCGCCACGACGTGGACAGTCCACCGACTCCGGGGTCGGCGACCGTGTGGTCGCGGCGTTGCTCACCGAACTCGACGGCGTCGAACCGCTCAGTGACGTGGTCGTCCTCGGCGCCACCAACCGGCCCGACCTGATCGACCCGGCGCTGCTTCGTCCCGGACGTCTGGAACGACTGGTCTTCGTGCCGCCGCCGGATGCCGAGGCCCGCGCGGACATCCTGCGCACCTCCGGCCGGTCGGTGCCGCTCGCCGACGACGTGGATCTCGGTGAGCTCGCCGCCGAACTCGACGGTTACTCGGCCGCCGACTGTTCGGCGCTGCTGCGTGAGGCGGCCCTGTCGGCGATGCGTCGCGACATCGACACGGCGACGGTCACCGCCGAGGACGTCGCCGAGGCGCGCGGCCGGGTGCGGCCGTCACTCGACCCGGCACAGGTGGAGAACCTTCGCGAGTTCGCCGAACGCCGCACAACCGATGGTTGAGTAGGCCCCGAGCGAAGCGAGGCGCCGTATCGAAACCCCACGACCTTGGTCTCGCTACTCGACCAGCGGCTTGCGCCCGGTCAGCCGACGCTGACCTGATAGAACACCGACGATCCGCCACCCGCCGCCCCCGGCGTGCTCCCCACCTGCACCCAGTAGGTGTTGCCGTTCTTGGCGGCCGTCAGCATCACGACCTTCTGTGCGCCCTCGCCGGTGCGCTGCGATTCGGTGAATCCGCTCTCGGTGAGGGTGGTGACCGCGTTCTCGAGGGGATTGCCGGAACCGGCCTGTGCCTGCACGGTGACACCCCACCCGTCGGCGCGGGTGCCGGTGGCACTGAGGATCGTTCCGTCCATCAGCGGAACCTGGGTCAGCGGATAGTCTTTCGGCAATTCCGCACCCGGCGGACGGTTGTCGTCATCGGACCCGCATCCGGCGAACACCAGCACCAATGCACACAGAACAGCGACGACCTGCAGCGGGCGGGCGAAACGACTCATGAGTGCAACGGTAAAGTAGTCGCCGGGGATGCTCCCCGAATGACACCCCGCCCGGTTCCGAAAGACGGAGTGCCCTCTTGCTCGCTGTGCTGATAGCTCTCGCGATTTGTGCTCTTGTCGCACCCGCGATCATCAGCTGGTTGGGTACTCGCGGCTTCTATGTCCTGGCTCTCGCGCCCGCGGGCGCACTCGTCTGGGTCGTCGCGAATTGGCCGCGGGACGGTGCACCGCCGGCGACGCAGACCGTGCGCTGGGTGCCGGGTCTGCAGATGGACATCGTCACCCGCTTCGACACCCTCGCCGCGATTCTGTCGGTGCTCATCCTCGGCGTCGGTGCGCTCGTGCTCTTCTATTGCGCGCACTACTTCGATGAGGCACGTCCCCGCGTGGCCGTCTTCGGCGGCGAGATGGTCGCCTTCGCGGCGGCCATGTTCGGACTCGTCATCAGCGACAACATGCTGGTCCTGTACGTGTTCTGGGAACTGACCACGGTGCTGTCGTTCATGCTCGTCGGTTTCTACGCGGTCCGCGCCACCTCGCGCCGCGCCGCGACCCAGGCGCTGCTGGTGACCACGGCGGGCGGTCTCGCCATGCTGGTGGGCATCATCATGCTGGGCGAGCGAACCGGCAGCTACCTCCTCTCCGATTTGCTGGCGAATCCGCCGGGGGCGGGCGTCTACGTCGACGTGGCGGTCGTCCTCATCCTCATCGGCGCACTCAGCAAATCCGCGATCGTGCCGTTCCACTTCTGGCTGCCCGGCGCGATGGCCGCGCCCACCCCGGTCAGCGCCTACCTGCATGCCGCCGCGATGGTGAAGGCGGGCATCTACCTGATCGCGCGTCTCGCCCCGGCCTTCTCCACCACGTCGAGCTGGCACATCGCGGTGGTGGTGCTCGGCATGGTCACGATGATCCTCGGCGGCTGGCGTTCGCTGCGGGAACTCGACCTGAAACTGATCCTGGCGTTCGGCACCGTGTCGCAGCTCGGTTTCATGGCGGTGCTGGTCGGCATCGGTGACGCCAACGTGGCGATGGCCGGTCTGTCGATGCTCGTCGCGCACGCACTGTTCAAGGCGGCGCTGTTCATGGTGGTGGGCATCATCGACCACTCCACCGGAACCCGCGACGTCCGAAAACTCGCACGTCTGGGCCATAAGGCGCCCATGCTGGCCCTGACCGCGGCGGTTGCCGGCGCCAGCATGGCCGGCCTGCCGTTCACCATCGGGTTCGTCGGCAAGGAAACGGCTTTCGCGTCCGTGTGGGACACCGGCGCCTACGCGGAGTGGCAGGGTCACGCCATCGACATCGTGCTGCTCGTCGGTTCGGTCATCACCTTCGCCTACACGTGCCGCTTCCTCTGGGGCGCCTTCGGACGCAAGGTGCGGACCAAGCCGAGTCCGGCGGTCGCCAAGATGCACAAGCCGACCGCGATGTTCCTCGCGGCGCCGGTCGTGCTCGCGGTGGCCGGTGTGGTCGCCGGATTCGCCAGTCCCCCCATCGGTTCGCTGTTCGAGCCGTACGCCACGACCCTGCCCTCCTACGGACACAAGCTCGAGCATCTCGCGATGTGGCACGGTCTCGGACTGCCGGTGCTGTTCTCCGTGATCGTCGTGGTCGGCGGCGCCCTGCTGTTCCTGCTGGTGCGCAGGCTCCGGAATCTGCTGTTCCAGTACCGGCCACTGGTCAACGCCGACCGCATCTACGACGCGACGCTGCGTGGTGCGGACACCGTGTCGCTCCTGCTGACCCGGAACACGCAGCGCGGTTCGCTCCCCATCACCCAGGGCGTCATCCTCACCACCGCCATCGTGGTGCCCATCGCCGCCCTGTTCCTCGGATCGCGGAACCGGCTGGAGATCAACGGTTTCGACACCCCGGTGCAGGTGGTCATCGGTCTGATCATGGTGCTCGCGGCCATCGCCACCACCGTGTTGCGCAACCGTCTGGCCGCCACCCTCGTCGTCGGACTCACCGGTTACGGCGTCGGCATGCTCTTCGCGCTCTACGGCGCCCCCGACCTCGCGCTCACCCAGTTCCTGGTGGAGACACTGACACTGGTGATCTTCGTGCTGGTGCTGCGCAAACTGCCCGCGGAGCCGGAACCCCGGCACGCCACCGGTTTCCGCCCGTTGCGCGCCGCGATCGCCGCCGCCTTCGGCGCCTCGCTGGTCCTCATCGGCCTGTTCGCCGCGGCGGCCCGGTCGGATCAGCCACTGCACGTCGACCTGCCGGAGGCCGCCTACAAGTTCGGACACGGCGCCAATGCGGTCAACGTGCTGCTGGTGGACATCCGCGCGTGGGACACCCTCGGCGAGGTCTCGGTGCTGATCGTCGCCGCCACGGGCGTCGCGTCGATGGTGTTCCGCAACCGGCGATTCGGCGCTGCCCCACGTGTCGCCGATGCGGCACGCCTGCGCGACGCCGTCACCGATGACGACGACGATCCGATCCCACCGGATCGCACCACGTGGCTGCTCGGCAGCGACTTCCGCGACCCGCGGCACCGGTCGATGGTCCTGGAGGTGACCACCCGGCTGATCTTCCCGACGCTGGTGGTGCTGTCGGTCTACTTCTTCTATGCCGGGCACAACGCACCGGGCGGCGGCTTCGCGGGTGGCCTCACCATGGGCATGGCTCTCGTGCTGCGCTATCTGGCCGGCGGTCGCTACGAACTCGGCGAGGCCCTGCCCATCGAACCCGGCCGCATTCTCGGTGCGGGACTGTCGATTTCGGCGATCACCGCGACGGTCTCGCTGTTCCTCGGCGTCCCCGCACTGTCGTCGGCGGTCTTCGAGGTGACACTGCCGGTGCTCGGTGACATCAAGCTCGTCACCGCACTGTTCTTCGACCTCGGCATCTATCTGATCGTGGTCGGACTGGTGCTCGACATCCTGCGCAGCCTGGGCGCGCGCCTCGACGTGGAGACCTCGACGGTCGCGAATTCCCCGGCACCTGCCAGCCCGACCGCGGGGGAGGCACCTCGATGAGCGTCAACCTCGGACTGCTGATCGTCATCGGCGTCATGGCCGCCTGCGGCGCGTACATGCTGATGGAACGCAGCCTCATCCGGATGCTGTTCGGACTCCTGTTGTGCGGCAACGCGATCAACCTGCTGATCATCGTGGTCTCCGGCGGCATGGGCAATCCGCCGATCATGGGCAGCACGTCGCAGGACCGCGGTGCCGACGCCGATCCGCTGGCCCAGGGCATGGTGCTCACCGCCATCGTCATCACCATGGGCGTGGCCGCGTTCGTGCTGTCCCTGGTCTACCGGCTGTTCGTGATCAACCGCGACGACGACGATCTCGAAGACGACAGCGAGGACGTGAAGATCCTGTCCGGTTCCCTGTACGACGCACCTGACCGGGACCGCAGCGACGACCCGGTGACGATGGCCGACACCAGCGCCGGTGATCTCTTCGACGACCAGGGCAATCCGCTCACGCCCGAGGAGTACGCCCTGCTGCATGCCGCCGAGATCGAAACCGACCTCATGCCCGAGAACTCGTCCGACGTACGCGACGAGGATGTCTCCGACAGCGACGACGAGGATGTCTCCGACAGCGACGACGACTCCGATGACACGGACAGCTCCGGCGCAACCGATCCGAGCGGGGAGGCACGCTGATGCCCGACTGGATCGTTCCGCAGCCGTCCTGGATCACGGTGCTCATCGTCCTGCCGACGCTGGTGCCGATCATCGCGGCCGCGTTCACCCTGCTGCGCGGCCGCAGTCCCCGCTTCCAGCGACTCATCGCCATCGGCGCCATCTCGATCGCGTTCATCGTCTCGTGCATGCTGCTGTACCTGACCAACGAATACGGCACCTTCGCGGTCAACATCGGCGGATGGGGCGGCAAGGGATATCCCAATGGGCCGCTGGGCATCACGCTGGTCGTGGACCAGCTGGCCGCCCTGATGCTCGTCGTCTCGACGAGCGTGCTGCTGTGCGTCGTCGTCTACGCGGTCGGCCAGGGTATCCGCGACGGCAGCGAGCAACAGCCGGTGTCCATCTTCCTGCCCACCTACCTGATCCTCACGGCGGGTGTGTGCAACTCCTTCCTCGCCGGTGACCTGTTCAACCTGTACGTGTCCTTCGAGGTGCTGCTGGCCGCGAGCTTCGTACTGCTGACGCTGGGAGCGAGCGCGGAACGTGTGCGCGCCGGGGCGTCGTACGTCATGGTGTCGATGGTGTCGTCGCTGATCTTCCTGGGCGGCATCGCGTTCGCCTACGCGACCACCGGAACGCTGAACCTCGCCGAGATGGCCACCCGCCTCGACCATGTACCCGACGGCACCCGCAACGCCCTGTACGCGGTGCTGCTCGTCGCCTTCGGCATCAAGGCGGCCGTGTTCCCGCTGTCGACCTGGCTGCCCGACTCCTACCCGACCGCACCGGCCCCGGTCACCGCGGTCTTCGCCGGATTGCTCACCAAAGTCGGTGTGTACGCGATCATCCGGGCGCACACTCTGCTGTTCCCCGGCGGCTCGATGGATCGCATGCTGATGATCGCCGGTCTGCTCACCATGCTGATCGGCATCTTCGGTGCGATCGCGCAGTCCGACATCAAACGTCTACTCTCGTTCACCCTCGTCAGCCATATCGGCTACATGGTCTTCGGCATCGCGCTGTCCTCGAAATTCGGTATGTCGGCCGCGATCTACTATGTGGCCCACCACATTCTGGTGCAGACCACGCTGTTCCTGGTCGTGGGCCTGATCGAACGGCAGGCCGGCTCCGCGTCCCTGCGGCGTCTGGGCGGTCTGATCGCGTCACCGGTGCTGGCCGTTCTCTTCCTCGTACCGGCACTCAATCTCGGTGGCATACCACCCTTCTCGGGCTTCATCGGCAAGGTCGCCCTGATCGAGGCCGGTGTCCAGGACGGCTCGGTGCTCGCCTGGGTGCTGGTCGGCGGTTCGGTGGTGACCAGCCTGCTCACGCTGTACGTCGTCGCCCGTATCTGGACCAAGGGCTTCTGGCGCCCCCGCGCCGACGCCCCCGAGGGCGACATGGCCGACCGTGCACCCTCGGCGCTGATCGACGAACGTGACGACATCGCCTACGACGACCGTGACGACGTCGGACGCATGCCCGTCGGCATGGTTCTCCCCACGGTCGCGATGGTCGCCGCCGGACTGGTCCTCACCATCTGGGCCGGCCCGATCATCGGCTTCACCGATCGGGCCGCCAATGACATCGTGGACCGTGGTGTGTACATCGAGGCCGTGCTGGGAGGTGACCGATGAGTCCGCCCAAACGCAGGTTGAAGACCGCGTGGCGGGTGAGCCTGCTGTTCATCTTCTGGAATCTCGTGAGCGGGCTGGTGTGGCTGCGCGACCGCATCAAGCTGCCCCGCTGGCTGGCCGGCGACTCCCGTGAACTGGCCGTCCGCCTGTGGCATCTCACCTGGCTCACCTTCGTGTGGGTGTTGTTGTGGGGCACCGTGTCCTGGGCCAATGTCCTGGCCGGGCTGCTGGTCGCCATCCTGGTGGTCACGCTGCTGCCGCTGCCACGGGTGCCGGTCGAGGGACGGGTGCACCCGCTCGCGGTGTGCGTCCTGCTCGGACGTCTGCTGGTGGACTTCGTCGTGTCGAGCGCCCAGGTCGCGTGGGCCGCGATCCGTCCGGGACGGCCACCTCTCGGTGCGGTCATCCGGGTGCGGGTGGCCATCAAATCCGACCTCGTGCTGACCCTGGCCGTCGACTATCTGAACCTGGTGCCGGGCACCATGGTCGTGGAGATCGATCATCGCCGCCGCATGCTGTACGTCCACGTCTTCGACGTGCGCAGCGAGAAGCGGGTGCGCGCGTTCCACAAGCAGATCGAGTTCGTCGAGCGGGAATTCATCCGGGCCTTCGAACGTGACAGCGAATGGCATCCGAGCCCGTATCACGGCATCGACGACGACTACCACCACGTCAGCCAGGCCGAACGGGAGCGCGTGCAGGCGCCCCGGAACTCGACCGCACATCGTTCGGGACCGGGAGGCGGGTCATGACCTACGTCTGGATCACGGTGGGCGGGCTGCTGCTGATCGCGGCGCTACTCACCACCATTCGCGCACTGCGCGGACCGACCACGCTCGACCGGCTGGTCGCGCTCGACACCCTGATCGCGCTCTGCATGGGCGGCCTCGCCACCTGGGCGGCCTACAGTCTCGACTCGACCGTCGTGCCGGCCATCGTCGCGCTCTCCCTGGTCAGCTTCATCGGATCGGTCGCCATCGCCCGCTATCGAGTCCGGGACGATCAGACATGATCCCCGACATCATCGCCTCCGTCCTGCTGATCACCGGTGCGGTCATGGCGCTCACCACGGCGATCGGCATGCTGCGCTTCACCGACACCCTGAGCCGCATGCACGCGTCGACGAAGCCCCAGACCTTCGGCCTGATGCTGATGCTGATCGGTGCGATGATCCGGCTGCGCGGCAACGTCGACGTCGGCATGCTTCTTCTGGCCGGACTCTTCGCGCTGATCACCGCGCCGGTGATCGCCCACCGGATCGGCCGGCTCGTCTATCAGGAGCAGCGCGCCCAGGACGGGCTCATCGAGCGCGACGAGATGGAGTCCGGCGACCGCGACTGAGGTGTTCGCAGTCGTTGTCCCACACAATAATCCCCGGAGAGAGCAGCCGACTGGATAATCCGGTCGGCGGCTCTCTCACGTGAAATCTGTGTGGGCGTCGCCTGATTCAGGTCTCGATACGCGACGATCCGCTGATCGAGTAGGAGCCGAGCGCAGCGAGGCTCCTACTCGAGATCACGACATTCAGAGCAGTTCGTCGACCACCGAGTGGACGACGGCCCGCATGTCGCCGGTGTCGGTGTAGACGGCACGCTGCCGCTGATAGCTCGCGCCGTCGGCGACGATGTCGCGCACCCTGGCCAGCTCCACCACGCAATCCAGCTCGGCGGCAATGGGTTCGAGAGTCACCAGGAGGTCGGCGAGGTCATCGGAGACGAGCCGCTCGTTGCATTCGGCGTCGAGGATCACAATGGCGTCCAGACCGTAACGCGCGGCGCGCCACTTGTTCTCCTGCACCAGCCACGGCGCCATCTGCGGCAGCGTCTCCCCCGCCGACAACCGGCGGTCGAGGTACACGACCAGGCAGTGGATGAACGCGACCAGCGCGGAGAGCTCGGTGAGATTGGAGACGCCGTCGCACACGCGGACCTCGATGGTGCCCAGGTGCGGGGACGGCCGGATGTCCCAACGGATCTCGTTGAGGTGATCGATGATGCCGGTGGTCTTCTGATCGCGGACGAAGCCCTCGAATTCCTCCCACCGCTCGAAGTGGAAGGGCAGGCCCGCGGTGGGCAGCTGCTGGAACATCATCGCCCGGTTGCTGGCATAGCCGGTGTCGCGGCCCGACCACATGGGCGACGACGCCGACAGCGCGAGCAGGTGCGGGTAATACTTCAGCAGCGCACCGATGATCGGTAACACCTTGTCGCGGTGACTGATTCCGACGTGCACGTGCACACCCCAGATCAGCATCTGTCTGCCCCACATCTGGGTGCGCTCGATCAGTTCGGCATATCTGCTGCCCTCGGTGAGCAACTGGGTCGACCACTCGGCGAACGGATGGGTGCCCGCACCGTAGAGGTCGACACCGAGTTCGTCGGTGAGACCACGCACCGCGTCCAGGGTGGCCGACAGATCGTCCATGGCCTCACCGGTGGTGCGGCAGACCCCCGTCACGAGTTCCACGGTGTTGCGCAGCAACTCCTTGTGGATCTTGTCGCGACGACTGGGGACCCGCTCGGACACCAGCTCGAACAGCGCCGCCGCGGAGTTCGACAGGTCGCCGGTGTCCTTGTCGGTCAACGCGAATTCCCATTCGACACCCAGCGTGGGCGCCGGTGATCCGTGGAACTCGATCGGGGTCAGCACGAGACCGGGGCGGGGTCGATCCGGGTGATCACGGTGTGGCGGTCACCGGAGGAACCGGCTACTTCGCGTCCTGGATGACACCGCAGGCGACGCGGGAGCCGGCATCGCCGGTCTTCATCGTCTGCTCATCCGGTGCCGGCGCGTAGCGCGTCGGGATGTTGGCGAAGTTGTCCGGACCCGAGTGGATGACGATCGACTTCCCGGTGATCTGACCGATATTCACCGAATCGGTGGTGGTGACGGTCTCACCGGTGCCGTCCTTGAGGACGTTGAGGGAGACCAGGTCACCGCTCGACGGATGGCCGGTGTTGCCGTTGACCTGCAGGTGGCCGCCCGCGCTGGTGAAGGCCTCGGCGCCGGTGCCCGAGCACACGCCGTTCTGGTGCAGGTGCATGCCGTGGAAGCCCGCGGAGATGCCGCTGCCGGAGTTCACCTTCACGGAGACGCGCACGGACGATCCGCTGGGGGTGAAGGTCGCCTGGCCGATGTCCGCACCGGATGCGTTGACGAGGGTCGCCGTCGCTCCCGGCGTGCTCGGAGCCGAGGTCTCACCGCCGGAGACGGGATTGTCGTCGGCCGCACCGTCGGGAGCCTGATCGCCGGTGGCCACCGGCGGAGTGGTGCCGGGGGTATCGCTGGCGGGCTCGTTGGGAGTACAGCCGGCGACGACGCCACCGAGGAGACCCGCGGAGGCGAGGGCGACGAGCGTGCGCCGGACGGTCGTGGTGGTCTTCGTGCTGGTCATGTCACTCCTAGTTGTGGTGATCGGCATTCTCATGCGCGTGGCTGGTGCGAAGACGATGGGGACGACCGCCGGATGCCGGTCATCGCGTGACCACGATGACCGGGATGCCGTCGGCGCAGCGGGTGAAACTCGCCGGGCGAGACTCCACGCTGGCGTCGCCGCCGAGGGCCTTCGCGATGTCCTCGGCCTGCGACTTCTGTCCGCTGTCGTAGAAGATCGTGTTCTCGGTGATCGAGCTGGACGTGAGGTTGCCGGGCTTCGACATCTGGTAGCCCTTCGCCTTCAGGTCGTCGCTCACGTCCCCGGCGAGACCGCCGACCGAACCGGCGTTGTACACGCACAATTTCGGGGAGTCGCCGGAGGCCGTGCCCGATTCGGAGCTGGTCGGACTCCCGGTCGCAGGAGCGGAGGTCGTCGGGGGCTGGGCGGAGCTCAACTGCTTCTCCGGATCATCGCCGCTGGAGGCGATGCTGTGCCAGCCCAGACCGATGCAGACGATGGCCACCGCGAGCAGGAGCATGGCCCCGGCCCGGAGCGGCAGTCGGCTCGGTTCGCGATCGGCATTCATCACCGAAACCTTAACTCACATCCCCGGACGGGCCCCGGCTCGGTTCAGGTGATCTCGAACCCGAGCCGCCGTGCCGCGCGCGCCTTCTGCCGCGATGCGCGCAGGCGCCGGAGCCGCTTCACCAGCATCGGGTCGGCCGCGAGCGCCTCCGGCCGGTCGACCAGCGCGTTCAGCACCTGGTAGTACCGGGTGGCCGACAATCCGAAGAGTTCCTTGATCGCTTCTTCCTTCGCCCCCGCGTACTTCCACCACTGCCGTTCGAAGGAGAGGATGTCGTGTTCGCGACGCGACAGACCATCCGGTCCGACCTCGTGCGGATCGACGGCCGAGTTCGTTGAATCGAGTGTGGGGTCCGCGGGTTGCGGGCTGTCGCCCGGCTTCTGGCTTCGCGCAGCTGCGCCGTCCATCTCGCTCCCTCAAGATCGCCTCGTACCCATCACACCGCTGCCGCCTGCCGCCCGGTCGTCCGGGCCCACCATGCCTGTCGTGTCCGCACCCGGAAACCCTCATTTCCGGGTGCAGCCGATTCAGGTCGGCAAACAAATAACAGCAGTGTGGTTCGCTGATCATCTAACCACGATCACCGAAGGCGGAGGGGGAAGGACGCGCCCGAAGAGCCGACAGTGCGCCGTATCCCTCCTCGCGGCTCACCATGGGGCACACCACGTCCCCGCTCCGGACGGCGCACGTCACTGGGTAATCTGTGCGGCATGGCAATTCTCCCGATCTGCATCGTCGGCGAACCCGTGCTCCATCGTCCGACCGAACCGGTCGAGACCGACGAGCAGGGTCGGCCGTCGCCGGAGATCGTCACCCTCCTCGACGACATGTTCGACACCATGGACGCCGCACACGGAGTGGGACTGGCCGGCAATCAGGTCGGTGTGGGCAAACGACTGTTCGTCTACGACTGCCCGGCCGACCGCCGCAGCGAACCGTGGCGCCGCGGTGAGGTCATCAACCCGGTTCTCGAGACCTCCGAGATCCCCGAGACGATGCCCGACCCGGATGACGACGACGAGGGCTGCCTCTCCGTGCCGGGCGAACAGTTCCCGACCGGACGCGCCGACTGGGCCCGCGTCACCGGCACCGACCGCGACGGCAATGAGGTCGTCATCGAGGGCAACGGGTTCTTCGCACGCATGCTCCAGCACGAGGTCGGACATCTCGACGGTTTCCTGTACGTCGACGTGCTCGTCGGTCGCAACGCCCGGGCCGCGAAGAAGGTCATCAAGAAGGCCGGCTGGGGTGTTCCTGGCCTGAGCTGGACTCCCGGCGAGGTCGAGGATCCCTTCGGCCACGACGAGGACGACTGACTGGCCGATGGCTGACCCGGAACCCTTCATCGGCGATCGGGTGGTCGTCCGGTACCGCCTCGGTGATGCGACGCCGGATGACTGGCGCGGCGCCGGGAGCGGAGCGAGCGGGCCGAATGTGACCGGCGCCGGGAGCGGAGCGAGCGGGCCGAATGTGACCGGCGATCCGGATGCGGCGATGTCGGATGTGACGGGGGTGCTGGTCGACGACGGCGATCCACTGATCGTCGACCGTGACGGCACGCCGGAATCGATCCCGCGGGACGCGGTGGTGTCGGTGCGCCTGCTCTCCCGCTTCACCGTTCGCAATTCGGCGATCCGCGCGCTGGAGTCGGCGGCCGCGCGGGCGTGGCCGGGGGTCGAGTCGACGGTGATCGACGGCTGGATGCTCCGCACCGGCCACGGCATCACGCGGCGCGCCAACGCGGCGGTGCCCGTCGAGTTCGGTGCGCGGGCCGACGCGGCGACGCTGGCCGCCATCCGCACCTGGTATCACGACCGCGACCGTCCGCCACTGCTCGCTGTTCCGGAGCGCCTGCTGCCGCCCGGGCAGCCCGGGGGCCGATACGACGACGGCACGGTTCAGGTGCTGACACGCCCCCTGGACGCACCCGTCGAAGCGGGTGGATCACAACCGGTTTCACGTCTTCCCGAACCGGGTCCGGGCTGGCTTCGGCTCGCGTTCGGGGTCGACCGCGGCGACGAGGAACAGCGGACGGCGGCCGTCGTGTCGGCGTCGAGCGGGCCGGTGATCTTCGTCCACACGGGCTCACCCGACCATCCCGCGTCGGTGGGCCGCGGGTCGGTCACGGATGCTTCGGACGGCCACCGTTGGCTCGGCATCACGTCGTTGCACACCGATGCCGCACAGCGCGGCCGGGGGCACGCATCGGCCATCGTGGCCGAGCTGCTGGCGTGGGGTGCGGAACAGGGTGCGACAGGCGCGTACCTTCAGGTCCACGCCGACAATCGG
The DNA here is from genome assembly GCF_059427765.1 of Gordonia sp. B8661-1. Lineage (NCBI taxonomy): Bacteria > Bacillati > Actinomycetota > Actinomycetes > Mycobacteriales > Gordoniaceae > Gordonia > Gordonia sp. B8661-1. The sequence continues at coordinate 113,018 of NZ_JCAHRL010000010.1, forward strand.
CTTGCGGGCGCGTGGTACCGCAGGCTGGGCTTCGGCCTGCACCACAGCTATCGCTACGTGTATCTCGACGAACTCTCACCGGTCGAGTAGCACCCAGCCGGCACCTCCCGCTGATCGAGTAGCTACCGAGCCGCCAGGCGAGGCTGCCCTCCCGCCGATCGAGTAGCTTCCGAGCCGCCAGGCGAGGCAGCTCTCCCGCTGATCGAGTAGCTTCCGAGCCGCCAGGCGAGGCAGCGTATCGAGATCCCGCCCCAGTGTCCGCGAGGCGCCGCCGATGGATGTCAGGGCGCAGCGACGCCGCTAGGGTTATGCCCGTGACAGCTCGCACCTCGGCCGGACGGCGACGCCAGGCGCTGATGTCGGCCGCCGCGCTCGTCCTCATCGCGATGGTCGTCGGCGTGACGTGGCTGATCAATCGCGGCACCGACGACTCCGGCGACTCCCCGGTGTCTCAGCGCACCTCGGTGGCGGCGTCCGCCTCCGCGGCCCCCGATTCCCGCGCCCGCGTCGACGATCATGTGCTGCGCACGCTGGCACTCATCGACGCGGGACGCTGGCCGGAGGCCGCCAACGCGCCGGGCACCAAGGGCGGCATCACCTTCCGCAACCAGGAGGGGCTGCTCCCCAGGAAGAAGTCCGACGGCAGCCGGATCACCTATCGGGAATGGGATGTCAATCCGAAGGAACGCGGCCGCAGTCGCGACGCCGAACGGATCGTCACCGGCAGCGACGGCACCGCCTGGTACACCGACGACCACTACCGCAGCTTCGTGCAGATCCGGGGGCCGAGCCGATGACCGACGACGATCTGACACCGGAGGAGCGTCGCCTGACCCGCGATGGCGATTTCCTGTGGGCAGCAGGACGATCCGGCCCGGTCGTCGGCATCCACGCCGATGTGCCGTACCACGCGATGTTCTCCGACCGGGTGGCCCTGCGGGCCGTCGACGCCGACGAGATGGCGACCGTCGGCGGGGTGCTGGACGAATTCGCTCGCGCCTGGGATTTCCCGGAACACTTCGGGCACAACAAGGATGCTTTCGACGACTGCATGCGCGATCTGGAACCGGCCCGCGCGGGTTACCTGACGGTGGTCACCGACGCCAACAGGTTGCTGCGGCGCGATCCCGAGCAGCTCGAGTGGTTCGCCGAGTCGATGGAGTTCTATCGCGACTACTACCGAGACGAGGCCGACCCGCGGGCCGCGTTCGCGGTGCTCCTGCTCTGCCCGGCCGACGACATCGCCGGCGTCGAAAAACGGTGGCGTGACATCGGATACCCGCTGGCCCGACTCGAGGACTGATGTGCGGATCGCCACTTGGAACGTGAACTCCATCCGTGCGCGGTCGGAACTCGTCGTCGACTGGATGGTCGCCAACGACATCGACGTCCTGGCCATGCAGGAGACCAAATGCCGGGACGACGAGTTCCCGGTGATGAGCTTCCTCGCCCACGGATACGAGGTCGAGACCGTCGGCGGTGGGGGCTACAACGGGGTCGCGATCGCTTCGCGAGTCGGGCTCGCCGATGTTCGGCTGGACTTCCCCGGACAACCGGCCTTCGCAACGCCGGATGGCACCCCGGCGGTGGAAGCTCGGGCGATCGGCGCGGTCTGCGACGGCATCGAAGTCTGGAGCCTCTACGTCCCGAACGGCCGCGCGCTCGACGATCCGCACTATCGCTACAAGCTGGATTGGCTTGCCGCGCTGCGCGATTACGCCGTGAGCAGGCTCACCGACGACCCACGGGTGTCCCTGGCACTGGCTGCCGACTGGAATGTCATCCCGACCGACGACGATGTGTGGGATCCGGAGTTCTTCGCCGGACGGACCCACGTCTCCGAACCCGAGCGCGCCTCACTGCGGGCCTTCGAGGAAGCGGGCCTGCGGGATTCGGCGCGGCGCTTCACCGACGGCTACACCTTCTGGGACTACACGTCGCTGCGCTTTCCCCGGAACGAGGGCATGCGTATCGACTTCCTGTACTGCTCCCCCGCCGTCGACGACCGCGTCACCGACGCGGTCGTCGCACGGGATGCTCGGAAAGGCAAGGGCGCCAGCGATCACGCACCCGTCATCCTCGAGCTGTGATCTCGATACGGAGCCTCGCTGCGCTCGGCGCCTACTCGATCAGCGACAACAACGCCGGCCGACCAACACCGCGCAAGCGCAACGACTCGATCAGCAAGGCTCACCCCCACCGATCAGCAACGACAGCGCTGGTCGAGTAGCGGCGCGCGAGCGCAGCGAGCCCGTGGCGTATCGAGACCAACCACCGCACAACCGATCCGGCTGTGACTACTTCTCCGCGGCTGCCGAGAGTGCGGGCTTCATCTGCTCGAAGGCGTACGGGATGGAGTTGGGCGACGGCTCGTTGAGTCCGGCGATCTGCGCCGGCGACAGCATCGCGACCGCACCGGATCGGACCGCCTTCAGATTGCGGTAGCCCGGCAGACCTTCGAGCCGCTTGCGCAATTCCGGTGTCTGCGTGGCCATCACGAGCAGGCCCGCGTTCAGCCAGGGAATGTTCTCCGCACTGATGGAGAATCGGGGCTCCTTGGTCTTCGCCGACTGCTCGGCGAGTCGCGGCGCCACTGTCAGGCCGAGCGACGAGAAGAGCTTGCCCGCACCGTCGGAGGCGTCACCGAAGGCCGAGATCTGGTCGGGGCCATACATGTACGCGAAGGCGTAGGTCTTGCCGTCGAGTCCCGGGAACTCCTTGCGGATGTCGCCGATCTTCGCGTCGACGTCACCGATGATCTGCTTGGCCTTGTCCGGTTCGTGCAGGATCGTGCCCATCAGGGTGACCATGTCCTGCCACGGGTCGATCTGCTGTCCGCTGATCTTGTCGATCGTCGGCGCGAGCTTCGACATCGCTTCGAAGTTGCCTGCCATGGAGGCGAATCCGGGCGCGAGGATCAGGTCCGGCTCCAGCTTGGCGACCGCACCTACGACGTCACCGTTGGGGTCGATGACCGTCGAGTCCTTCAGTTTGTCGCCGTACCAGGGCGGCAACTGCTTGGTCTGTGCCTGCAGGGCATCGAAGTAGCCGACCGGCGTCACTCCGAAGGACAGCGCGACATCGGTCCACTGTCCGCCGAGTGTCACGATGCGCTTGGGTGCACCGTCGATCGTCACCTGGCGGCCGTCGGGCAGGTTGATCTGGACCTCGCCGCCCTTCTTGTCCTCGTCGGGGGATGAACAACCCGCTCCGACGACGGCCAGCACACCGACCATCAGTGCGACGAACAGGCCGCGAAACCTCTTGTGCATTGGTGTATTCCTCATCAGTCCGAGCGTCACAGCGAGCAGGGCACGAGCGCGTAGGACGCGACGTCGCAGGTGCTCTTGTTCGACAGCTTCCACTTGTTGTCCATCCACACCCAGGTCATGGTGCGGTTCCGCGATCCCTGGCCGACCAGTGACATCTGTAGCGTCGCGCTCATGCTCGTGCCGTTGAGCTGCACCGGCCCGATCATCCGGTAGCTGAATCCGGCGCCGCTGACGCGCAGCATCTGGGCGACGGCATCCACCGGCCCCAATCCGCGTGCACCGGACTGCAGTTCACTCGCTCGTGCGGCGCGGGACGCACCGGTGTTCATGATGAGCCGCACCTTGGTGTTGAGCTGGCCCGGCGTCAGCGCCTGCGGCCCCGCACTGGTCTGCGCCGGGGCCGGGGCCTGCGCAGCGGCACCGCCCGGTGCCGCCTGCGGTGCCTGCTGCACCGGGGCATTGCCCGTGCCCGCACCACCATCGCTGGACGGCACCTGTTCGGCGGGTGCACCTGCCGGGGCACCGGCCGGCGGCACTGCACCATCCGCGCCGCCCGCTGCCGGGGCGGAGCCCGGTTGTGCCGCAGCCTGATTGCCCTGCTGCAGCGGCGTCTGCGCGGACCCCAGATTGACCACGGTGGGCTGCGCGCTGTCGCTTGCGTCGTTGCTGCCGTTGTTGTTGGAGAGCATCAGTCCGACCACGCCGATGCTCATGATGAGTGCGGAGATGACCGCGGCCACACCGGCGGATGCCAGCACGGTCGGCCAGTTCAGCTTGCCGCTCTTCTGTTCGGGAGCCGCCTGGTACTGGCCGTACGCATCCGCGTACTCGCCTTCGGGGTACTGCTGCTCGCCCCGGTACGTATCGGTCTGCTGTGTCATGACGGTCTAACTCCTCGAACGTGGCCCGGCGGGCCTGATGGTGATCGATCTGATGCTGATCGGTGGGGTGGTCGGGTCAGGTGATGGAACCGGCAAAACGCCGGTATCCCTCGATATCGGGTCTGAGCGATGCGGCGACGAGTTCCCACAGCACCTCATCGGTACCGCCGCCGACGCGAGCGAGTTTCATGTCGCGCCACCAGCGGCCGAGCGGTGTCTCGGCGGTGAGGAACCCGGATCCGCCGAAGATGTGCATGCACTCACCGATGACCTCTTCGCCGAGCCGCGCGGCGGACACCTTCATCGCGGCGGCGGTGCGCAGATCGAGCTTGCCGCCCACCGCGATTCCGGTGAGCGCGTGCCGCAGCATGTCGACCCGGGACTGCATGTCCGCCACGCGCAGTCGCAGCGCCTGATGGTCGAACAGGGTCGAACCGAACTGGGTGCGCTCCTGCATGCGGGCCACGGTGATGCCGAGAACCTGGTCGCAGGATGCGGCGACCTGACCGGCGATGGACAGCCGCTCATGGGCCAGCCCCCAGCTGACGACGGCCAATCCCGTTCCCGCGCGGGCGATCAGGTGATCGGCGGGCACCCACGTGTCGATCTCCACGGCGGCGGTGTCCAGCGGTCCGGCGCTCACCTTGGCATAGGGTGGCAGGATGGTCACCTGATCGGTGGGCACCAGGATCAGCATGACGTTGCCGTGAGTACCGGAGCGATGCTCCTCTGCCGCAGGATCATCCACGGCGTCGTCGGCCTCACGCGCGACGACCAGGATGTAGTCGGCGATCGGCGAGAGCGATACGAACTTCTTGCGCCCGGTCACGCGGTAGCCGTCACCCTCGGCGCGGACGCGGGTCTCAACGATCTGCAGGTCGGATCCACCGGACGATTCGGAGGCGGCCAGGCACAACACGGCCCGTCCGGCGATGGCGCGGTCGGCGACATCGGTGAGAGTGGCCGACCGCGCGCCGAAGCGACGCAGGATCGCGATGGCCGAATCATGCAGGCTCACACCGACACTGATACCCGCCGAGCCGAGCCTGCCGAGAGCGAAGGCCAGTTCGAACATCTTCGCCAGATCGGGCGTCTTGGCGTCGCCCCACTTCTCGGCGAAGACCCCCTCGTCACCGAGGCGTTCGAGCAGTTTCCGTGGAAACCGTTCGGTCCGTTCGGCTTCCTCGGTCCATGCGCGCACCTCGTCGTCGAAGACCCGCTCGAGCAGTGCCCGATAGTCGTCGAGGGTCGATGCGCCCGCCGTCCGTTCCACCGTATCGGTCGTGGTCACTTCAGTTCTCCCGCTTCGACCAGATGCTTGGTCTCCAGTCGCCGCAGCTTGCCGGATGTGGTGCGCGGCACCGAACCGGGTTCGACGAGCAGCACGCTCGCCGGCACCACGCCGCATTCGGAGGCGACCTCGGCGATCACGTCGGAGCGGGTGCCCTCGGGGTCGTCGCCCCGGTATTCGGCGACGACGACGAGGCCCGGACGCGCCGCGCCCTCGCCGCGCGCCATCGCCACGACGCCACCGCGTTTGACGCCCGGCACCAATGCGGCGGCACGCTCGATCTCGACGGGGAACAGATTGCGGCCCGCCACGATGACGATTTCCTTGGCGCGGCCGCAGATCACCAGCCGGCCGTCGACGAGGTAGCCGATGTCACCGGTGGGAAACCACTCCCCCGCGCCGACGGGCGCCTGCCCGAGGTAACCCCGCATCATGGAGGTACCGCGGATCTCCACCTGTCCGACCTCGCGGCCCTCGATACGGGGTATTTCGATGTCGGCCTTGACGATGCGGACCTGCATGCCGCCCAAGGGTTTTCCGAGCATGGCATAGCGCCGTCGGACGGGCTCGGCGCCCGCCTCGTCCCCGGACGGGAGCACCGTCACCTCGTCGTAGTTCGCACCCTCGCCGACGGCGGGCATGGTGACCGCACAGGTCGACTCGGCCATGCCGTAGGCCGGGGCCGCGGCGGCCGGATCGAAACCGAATCGTGCGGTCTCGGCGAGGAATTTGTCGAAGGCGTCCGGGTCGATGGGCTCACCACCGCTGATGGCGACGCGCAGGCGCGAGAGGTCGGCCTCCTTGATGAGCTTTCCGTACCGTCCGAGGATGTCGTAGGCGAAGTTCGGGGCGGCGGTGATCGTCGCGCCGGTATCGGTCAGCCACTGCAGCCACGTGAACGGCGCGGCCGCGAATGCGGAGTTCGGCACCAGATACAACGGGATTCCGGTTCCCATACCGGCGAGCAGGAAGGTCAATCCCATGTCGTGATAGAGCGGCAGCCAGGTGAAACCGGTGTCGCGGGTGCGATGGAGGCCCAGGCGGGCGATGAGTTCGGTCGTGTTGGTCCGGACCGCGGACGCGGTCAGGACGGCGGTCTTCGGGTCGCCGGTGGAACCGGCGGTGCCCTGCAGGACCGCGGGCGCATCGGGTCCGGCACTGCGCGGAACGAAATCGGCGATGTCGGCGCCGACACCGTAGTCGGCCACACGCCGTACCCGCAGCCAACCGTCGACCTTGGACAGGAGATCGAGTTCTGCGCCGCCACCGAGGACCAGATCGACGCCGATGTCGGCGAACCGCGTGTAGGTGCTCTGCGCCCAGCGCTCCTCGTCCGCTCCACGGATCGGCCCGGGCAGAATGGACACCGGCACACCGGCCAGCCACGCACCCTGCACCGCCGCCACGAGATCGACGGTCGGGTCACCGATCAGGCCCACCGCGCCCGGCTCCGTGTGGCGACGGTCGGCGACGATCTGTGTCGCGATCTCCGTCGCCCGATCGTGCACGGCACGCCAGGGGCGGGTGTCCCACTCGCCGGTCTCCGGATCGAGGACCGAGAGCTGCCCGTCGCCACCCAGCATCGCCTCGCTGACCGCCGCGGCCAGCACGCTGGACGAGTCGGCCTGGCCGAGGACGCCACCCTGTGTAGTAGTCATTCGCTTCCTGTCTCGTCGAGAGATTGCATTAGGTTAGCCTAAGCTGCCAGGGGTCACCACGAATGGGGCCGTCAGGCCGTTCTCGGGTACTCATTTCCGTGGTTTAGTCTGTTAGCCTAACCTAAGTCAGTACACCCTAAGACAGTTGACCCTAACCTGAAAAGGCATACGACGAGCATGGTTGATCGCCCGGCCACACCGACCGCAGCCGACATCCCCGCCGAAGTCGGCGCGATGCTCGGCCTGTCGGCCGAATCCCTCGATCCCACAGGCGATCTCATCATGCAGGGACTCGATTCGCTGCGCATGATGCGCCTGGCCGGACAGTGGCGAAAGCGCGGATTCGACGTCGATTTCGCCCGGTTGGCGGCCGAGCCGACGATCACCGCATGGGAGCGCCTGCTCATCGGCGGCACCGGCGCGACCGATACCGACGACGTCGAGGCCGCCGAGGCGGCGACCACCCCGGTCGCCGCGACGCCGGGCCCCTTCCCGCTGGCACCGATGCAGCACGCCTACTGGGTGGGGCGATCGGACAGTCACGCGTTCGGCGGTGTCGCGGCCCATCTGTACATCGAGTTCGACGGCGGCGACATCGATCCCGTCCGCTTCCGGACCGCCGCGGCCGCCCTGCTCGACCGTCATCCCATGCTGCGGGTCCGGGTATTACCCGACGGCACACAGGAATTCGGACCCGCGCATCCGGATGCCATTGCGGTCCACGATCTGCGGGGCGCGTCCGTCGACGAGGTCGACACCGTGCTCGCCGAACGACGGGACACCGGAACCCATCGGGCGCTGCCCATCTCGGAGGGTGGGGTCATCCGACTCGAGCTGAGCCTCCTGCCCGGGGATCGCACCCGGGTGCACCTCGACGTCGACATGATCGCCGCGGACGCCATGAGTTACCGCGTGCTCGTCGACGATCTCGCCCGCCTCTACCGCGGCGAGGAACTGCCGCCACTGGGCGTGGACTTCGCCGCACTGTCCGCGGGGCGCGGCGATCGCCCGGTCCTCGACGCCGATGCCGCCTGGTGGCGCGAGCGTCTCGCGGACCTGCCCGGCCCGCCCGAACTTCCCCTCACCGACGCAGCACGGCACGGCGGTGCCGCCCCAGCCACGGTCCGGCTGCACCATGCGGTGGATGCCGCGGACTGGAAGCACCTCGAAGATCATGCGCACCGGCGCGGGGTCACCCCCGCCGCCGCAGTCGCCGCAGCTTTCGCGGAAGCCGTCGGAACCCATTCGGCCACTTCACGATTCCTGCTCACGGTGCCGCTCTTCGACCGGGAGCCGACGCATCCCGACGTGGAGAAGGTCATCGGCGACTTCACCTCCTCGTTGCTCGTCGACGTCGATCTCACCGAGGAGCAGTCCCTCGCCGACCGGGCCCGCACCATGCGGGCGAGCATGCACGAGGCCGCCGCACACGGCAGCATGAGCGGCCTCGACGTCCTGCGCGAACTCAGCCGCAACCGCGGCGAACCGGTGGTCTCGCCGGTCGTCTTCACCAGCGCGCTCGGTCTGGGAGAGTTGTTCTCCCCCATCGTCACCGACGTGCTGGGCACCCCGTCGTGGATCGTGTCGCAAGGTCCCCAGGTCCTTCTGGACGCCCAGGTCACCGAGGTCGCCGGCGGCCTGCTCCTGAACTGGGACGTCCGCGCCTCCGACCTCGCGGTCGACACCGCCCGCTCGATGTTCGATCACTACATCCGGCTGCTCGACCTCCTCATCGCCGGCGAGTGGGACACCCCCGCTCCGGCTCCGGTCCCGGACGGGACTCGTGTGCAACGCCTTTCGGTTGAGCATCCGCTTCCGGACACCGGTGTGTTCGACGCTCCGGAGGCCACCGGCACGCTGCACGGCGCCCTCCTGGCCGCCGCCGACACCCGGGGCGATGCGCCCGCCGTGATCGCCGACGACCGCACCTGGTCACATCGGGAACTCGCCGACGAGGCACGTCGCGTGGCCGGAGCCCTGACCGCCGCGGGTGTGAGCGAGGCCGACACGGTGGTGGTGAACATCCACAAGGGCGGCGAGGCAGTGATCGCGGCCCTGGGCACGCTCATCACCGGAGCGGCGTATGTGCCGGTCTCCCCGAATCAGCCTGCCGCCCGGCGCGACCGGATTCTCTCGGTGGCCACGCCGGCCGCGATCCTCACCGATGAGCCTGCGCGCTGGACGGATTCGGCCATCGCGGTCATCGATGTCACCGAAGCCCGGGCCGCCGAACCCACCGGAGAGATCCTCGGCTCGCCGGACGGTCTCGCCTACGTGCTGTTCACCTCCGGTTCCACCGGAACACCGAAGGGGGTGGAGGTGCCGCACCGCGCGGCCGTCGCCACCCTCACCGATCTCCTCGACCGGTACGGACTCGGGCCGGCCGATCGCAGCCTGCAGGTGTCGTCCCTGGAGTTCGATCTCTCGGTGTTCGACATCTTCGGTCTCCTTGCCGTCGGTGGCGCCGTGGTGGTTCCGGGCGACGACGCCGACACCCGAGCCGACGATTGGGCGCGCCTGCTCACCGCCGAGTCGGTGACCGTGCTCAACTGCGTACCGGCGATCCTCGGCATGCTGCTCGACCTCACCGAACTTCCGGAATCGTTGCGCACCATCATCATGGGCGGCGACAAGGTGGAGGTCTCGCTGCTCGAACGGGTCGCGGCGCAGTTGCCCGACTGCCGCGTCGCCGGCCTCGGCGGCACCACCGAGACCGCCATCCATTCGACCGTGTGCCAGGCCGAGGACGTCCCGGCGGGTGCGGCCTTCGTACCCTACGGCGTACCTCTGCGCGGGGTTCGCTGCCGGGTCGTCGACACGCTCGGACGGGATCGCCCGGACCTGGTGCCCGGCGAGCTGTGGATCGGCGGCGCCGGCGTCGCCGACGGCTACCGGACCGACCCGCAGCGCACCGCCGACCGCTTCGTCATTCGTGACGGCGTCCGCTGGTATCGCACCGGCGATCTCGCGCGCTACCTGCCGGGCGGTTTCCTCGAATTCCTCGGCCGCGCCGATCACATGGTGAAGGTCCGCGGATACCGGATCGAGCTGGGTGAGGTGGAATCCGCGCTCCTGGCCGTCCCGGGTGTCAGCGCCGCCGTCGCCACCACGGACGGACGCGACCTGCTCGCCGTGGTCGTCGCCGGCGCCGTTGCCCCCACCGAGACGTCGATGCTGGCACGGATCGCCGAAACCCTTCCGTCCCACATGATCCCGCGGTCCATCCGAGTGGTCGAGCACCTACCGCTGACCGCCAACGGCAAGTACGACCGCGCCCGCATCCGCGCGCTGTTCGACGACGAGGGCCACGGCACGTCCGTCGCCCCCCGTACTCCGGTGGAGCACGCGCTCGTCACGATCCTGGAGCATCTGCTCACCACCCGCCCGATCGGCGTCACCGACGACTTCATCGGGCTCGGTGGCGATTCCGTCCTCGCCACCCGCTTCGTCGCCCGTATCCGCGAATGGCTCGACACCTCCCTGATCGGAGTCGCCGACGTCTTTGCACACCGGACCATCGAAGGACTCGCGGCACGACTGATCACCCGCGAGGGCCATCGCGCGACCCGTGTCGCGGAGATCCTGCTCGACGTCCTCGCCCTCACCGACGACCAGGTGTCGGCCGAGATCACCTCACTCGTCTGAAACGAACGGAACCATGGCTGCTCCCCTTACCGCAGAACCAACCGGTCTCACCTCCACGCGCATGGAGGTCGATCGCGATGCCGAGCTCGTCCACCGCTGGCTCACCCATCCCAAGTCGAAGTACTGGGACATGCTGAACAGCTCGCTCGATGACGTCCGCACCATGATCCGCGACAATGCGGCGGCCGCAGGCGATTCCGTGCACGGGATGCGGATGGGCTACTACCACGGCTCACCGCAGTTCCTGTTCGAGCTCTACGATCCGGCGACCAGCGAACTGGCCGACCCGGGAAGCGGATACGAACCGGCGCCCGGCGACATCGGCATGCATCTGCTGGTCGCACACGCCGACAACCCGGTGCCCGGGTTCACCGGCATGGTGATGCTGCACATCATGTCCACCGCGATCATCGAGGTCGGCGCGTCGCGCGTCGTCGTCGAGCCCGATATCCGCAACGACGCCGTCCAGCGGCTCAACGCGGCGGTCGGATTCGCGGTCGAGGGCGATCACCCGGTCGGCGACAAGATGGCGCGCCTGAGCTATTGCACGCGTGCGGATTTCCTGCGCGTCACCGACGGCGGTCGCACCCTGGGAGCCGACTACCGGACCAGCGGGCGGCCCGCATGACCACCGATCCACACACTGCCACCACGGCGCCCTCCCTGTGCGAGGTCTACGAGAGCCGCATGGCCGCCAAGATCCTGGCCGAGTTCTGCCACGAACGCGTCATCCGGCCGCTGGAGGTGATACCCGGCGAGTACCTGGTGCTGTCCGACGACCAGCAGACCGAGTATCTGTTCGTCGCACAGCGTCTCTCACTGGACAGCTGGGTGATCGACGAGTCGTCGATGCGCCGCATCCGCGACGGCGTGACCGGCCCGATCGACCCGGTCGATCTCATCATCGATCTGCACACCTCACTCGGCATCTCCGACACCGCACTGCCGGAATACCTGGAGGAGTTCGTCAACACCCTGGCCATCGGGGCACTACGGAGCGACGAGCGGCGCATCGAGTCGGCCGACCTCGCGGTCGCCGATTTCCAGACCATCGAACGCACCATGACCGAAGGCCATCCGTGCCTGGTGGCCAACGCCGGACGACTCGGATTCAGCGCCGACGACCTGGAAGTCTATGCGCCGGAGTCCGGTTCGCGATTTCCGCTCGTCTGGCTGGCCGCCGTTCGGGACCAGTGCGACTTCGCGACCATCTCGGGCGTCGACCCCAGCGACCTCCTTCGCGACGAACTCGGTGAGGAGACCGTCGCCGGGTTCGACCGGGTCCTCACCGATCTCGGCCTCGATCCGGCCGACTACTGGTATCTGCCGGTCCATCCATGGCAATGGACCGAGAAGGTCGCGCGGCTCTACGCCCTCGACATCGCCCGCCGATCGATCGTCCACCTCGGCCCGGGGCCCGATTCCTATCAGCCGCAGCAGTCGATTCGCACGGTGTTCAACATGTCCCGGACGAATCGTCGCTACGTGAAGCTCGCGCTCTCGATCGTCAACATGGGGTTCACCCGCGGCATGTCGGCGGACTACATGCGCACGACGCCGCTCATCAACGACTGGGTGCGCAACCGGGTCGGCGACGACCCCTATCTGGCGTCGATCGGTTTCGAGATGCTCTACGAGATCGCCGCGATCGGTTATCGCAGCACGGCTTTCGCCGCGATCACGCAACCCGGTTCGGAGTACCGCAAGATCCTGTCCGCCCTGTGGCGGGACAGCCCGGTCCCCCGGACAACCGATTCCGAGCAGTTGTGCACGATGGCCGCCCTGCTGCATGTCGACCATCGCGGCACGCCACTGGTGCAGGCGTTCATCGACCGCTCCGGTCTGCCCGCCCCCGAGTGGATCCGGCGCTACCTCCGCACCTACCTGCACCCGATCACCTACCTGCTGTACGCGTACGAACTCAAGTTCTCCCCGCACGGCGAGAATCTGATCCTGGTGCTGGACAACGGTGTTCCCGTCCGGTCCTTCCTCAAGGACATCGGCGAGGAGGTGTCGGTCCTCGGCGACTCCGACGGTCTGGAAGGCGACTGCAGGCGCGCGGTCACCACCGAACCGGAGGACATCCGGAATCTGGGTGTGCTGTCGGACATGTTCGACGACTACCTGCGGCACCTCGCCGGCATTCTCCACGGACACGACATCATCGACGATCAGGACTTCTGGGAGCTGGTGGCGGAGAGCATCGTCGAGCTACAGGATCAGCATCCGCAACTCGCCGATCGGTTCCGGCGATGGGATCTGTTCGCACCGTCCTTCGGCGCGATCCACATGAATCGTCTACAGATCACCAACAACCGCCGGATGGTGGACATCGAGGATTCCTACGCGTCGATCATCGACGCCGGTCACCTGCTGGTGAATCCCATCGCCGCGTACCGCCCGGCCGGAACGAGCGAGGCATGAGCACACACGGAACCGACGACACCGCACCCGATACCGACCTGCCCGAGGTCGAGATCATCCGGGACGCCTGGCGCATCCCGCACGTCACGGCGACCACCGCGGCCGGCGCGCTGTTCGGTCAGGGCTACGCCTGTGGCATCGACCGCGCCTGGCAGATCGAGTTCCTGCGCCTGCGCGCCGAGGGCCGGACTGCCGAGGTCTTCGGCGCGAGCACCCTCGACTGGGATGTCTTCGCCCGCCGCAGCGGGATGGACACCGCGGCGCACCGCATCTTCGGCAACTCGAGTGCCCGTACCCGGGAGTTGTTGTCCGCGTATGTCGATGGCATCAATGCGACACTCGACGTCGCCGAGGCGATCGAACTGACCGAGCTCGACCATCGGCCCGCCCCCTGGCAGCCGTGGACTCCGATCGCGGTGTTCATCATGCACCACATCCTGTTCGGGCGGTTCACCACCAAACTGTGGCGTGCGCATGCCGCGCGATCGCTCGGCACAGATGCCCTGCGGCTGTTCGACACCGAGGGCTTCTTCGCCGGCACACCCGAGGCCACCGAGATCGCCGACAGCGTTCCACCGATGCCGGATGCCGAATTCCTCCGCGACCTCATCACGTGGCTCCCCGGGACGGACGCGGTACCGGCAGCTGCCGCCGCTCCCGCACACGGTGACGCACCGTCGGGCAGCAACGCCTGGGGCGTGGCCGCGACCCGCACGGCGAGCGGCGCACCGCTCATCGCCGGCGACCCCCATCGGTTCCTCGAACTTCCCGGCATCTATCAGCAATTCCACCTGGCCGCACCGGAATTCGATATCGTCGGCTTCGCCTTCGCCGGAGTTCCGGGAGTCCCGCACTTCGCCCACAGCGGCGACGTCGCCTGGGGCATCACCAACGCGATGGGCGACTATCAGGACGTTTACGTCGAGGAACTCCGGCGCGAGGGTGAGCAGGTCGTAGCCCGCACTCCCGACGGACATCGTCCGGCGGCCGTACATACCGAGACGATCGCCGTCCGCGACGGCGACCCGTCATCGGTCGAGATCATCACCACCGGCAACGGGTCGGTGATCGTCGGCGGGCCCGACGAGCCGTTCGCGATGAGTCTGCGCAGTCCGATGCTGTCCGACCCGTCGACGACCTTCGACGCGGCCCTCGATCTGCTCTTCGCCGGTTCCGCCGCCGATGTCGAGGAGGCACTCGCGAGTTGGTCGGAGCCGGTGAACCGGATCGTCGTCGCCGACACCCAGGGGCACGTCAGCCAACACGTGGCCGGCAGCATGCCGATCCGCGCGGCCGAGAACTACTGGGTACCGGTTCCCGGCTGGGATACCCGCCACCGCTGGCAGGGCTACGCGACGCCGTCAGTCGCCGATACGGAATTCGACGGCACCGTCGACGATTTCGCGGTCATCGCCAACCAACGGATGGCACAGGCGCCTCTCCAGCCGATCACCACCGAATGCGTCGCACCCGTCCGCGCCGACCGTATCGCCGATCTGCTCACCGGCGACGCCTCCGCCACCGTCGACACCTGCGAGCGCATCCACCGTGATGTGGAGAACGACGCCGCAACGGTTTTCGTGGACCTACTGGCGCCGCTCGACGATCTGACCGGTCCGGAGAAGGCCATCCGTGACCGTCTCCGTGCCTGGGATCGCACGATGCACGCGGACAGCACGGATGCGTACGTCTTCGCCGAATTCCGCACCCGGCTCGTCACCTCCCTCACCGGGGACGGACTCCTGGCCGGTCTTCGTGCGCCGCACGGCTATCCGCACATCTTCGATCCCTGGTTCGTCCCACAACCACGCATCGCCGCCGCCGCCGACTCCTTCCTCGGTGTGCTGCGTGAACTCGGCGCCGACATCGACGCCCACGTACGCACCGCGATCCGGCAGGTGGCCACCGAACTCGCCGACCGGGACCACGAAACCCCCTGGGGTGCCGTACACGTGCTGGCCCCCATCCACGGATTCGACCTGCTCGGCGCGACGCCCCGGTACCCGGAGATGTCGAAGCGCATTCGTCCGGTGCCCCAGCCACTCGGCGGGGACGCGGAATGTGTCTTCGCCAATGCCTCGGGCGTCGGCTTCACCCATGCCTGCTCCCTCGGTTCCGCCGCCCGTTACGTGTGGGACCTCGCCGACCGGGACGCGGGTGGCTGGGTGGTGCCACTCGGCGTGAGCGGCGACCCGGCGTCGGCGGCCTTCCAGGATCAGGCCCCGGCGTGGGCCCGCGGAGAACTCGTCGACATCGTCAGCGACTGGAACCGCCTGCGCGACAACGCCCACCAGTGGGATGTGTTCGCCCGCATCCCCGAACTCACCCGTTCGGTACGACGCACGAACGGCACCACCGACCCGAATGAGGAACCGTCATGACCGCCGCGCTTCCCGACCTGCTCACCGCGGACCGCCTGGCTCTGCTGCGACAGCGACTCGACCGGGCGGGCATCGCCTCGAACGGCGGAGTCGGCACCCCCGAATCGACGCCCGAACCCGAGGTCGGCGTTCCGGCCGGCGCTCTCGGCATCGCCGAGCGCCGGATGTGGAAGATCTACGATCTCGATCCGGAATCGCTGTCCCACAACATCTCCCTGATTCTCGGCTTCGGAGGGGGCTACACGGTCGATTCGGTGGTCGCCGCCGCGGAACTGATGATCGGCAGCAGCCCTGTCCTGTCGTCGACCATCACGACGATCGACGGCGAACCACGACGCGCACCGGCCGACGTCAGCGGGCGCTGGATGGCCCCGGGTGCGGTGTGGGAGGCCGGACAGATCCCGGAGGGCGCGCAACTCACCGGTGCCCCGTCCGACGACATCGCCCGCACCGCAGAACTGTTCACCCATCGTCCGTTCGACCTGTCCGATGCGCCACCGTTCCGGATGCGGGTCCTCGGCGGGCCCGATGGGGTGACGGTGATCCTGACCGTTCACCACCTGGCCGTCGACGACACCTCCTGGCCCTTCCTGCTCGGCACCCTCACCACCGGCGCCGTCCCGGCCGGACGGCCCGCCGACGATATGACGCCGGTCACCGCCGACACCGTGCGTGCCGCGGTCGATCACGCCCGCGACACCTGGGCCGCCGACGATGTCCGCTTCCCGCTGTCCGGCGAACTCCCCGCCACGACACCGGAAGACAGCTGGCTCGAACCGCTCAGCGACCGGCCCGGCCGTCAGCTCACCGCCGCCATCGACCCGGACGAGGCGCGCGCACTCAACCGCGTCGCCGGTGAGGTGGGAGCCACGTCGAATGCCCTCTTCCTCGCGCTGACCGCGCTGAGCGTGTACGCGACCACCGGTGCGGCCGATCATGTGCTGCTGGTCCCCGCCGACAATCGACCCGCCGGTGCCTCACCGGCCTCGGTCGGCTACTGCGGCAACATCATCCCGATCCGCTTTCGCTTCGATCCACGGGCCGACGTCCGCACCGCAGTGCGCACCGCGGTGTCGTCCATCTATGGCGCGATGGAGTTCTCCGGCGTGGACTACGGCACCATCCTGACCGCGTTGCGCGCCTCCGGCGGACGCTTCCCGGTCGTCGAAGTGCTGGCTTCCGTGCGCAACGCACCCCTGCGGGGCATCCCCGTGCCCGACGGCAGACACATCACCTATGAGTCACGGTCCACCGGCATCGCGAACTATCCGCTCGCCTACGCGTTCGAGATAGCCGCCGACGACCGTATCCATCTCGAACTCGATCACCAGCCGGACATCGTCGACGACGACGCCGCCCGGCACGCCGTCCGCACCACAACCGCACTGGCGCAACGGCTTCCCTCCGCATTGGACCGGACTCTCGGCGACTTCATCGGCGAACTCCCCGAGACCCACTGATCATCTGTAAGGATTCCCGTGCATTCACTCGATGGTGGGTCCCCCACCCCTCTCTTCGGTGCCCACACCTCTCGTTTCGCGCGTCCCGGCCGCGGCTGGGCCGATGCCGGACGTGCACTGACACGCACCGCCGACGCACTCGACGGTCACCACGGCGTCCCCCTGCCGCCCGGCGATCCGGCCGCGACCCTGGCCGCGGCGGCCGGTGAACTCGGCCCGGAATGTGTTCCGCAGCACGGCATCGGAGAGGATGCCGCACTCGCCCGGATGGCCGGGCTCGTCACCCGGTACGGACTGGACCTGACGCATCCGCTCACCGCAGCACATCTGCAGCCCCCTCCCCTGACGGTGTCGGTGGCGGCCGACGCACTGGCCAGCGCCACCAACGCGTCGCTGGACACCTACGACTCCGGCCCGGCCACCCTGGCCATCGAACAGTGGACCGTCGCCGCACTCGCGCGCCTCGCCGGACTGCCGGAGACCTCGGGTGGGGTATTCGGTCCGGGAGGCTCCTTCTCGAACCTGCTGGCCCTGCTGATCGCCCGCGACCACACCGCCGCCCGCCACGGCATCGACACCCGGCGGCACGGCGTCGCCGCACTGCACCGGCCGGTGGTGCTGTGCTCCGCCATCGCCCACTTCTCGGTGAATCGCGCCTGCGCCGCACTGGGATTGGGTGAGGACGCAGTCATCCCGGTGGCCGTCGACTCCGACCATCGGATGATTCCCGAGGCGCTGGCCGCCACTCTCGCAGGCCTCGACGGCACGCCGATCGCCATCGTCGCGACCGCGGGTACCACCGACTTCGGCACCGTCGATCCACTCCACGAAATCGCCGACATCGCGGAACGATTCGGCGTGTGGATGCACGTCGACGGCGCCTACGGTTTCGGCAGCCTGTTCTCCGACAAGCTCTCCGGGCTTCTCGACGGAGTCCATCGCGCCGATTCGGTCACGCTGGACCTGCACAAGATCGGCTGGCAACCGGCGGCCGCAAGCGTTCTGTTGCTCGCCGACCGGGAACGCTTCGCATCGCTGAATCGCACTGTGGCCTACCTGAACCCGGAGGACGACGAGGACGCGGGCTTCGGTGGGCTGCTCGGTCAGACCCTGCAGACCACCCGCCGCCCCGACGTACTCAAGGTGGCCACCACCCTGTTCGCCTACGGCCGACGCGGGTTGGGCGAGATGCTCGACTCCTGCCACGAACTCGCACGCCACGCCGAACAGCGGATCGCCACCGAACTCCAACTGGAACTCGTCGCGCCGGTCACCCTGACGACCGTCGTCTTCCGGTACCGCTGCGAAGACCTGGACGCCGTGAACGCGGAACTGCGCCGCCGCCTGATCAGCTCGGGCACCGCGCTGATCGGCCGCACCCAGGTCCGCATCGCAGGCGATGACGAAGCGCGCACCTGTCTCAAACTGACCCTGCTGAATCCGGAGACGACGATCGCCGACATCGACGCGCTCTTCGACGAGTTACTCAGGGCGGCTTTGGAAGTGGAATCGGAGCGAACCGAGAGCACTCGGGACGAGATGGTGAGGGCAAGTCATGACGCACACTGAGAACAGCGACCGGGTCGACATCCTGGCCATCGGCTGCGGGCCGTTCAACCTGAGCCTGGCCGCGATGGCCTCGACGATCGAGGACGCCAACATTCTGGTCGTCGATTCCCGCGAGGAGTTCCGGTGGCATCCCGGCCTGCTCTTCGAGGACGCCAGCCTACAGGTGAGCTTCCTCTCGGATCTGGTCTCGCTGGTGGACCCGACCCATCCGCTGTCCTTCCTCGCCTACCTCGCGGACGTCGACCGGCTGTACCCGTTCCTGGTGCGGGAGAACTTCTTTCCGACCCGCCGGGAGTACGAGGCCTACCTGTTGTGGGCCATCGAGAAGCTCGACTCACTCCGCTTCGGCACCACCGTCGACGAAGTCCGCTGGGACGACGACCGGCAGCGCTTCGACGTCACCGTGACCTCCGCGGCCGGCAGGTCGGTCATCCACGCGGACCACGTCGTGGTGGGCGTCGGCACCGAACCGGCGATACCGTCCGCGCTCTCGACGTCGTCGTCGGCCATCATCCACAGCTCCGACTATCTCCATCGGCAGGACGCGGTGCGCGCGGCCGACTCGGTGACGGTTATCGGTTCCGGTCAGTCGGGCGCCGAGATCGTCATCGATCTGCTCGAGGCCAATCTGCGTGGCGGCCCGGCGGTCCGATGGTGGACGCGCACACGGTGGTTCGCGCCTCTCGACTTCACCAAGCTGTCGCTGGAGATGACCACCCCCGCGTACATGGACTACTTCCACAGCCTGCCGCAGGAGGCGCGCGACGAGGTGCGCGACGGTCATTGGCAGTTCCACAAGGGCGTGTCGTCGGACACCCTGGCCCGGCTGCACGAGCTGCTGTATCACCGCCAGTTGCTGGAGAAGCTGCCCGCGGTGCAGTTGCGCAACGGTGTGACCGTGGAAGGTGTGGACGAACTCGCCGACGGCCGGGTCCGCATCCGAGGCCGGCACAACGACACCGGGACCGCGCTCGCGCACACCGCGGACCTGGTGATCGCCGCCACCGGCTACCGCTATCGTTCGATGGATTTTCTTGCACCACTGAATGATCGGGTGCGGCGGGACGATCATGGACGCCTGGTCGTCGCGAACAATCACGCGGTCGTCGCCGACGACGCCCTCGCCGACCGGCTTTTCGTGGCCAATGCCGAGGAACACAGTCACGGCGTCTCCGCCCCGAATCTCGACATCGGTGCGGTCCGGAACGCGAAGATCCTCAACACCGTGCTGGGTCGCGAGGCCTATCGACTCCCGGGCCACACCGCCTTCACCACCTTCGGTGTGGACGGCGAGGACGACGTCATCGAACTCTGAGAAGAACGAGTCCCGTTCGCTGGTCGAGTAGCGACGAGCGAGCGCAGCGAGCCATCCTGCTGGTCGAGTAGCGACGAGCGAGCGCAGCGAGCCCGACGCGTATCGAGACCACCTGCCACAACAGGGATCTCGATACGCACTCGGCTAGCGCCTCGCGCTACTCGATCACCGGGGCTCCCGGCTCGATTATCGAGAATCGGCGGCTATTCGGCCGCGTCAGCGAGGATCTGCTCGAAGCGTGCGACGAAGTCCGCCGCATATCCCGGCAGCGCCTGCGCATCGGTGACGACGCCGAAGGTGGTGTTGGTGCCGAGGATCAGTGAGGTGACCGAGAAGGAGTAGCCGGCCAGCGGCGACAGCGCGGTGAGTCCGGCGATCTCGGTGCCCAGGACCGCCCGCACCCGCGAGAACCCGGGATTGACACCGATGTGGATGTCCGGGCTCATATGCGCCATCGAGGCGTTCACGATGGCACGCTGGATCGGCCACGGCATCCGCGGCAGATTGTCGGCCGCGGCCAGTGCCAGTTCGGGCCGTTTATCCGCGATCAGCGCCAATTGCTCACGCGCATGCTCGATCTGGCGATCCAGATCGGTGACGTTGCCCGGCAGGTTCAGAAGCGCCACCGAGACCGCGTTGCCGGTGTGGCGGAACGCCGGGTCCAGAGTGACCGGCAGGGTCACCCGGACCACCTCGGACTCCCCCGTGGCCGTCGACGGCGGCAGTGCGCTGAGGGTGGCACCGATGGCCGCGACGATCAGTTCCTGCACCGAGGCGCCATGCTTCTTCGCGGTCCGGCGCAATGTCCGGGTCGATTCGCGGTGCAGGGCGTGTTCCCGGCGGCCCGACCGGGTGAGCCGCGGCCAGCCACGTCCGGACTTCGCGGCCGCGTGCTGGGCGTTGAACGCCGTCTTGGCTTCCTTGAGCGCCTCGGCCTCCACCTCGGCGACACGGAATCGCGGGCTGGTGGCGAAACGTTCGAATTCGGTGAGCTCGTCGGCCGATCCGTCGGCGAGGAGGGCTGCGAATGCGGCGCCCGCGATCCCGTCGGAGATGCTGTGGTGGACGCGGAGCAGCATGAATTGCGCATTCCCGGCGCCGGTTGGATGCGGCCCGCTCACTACGTTCCCGGCGCCGGTTCGATTCGGCCCGCTCACTACGTTCCCGGCGCCGGGCGTGTACAGCGTGATGTGCCAGAACGGTTGTGCCCGTTCCAGATGCGTGCCGAGCAGCACGGAGATCTGCCGGTCGAGATCGGCCGCGTCGGTGTACTCGGCAGCGGTGACGTGCTTGTCGGCATCGATGTGTCCGGCGATCACGACCTCCGGGGATCGCAGGCGGCCGTTCCGGATCCCCATCCGGAACAGGTCGTGCAGCCCCGCGCGCTCACGGACCCGTGCCCGCACCGCCTCGACGGACAGCGGCTCACCGCCACCGGCCAGTTCGAGCACCATCGCCCAGTGCATCGGACGGCTGTCGGTGTCCATGTACAGGTAGGTGAAATCGGGTGGCGCCAGTTCGGTTGGCGCGGTATGCGGCCCGGCGATCACCGCATCCCCGGTAGTACCGGCGTCGGTCGTTGCGGTGGTCTCGGTCATCGGGCGGCACCCTGGGTGTTCGCCCCGAGCTTGGCGCGGATCGCGTTCTCCAGATCGCCGACGGTCGTGCTCTCGTAGATCTCCTTTTCGGTCAATTGAACACCGAGGCGTTCCTCGATGGCCACGACGCCGATGGCGAAGGCGACCGAGTCGAGGCCGAGGTCGTCGATCAGCGACGACGACTCGTCCGCGTCGCCGACGGACAGATCGAGATCCTCCTCGAGGATGCTCGTCAGGGTCTCGTGTACGTGATCGGACATGTGTAACTCCTTATTTTCCACCGTTGTGGGCCGTACTGGTCGGGTGAGTCATCGTCTGCCCTCGGCCGCTCGACGGTATCCGCGCATCGCGGCCGGACCGAAGATCAGGATGAGACCGATGGTCCACGCGAGGGCGATGATCAGTGGGCGGGCGATCGCTCCGCCCTCGGTGAGTCCGCGGATCGCGTCGATCGAGGGGCTCATCGGCTGGTATTCGACGACCGGCTGCAGCCACCCCGGATATTCGGAGGCGGGCGCGAATCCGGTGTTGAAGAACAGCACGAAGATGAACAGGCCACCGAGCAGTTGGACCGCCTGCTTGCCGCTCGTCAGTGTGGCGAGCGCGATCACCGGCACCGCCACTCCGATCGCGAACAGCACCGGTACGACCACCGACAACAGTCCCGCGCCGATGCCGTTGCCGAACCGGAAGCCCATCGGCACCGCCACCGCGAACAGCACGACGGTGCCGACACCGGCCCGAATCGCCTCTGCCAGCAAACGTCCCGCGATGAACCCGGATCGGGGCACCGGCAGTGTCCACATCCGGGACAGCAGACCGCTGTCCCGTTCGGCGATCAACGACAACGCGGCCGAAATGGTCCCGTACAGCGCACCGACGAGTGCGACCAGCGCGGTGTTGCCGTACACACTGTCGCCCGCCCCCATCGAGGTGACGGTCTTGCCGAGCACGAGCTGGAACATGAGCAGCAGGAACACCGGGAAGATGAAGGCCTGCACCAGAATCCCCGGATCGCGGGACCAGGAGCGCAGCAGCGCCCCGGTCTGCACGAGGGTCTGCCGTACCACGCCGACGGTCTGTCGTCGAGGAGCGCCGCGGGTGGCGGTCCGCGCCCCTGTACCGATTGTCATCGCCCCACCTGCTTCCGCCCGGCCAGCAGGACGGCGACGATGCCCGCGGCGAGAAGTCCCACCGACCACCACCCGACGGCGGCGAGCTCGACATCCGCTCCGGTCGATAAACCACGAAGGGCGTCGGCGAAGGCGGACAACGGCTGATTGCGGACCACCGGCTGCGCCCAGTCGGGGAATCCCGTTGCGGGTACCAGCCCGGTGGAGGCCATCACCAGGACGAGCTGGGGAATCATCAGCACGCTCGCCATCCCCGTGGAGTTCCGCGCGAAGGACCCGATGACGTCGGTGAACATGCTCAGCGACAACCCGAAGATCACCACCAGCACGAGGAAAAGAATGGTCTCGGAAACGGATCCGCGAAACCGGAAGCCGAGTACGCCGGCGATCGCGAGACCGCCCGCGGTGGCCAGGAGCATCCGGATCATGACCCAGCCGAGACGCCCCAGCACCGGTGCGACACGCGGAATGGGCAGCGAGGCAAGGCGTTCCCGAACTCCGGCGCGGGCATCGGCGCCCGCGCTCTCGGTGGCGGCGATCGCCGTGAACAGGCCGGCCTGCAGCAGGATCACCGGGGTGAGGAATTGCGCGTAGTCGATGCCAGTTGATTCGAATCGCCGGTGCAGCGGCACGTAGAAGCAGATGAAGAAGGCCACCGGCGACAGCACGGCGAAGATGACGTCTCCGGATCGTGCGGCCGCCCATACCTTCTGGCGTGTCAGTGTGGTGGTCGCAGGCACCAATCCCACCGACCTCCGGCGAGCGGAGGCCGTACCGGGATCCGCCGCCGGCGCCACCTCCATGGTCGCCGACGACATCAGGCGGTGTCCGTCAGTTGCAGGAAGACCTCGTCGAGCGAGGCCTGACGCAATCCGATGTCGACGACCTCCACCCCGGCGGCGTCGAGTCGGGTGATGACCTCCGAGACGGAGGCCATGCCGTCGTGCGCGCGGGTCACGACACGGGGATGGGCGGTGGATTCGTTCGGTCGCTCGATGATCTCCAGATCGTCGAGCAGGCCGAGTACCCTGGGCACGTCATCCCGGGAGATCAGCGTGACCTCGCAGACCGCTGCTCCCACTTGCTGTTTCAGCTGCCCAGGGGTTCCGGCGGCGACTACGGCGCCGCGGTCGAGCATCACGATGTGATCGGCGAGGCGATCCGCCTCCTCCAGATACTGCGTCGTCAGCAGCACCGTGATGCCGGCGTCACGCAGGCCTGCGACGGTGTCCCACACCGCGGCTCGGCTGCGGGGATCGAGGCCGGTGGTCGGTTCGTCGAGGAACAGCACTTCCGGACGGGTCACCAGCGCACTGGCGATGTCGACCCGTCGGCGCATGCCACCGGACAGTTCACCCACGCGGCGGCGCCGGACCTCGCCGAGGTCGAATTCCTCGACGAGTTCGTCGATCCGGTTCGTCAGGGCGCGTCCGCGTATACCGGTGAGACGCCCGAAGAATGCGAGGTTCTCCGTGGCGGTGAGGCCCTCGTCCATCGACGCGTACTGACCGGTGAGCGAGATCAGCTCGCGCACCCGAGCGGCATCGGTGACGACATCCTGTCCGCAGATGCGGGCACGTCCCGACGAGGGACGCTGCAGGGTCGACAGAACGGTAACCGTGGTGGTCTTCCCACTTCCGTTGGGCCCCAACAGTCCCAGTACCTCGCCACGTGCGACCTCGAAGGAGATCCCGCGCAGGGCGTCCACGTCACCGTACGACTTCGCCAGACCCGTCACCTCGATGGTGGGCTCATCGGCACCGGTCCCCCGGGACACCTCAGTTGTCCGATGCATCCGCGGCGGGCACCACGTACGGCGCGACACTGCCCAGCTTCTCGCAGGTTTCCTCGAACTCCCGGTCGGGCCGCGACTCGGCGACGATCCCGGCACCCGCACGCAGCCAGGACCGGTCAGCGGTCGCGTAGATGGTCCGCAGTGCGAGCGTGGCCTCCAGGTCGCCCTCCGACGAGGCCATCAGGATGGCGCCGGAGTAGAGTCCGCGCCGCTCCGGCTCCAGCCGGTAGATCGCCTCCAGCGCAGGGGCTTTCGGGATGCCGGACGCGGTGATCGACGGAAACAGCACACCGAGCGCGCGCCACGGTCCGGCGTCGTCGGCGAGGGTGCCGCGCACGGTGGACGCGAGATGCTGGACGCTGCCGCGTTCGCGGACGACCATGAATTCGGTGACGACCGTGGTGTCGGCACCGGCCACCGACTCGATCTCGTCGAAGCAGGCCCGCACCGACATGGCGTGTTCGGCGATCTCCTTGGAGTCACTGAGCAGGTCGTCGCGGGCCGCCGAATCCTGTTCGCGCGAACGACCGAAGGCACGTGTGCCGGCCAGCGGTTCCGTCAGGACCGTGCCGTCACTGTCCACCGCGACGACCAGTTCCGGACTGAACCCGGCGGCGGTGAGTCCGCCCAGGGAGAGAAGGTACGAGCGCGCGGGACTGTTGGAGGCGCGACCGCGCGCGTAGGTGGCCGGTACGTCGACGGCGAACGGGATGTCCACAGCGCGCGACATGATGACCTTCTGGTAGTCGCCGCGCCGGATCTCGGCCACCGCGGTCGCTACCCGTCCCCGGTAGTCGTCGTGATCGACCGCGACGTCGACGGCGCGCGCCGCATCCGGCTCCGATGCCTGGTCGGCGATATCCTTGAGTGCCTGCGCCGTTTCCGCATCCGCGGATCCGGTGTCGATGCCGGTGCTGTCGACGAATGCCTCGAAGTCCGGAACGATCAGATGCGCGAGGACCGCATCGTCGGCGACCCGGTCGAGCAAGTCATGGTGGGGCGCACAGTAATCGAAGCCGACCCAGCCGTAGATGCGCCACCCGTCCGCGGAACGCGCGCCCAGCGCCGCGGCCAGCGCCTCGGCCGGATCACCGGTCCACGGGGTCGCGGTCCGCTGTCCGTTCTCCTCGACGATCACCTCGTCACGGGTCACGAGGATGCGTGCACGCACACCGGCCGCAAAGGTCCATCGCCGATCCCGTTCGTAGACGACGTATTCACCGAATCGGCCGGACGCCGCCCATGCCGCGCACACCTGAGCGGCGATCGAACCATCCCACGGGCCGGCCACTCCCGGCCCGGTGCGATCATCCGTGTGCGCATCAACGGTCAACGACATGTCACTTCGTTCCTTCGTCTTCGTGCGGCCGTCTCCGTCGGGTATCCCCGCGAGCCGGCCACCTCACCCTCGTTCACGAACATCGGCGAACCCGACCGGTCGCCTACTTAGGACAGCCTAAACTATTCTCCGTCGGACTCAAGCTAAGGCTAACCTAAGCGCCTGTGATTGAATACCGGCATGGCGAGTGACCAGGCGACCCCCTCCGACCCCGGTTCCGATCTCCTGTCCGATCTGAGCACGGGATTCGCACCCCATCCCCCCGAGGCGGCCCAGCGCTACCGGAACGCGGGCCTGTTCCGTGATCGGCAACTCTGGCAGATCCTCGACGCCCAAGCCGATGCCACACCGGACGCCCCGGCCGTCACCGACGCCTCGGTCGACGGACCGCGCTCGCTGACCTATGCCGA
Source organism: Gordonia sp. B8661-1 (assembly GCF_059427765.1). Lineage (NCBI taxonomy): Bacteria > Bacillati > Actinomycetota > Actinomycetes > Mycobacteriales > Gordoniaceae > Gordonia > Gordonia sp. B8661-1. Next base: position 139,189 of record NZ_JCAHRL010000010.1, read on the forward strand.
ACTACGGACCGCCGCATGGCGACGGGCCGCCGGATTCGTCGCCGCCGGACTACGGCCCGGCCGGCGAGTCATCCTGCAACTGAACAACTCCGCGAACTTCGCGATCACCTTTCTGGGCCTGCTCCGCGCCGGCGTGGTCCCCGTGATGACCCTGCCCGCGCACCGAATCTCCGAAATCGCCCATCTGGCGGCGGGTGCCGGGGCCGTCGGTTACATCGGCGAGGACGGCAGGCGCGGCTTCGATTTCCGGGAACTCGCGCGCGAACTCACCGAGCGCGTACCGACCGTCGATTCGGTGTTCATCTCCGGCGATCCCGGACCGTTCGCGCCTCTGCCCGACGCCGATCCGGATACGGTCGAGTTCCCCGAACCGGCGGATCCTGATCTGCCCGTGCTGTTCCTGGTCTCCGGCGGCACCACCGGCCTGCCGAAACTGATCGCCCGCACCCACAACGACTACGAGTTCAATGCCCGCCGTTCCGCGGAGGTGGCCGAACTCGGTTCCGCGGACACCTACCTCGTCGCGTTGCCCGCGGCGCACAACTTTCCGCTGAGCTGCCCGGGCATCCTCGGTACCCTGGGCGTCGGCGGACATCTGGTCTTCACCGACAACCCGAGTCCCGATCACACCTTCGAGCTCATCGAGCAGCACCGGGTCACCGTCACCGCACTGGTCCCGGCGCTGGCCCAACTATGGTGCGCGGCAACCGAATGGGAAGCGGCCGACATCACGTCACTGCGCCTCCTGCAGGTGGGTGGCGCCAAACTCGCCGAACCCGACGCGATCGCACTCGATGCCGCGCTCGGCGACGTCGTGCAGCAGGTCTTCGGCATGGCGGAGGGACTCATCAACTACACCCGTCTCGACGACCCGCGCGATCTCGTCCATGCCGTGCAGGGGGCGCCGATGTCGGAGTTCGACGAGGTGCGCGTGGTCGACGAGAACGGACGCGACGTACCGGCGGGCACCGAGGGCGAACTGCTCACCCGCGGCCCCTGCACCATCCGCGGGTATTACCGCGCCGACGAACACAACGCCCGCTCGTTCACCCCGGACGGCTATTACCGCTCCGGCGACAAGGTGCGCCTGATGCCGTCCGGCCACCTCGCCGTGACCGGACGGATCAAGGACACCATCGTCCGCGCGGGTGAGAACGTCGCCGCCGACGACGTCGAGGAGAACCTGCTCGCACATCCGTCCATCTGGCAGGCCGCCGTGGTCGGGCTACCGGATGACTCGCTGGGCGAAAAGATCTGCGCGGCAGTGGTTCTCTCCCTGGATGCACCGCGCGAAGCGCCGCTCGAACTGTCCACCGTCCGGGGGTTCCTGCTGGATCGGGGGCTCGCGGCGTTCAAGGCGCCGGACTCGCTGGCGATCGTGTCCCGGCTGCCGGTCACCCCGGTCGGCAAGATCGACAAGGCCCGCCTGCGCGACGAACTCCTCGCCTGAGGAACACGCGGTCGGCACTCAGGCGTACGGCTTGCCCTCGACCCAGTAGGCCATCGACTTCACCGATTTGCGGGAGATCCCGTAGTCGTTCTTGAAGATGCCGGCGACGGCCCGTGTACTCGCGGATTCCAGTGCCACCCAACCGAAATAGCCGCTCGCCGGGAAGGCAGCGGCACGCACCGCGTCGACGATGGCCGTGCCGTCGCTGCGCGGAATCCAGTGCACGGTCTGCCCGTCACGCAGGCGTAGCGGCAGCTCGGTGTCCCGCTCGTGTTGATACTCGAACCAGATCGTCACCGGCACATCGGGATTCGGAAGTTCCGCGATGGCGTCGAGCAGCGAGTTGATCGCCGCCAGCGACGCGGTGTCCCCCGCGAGCAACCAGCCCTGTGCGGCCGGTTCGGGAAACTCGAACTTCGATCCCATGAGGGTGGCGGCCACGGTGTCACCGGGCTGCGCCCGCCCGGCCCAGTCGGCGGCCGTGCCCTCGTGGACGGCGAACTCGATGGCGAAGGAGTCCGTCGCCGGGTCCGGGTCCACGAGTGTGTAGCCACGCTGATGCAGCTTGCCGTCGGCCTCGAACCACAGACGCATCCACATCGTCGGATGCACCGACTTCTCCCTGAGCACGCCACCGCCGGTGAAGCCAAGGCGCAGGTACTCGTCGGTGACACGCTCGGTCGAGGTCACGGTCAGTTCGTAGTCGTCGCCACCGAGCAACTTGAGCATCGCACCCTGCCACCCGCGGCCCGGCGCCTTGCTCCCGGCAGCGACCTGCTGCACATCCTTGGACATTCGGTTACCCCTTTCCCGAGTGCCGACCGCATGACGACACACTGAGTTGAGGGTAGCCTAACCTCACGCGCGTCTACGCCGGGGCGACCGCCACGACGCCGGGATGCGCATCGAGGTAGCTCTTCGTGAACGTGCAGACCGGACGCAGGCGCGCACCCTGTTCGCGCACATAGTTGATCGCACCGCAGGTCAGCCGGGTGCCGAGACCGTGTCCGGTGTATTCGTCGTACAACACGGTGTGCAGGACGGTGACGGTCTTCCGTCCGTCGACGACCTCGGTGTTGTACCCGAGCACACCGACCAGGTCGCCGGCCACCCAGAGTTCGAACCGCTCGCGCTCCGTGTTGTGCACGACCTGCGAGATCTGCTGCAGGATCGACCGCGCAGATTGCGGCGGCCGACTGCGATGCTTCTTCTGCACGTATCCCTCCCCGAGGCTCATCCGTCGATCGGTCGTTGTCCGGCTCCACCCCAGCCGACAGCGACACGGATACAGCCTTATGTGATTCCGGTCACACCCTATCGTACGCAAGGTCCGCGACGTGGGATGTCACCGACAAAGAATTCACGAAAAGTGTCTCCTTTTATAGGAACTGAAAACCGACATAACCGGCGACGCGGCGGAATCCGCGGTCACTCGTATGTCCGACATCCGGGCCGGGACACCCCGGGCGGCGTCCCGGCGGTACCAGTACGGTGGGACGTGACCGGCAGCCCGGAGGCACATCCGACGGGCGCGGCGACACAACTCAACCAACGCGGGGGCTCCCACGATCACCGGGGGCTGAGATGGCGACAGGCGGTCGCCGACCGCCTGAACCTGTCCGGGTAATGCCGGCGTAGGGAGACGCATTATGGGCACACATCTATCCGCGGACTCGGCAACCACCGACGTGCAGTTGACCACCGGTCCCATCGAAGGCAGCACCAAGCACTACCTGCCGGTAGGCGACCTCCGCGTCCCGGTACGGCGGATCGGCCTCACCGACGGCACCCATCTCGATGTCTACGACACGTCGGGGCCGTACACGGATTCCACCGCCGTCATCGATCTCGACGCAGGCCTGCCCGCCACCCGTGACACCTGGCCGCGGCCGGAGCCCCTCGACGGAGCGGCCACCCAGCTCGCCTGGGCACGCGCGGGCATCGTCACCGAGGAGATGCGATTCATCGCGGCCCGCGAAGGCGTGGACGCCGAGGTCGTCCGCACCGAGGTCGCGTCAGGCCGCGCGGTGATTCCGGCGAACCACAGACACCCCGAGTCGGAGCCGATGATCATCGGAAAGGCGTTCGCGGTCAAGGTGAATGCGAATATCGGCAACTCCGCGGTCACGAGTTCGGTGGCCGAGGAGGTGGAGAAAATGGTGTGGGCGACCCGCTGGGGCGCGGACACCATCATGGACCTCTCCACCGGCAAGGACATCCACCTCACACGCGAGTGGATTCTGCGCAATTCGCCGGTCCCGGTCGGGACGGTCCCGATCTATCAGGCGCTGGAGAAGGTCAACGGTGATCCCACCAAGCTGACCTGGGAGATCTACCGCGACACCGTAATCGAGCAGGCCGAACAGGGCGTCGACTACATGACCGTGCATGCGGGCGTCCTGCTCCGGTATGTCCCGCTCACCGCGCGCAGGGTCACCGGCATCGTGTCGCGAGGCGGTTCCATCATGGCGGCCTGGTGTCTCGCCCATCATCAGGAATCCTTCCTGTACACGCATTTCGACGAACTGTGCGAGATATTCGCGCGCTACGACATCACCTTCTCGCTCGGCGACGGGCTGCGGCCGGGCTCCATCGCCGACGCCAATGACGAGGCGCAATTCGCCGAACTGCGCACGCTCGGCGAGCTCACCCGGATCGCGAAATCCCATGGTGTACAGGTGATGATCGAAGGACCCGGCCACGTCCCGATGCACAAGATCGCGGAGAACGTCCGACTGGAGGAGGAGTGGTGCGAGGAGGCACCCTTTTACACTCTCGGACCGCTGGCCACCGACATCGCACCGGCCTACGATCACATCACCTCCGCGATCGGTGCGGCGATGATCGCGCAGGCCGGAACCGCGATGCTCTGCTACGTGACCCCGAAGGAGCATCTCGGCCTGCCGAACCGCGACGATGTGAAGGTCGGTGTCATCACCTACAAGATCGCCGCGCATTCCGCCGACCTGGCAAAGGGACATCCGCGAGCCCAGGAACGCGACGACGCATTGTCCAAGGCGCGCTTCGAGTTCCGGTGGAACGATCAGTTCAACCTCTCCCTGGACCCGGATACCGCACGCGAGTATCACGACGAGACGATGCCGGCCGAACCCGCGAAGACCGCACATTTCTGCTCGATGTGCGGACCGAAGTTCTGCTCGATGCGCATCTCCGCGGATGTCCGCACGTACGCGGAGGAGAACGGCTTGGTGACCGCCGAGGACATCGACGCGAAGATCGACGCCGAGATGGCCGCCAAATCGGCCGAATTCGCCGAATCGGGCAACCGCGTGTATCTCCCGGTCGAGTCCGCGCGGTGACCGAGTCCGTCGGGGGCCCGCCCCTGCTGCCGGCACCGGAGGCGGGCGCCACACCTGTACGGGTGCTGACGATCGCCGGCTCCGACTCCGGCGGCGGGGCGGGAATTCAGGCCGACATGCGCACGTTCGCGATGCTCGGCCTGCACGGCTGCGTGGCCGTGACTGCCGTGACGGTCCAGAATTCGGTGGGGGTCAGTGGTTTTCAGGAGATCACCCCGAAGACGGTCGCGGCCCAGATTCGCGCGGTCGTCGACGACATCGGCGTATCCGCGGTCAAGACCGGCATGCTGGCGTCGGCACCGATCATCGATGCCGTCGTGGACACCTGCCGGGAACTGGGCATCGGGGGCGACGGTCCGATTCCACTCGTCGTCGATCCGGTCTGCGCCTCCATGCACGGCGATCAACTGCTCGCCGATTCCGCCCTGGACACCCTGCGCACCAGGCTGATCCCCATCGCCTCGATGGTCACGCCGAATCTCGACGAGGTGCGGCTGATCACCGACGTCACGGTCGTCGACGAACAGACGCAGCGTGCCGCCGCACGAGCGCTGCATGCCCTCGGCGCACGGTGGGCGCTGGTCAAGGGTGGGCATCTCCGGGCCAGCACGCAGAGCCCCGACCTGCTCTACGACGGAATCGAGTTCCGCGGGTTCGATCATGAGCGCATCGACACCCCACACGATCACGGCGCAGGTGACACGCTGGCTGCGGCATCGGTATGCGCTCTCGCACATGGGTTTCCGATGCCGGACGCCGTGCGATTCGCCAAGCAGTGGGTGACGTGCGGATTACAGGCCGCCTACCCGCTGGGCGCCGGCCATGGCCCGGTCAACCCGCTGTGGCGCCTCCGCGTACCGACGGCGATCGAGTAGCCGGTCAGGACCGGGTCTCGATACGCGGCGGGCTCGCTACGCTCGCACGCCACTACTCGACAAACAGCAACCGCGAGCCCCTCCACGTATCGAGATCACTTCTGCCAGCCGATGTCCTCGACGGGTCCCACGAAGAACTGCCCCGCACCGTAATTGGCGAGACCGCGTTTCACCGCGATCATCGCGGGACCGTTGAACAGCGGCAGGTTGGAGAACTGCCGGAAGGCACGTCGCTCGACGTCATTGCCCGCGGCGATCTGGGCCTGCTCGTCGGCGATCGTGCCGACCTTCCGTATCTCGGCGTCCAGTTCCGGTGTGCCGGCGCCGGTCCGGTTGAGTTGGCTTCCGGAACACCATGTCTGGCACAAATACGCCATCCCGAAGGGATCGGTCGACGAGAATCCCATCAGGAACAGGTCGAACTCCTTGTTGATGAACACTTTCGAGAAATCGGCCGACGCCCGCTTACGGACCGTGAGATCAATCCCGACCTTCCTCAGGATGGCCTGCAGGGCGCGACTCAGATTCAGACTGGTCACGTCATCGGAGATGTTCGGGAACTCCAGTACCAGGCGTTGACCATCACGTGTGCGGATTCCGTCGTCGCCGACCCGCCAGCCGGCCGCATCGAGCAAGGCTCGTGATCGCTCGGGGTCATACCGCACGGTCCCTGTGATGTTGTCGCGGTAGCCGGGCTGGAAACCGTACATGATCAGCGATCCCGGCAGATCCTCCGTGTAGCCCAGTCCGGTGAATCGGATACGGGCCAGTGTCTCGCGGTCGATGCCGAGCAGCAACGCCTCGCGTACTCGGATGTCGGTGAGCAAAGGTGCCTCGATGTTCAGCAGCAGGAGCCCCTTCTGAGGTGAGGCCGACGTCCGGATATCGATGTCATCCATCGTCAGCACCTGCGCCCGTGTGTCTTTCGAACCGACAGCGGCCGCGTCGAGTTCACCGTTGCGGAACGCGTTCATGGCGGCCTGAGCTTCCATCTGCCGGAACACGCGGCGGTCCAGCTTTCCCGGCTTCCCCCACCACATCGGATTCCGCTCGAAGACCACGGTGCCCGCATTCTTGTCGTAGGAGGCTAGACGGTAGGGCCCGGCTCCCCATTCCGGATGCGGTTGTTGCACATAGCCCTTGTTGAAGGTCTCCGGATCGCTCGCGTTCGGGTTCACCACATCGTTGAACAGCCCGTCGGGCCATGCGTACGTGCCGTGAAAGCGCACCACGGCCTGCCGGTCGTCGACTCCGCGCGATACCGAGTCGATACGGTCGTATCCGTCGGAGGAACCGACCACATACCGGGGATCCGCACCCGAATTGGTGCGCCACGTCGCGACGAAGGATCGATAGTCGATGGGCGTGCCGTCGTTGTACCGCGCCTTCGGGTTGATCGTGTAGGTGATCACCGTGTTGCCGTCCACTACCTCCCGCCGGACGCCGGTCAGGTAATCGGGATTGGCGGAGTAGGTGCCATCGGGTGAGAAATGTGCCAGCGTCGGGTTGTACCACCGCCACAGGAGTCGCGTGTACGCCGAGCCATCGGCCTGGAAAGTGTTCCACTGCGGTGTCACCTCGACGAGCGCCGTGGTGAGACTGCCGCCGTCGCGGATATTCTCCCGCGGTTGTTCGTTGATGTCGGCGCCGGTCGTCGAGACCACCGAATCATCCAGCGCCACACCGCACCCGGTGATCGCCGCCAGCCCCACGACAATCGTCGCAACGAGCACGCCGACGCGGCGTACTGATGATCTCACCGGTTCACCTCCGCGAAATGGCATGCGACATCGTGTGTCGCCTCATCGAGGCCGAGCGCCCGCAGCGCGGGAGCCTCGGTCCGGCATTTCTGTTGCGATGCCTCGTCCAGTGTGGGGTGCAGGGGGCAGCGCCCGGCGAAGGGACATCCGTCGGGCATATCCGCGGGACTCGGCGGCTCGCCGCGGAGGACGATCGGGGTTCGTTCCCGTTCCACACGCGGATCGGGTACCGGTACGGCCGAGATCAGTGCCCGGGTGTACGGATGCATCGGCGCCCCGAAAACCGTTTCCACCGTGCCCACTTCGACGAACTCACCGAGATACATCACCGCGACCCGGTCGGCGACATGGCGGATCACCGACAGATCGTGTGCCACCACGAGATAGGCGGCGTCGGTCGTCTGCTGAAGATCGCGGATCAGATTGACGATCTCCGCCTGCACCGACACATCGAGTGCGGACAGCGGTTCGTCGAGAACGATCAGTGCCGGGTCGAGTGCGAGAGCACGAGCGATCGCGAGCCGTTGGCGCTGGCCTCCGGAGAACGCGACGGGGAACCGGTCCGACTGTGCCGGATCGAGGCCGACGCGCCGCATCAGATCCGCCACCCGCTCCTCGGTGTCGGCACGCGACATCCCGGTGACACGTAGGGGTTCCGCGATGACGTCGAACGCCGTCAATCGTGGATCGAGTGCCTGCGCCGGATCCTGGAAGACGATCGAGACGTCGCGGCGCAGTCGGCGCACCGACCGGCGGCCGAGTGTCGCCGGGTCCACGCCACCGATGCGCACCACCCCGGCCGGCTGCGCGAAATCCATCACCTCCAGCAGGGTGGTGGATTTGCCACTGCCGGATTCGCCCACGATGGCCAGGGTTTCGCCGCGCCGGATGTCGAAGCTGATGCCGTTGACGGCACGCACCGTGCCGACGCGGCGTTTGAGAAAACCACTGGTGAGGGGGAATTCCCGGCGCATGTCACGGATCTCGAGAGCAGCCGCTTCCTCGCGGGTGCGCACGGCGACGTCCCGTCGTCCCGGCGGCGGCACCGGGAACACCGGTGCGCCGTCGATCCGGCCGTCCTCGATCGAATCCACGCGTACACAGGCGACGCGGTGCCCACCGGCATCGGAGTCGACCACTTCGCGCAATTCCGGCTCACCGGAACGGCATTCGTCGGTGGCGATGGGACAGCGGGGCGCGAACTGGCACTGCCCGACCGGATCGATCAGCACCGGGGGCGCTCCCGGTATCGGGATGAGCGCGTCGGTGAGCCGGTCCATGCGCGGTACCGCACCGAGCAAACCGATGGTGTAGGGCATCCGAGGTGCGTGGAACACCGTGTCCACATCGGCTGACTCGACGGTCCGGCCGCCGTACATGACCAGCACGTCGTCCGCGGTCCCCGCGACCACTCCGAGATCGTGGGTGATGAGCAGCATCGCGGCGCCCGTTTCCCGTTGTGCGGCAGCGAGAACGGACAGGATCTGAGCCTGGACCGTGACGTCCAGCGCGGTGGTCGGTTCATCGGCGATGATGACGGCCGGGTCGTTGGCGACGGCCATTGCGATCATCACGCGCTGGCGCATACCGCCGGACAGCTCGTGCGGGAAGGCCGCCGCACGGCGTCTCGGATCGGGGATGCCGACCAGTTCGAGGAGTTCGACGGCCCGGTGCGCCGCTTGCTTCTTGCCGATGCTGCGATGGACGCGCAGCGCCTCGACGATCTGCGCCCCCACCGTGAATACCGGGGTCAGTGACGACATCGGATCCTGGAAGATCATCGCGATGTCGTTGCCACGCACCCTCGACAGGTCGGCGTCCGAGCGCCCGAGCAGGTCGTCGCCGCGCAGCCGCACCGATCCGGAGACCTCGGCGTGATCCGGTAACAGTCCGAGGATCGCCATGGCGGACACCGATTTACCCGAACCGGATTCGCCGACGATGGCGGTCGTGCGACCGGGCACAAGGTCCAGCGACAACCCGCGCACGGCCTCCACCGGCCCGGCCTCGCTACCGAATGTCACCCGCAGATCCCGTACCTCGAGAATGGGTGACCCGCTCGGTGTCGTCGACGTGCTCATAGGCGCGCTCCCGCATTCGACGACGGATCCAGGGCGTCCCGCAAGCCGTCCGCGATCAACGCCATCGACACCGTCAGCAGGGCCAGTGCTCCCGCGGGGAACCAGAACAGCCACGGCGATGCCGCTAGTGCGCCCACCCCGGACTGCAGCAGTGACCCGAGGGACACGTCGGGAATCTGCACACCGAAGCCCAGGAAGCTCAGGCCGGTCTCGGCGAGCACCGTGCCCACCACGCCGAGGGCGAAGTTGATGACGAGCAGGGATGCCATGTTCGGCAGGATGTGCCGGGCGACGATGACCAGCGGCGCTTCTCCGTAATACCGTGCGGCCGTGACATAGTCGCGTTCCTTGATGGACAGCGCCAGGGAATGCACGATGCGTGCGAGCATCATCCAGCCGAAGGCCGTGAGCACTACGATGAGCCATCGCCAGTCGCCCCCGGATCTGTTGGCGACGAGCGCGAGGATCAGGAACGTCGGCACGACGAGCAGCAGGTGGATGACGGCGAGGATCACGCGCTGGACCCATCCACCGAAGTACGCGGCGATGCCACCGACGAAGGCCGCGATCACCGTACTGCCGGCCGCGACGACCAGTGCGATCACCAGTGACCGCTGCAATCCGTGGACCACCTGCGCATACAGATCGTTGCCCGCGTCGTTGGTACCGAACCAATGTCCCGACGAGGGACCGAACCCGATCGCGAGGAAATCGCTGTCGGTATACGAGTACGTGCTGAACAGACCACCGAACACCGCGAATGCGACCAGTCCGGCGAAGATCACCAGACCGGCAACCGCCGGTCTGTTCCGCACGAAACGCGCCGCGATGATCCGGGCGCGTCCGGATCTCCTCCGTGCCACCGGCGACGGCGTATCCGGCTCCAATTCCGTTGGCAATGCCGTCATCTCAACTCACCCGCACTCTCGGATCGAGGTAGACCACGGCGATATCGGCGAGAATCGCGCCGATCGCGGTCGCCACCGCACCGAAGGCCGCGACCGCCACCACGCCGTGAATGTCATTGGTGGCGATGGACGTGACGAAGTATCGGCCCATGCCCTCCCAGCCGAAGATCGTCTCGGTGATGACGGCGCCGGTGAACACCGCCGGAATGGTGAAGGCTATGCCGACGGCAACCGGGATGATCGCGGTGCGCAACGCGTGACGTCGTACGGCGGCATGGCGCGTCAGGCCTTTCGCGCGAGCGGTGCGCACGTAATCGGCATTGATGGTGTCGAGCAACAACGACCGCTGCATCAGGTGCGTCCCGGCGTACTGGACGGCCACGAGCGTGATCGTCGGCAGGATCAGATGTTTCACGCGGTCGGCGAGAACGGGCCAGAACCCGTGGACGTCCACGCCGGCCGCCCCGGAGACGTAGACGACGGTGTGCCCCACCTGCTGATTCAATGAGATCGCGAGCAGCACGACGGCCAGACCCGCCACCGCGACCGGAATGTTGAGCATCGCGATGGAGATCAGCTGCCAGGCACGATCGGCGAATCGGTACTGACGCAACGCGGTGTAGACGCCGAGCGCGATTCCGAGGACGGTGGCGATGACGGTCGCCGCCGCCAGCAGTTGCACCGACGTCATCATCCGGTGCCCGACCTGATCGGCGACACTCACGCCGACCGGCGTGCGACCCCAATCCCAATGCACCACAATCCCCGTCAACCACTGCCACCAGCGTTCCAGGATCGGCGTCTTGTCATTGAGGTTATAGGTGTTCAGCGCCTCGTCGACGACATGCTCGGGTACCGGTGGTCGCCGGATGGCGTAGTTCGAGCGCGGGTCGAGAAACCACGTGGCGAGGAAGTACGTGAGGTTGGTCGCGAGACAGACGAGCGCCGCCCAGGTGACCAGGCGTCTGGCCAGGTATCCGATCACACAGACCTCGTCATCGTGGTTCTCGTCGTCGGGAGACGCCCATGGGAACGCCCCCGACGTCAGGTCGAATCATTGTGTCAGCGACTCCCCGGTCCCGTCTCGCCACGCGCCCGAATGCATACTTTTCGTCGCCGGAAGCCGCGTGACGTGCACCGACCAATCGATGTATGCGGCTGCACAGGATTCTCGGTCGATCGACAGGTATCCGTTGCGGCATAGCGGTTTACGCCGGTGACAAGCTCCAAGGTCACGACTCGGCATCGATAGTTAGGGAGTCTAATAACGTGGTGCAGAATGGAGAGCGCGTGTCGCGCTCAATCTCTCCGCGCACGGTCTCGCCACTCGCGGGTTCGCCGGGGAACGTTCGGGGTGAGCACGACTCTCCAGACTCGATGGTCCTCGCGACTCCTCCCCTTCGTCGCGAGGGCCATCGACTGGCTTTGGCACAACGGAAGTTGCGTCGGCGTCAACCCGATGTTGACGCCGAGGGCGCGTCAACATACGGTTGACGCATGGCCGATTCGCCCACCACCCCCACCATCCTTCGCCATGTCCGCCTCGACGACCTGATCTCCGCGATCCGGACCGTCCACGACAACCCTCTCGATCAGCTCACCGACGCGATGAACGCCGCCGAACACCTCGGGGACATCGCCGATCACCTCATCGGCCACTTCGTCGATCAGGCGCGCCGTGCCGGCGCATCCTGGACCGAGATCGGCACCAGCATGGGGGTGAGCAAGCAGGCCGCACAGAAGCGATTCGTCGCCAAGCCGCCTTCCGGGCAAGTGGCCGATGATTCGGCTGACGATCCGAATCCGTTCGGCCGCTTCACACCTCGCGCCCGCAACGTCGTCGTCGAGGCTCACAACATCGCGCTGGCCGAGAACCAGCAGGCCGTCAGCCCCGAGCATCTCGTCCGCGGTCTCGCGGTGGCACCGGAATCCGTGGCGGAGTTGGCATTACGCGCACAGGGCGTCGCTCTGGCGGACCTGGTCACCGCCTGCACACCGGACGGCGGCGACGCCACCTCCGAGTCGCCGAGCGAACCGGGCGGCGACGTGGTGCCCTACGACGACCGCGCACGCGCGGTCCTGGAATCCACGGCTACCACCTCGATTGCCTTGGGCCACAACTTCATCGGTACCGAACACCTGCTGCTGGCACTGTTCACCGACGATGCGGTCGCCGCCGTGCTCAACGGTCTGGGCGCGACCGCCGCGGACACCCGTTCCACCGTGGTCGAGTTACTGGATCAGTTCACCACCTGAGGAGTGATCCGGTCAGCTGTCGTCCTCGTCGACGTAATGGACCGCGGCCTCCTCGGCCGAGGCACCGGCGCCGTCGATGCCCACGTCCTCGGCGACGGCCTCCGAGTCCACATCGGGACCGACGCCCTCGTCCGGCGCCACCAATCGTCCCGCTCGACCGTCGCCGACCTCGCGATCCGCCGACGCGAACTCGCTGTCGTCCTCGGGGCGATCGGATTCGTGTGAGCGCCAATCGTTTCGCACGCGCCCCTGATCGTCGAGCTCGTCGAGCGGGTCCTCGGCGTTCCAGGGATCCGGTTCCTCCTCGGCGAGATGCTGATCGAGGGATTCGTTGCCGCTCTGCTCGTCCGGACCAAGTCCGGCATAGGCGCCGCTGGGACGGTAATCGGGAGGGGAGTATCCCTCATCGAGTACATCGTCCACACCACGGTCCACCAGCGTGTCCTGCGGCTGGAGCTGGTCGTCGGGATCCAGGCTGTACTCGCCGTCGTCAGGGTTGTCGATGTCTCGATCTGTCATGCCTTTCACGATGCCACCGCACGACGGCAGCGGCCACCGATCGGCCGAAGTCGCGGTATCCCGACGGCCCTCGAGGGAGCGGCCATGACGATCCCGGCGCTATCAGAAAAAGAAACCGCTGTCACACAGTCAGGGGTTTTGTATTGTCATCGCCATGACGACACCTTCCGATCCGAACAATCCCGGTGCCCCCGACTTCGGCGGCGGCCAGGGACAGAACCCCGAGGCCGGTCAACCCGGCACCACGCCTCCCGGCGCCACCCCGCCCGGTGGCCAATCCCACGATCCCTATTCGGCACCGCAATCGGGCGGTTTCACGCCCCCGTCCGGTGGTGAGACGCCCGGATACCAGGCCCCTCAGGGCGGGTACGGCGACCAGCCCGGCTACGGCACACAGCCCGGCTACGGCGCACAACCGGGCTACGGAACGGACCCCGGCTACGGCGCTCAGCCCGGTTATGGAGCGCCCCCCGGCTACGGCGCTCAGCCCGGTTACGGAACCGATCCGGCGTACGGCACCGGATACGGCGCACCCGGCTTCGCGCCCGCACAGTTCTCCGTCGGCGAGGCGATCAGCTACGGCTGGGAGCGCTTCAAGGCGAACCCGCTGCCGTGGATCCTGGTGATCCTGCTCGGTACCGTCGTCAGCGGCATCATCAACATCCTGGGTCAGATGCTCTCCGACGGCGACAACTTCGTACTGCCGGCCATCATCTCGGTCCTCGGCGCGATCGTGAACATCATCTTCCAGGGCGCCTACGTGCGCGGCGGCCTCGACGAGGTGAACGGTCAGCGACCGCAGATCGGTGACTTCTTCAACCTCAAGTTCGGTGCGGTCATCCTCGCCGCGGTGCTCGTCGGCATCGGAACCTTCGTCGGCCTGATCCTGCTCATCATCCCGGGCCTCATCTTCGCGTTCCTGTCCTACTGGACAATGCATTTCGTCGTTGACCGCGACCTCGACCCGATCGCCGCCATCAAGGCCAGCTTCAGTGTGATCAGCAAGAACGTCGGGCCGCTGCTGCTGCTCGCGCTCGCCGTCATCGGCCTGAACATCGTCGGTGCGATCCTCTGCCTGGTCGGCCTGCTCGTCACCATCCCGGTCACCACGATCGCGGTGGTCTACGCCTACCGCCACTTCACCGGCGGCCCGATCGCCCCGGCCGGTGCCGTCGCAGGTCAGCCCACCGGGTTCTGAGCCCGCACGATCGACTCCGCATCGGCCGTCACCCCTCTCGGGGTGGCGGCCGATCTCATATCCACCCCGAACGGTCCGAGCGAATCGCACACCGCTTGTCCCCGTTTCGGAGACAATGACCTCATGCTCGACGAGATGCAGGACGAGGCCGCAGCACTGTTCTCCGCCGGCGAGTTCGGACACGCGCTCGCCGAATTCTCCGTGCTCCGGGAGATCCGCGCGCGCCGTGAGGGCCCGTACTCGGTCAGTTACCTGCGGAACCTTCACGACTGCGTGCGGTGCATGTCCGCTCTGGAACTGTGGGCCGACTCCAGCCCGCTGTGCCGTGAACTGCACGGCAAGTATCGGCGGACGCACGGTCCCGCCCAGGCCGACACGGTCGACGTCGCCAAACACTGGGCGTGGGCGTCGATCCACCTGCGCGACTATCCCCTTGCCGTGCGCATCTATCTGACCACCGCCGACGCCCTCTGGGATGCCGACCCGGAACAGGCCCGAAGACTGCTCGCCGCAGCCGTGGCGCATCGCGCCGACGCGGATCCCGGACAGGTACTCGTCGCGGCCGATACCCCGATCGACGGACGCCGGCTCAGCCACGGGACCGACGTCCTGGCGGCGATCGGCCATATCGCCGACGAACATCAGATCTTCGGCGGTGACCCGCGCGAATCCGTCACGTTCGAGGGATTCACCCCTGCGCCGACGGCCTGACACCACGGATCATCCGGCGCCGCTCACGCAAACAGCGCACCGTCCGGTCGCAAGGGGTTAGACCGGACGATGCGCTGTGCACCACCGATACTACCGATGGCCGCATTCGGCGGTGTCACTCAGTCGATGTCGACCCGCTTTGGCAGAGTGAGCAGGGTGACCACGCTGACCACGATGAGCGCGATACCGCTGATCCAGACGAAGGTCGCCATCGTGATAGTCCCCGGCAGCGCGATCATGATGACGCCCGCGACGATCCCGATGAGACCGGAGACGACGAGCAGCCAGCGCGGCGTGTGCCGCGATCCGGCACTGGCGTGGGCCAGATCCGCGGCACCCTGGAAGATCCAGCCGAGACCGATGAACACGGCGAGGAAGTCGAGTGACCGCTGCGGGTTGAGGAGCGCGATGATGCCCGCCGCCAGAATGACGACACCGGTGAGTCCGAGTACGAAACGCCAACCCTTCGACAACAGCGCGGAGGCGAATGCTTCATAAATCCGGAACAGTCCCAGGACAATCAGTGCGATGCCGAACAGAACCGCGACGACCAGCAACGTGGGGCCGGTCCAGATGATCGCGATGAGGCCCAGAACGATTCCGCAGATGGCACTCACGACGAGCCCACCGCGAACCGAGTTGATCAGATCGTTCGGGATTTGTTTAGCAAAGTTATCGATTGTCATAGAAGAAAACATTAATACGTCAGATACGGTCGGGGCACGTTTCCCTGCCGAACGGAAGGGATTCTCGTGGAACCCATCGCATTCTTCACCCGTCATTCATCGGATACCGATTCCGCCGTCACCCCGGGCAGATTTGCGAGGAGCCTCTGGGCGCCGGCGACACTCAACGGACCCGCGGTATGCGCGCTCGCCGCACACGCGGCCGAAAGCGAGTTCCTCCCCGCCGGTTTCCGCCCGGCGCGTTTCACCATCGACCTGTTCAGGGTCGCCAAGGAGACGGCGACCACCACACGGGGCCGGCTGATTCGCGATGGTGGTCGTATCAAGGTCGCCGAAGTCGATGTGGTCCAAGCGAATCCGGATACGGGCGAGGATGTGGTGGTCGCCCACAGCACCACCGTCTTCGTCAGGGAAAGCACCAATCCGGCGGGCGGACGGTGGAGTCGCCCCGACGATCAGCACCACTTCGTGCCACCCGCCACCGACGAGGACGACCGGTTTCCGTGGCTGGGTTCGGAGACCGACGCCGCGACCGGCGCGACGGACTGGGACCGGGACATGGGCGCGCACCAGGATGCTCGCCGCAAGCGATTGTGGACCCGTGCGATCTCGGTCATCGACGGCGAGGAGCCCACACCATTCGAACGCGGTGTGATCGGCGCCGAGTCCACGAGCCTGCTCGGCAACTGGGGCGACGGCGGGATCGGCTTCATCAATTGCGACCTGACGGTGTCCTTCGCCCGTCTGCCCGTCGGCGTTCGGGTCGGCGTGGAGGCCGACAGTCACCTCGAGCACGACGGGATATCGATCAGCACGTCGAATCTGTACGACAGCGAAGGACAGTTCGGCGTCGGCATGGTGACCGGCGTGAACAATGCGGCAGCACAGATCGATTTCACGACGGTGGATACCGGCGACCGATACAGCGAGGGCTGACGACTTTCGGTGCATGATCGGCCATTGTCCCCATATCGGGCAATGGATTGATGTCGCTCGGTTCGGCGGCACAGACCTTGATAGGGTCAGCACTCATGAACTGGCGGAATGGACGATGGCGCGCGGGGATCGCGATCTCGACGCTGGCAACAGCTCTGACGGTGGGGGCGGTGGGCGCCCCGGCGGCGCAGGCCGCCGGAGTCGCGGCCGGCCCCGGCACCATGGTGGCCCGCCTGACCGGACCGGGTGCCATCAACGACACCATCGGACGCCACGACATCGTCGGCACCGACCTCGGCGTCATGTGGGACAACGGGCACGGCGAGATCCTCACCGCCTTCGGTGACACCCAGTCCTTCAACGGATGGTCGCTGCTCTACGGCGAACTCTTCTACTGGCGCTCCAATGTGCTGCTGCGGAGCACCGACCGCAATCTGGCCGACGGTATGACCTTCACCAGCCATGCCGGCCGTCCCGGGCACGCCAAGCGACTGCTGAAGCCGAATCTGCGTCGGGAGATCACCATCATCCCGACGGCCGGTGTCGCCGCCAACGGCGCGCAGTACATGAACGTCATGTCGGTGAAGCACTGGGGCAACCCCGGAACGTGGATCACCAACTGGGCCGGGCTCGTGAAGTCCACCGACAACGGCGCCAACTGGAAGGCCGTCAACGCCTTCCGGCCCAACGGGGGCGGCAACAAGAAGTTCCAGATGGCGGCGTACCTGAAGGTCGGCGACACCGTCTACACCTACGGCACCCCGGACGGACGCTTCGGTTCGGTCTACCTCGCACGGGTGAATCAGCGCGACATCGAGAACCTCGGCAAGTACGAGTACCTCTCGGGCGGGCGCTGGTTGCCGAACAACCCCGCCGCCGCGACCCCCATCATGGGCGCTCCCACCGGCGAACTGTCCGTGGCGTGGAATGACTATGTCGGCAAATACATTTCGCTGGGCAGCCGCGACGGCAGCGGCGCCGTGATGCGGACCGCCGACCAGCCGTGGGGTCCGTGGTCGGCCGGCGAGGTCGTGGTGCCCGGCAACAATCCGCCGACCGGCTATGCCCCGTACATTCACCCGTGGTCGAAGGGCAACACCCTCTACTTCACCTACTCGGTGTCCGCGGGTTATCAGGTCTACCTGATGCGCCTGCCGCTCCGGAAACCCTGACACGTCAAACCCTGACACATCGATGAGTCGGCGAAGGCCGGGCCCCGACAGGAGCCCGGCCTTCGTTCATTCCGGGGAGAGCCGGCAGGCCGGTGACGCCGGTTCGATGTCACCGGCCGATGTCACTGTCCGAGAATGCCTTTCATCTCGTCGATCTCGGCTTTCTGTGCGGCACGGATCTCTTCGGCCAACTTCTTCGATGCCGCATCCTTGCCGTCGGCCAGTTCGGCGTCGGCCATGGCTATCGCGCCCTCGTGGTGACGGATCATGCCCTCGAGCCACAGCTTGTCGAACTCCGCGCCGCGGGCATCGGTCATGGCCTTCATCTCGTCGTCGGTCATCATGCCGGGCATACCGGCGTGACCACTCGACATGTCGTGACCTCCGTGACCTGAATCCTCCGTCGTACCGGGCGCTGTCACGCCCCACTCCTTCAGACGGCCGGTCATCTGATCGATCTCCGGCTGCTGTGCCGCCCGGATGCGCTCCGCCAGCCCGCGCACCTGCGGGTTGGTGGTGCGCTCGTCGACCATGTCGGACATCTCGACGGCCTGCTGGTGGTGCGGGATCATCATCGAGTTGAATTCGACGTCGGCCTCGTTGTGGTCGGCGTTCTCGTCGGACGCCGATCCGTGGTGACCTGCCGGTTGCGACGCGGACGTGCCTGCGCCGGTCGAGTCGGTGTCGTCCGACGAGCAGGCCGACAGCAGCGCGACGGCCGTCGTCAACGCCGCGCCCGCCATCACGACGCGCTTGGTACGGGTGTTCATGGTGCTGGACATGGATATTTCCTTATCGCTGAAGGTTATTCAGGGCGGACACGGCCGCCCGGGGATACGTGTGGACGACGAACCCGCGGGGTTCGTCACACGTCCATCAGCAGCGGATCACCGACAGCGAGAGATGAGTGGGCATGGCCCAGGGCGGCGGACGGCCCAGGCGCCGAACGGATCCCACCACCCAGGTGGGCAGCAGACGAGGTTCCGGAAAACCCCACACCAGCAGGATCACGACGATCAGCGGGATGAGCGGAGGCAGGTCGTCGCGAACGAACACACATGCGTGCTGATGCGGTCCGCAGTCCATGGTGCCGGTCATCGTCGGGGTAACGCTCTCCCGCGCCACGGCCATCGTCGGCATCGAACCGTGGTGGGTGTCCGACGCCGCAGCGGGACTGGTGTGTGCTCCGGAGGGTTCGGCCACGCAGTGCGCGACCACCGAATGCATGACGAGCACCGCGAACGCGATCCCGATGAGCAGCAGCGCGCCCGACATCCGGGGATACCCGGATCGGTGTCGGCGCGGAAGCTGCATGTGGTCCAGTCTAGATGGCCCCTGACGATGCCTTCTGACCTCGAATGATGCGCCCTAGAGCAGACCGCGCCGCCGCGCCTCGACGACCACGCGCGTCCGGCTGTCCACGCCGAGTTTGGTGAAGATGTGCACGAGATGCGATTTCACGGTCGCCTCCGTGATGTGGAGGGCCCGGGCGATATCCCGATTGGAGTCACCGTGGGCGAGCCTGCCGACGATCTCCAGTTCCCGCTCCGTCAGGGCGTTCTCCGGCGACGTCACCCGGCCCAGCAATCGGGAGGCGACCGGCGGTGCGAGGACGGTCTCGCCGGCGGCGGCCGCATGGATCGCCCGCACCAGATCGTCGGGGGTCGCGTCCTTGAGCAGATAGCCGGTCGCGCCGGCCTGCACGGCCCGCACGATGTCGGTGTCCGTCTCGTAGGTGGTGAGGATCAGGACGTGCGGCGGATCGGGCAGGGCCCGGATGGACCGTGTGGCGTCGACACCATCGGCGCCCGCACCCAAACGTAGATCCATGAGCACCAGATCGATGTCGTGCTCACCGACCGCGGCGACCGCCTCCTCGGCGTTGCTCGCCTCGGCACGCACCTCGACGTCGTCGGCGGCGTCGAGGACCGCGCGGAGACCGGCCCGCACCACCGGGTGATCGTCCACGAGCAGCAGCCCGATCATCGCTCTCCCTCCTCGCCGTTCACCGGATCGGCACCGGCGGGAACGCGCACCCTGATGGTCGTACCCGCACCGACGGCGGAATCGACGACCAGGTCCCCACCCAGTTCGGCCATGCGTGAGCGCATCGAGGTCACACCGTACCCGGATCCGTCCGCCCGTACCCCGCCGATCGTCGCCGGGTCGAAGCCCCGTCCGTCGTCGACGACGTCGAGGGCGAGTTCGTGGTCCGCATGCGTCAGAACGAGTTCGGCGTGCGTCGCCCGCGCATGTTTGCGTGCGTTCGACACCGCTTCCTGGGCCGCACGCAGTACCGCCACCTGTGTGGCGGTCGGCAGGGCACGCCTGTCACCGTGTTCGGTGAACCGCGTCGGCAAACCCAGGTCGGTCGTCTCGTCGGCGAGCGTGGCGAGCGCCTCCGGGAGATCGTCCTGACCCGACCCCACCGGATCGAGCCCCAGCACCATGCGCCGCGTTTCGGCCAGCGCCGAGGTCGCCGTGTGCAGCGCCGTACCCAGCTGCGTCGTCAGCGCGGTATCCGTCCCGGTGTGGCCTGCGACGGCCGCCCGCAGCAGCATGATGACACCGGACAGACTCTGCCCCACCGTGTCGTGGATGTCGCGGGCCAGACGTTCCCGTTCGATGAGCCGACCGGTCTCCCGCTCCCGGGTGGCGAGTTCCTGCTGGGTGCGCAGCAGTTCGTCGAGCAGACGGCGACGCTCCTCCGATTGCGCACGCAGCCGCTGGTAGATCTCGGTCATCACCGCTGCACAGGCGATGCCGATGGTGGGTCCGATGATCGCACCGACCACCCACTTCCCTTGATGCGCGGCAAATCCCAGCGTGGCGACCACGGCGACGAGCACCTCGGTGGGAACCGCCCAGCGCACGGGCAGCAGATGCCACACGAGCAGGGCCAGCAGAAAGGCCAGCCACACGAACTCGCCGGACAGCACGACGAGCCCGATCCACAGCACGATCAGTCCCGCCAGCCAGCCTCGTGCCACGCGGTCACGGCGCCGCGTCACCCAGACCGCACCGGCGGTGTACCAGCCCGCGATGGCGAGACCGGCCACGATCGGGACCACCGGCTGCGCCATGTCCAGGGCGGCCCGCACGACACCGATCACCAACAGCACCGTGAACAGGATGTGCCCGGCCATCAGCACATGGCGATCGGCCTCCGGAATGTGCTCGCGCGTGTTCATGTCTCCAGTATCCGCACGGTGTCGCGCCGGGGCCTCCAACTTTCGATGGACACGCGAGTCCATCGAACCGACCGGCGGAACCGGCCTTCGCATCGATGTGCGAACGCGCGTTGTGGACGATGCTGGAAAGCAAGGTCAGACAGACCATTTCACCGCCGGTGTGGTCACCGGTGACGGTAGCAGAACAAGGAAGTGATGGTTGTGTTCATCGCGTTACGCGACATCCTCTTCGCGAAGGGACGATTCGCGGTGATCACCTCGGTGATCATATTGATGACATTCATGGTGGTCGTGTTATCCGCACTCACCAATGGGTTGGCGGCGCAATCCATCTCGGCCGTCGAACGTCTGCCCGGACAGCAGGTGATCCTCCAGGAGGGCACCGGCGGCGAAGGCCCCACCCTGTCGCAGAGTTCCCTGGATCGCGCGACGGTCCAGGAGATCACCGACGTACACGGTGACGCGGCCGCCCCACTGGGCGTCCTGACGACCCGGTTGGCGCATGGTGACACCACGACCACGATCAGCCTCTTCGGCGCCGATCCCCGCCTGATGCCGGAGGCGTCGAGCGGTGCGCTCCCCACCGACGACGGCATCCTCCTGAACCAGAAGCAGGCCGACGAACTGGGCGTCGCACCCGGCGATTCCGTGAGTGTCGGCGGTAACCAGCTGACCGTCGACGGCATCGGCGCGGCAGGCGATTTCGCGCACACCCCGGTCGCCTACACCACGATGCCCACCTGGCAGCAGCTTTCGCACGGCGACGTGGCCAGCGGTGTCGTGGTGCTGTCCGGCGCCGACGATACGGTCGCTCCGGGTACCGTTGCGCTGCCGATGGATTCGGTCACCGACGCGGTTCCGGGGTACAGCTCCGAACACGGTTCACTGCTCGCGATCCAGATCATGTTGCTGGCCATCTCGGCGCTGGTCGTCGGTGCGTTCTTCGCGGTCTGGACGGTTCAGCGGACCCGCGATCTCGCGGTACTGCGCGCACTCGGCGCCAGCCGTGGCTACCTGCTCCGGGACGGACTGGGCCAGGCCGCGATCATCCTGATCGTCGGTGAGGCCGTCGGCGCACTGCTCGGCGTCGGACTGGTCCTCGGGCTCACCGCGACCGGCATCGCTATTCCGTTGTCGCTCAGCGTCGGTGCCATCGTGCTGCCGGTCATCGGCATGACCGTACTGGGCATCGCAGGTGCGGGCCTGGCGGTCCGCCGCGTCACCACCGTCGATCCGGCGGTCGCACTGTCCCGCTGACTCCGACACCCATTCATCCACCCATACAACAGGAGCACATGATGAGTCTCTCCCTCTCCGACATCACCCTCACCTACCCGGACGGCCGCGGCCGGCTGACGGCACTCGACGACGTCTCGCTCGAGGTCGCCGACGGCGAATTGGTCGCCGTCACCGGTCCGTCCGGATGCGGCAAGTCGAGTCTCCTGGCCGTCGCCGGAACCCTGGCCACCCCGGACAGCGGCACGGTCGTCATCGACGACGTCGAGGCCGGCGGCCTGTCCGACCGTGACCGGGACCGGTTGCGCCGCGACCGGATCGGCTTCGTGTTCCAGCAGGACAATCTGCTGCCGTCGCTGACCGCCCTGGATCAACTACTGGTCACCACGCACATCCGGGGCCGCGGCCGCGAAGGCCACGACGAGGCCATGTCGCTACTCGGCGAGGTGGGTCTGGCCGACTCGGCGCACCGTAGGCCGAGCGAGCTGTCCGGCGGTATGCGCCAGCGCGTCAATATCGCACGGGCACTGATGGGTTCGCCGTCATTGCTGTTGATCGACGAACCGACGTCTGCCCTCGACTCCGAGCGCGCGCACGCCGTCATCGAGTTGCTGGGCCGTCTCGTCCGCAGTCGCGATCTGGCCGCCGTGCTCGTCAGCCACGACCTGCAGACGCTCACCCCGGACACCGGCGTGGACCGCGTCGTCCGGATGAGCGACGGACGCATCCTGGGTGCGGCGGATCACGTGGCGGCGTGACCGTCGCGGGTCACTCGCGAACTGACCCAACAGGATTCCGGACACGAGTCCCATCCACGGTGACAGCGCGGAGGCCCACACCATGACCGGATCGTCGATGCCGGGTGACAGACTTTCCAGCCATCCGGCAGCGAACGTTCCGAGCAGCATGGCGTAGACGCGGTTCAGGATCACCGAAAAGGCAAGGCACGCACTGCGGATCATCCAGCGTCGATGATCGGCCACGCGGCCACCGATGATCGCCCGCACCCCGAGGGTGGTGTAGGTCATCCAGAGGACCGCGAGGATCACATCGGAGATTTTCGCTGCCGGCCCGAACGGCGACTGGACCCCGATGGCGAAGGCACTCGGTCCGGCGATCGCCACCGCGAACACGTACACGCGGCCTTCTCGTCTGTGCCATCGCGGGTTCCGGGATCGCAGTCGCGGCCAGAGTTGGCCGGCGGCACACAGCATGGCCACCACCGCGACCGTCACGTGGGTGACCAGCATCGGGTAGTACCAGGCGGGTTGGCCGTCGACGGGGATGCGCGAGGCCGTTTCGTCGAGTCCGACGTAGGGCGCCAATGAGTAGATTGCGAACGGTATGAGCACGCCGATCGTGCCGAGAAGCCACCACCGGGTCGAGGTTCGTTGTGTCGTGAGCTGTCGAGCAGTCATGCCGTCAGGATCGGTGTCCGGACCACCACGACACATCACCCGGGAGAGGGAGATATTCCTCCCCCACGCGACCGACCGTCAGGGTGCCGAGGGCCGGATCCATCCGAGTGCGGGGGCGATCTCGGTGGCGAACTGTTCCAGTCGCGTGATGTCGAGGTCGGCACCGGGCGTTCCGTCACCCGCCGCCGGATAGAGGCCCACGGTCGGCAGGAAATGTGTGACCTGCCCGGCCAGCGCCGGATCGTCCCGAAGATCTCCGATGACATCGGTGACCGTGCCGTATCGCGTGACGCGCCGCAGGTACTGGTGGGTGTCGAGGTCCGCGAGTTCGGGCTTGTAGGAGTTGGCGAAGTCCCTAAACGCGTCGAGTTCGTCGGCGACCTGCTGCTCGATGCTGTCCCGGCTGTCGCTGACGTAGGTGAACCGCAGCGCTCCGATTCGGGGTGTGCGTGTACCGCCGGCCTGGGTGCGGTGCCAGGCGTCGCGGTAGGCGTCGATCTTGGCGCGCTGATCGTGGAGTGGATGGTCGGCGAAGGTGCCGATGAGTAGGCCGTCACCGGCCTCTGCTGCTGCGGCGGCGCGTTCCGGTGTTCCGACGGAGTGCCACAGGCGGTCCCGGAGCGCCGGGGCCGGCGGATACAGCCGGCGTGGTTCGTCGTCGCCGGTGAGTGATCGGCCGTCGAACAGTGCGTGCACGGTCGCCAGGTGGTCGTCGAACAGTTCGCGGCGGTCGTCGAGGTCGCGGCCGAAGGCGACGAAGGAGTCACCATCGCCGGCCCCGCTGCCGATCCCGAGGTTGATTCGGTCTCCGGCGATCGCGTGGAGTACCGCGGCATCCTCGGCGAATCGGATCGGGTCCTCGAGCGGCAGCACCGTGACGGCTGTCCCCAGTTCGATGGTCCGGGTCCGTTCGGCCAGCGCCGCGAACAGCACGAGCGGTGACGGCAGGCGGTCTTTGCCGAAGTGGTGTTGCCCCACCCAGACACTCTCGTAGCCCAACTCCTCGGCCGCGACCACGGTGTCGATGAGTTCGGCGTACGTGTCGGCGGCCGACTGCTCCGCGCGACCGTGCACCTGGGTGAAGAATCCCAGGTGGAAAGCCGACTCGGCGTGCGGCACGTCTGCCGACGGCGCCTCCTGCACGGCACGTTCGATGGTCGTCTCGGTCATGCCGCTCATGGTGACCGCACGACGTCATCGTCAAAAGTGTTGCACTCATGGTGATCCCAGCCGTTTAGCGGACGTCGTCCAGCTGAGGAGTTCGTCGACGAGGTGAATGTGGTTGGTCCGTGGTGTGTCGGGCGGGACGCCCTTACTGGTGTTGCATCTCCAGCCGTAGCGTCCGCGGTCGGGGCCGGTACGGATCTTGATGGTCGACAGTTGCCCTGCTTTGTGGCCGACGAGTCGGTTGTGTGGCGGGCAGGCGGGCGCCATCGCGTTGGCATCGGTGGTGCCGCCGTCGGTCCAATCCTGTTCGGCGTGATGCATTTCGGTGTGGGAGAACGGCCGCGGACACCCCGGCACCGAGCACCCGCCGTACTGGACGAAACTCATGAACCTCTGGGCCTGATTCGCCAACCGTCTGGCTCGCCCCAGATACAGCGGCTCGTTCGTATGATCGGCGAACACTGCGAGGTACATCTGGGCGTCGGCGGCCAGCTTGATCACATCGGAGATCGGCAGGTCGGCGCCGGTGGTGGTGTGGCCCAGACCCGCCCGATCACGCAATTCGCTCTCGGTGATCTTGATGATCAGATGCGGCGGTAGCCCACGATGACTCTTGCCGAGCACACCTCCATCCAACGCGCACCGCAGCAGCGCCTTGAAGGCGTCGTGCTGGCGTTCGGCGGCACCCCGCGAATCTCGTTGTGCCGCTTCCTTCACCAGCTCCGGATCGGCCTCGTCGACATGCCCGACCGGCGACTGCTCGTCGTCGGGGTTGTTCATCCCCGGCGCGGCCCACGCTGCCATCACCACATCGAGCATCGCTCGGGTCTCGGGATCCAGATAGCCAAAGATCTTCGACATCTGCTGCGAGTCCGGGTCGAGCACCGACAACCTGCGCCGACGTTTCCGATCCCGCTCATCACTCAAAGAGCCGTCCGGATCC